>DDHX01000055.1 GCA_002338255.1 Ruminococcaceae bacterium UBA1865 | reverse complement strand
CTGATGAAGAATGTCGTCAAGCTTTAAAAGCTTCTCCCGTTCACCTTCTATCAACCGTGAAACAGGGATACCGGTCCAGCGGCCAACAATTTTAGCGATTTCTTCTTCAGAAACTCTGTCACGCAGCAAAGAGTCGGAGGACTGTGCTTTTTCCGCAATCTGTTCTTCTGCTTCCAGCTGCTTAGTCAGTTCGGGCAGCTTACCGTATTTGTACTCTGCAGCTTTATTCAAATCGTAGCTGCGCTCCGCTTTTTCAATTTCAGCGTTGACATTTTCAATTTCTTCGCGCAGCTTTTGAACTTTGCTGATAGCCTGCTTTTCATTTTCCCATTTCGCCTTCATTTCTTTAAACTGTGAGCGCTGGTCTGCAAGGCTTTTTTGAATTTCACTTAAATGCTCCTGAGAAAGAGAATCGTTTTCTTTTTTCAGAGCAGCTTCTTCAATCTCCTGCTGCATAATCTTACGCGAAATTTCATCCAATTCGGTCGGCATTGAATCGATTTCGGTGCGAACCATTGCGCACGCTTCGTCAATCAGGTCGATTGCTTTATCGGGCAGGAACCGGTCTGAAATGTAGCGGTTGGAAAGTACTGCTGCCGCGATCAGCGCTTGATCCTGAATTTTTACGCCGTGGAATACCTCATACCGTTCCTTTAAGCCTCGTAAAATTGAAATGGTATCCGCCACGCTTGGCTCCTCAACCATAACCGGCTGGAAGCGCCTTTCGAGTGCGGCGTCTTTTTCGATATACTGATGGTATTCGTTTAAAGTGGTGGCACCGATACAGTGCAGCTCTCCGCGTGCCAGCATAGGCTTTAGAATATTGCCCGCGTCCATTGAACCCTCGGTCTTTCCCGCACCAACGATAGTGTGAAGTTCATCGATAAACAGAATAATTNNAATCAGCGAGCCCATGTCCAGTGAAAACAGCTTCCTGTCTTTCAGATTGTTCGGCACGTCGCCACGCACAATACGCAGCGCAAGTCCCTCGGCAATAGCTGTTTTGCCAACGCCCGGCTCGCCAATGAGCACCGGATTGTTTTTACTTTTGCGGGAAAGAATGCGGATGACATCCCGAATTTCCGAATCTCTGCCGATAACCGGGTCAAGCTTGTGGTTTTTTGCAAGCTCTACCAAATCCTGACCGTATTTTGAAAGCGCGTCATAGGTTTCTTCCGGGCTGTCGCTTACCACCCGTGTGTTGCCGCGCACAGTGGATAGTGCAGTCAAAAATTTGTTTTTGTTAATACCGAATGTTTGGAAAACACTGCGCATTGCAGTATTTGGTTTGTTCAGCATGGCAAGGAGGAGATGTTCAACGGAAACATACTCGTCCTTCATGCGGTCGGCTTCATTTTCTGCGTCAACCAGCGCGGCGTCAACGTCGGAGGAGACATAAATCTTTCCCGGTTCGCGCCCTGGGCCGGTCACGCCCGGCAGCCTTGCAATTTGTTCTTTTACGCTGCGCAGCACAGCATTTGAGTCAATATCCATTTTCTTAAAAAGCTGGGGGATAAGGCCGTTCTCCTGTGCTAAAAGGGCCTGTGCGAGATGTTCTTCCTCAATTTGCATATTATTGTTTTCGATTGCGATGTTTTGGGCTTCCTGAATGGCCTCCAGTGATTTTTGTGTAAATTTTTGAGCGTTCATCGTATGAAACCTCCTTATTCAATGTTGTGTTTAATAAAATAAATATATGATAGCGATTTTTTAACCGCTTTTCTATTGTTAAATCGCTAAGTCGTGTTTTAGCGTTTTTTATAGCCTGTGCTAAAATCTATAATGTTTTGCAATTCTTCCCCACGGAAATATCTCCCAAGATTGTCGGCGCACAGCTGAAATACCTTCTCATAGGTTTCGAGCAAGTTGTAACCGCCGGAAATATGGGGAGTAATAAGCACATTCTTTGTGTCCCACAGCGGATGATCGGGCGGTACCGGTTCGGGGTCGGTCACGTCAAGTGCGGCACCCGATAAATGACCGGAATTCAATGAGTCACGGAGCGCATCGGTGTCAATCGCCGAGCCCCGGCCTACATTTACCAATATCGCCCCTTTTTTCATCCGTGCCAATTTGTGTGCATCAATAAGCTTCATGGTTTCTTTTGTTTCAGGAAGGCTCAATGCAACCACGTCGGCACGGGGCAAAAGTTCATCTAACTTATCCATGAGATACAGTTCATCAACAAAGTCCGGCTTTTGCGCGTCTGTGCGCCTGACTCCGATTGTATGGCCACCCAAAGCTTTGAAACGCTTTGCAAATTCACCGCCGATGTTGCCCAAACCGAGAATAAGCGCGGTAGAACCGTAAATGGATTTCACAGTGCCCTCGTCATGCCAAAGGTGTTTTTCTTGATTTTCCTTGTATAAATACTGCTTTAAAAATAAGTTTAGCACCATGGAAATCATATATTCGGAAATTGCAAGGCCATAGGAACCGGTCGCATTGGTCAGTAAAACGTTTTCCGGCAGTACGCCGTCTTTTGCGTACAGATTGGCGCCGGCACTTTCGAGTTGCAGCCACTCTAATTTTTTCGCATGCTTCAAAAGGGAACGGCGCGGGTTTCCTATTATAATATTTGCATTTTCCGCCATTTGCAGGTCGGGCTCTCTGTCAACAGCATAGACAAATTCAGCGTTCGGAGCATTCTTTTCAAGCAGCTTTCGGTGGACTTCATCAACTGAAAGAATGACCAGTACATTTTTATTTTCATTCATGTGAGGTACTCCTTTTTAATACATTTTTTCCGGATTCAACTTTTCAAGATATAGCTCATGCAGCATTTTGATATCGTCGGAAAATTCCTTTGAAGTTTGGGTATCCTTTTTCTCGAGTTCCTCCAGTACTTTTAGTTGAAAAGCACCTGCTCCAAATGTTTCCCAGTCTTTTTGCAGCTTCATATCAACACAGGAATTGGTTTTTTGTGAAAACAGAAAGCGGTTTTTACAGCCCTGTAAATTTGGGGAAGACATCAGCAACGATTTTCCACTTGCGGTGTTTTCAATTACATAGACGCCGCCGGTGATTTTACGTTCCTTGTATTCTGCTAATTTTTCTTTTTTAGTTAGCTTTTCCAATTTAATACCCCATATCTTTTAGAATGCCCGAGAGTGTTTTCAAGCGTTCACTAATCAGCTCATCGTTTTCGCTGAGTATCTGTGAAAATAGTTTAATGTCATCGTCGATCATCGGATTTTCGGTGCAGATGGAAACGGTCATTGCATCTCCCTGTAAGCCGACACGGTCGATCATTGTGTTTTCCGGGTCATAAAGTTTATCATAACGATAAGCCTCGGCGAAATGCTCTTTTGCCCGGCAAATTAAGATCGCGAGGTCAATTACGCGATGCAGCGGCAATTCCTCTGATTGGCGTGACCATTTTTCGCCTGTGTAACGCCATACTTTTGCTGAAATTTCAACGTTACCGCGGTCATTCCATTGAGCCAAACCCAAAGAAAGTCCCTTTGCATCCGAATGATAGGCGTTTCTCCCGTCAATGTTTTCATAATTGTCCGAAACGATAACCGGTTTGTGCTTAAGGGTAGTTGGTATTTTCATTGAATCGCCTTCTTTACTTATTTAGTAATTCACTAATTTAGTAAATTATAAACTTTTTTAAATGGAATGTCAAGAAAGCGGAACGGGAAAATTCCCGTTCCGCTCAAAAAATATGAATGATCAGCCCATGTGTACTCTTACGAAATGCTTTTTGTTATCGCTGCAAATTGGAAGAATATTTCCCACGACATCTTTACCGTCAATTGTCATTTTTTGAATGCCCTTTTGGACACCCGCCTTATTGTCAACTTCAATTACATAGGTTGCGCCGCGGAACTTGCGTTCCACCGTGAAACCGGGAAAGTTCGACGGAATGCAGGGGTCAATTTCCAATCCTTCAAACTGAGGACGAATCCCTAAAATATACTGGGAAACGTTATAGAAGGTCCAGGCCGCGGTGCCGGTAAGCCATGAGTTTTTTGCTTCGCCATGCCTGACTGCGTCACGTCCGGCAATCATTTGTGAGTAAACATAGGGTTCGGTGCGGTGGATATCGCTGATTTCTTCAAGGTAGGCAGGACAGGTCTTCCGGTAAACCTCAAAAGCTCTGTCGCCATGCCCAATGATTGTCTCAGCAATGGAAATCCACGGATTATTGTGACAGAAAATACCGCCATTTTCTTTGTATCCAGGGGGATAGGAAGAGATTTCACCCAAATTAAGTTGGTAGGACGTGTAAGACGGAGAGTTCAGTATAATGCCGTATTTTGTATCGAGATATTTTTCAACTGAGTGAAGTGCGCGTTCTGCAAGTCCTTCTTTCACGCCGATACCGGCCATAATGCAGAAGCCCTGCGGTTCAATGAAAATTTTTCCCTCATCGCACTCGTTGCTGCCTATTTTTTTACCGAATGCGTCGTATGCGCGTAGGAACCATTCACCATCCCAACCGTTTTTTAGCACCGCGTCTGTCATGTTTTGTACTTCACGCTTCACACGGTCGGCTTCCTCATTGAATCNNGAATCCCGACTTGCGGCAGATTTCTTCATATGCCGGGCCGATTGCGACGAACATACCGGCAATAAACACTGATTCCGCAATGCCACTCTCAAAATTCGAGCAGGTTTGGAAGGATTCTCCTGGCGTTTTAGAGAAACAGTTCAGGTTCAGGCAGTCGTTCCAGTCCGCCCGCCCAATCAGCGGCAGTTTATGTGGCCCAAGGTTTTCCAGCACATGATCAAAGGCACGTTTTAAGTGCTCAAGCATGGGTGCGGATTTTATTTCATCATTATCAAAAGGAATTTGTTCGTTCAGTATCGACCAGTCTCCGGTTTCTTTAATGTACGCAGAGACGCCGAAAATCAACCACAGCGGGTCATCGTTGAAACCACTGCCGACGTCGAGGTTTCCCCTTTTGGTCAGCGGCTGATACTGATGGTAGGCGCCCCCGTCCTCCATTTGCGTCGCGGCAATATCTAAAATACGCAGCCGCGCGCGTGCCGGAATCAAATGTACAAATCCGAGCAAATCCTGCGTGGAATCGCGGAAGCCCATCCCGCGGCCGATACCAGACTCAAAATAGGAGGCCGAGCGTGACATATTAAAAGTAACCATGCACTGGTACTGATTCCAGATGTTGACCATGCGGTTCAGCTTATCATCGCCGCTTTGGAGACGGTAAGTTGAGAGGAGTTCGCTCCAGTAATCTTTCAGTTGCTGTAAAGCCGCATCCACCTGTTCATCGGTAGCAAATGCGCTCAGCAGTTTTTTTGCCGGAGCTTTGTTAATCACGTTCGGTGATTCCCATTTTTGGTCCTCCGGATTTTCACAGTAGCCCAGCACATAAATAAAGTTTTTCTCTTCGTTTGGCGCGAGCGTAACATTGATAAAATGTGAGCCGATTGGCGCCCATCCGCTGGCGACCGAATTGCGGGCTTCTCCGCTGATAACGGCGTCCGGCTTGTCAAAACCGTTGTATAAACCCATAAAGGTTTCGCGGTCGGTGTCAAAACCGTCGATTGGAGCGTTCACACTGAATACCGCGTAATGATTGCGGCGCTCACGGTATTCTGTTTTATGATAAATGGTACTGCCAATGATTTCAACCTCACCGATGCTGTAGTTGCGCTGAAAATTTGTCATATCATCATAAGCATTCCAAAGGCAGAATTCAACAAAAGAGAAAACCTTGAATTCTTTGGGCTTGTCAGTGGTATTTTTAAAACTGAGGCGGTGAACCTCGCAGTCCGCACCAATGGGTACAAAAGAGGTCTGTACAGCCTCAAGTCCATTCAGTTTTGAATCAAATATACTGTATCCAAGACCGTGGCGGCACTCATAGCTGTCAAGTTTTGTTTTGACTGGTGCCCAGCCGGGGTTCCAAACCGAGGTACCGTCATTTATGTAAAAGTACCGGCCGCCGGCGTCCATTGGCACATTGTTGTAGCGGTAACGCGTCAGACGAAGCATGCGCGCATCCTTATAAAAGCAGTAGCCGCCGGAGGTATTTGAAATTAACGAGAAGAAGTTTTCATTTCCTAAATAGTTTATCCAGGGATATGGGGTGTCCGGCCTTGTAATCACGTATTCCTTACGCGCGTCGTCAAAATGTCCGAATTTCATCAATGAGTCCTCCTATGTGCTTTGTTTCAATAGCAATATACGAAAACGATTTCGTATCGAATAGCAAATTTATATATCTTATATAGTAAAAGTAAATCCCGATAAAATCAAGTCTTTTTTTAAGTTTGGAGAAATACACAAAGAAAAATCAGATAATTTGTAGTTAGATTGCATAATTTTCATAAAAATAATATTTTGTTTTAGTTATATATCTAATTTTCTGGATCATAGAATGGTAGTTACAGATTATTTTAGTACAAAAAACACCTTGTGCACTCAGTCTTTATAGTATACGAAAACATTTTCGTAAATTGTAGAAGAAATTAGAATAATAAGTCAAAAAAACCGCAATTATATTGAATATTTGCCTACTTAAAATTGATAATGTATATTTTTTTTATAAAAGCACTTGCAAAACTGTGAATTATAGATTATACTAAGGGCACGAAAACGGTTTAGAAACTTTCGCTGATGGGAGAACAGATCATGGCGAACATAAAAGACATCGCAAATAAATGCGGGCTGTCGATATCCACAGTGAGCAAGGCGCTCAACAGCTACAGCGACATCAGCTCGGCAACCAGACAGCGTGTTTTAGAAACTGCACAGGAATTCGGGTATTTTCCAAGCTCCATTGCAAGAGCGTTGAAAACAAATCGAACACACAATATTGGCGTTCTGTTTGTAGATGATGCACAAAGCGGGTTAAAACATGATTACTTTGCCGCCGTGCTTGACAGCTTTAAGGTGGAAGCGGAAAAACATGATTACGACATTACCTTTATTAATCATAATATTAATATCAACAACAGGCCGATGACTTTTTTGGAACATTGCAGATACCGCAATTTTGACGGTGTATGTATCGCCTGCATCAATTTTCAGCAGCAAGAGGTTACCGAGCTGGTCGACAGTACCTTACCCGTTGTAACAATTGACCACATGTTTAATAACCACACGAGTATCAACTCGGCCAACGTTCAGGGAATGCAGGAACTTGTTCAATACATATATAGCATGGGGCACAGAAGAATCGCCTATGTGCACGGTGAAAAGTCCGCGGTTACCGAACAGCGTGTGACAAGCTTTTGCAAGACACTGCTTGATTACGGGATAGATGTTCCGTCGGAATATTTAATGACTTCGGCTTACCATGACCCAAAATCAACAAAACAAAGTGTGAAAAAGCTTCTCAGTCTGCCAACACCCCCGACCTGTATTATCATGCCCGATGACTATGCCGCAATTGGCGGAATCGAGGCAATCGAAGCTGAGGGGCTGCGGATTCCGGAGGATATTTCAATAGCCGGCTATGATGGTATCTCGCTTTCACAGGTCATTAAGCCCCGGCTTACCACCTTAGAGCAGGATACCGAAAAGCTTGGAAGCGAGGCTGCACGCAGACTGATTGAATTAATTGAAAGTCCGCTCACAACCCTCACGGAAAATGTTACCGTCACCGGCAATTTGATTGAAGGAAAATCAGTTGCAAGAATCAGTCCCGTAATTTAGTAAGTTTTGGCAGGAATGCCATGCTGATAAAATTTTGGCGAATTGTTCGCAAAATTAAAGGAGGATTTACTACTAATGAAAAAGGCAAGAAAAATTACCGCATTGGTACTGGCGTTGGCTATGATGATGGGTACATCGTTAATTGCCACAGGGTGCCAAAAGAATGAAACCCCGGCAACCCCATCAAAGGCGGCCGAATCAGTAGCGTCAAGCGAAGCGGCACCTGCACCGGCAGCAGCAGAAGGTAAGACCCTCAACATTTGGGTCTGGAACGATGAATTCCAAAGCAGATTTAACGATTACTATCCGGAAGTAAAAGAAGTAGCAAAAGACAAATCCACAACAACCCTAAAAGATGGTACTATTGTGAAATGGACTATCAATGCAAATGCAAACAATAACTATCAGGACAAACTTGATCAGGCTCTGCTGGCGCAGGATTCCGCCGCTGCCGATGACAAAATCGACATTTTCCTCGTGGAAGCCGACTATGCACTGAAATATGTCAACAGTGATTACACAATAGACGTGAAAAAAGACATTGGACTTACCGACAGCGATTTGGCAAACCAATATAAGTACACACAGGATATCGTTACTGACAAAAGCGGCGCGCTGAAAGGCACTACATGGCAGGCAACTCCAGGTCTGTTCGCGTATCGCCGTTCCATTGCAAAAGCAGTTTTAGGCACAGATGATCCTGCAAAAGTACAGGAAGCACTTTCCGATTGGACGAAATTCGACAATGTAGCAAAACAAGCCAGCGCAAAGGGTTACAAGATGCTCTCTGGTTTCGATGACAGCTACCGTACATTCTCCAATAATGTATCCACTCCATGGGTTACTGATACTACAGTAAATGTTGATGCCAACATCATGAAATGGGTCACACAGACCAAGGACTATACAACGAAAAATTACAACGATAAGAGCATCCTATGGGATAACAAATGGCAGGCCGACCAAGGTCCAAGTGGTAAAGTGCTTGGATTCTTCTACTCCACATGGGGCATTAACTTCACATTGCTGGGCAACTCTTTGAAAACACCGACCAAAGAAGGCGGCAAAGAAGAAGTGGGCAACGGCGCTTATGGCGATTACGCTGTATGCCAAGGACCACAAGGCTACTATTGGGGCGGCACATGGATTTGCGCTGCAAAGGGCACTGATAATGTTGCAACAATCAAGAATGTTATGAAAACCCTTACCTGCGATAGCACTATTATGAAAAAAATCACGACAGTCACTCAAGATTATACCAACAATAAATCTGCCATGGAAGAGCTTGCAAACAGCGACTTCAAATCCGCTTTCCTTGGTGGTCAGAACCACATTAAACTCTTTGCTGCTGTAGCTCCAACAATTGATATGAGCAAGGCCGGCGCTTATGATCAAGGCTGCAACGAAGCATTCCAGGCTGCGTTCCATGATTACTTTAATGGAACTGTTGACCTTGCAAAAGCAAAAGCAAACTTTGAAAAAGCAATTAAAGAAAAATATCCTGATCTTACAGCAGTAAAATGGCCAGCATAAAAATTAAGTTCTAATTAACCGCACGGCCGCGAGTCGGGATATTTCCCGGTCTGTGGTCGTGCAGTTTTATGAGGAGAGGGGCTTCAACTGAATATGCAATCTGAGAATTCGCCCAAGAAGAAAAAAAGTATTCGCTATGATAAATGGGGATATTTGTTTATAGCGCCATTTTTTATCATATTCATCGTTTTTTCACTTATTCCGTTAGGTTCCACAGTTTACTTTAGCTTTTTCCAGTATTTCCGTCAGGGACTTAAAATAATCGGACCTAATTTTATTGGGCTCGCGAATTTTGTCAAGCTGTTTCAAGCTGACCTGCCACAATACTTAGGAAACACACTGATACTGTGGATCGTCGGTTTTATCCCACAAATTATCATTTCTCTGCTGCTGGCAGCATGGTTTACAAATGAGCGTCTGCATCTGCGTGGACAGTCTTTCTTTAAAACCGTTATCTATATGCCGAACCTGATCATGGCATCCGCTTTCGCCATGCTGTTCTTTACGCTGTTTTCCGACAATGGCCCTGTAAACGGTTTTTTACAGTCCGCAGGAATTCTCAGTGAACCTTTCAGCTTCTTGTCCAGTGTAATAGGGACCCGCGGGCTGATTAGCTTTATGAATTTTCTAATGTGGTTTGGAAACACTACAATTCTGCTTATGGCGGCAATCATGGGTGTTGACCCGGGCCTCTATGAAGCAGCCGAAATTGATGGCGCCTCCTTCAATCAGATGTTCTGGCGTATAACTATTCCACTGATTAGGCCAATTATGGCATATGTGATGATTACATCGCTCATCGGAGGTCTGCAGATGTTTGATGTGCCGCAAATTTTAACCAACGGTTTCGGCACCCCTGATCGCACCTCGACAACCATGATCATGTATCTAAATAATCATATGTACAGTAAGAATTACGGAATGGCCGGTGCTGTTTCTACGGTACTGTTCCTAATTTGTGCAGTGCTTTGCTTCATTGTCTATTTCATTATGACAAGGGACGATGATTCCGCAAAAAAGCAAAGAAAGGGAGGTGCGCATAAATGAATAACCAATCCAAAACAAGCAGACGCAAGCTTACCGCTTCACGAATCGTAGCTTATACTGTTCTTGTAATTCTTTGTTTTTTGTGCCTCTTTTTCTTCTATATGCTGCTCATTAATTCCTCACGCAATACATTTCAGATTCAGCAGGGATTTTCGTTTCTGCCCGGTAAATCCTTTGGCGTAAACATGAAGAGCTTGTTAGCAAATGCAAACATACCAGTTCTCAGCGGTATCAAAAACAGTTTTATTGTTTCTGCGCTGAGTGCTCTTCTTGCCGTCTATTTTTCCGCAATGACTGCTTATGGAATTTATGCCTATGACTTTAAATTCAAAAAAGCGGCCTTTTCAATTATCCTACTGATTATGACGATGCCAACTCAGATTTCGGCAATCGGCTTTGTAAACCAGATGCAGGCAATGGGGTTGAAAAACTCTTTGGTTCCGTTATTCCTCCCTGCCATCGCATCTCCCATTGTATTCTTCTTTATGAAGCAATATCTTGAAAGCAATATGCCTATGGAAATTGTGGAGGCTGCGCGTATCGACGGCAGCGACGAATTCCACACCTTTAATTCCATTGTATTGCCGATTATGAAGCCGGCAATCGCCGTACAGGCAATTTTCTCCTTTGTATCTGCGTGGAACAACTTCTTCATTCCCGCTCTGTTGCTGGATAAAGCAGATAAAAAGACATTGCCTATTTTAATAGCACAGCTGCGTAGTGCGGACTTTCTCAAGTTCGACATGGGGCAGGTCTACATGCTGGTTACCATAGCAATCATTCCTGTTATTATCGTTTATCTATTCCTTTCGAAATACATAGTACGCGGCGTAGCACTGGGCGGCGTAAAGGGATAATTTTATACCGAAGAATATGATTGATTTAAAGGATGAATATAATGGGCTTTCAAAAAGATTTTATATGGGGTACGGCCACTGCTTCCTACCAGGTTGAGGGCGCTTTTCGTGATGACGGAAAGGGTGAATCTGTTTGGGACGAATTCAGCCGTGTGCCGGGGGCTACCTTTGAGGGGCATACCGGCGAAACCGCCTGCGATCACTACCACCGCTTCAAAGAGGATATTGCGCTCATGAAGCAGCTTGGCATCAAAGCCTACCGCTTTTCCTTTTCGTGGCCGCGTATTATTCCACAGGGAATTGGGGAAGTGAATGAAGCCGGAATCAAATTCTACGAAGACATGGTCGATGAGCTTACACGAAGTGGCATTACTCNNCTATGCCACCCTCTTCCATTGGGATTATCCGGCCGCTTTGCAAAAGCAGGGCGGTTGGCTGAATCCCCAAAGCCCGCTTTGGTTTGAACAGTATGCCGAGATAATTGCAAAACGCTTCGCGGGCAAAATTAAGAACTATTTTACGATTAACGAACCGCAGTGCTTTATCGGGCTTGGCTGTGGGAACGGAGAACACGCGCCTGGCTTGAAGTTGTCCGCACAGGATAATTTTTTAGCTGTGCATAATGTGCTTTTAGCACATGGTCGTGCTGTGACGGCACTTCGCAAATACGGTGGAAGTGATCTGCAAATTGGCCTTGCACAGTGTGGGCGCATTATGATTCCTCAAACAGAGTCCGTCGCGAATATTGAGGCTGCCCGACGGGCAACCATGGATATTCCGGACAACTGCTTCGATGCGGTTTTCAGTGTTGCCCTTTGGAGCGATCCGATTTTTAAAGGCGAATACCCAAAGGCTTACCGTGAAAAGTTCGGAGATCTAATGCCGAAAATCGGCGAAGAAGATATGAAAATTATCAGTCAGCCAATTGATTTTTATGCGCAGAACATTTATAACTCAGCTTGGGTAAAAGCGGACGGAGACGGTTGCCGGAAAGTACAATATCCGGCGGGTATGGCAAAAACCGCAATCGGATGGCCGGTTACGCCCGACTGTATGTATTGGTGCGCCAAGTTCCTTTATGAAAATTACCAAAAGCCGATTATTATCAGCGAAAACGGGATGTCGGCACACGACACGGTTTCGCTTGACGGTAAGGTTCACGACTCGAACCGAATTGACTTCATGCACCGCTATCTTCTTTCACTGCGGAAAGCCGCAGACGAGGGTGTGCCTGTCATCGGTTATTTTGCGTGGACGCTCATGGATAATTTTGAGTGGGCTTGCGGCTACAATGACCGGTTTGGTTTGGTTTATGTGAATTTTCAAACACAGGAACGAATTTTAAAGGATAGTGCGTATTGGTATCAAAAAATCACAGAAAGTAACGGGGATACCCTGTAAATAATAAAGGCCGGAGCAATTGCTCCGGCCTTCTTACAATCCATTAGTCGTGGAACCCTTTACCGATGATTTCACTGGTATTGGTAATCAGAATAAATGCGTCCGGCTCAACACGCTTGATGAACTGCCGAAGCTGCACGGCCTGCGGGCGCCGCAAAGCGGTGTAAACAATATATTTGTGCGTATGGGAATAGGCTCCCTGTGCGTCGCACACCGTTGCGCTGCGGTGCAGCTCATTTACTATGAAATTACAGATAATTTCCGGATTAGAGCAAATTACGTTAAAATACTTTGCAAGGTTGATGCTTTCAATTACATTATCAATAACAAGAGATTTGGTCAAAAGGCCAAGTAGTGAGAACAATGCGGTCTTAATATCGAACACAAAGCATGCCGATAATGTAATTAGCAGGTCACTGAAGATCAGAGCGCGACCAATGTCAATATTCGAGTATTTTTTAAGTATCATTGCCACAATGTCGGTGCCACCGCTTGAAGCGTTTATGTTAAACAGCAGTGCCGAACCAAAAGCCGGTAGTGCAATGGCAAAAACAAGTTCGAGCATTGGCTCGTCAGTCAATGGGTGGTGTAACGGGTAAACACGCTCCAGCACGGAGAGGCACCCAGACAGCAGCAGACTCGCATACACTGTTTTGATTCCAAATGGCTTTCCTAAAAATATAAACCCAAGAATTAACAGAAACACATTCAAAATTAAGTTTACCGTTGACGGAGAAAAAATAGTAACACGGCCCAGTACAACCGAAAGACCAGTAATCCCACCGAAGGTAAAATTGTTTGGAAATTTGAAGAAATAGACGCCGATAACAATTAACAATGTGCTAATTGTTATTTGGAAATATTCTTTAAAGATGTTCTTGCTTTTCATTAAATCCCTCGTTTTGATTTTTGTCGGCTAAAATCATATTATTTATTTCCCAAAATGTTTGCCCTTAACATTGTACCAAAAAATAAAAATAAATAAAGAAAAATATTACCTAAAATTTCATATAAAAAATCCCCGTTTTGCAACATGTAAAATAAAAGTGCGGCTGTTATAATATATATGAGCAACTTAAAAGGTTCCTTACAATTTTAGCGTGAGGTTTCATTGGAATATCGAAGACCATAAGCCGGTGTATTGATTGAATGTATTTAGGATTAAATTAGACAGATAGGGGTGTATCCATGAATTTAAAAGAATTGATCTCAAAATTGACTTTGGAGGAAAAGGCAGGCCTTTGTTCCGGAGCGGATTTTTGNNCCGATATCATGGTATCTGACGGCCCGCATGGTCTGCGAAAGCAGGATTTAGAAGCGGAGGAACCTGATGTTGATAAAAGCATCAAAGCGGTCTGCTTTCCAACGGGTGCCAGCACAGCGTGCTCCTTTGACCGAGCGTTGATTCGGAAAGTCGGCGAAGCTCTGGGCGACGAATGTCAGGCTGAGAATGTAGCCGTTATTTTAGGCCCCGCAGCCAATATTAAACGCTCCCCGCTTTGCGGCAGAAATTTTGAATATTTTTCTGAGGACCCGTATCTTACGGGTGAAATGGCGGCCAATCATATCAAAGGAGTACAGAGCCGCGGCATCGGAACAAGCCTGAAGCACTTCTGCGCCAATAATCAGGAGCATCGCCGCATGACTGTCAGTGCCGAAATTGACGAGCGCACGCTGCGTGAAATCTATCTTGCCGGCTTTGAAGGTGCGGTAAAACAGGCACAGCCATGGACTGTGATGTGCTCTTATAATCGGATTAACGGTGTTTACGCCAGCGAAAATCACTACCTCTTAAATGAAATATTGCGTGATGAATGGGGCTTTCAGGGATTTGTCATGAGCGATTGGGGTGCGGTGAACGAACGGGTAAAGGGTGTTGCTGCCGGTCTTGATTTGGAAATGCCCGCGAGCGGTGGTGTGAACGATGCTGAAATTGTTAAAGCGGTGAAAAACGGTACACTA
>DDHX01000059.1 GCA_002338255.1 Ruminococcaceae bacterium UBA1865 | reverse complement strand
GCGCGCAGTTGCCTCGATCATTATGAACCGTGCAACAGTTGCATATGGAGAATTTTTTAGGGTTAGCCAAGGCGGTGATGTACGCAAAATCATTGAACAGGCCGGGCAGTTTACTTGCCTAAAAACTTCCATAGGCGGCGAATACAACGCTCAAAATGTATGGAATATGGATCCGGAGCAAATTCATTACGAAATTGCGGATTGGGCTCTTGGGGGAAGCATCTTTTCCGGGGTGGCAAACAGCCTCTTCTACTTTAACCCCTACGATCCCAATTGTCCCCCCTATTTTCCATCGGGCGGAGTAGGTGTGATTTACAACAAAATTAATTTACACTGCTTTTATACCCCTACACAAAAATACGCAAAAACATGATTTTAAGGAGGAATCTCNNTTCATCCGGCGCCTATGCGGCACCGCCCTGTGCAGGGTGCGGGTCCGGGGGTATGCCGGTTTCCCCCGCCATGCCTTCTCAAGGGGAAGTTGATAGTTACAGTTATGTAAATCCAATACAGAAGCAGCTTCCGCAAACAGCAAATCAAATGACATCCGGCATGCAGCAGCCTGCGGGCAGTGCATCGGCATCAATGGCACCTACGCCGACGCTGCAGGATATTGCCAACTACAACCATATGAGTCCGGCACAAAGGCAGCAGCAGCAGCTACAGCTTGCACAGGCGGGCAGCCAGATGTTCGTGGGTATGCCGGGATGGCAGACTGCCAGGAATCAAACTACCCAACAGGTACCGAGCCAGCAGGTCACAGACGCCTCTCTTGCTCCGATCACTCCCACCACCCAGGTGGCGCCGATTTCCGGGGACAGTCTTCAATATTTGAATGGGTTCCTGCGTACACAAATCGGAAGGCCTGTAAAAGTGGACTTTTTAATCGGTACAAACACACTATTGGACAAAACGGGGATTCTGATTGGCGTGGGTGCAAACTTTATTTTGCTCAATGAAAGCGAAACCGATGACATTGTAGCTTGCGATTTCTATAATATTAAATTCGTTAAATTCTACTATTGATTTCCCCATAAGCTTTTTTTGTCTCCCTCCGTGGGCGAGGCGTTGAGCCGCACCCGCCGGGGGGAGTAAAACCGGCGATTCTTTTAACCGGCGGCTTGCACAGTTTGCGCGGCGGAAGCCTGAGGCGGGAGTTCCACAGCCGGCGCCTTGCCAATGTTACCAATATCTCCCGTGATATCACATTTTGAAACGTTAACGGTAATCCCGTTGCCGTCGATATTTTGAAAAATTTTATTGATCGCTTCGGTTGCATCAAGCTCTATCCGCGCAATTTGGCCGGTCGTTTCGTCAATATAGCAATAGCCGTAAACCGCGGGTGAACTGTCAAGCAAGGTCTGTACCACGGTTTGGGAGCCCTTGCCCATACCGGTTGCAGTTACAATGTTTTCGATGGTACTGCGCAGTACTTCGCTTTGAAAGGTGATTTCAAGCTTGTGAACTTTCTGCGAACCGAGCGTTGTTTCGCGTACATATTTTTGGCTGGACACGCTGTCGAGGAGCCGTAGAATATCGACCTGCTCCAGCGGTGTGGTGCCGATGTTTCCCGCGGATGTTTTCTGCCATTCACCGCCGGAGCTGGAGTAAAACCAAACGCCGGAGCTGTCCGTTACGGTGTAGGAAACACTGTTGCCCGCCGTTCCTCCGAGCAGTGAGGTTTGTGTGGACTTTAAGGCAAATGGTTTTGCCCAATAAACAATCTCGTTTCCCGTCTTAAAGGTGTTTTGTTTGCCGTTTGCGGCGAATTGCAGGGTACTGCTAATGACGGCGGTGCAATTTTGAATCGCGTTCGCGTTCGTTTTCGCCTCGCGCATCAGCACATCGGCGTCTGCCCTTTTACCGCAGGCGGTGACGGAGCACATCATTACGCCCGCCAAAATCAAGCATGCAATTTTCTTTATATTCATTTTTTACCTCTTTAAGCTAATTCTGTATTATATCATATCATAACAAATATTTATTGGAATAACAACCCAATTTCTCCTCATAACTTGACATAATACCCCTACTAAGGGTAGAATAACAAGTATGTCAATTTATGATTATCACAGGAGCTTTGCATGAATAAAATGAAGCAGGCCGCAATGGAAATGGCGTCCCTTTCGATTTACAAAGGCATCTTAAATCGCACCGTTCCAAAGGCCTTTTATCAGCTTTTATGGTCCGCCGACAAGTCGGAACAGGAATTTTTAAATGCGTGGGGCAACTTTTTTGCCGTTCTTTGCGAGCGGGGCTGCAGCGAAAATTTGGCGGAGTGCATTACCTCCACCGCGCTGTACGATGAAAATTCATTTTCGCTTGCCGCGGCTGAGGGGAAAACCGAATTTCCTCAAACTTTGACTGCCGCGCTTGAGCGTGACCTGCAGATTATTCTTAATATATCCTCCGTTACCCCGCAAGAATTGTTAACCGGCTGCAAATTTGAGAAGGAAATACAGGCCTTGCAGCTTCCGCTGTGGAAAACCGGTGAACCGGTCAGCGTGCTGAAGGGTGACTTGAAAGACTGTATTGGTAAGATGACGGAATATTACCGGAACAATGGCTGCGGTATGTATGCCCGCTACCGTGCCTTTATCTGGCGCAACAAGCGGATTGAGCCGGTCGCGTATCCGGACAAGACCACGCTCGCCGACCTCAAGGGTTACGAGCTGCAGCGGGGGTTGGCGATTGAAAACACCCTGTCGTTCCTGCAAGGCTTTCCGGCCAATAACTGCCTGCTTTACGGCGACCGCGGAACCGGAAAATCTTCAACCGTAAAAGCACTTCTTAATGAGTATTATCCACAGGGACTGCGGGTAATCGAAATGCCAAAGGAATTTTTAATGGACTTTCCTCTTTTGGTCGACCAAATCGCCGCGATTCCCATGAAATTCATTATTTTTATCGACGACCTATCGTTTTCAAAGCAAAACGACACCTATGCGGCATTAAAGGCGGTACTTGAAGGCGGGCTGGCTGCCCGTCCGGACAACACCTTGATTTACGCCACCTCGAACCGCCGGCATCTGGTACGGGAAACTTTTTCCGACCGCGAAGGGGACGAAGTGCACCGGGGCGATACGATTCAGGAAAGCCTTTCGCTGGCGGATCGCTTTGGTCTGTCCATCAATTTCAGTCTGCCGGATAAAGCAAGATTTTTGGAGATTGTTCGCCAGCTGTCGAAGCAAAGGTCACTTGATGATTATATCGAGGAACTGGAAGCCGGTGCGGAGCGCTGGGCAACCGAGCGCGGCGGGCGTTCCCCGCGCTGTGCAAGACAGTACATAAACGATGCGGAAGCGCGCATTCGGCGCGGACAGAAGCTTTGAAAAAACGATGCTGCGGAAAGGAGCATAACATGCAGAAAAAAATTACGGCGATATTCCTGTGCATATTGATTGTAACGGGGGCCCTTGCGGCCTGCGGACCTAAAAATGATATATCCTCCGGAGCGGGCGTAAAAGACTTTCCGGTTACCATCGGGAATGTGACGATTAACCAGGAGCCAAAGGGCGCGGTGGTACTTTCACCCAATGTGGCTGATGTGATTTTAGCAATGCAGTACGAAATTCAGCTGAAGGCGAAAAGCGCGGAATGTACACAGAGCGACCTTGCCGTTCTGCCCAACGTGACCGCGGACGATGTGAAGCAGATTAAAGATCTTGGCGCCGATTTGGTGTTTACCGATACGGAATTGACCAAGGAACAGACCGACGCTCTGCAAAAAGAGGGAATTACAGTGCTGACCGTCGCCAAAGCGACCGGAAGAGAAGACCTGGACAGGCTTTATTCTCAGGTGGGTGCGGCGCTGAAAGGTGCGAAAACCGGTTACGAACACGGTACAAAGGCATCACAAAGTATTTTTCTTACGATTGACGATATCAGCCGGATTATTCCCAAAAGCAACACGCCGACTTCTGTCGCGTACCTTTTCGATACCGATGGCGGTGTCGTCACCGGCGACACCCTTGAAGGCAAGCTGATTGAATCCGCGGGCCTTATCAACGCTGCCGCCGACGGAGTCAAAAATCAAATGGCGATCAGTGAGCTGCTGATTGCCAATCCGAAATACATATTCTGCCCTACGGGCGTCAAGGCAAAGCTTGTGCAGTCGCCGGAGTACAAAAAACTGACTGCGGTACAGCAGGGAAAAGTGTACGAGATGGACCCGAACCTGATGCTTTTACAGGGCAGGGGCGTCATCACAGCGGTCAGCTTTATGGCCGGCACCGTGTATCCGGAACTTTTGGCGGGTACGGACGCGACCTCATCGGGTTCGTCTTCCACGTCCTCGGGCAGTACGACAAGTACGGTGAGCAGCACCTCAAGTACTGCGGGCGCAATAACCGGCACACTTAAAAAGGGCGATCAGGGAGCCGAGGTCTTGAAGATGCAAAATCGCCTGAAAGAACTCGGATATATGTTTATGACGCCAAACGGCACGTTCGGTGACGGTACTGAACAGAGCGTAAAGGACTTCCAGCTGCTCAACGGATATGAGACAACCGGCGTCGCCGACGCAAAGACGCTGCAAACGATGTTCTCCAGTGACGCGAAAAAGCGTACAAACTAATTAACCTGAATGACAAAGGCACCGTTCATTTCATATGAAGTGAGCGGTGCCTTTATTCATGAAAAAATTCCTTGACAATTGTATCATTCACGTTATACTGTATATGTGATATACATAACAGTATAACAGTGAACGGAGCGTGATGTTTTGAAACTAATGCTTTCCAATGTATCGGGCATACCGATATACAGTCAAATTAAACAGCAAATCATAAGCGCCATTTTATCGGGAGAACTTTCCGACAATGAATTGCTCCCGTCGCTGCGGCAGTTGGCAAAAGAACTTAAAATCAGCGTGCTGACCACCACGCGGGCTTATACAGAGCTGGAGCAGGAGGGCTTTATTGTAACAGAGCAAGGTAAGGGCTGCTTTGTGATTGCGAGCGGCTCGCAAAAAGTGCGGGAGCAGCTTGTACAAAAAACTGAAAATGCCTTAACGGATGCGGTTCGTTTGGCACAGCGCGCAGGATTAAGCAAAGATGAACTAATCATTATGTTAGACAAATTGATGGAGGAATGAAGGAATGAATACGTTTCTTGAAGTAAACAATCTGTGTAAAACTTTTTCACGGTTCCATTTGGATGACATTTCTTTTTCTTTGCCGCAAGGCTATATTATGGGCTTCATCGGGCCAAACGGCTCCGGTAAAACAACCACGATAAAACTGATACTCAATATGCTCCGCCGTGACAGCGGTGAAATTCATGTTATGGGACGTGACGCGGTCAGCGACGAAAAAGAAATTAAGCAGGATCTGGGTGTTGTGTTTGATACGCATTTCTTTTGTGAGGAATGGAACGCCCGTGAAGTGGAAAAGGCAGTCGGCGGATTTTATCGAAACTGGGATTCCACCCAATACAACCGTCTGCTTTCCCGGTTCCACCTGCCAAAAGATAAAAAAGTAAAAGCCCTTTCCCGCGGAATGCAGATGAAACTGATGCTCGCCTGCGCCCTGTCGCATGACGCAAAGCTGCTCATTTTAGATGAACCCACCAGCGGGCTTGACCCGATTGCCCGTGACGAGCTGCTTACCATTCTTGCCGATTATATTTCAGACGGCAAGCACAGCGTTTTATTTTCCACACACATTACAAGCGATTTGGAAAAGATTGCCGACTACATCACCTTTATCCAGAACGGGAAAATGATTTACAGCGGCAGCAAGGATGAACTAATCGACGATTTCAGAAGGGTTATCGGCGGTCCAAAAGAAATCACTTCCTTACAAAAAGAAAAAATAATTGACCTGCGTGAAAGCTCGACGGGATTTGAAGGCCTGATCAAAACAAGCGACGCACAGGATTTTCAAAATTTGCAGCTGGAGCCGGTCACCATTGATGCGATCATGGTCGCGGTCAATAAAGGAGGGGCGGAGGATGAGTAGCGTTATCAGCTTTGCAAAGATGGATTGGCTTACTTTCAAGCCAAACCGAAAATATTTTACGTTGTTTTTACTTCAGTTTCTTTTTATATTTGCGGCTAACGTTCAAGCCATCAGTTTATGTGCACTCGCCAATATGATGCTGGCGGGAATGCTGCCCGGCTACCTTTTTGCAGGGGAAGATAAAAGCAAAATGGACCGGCTGTATTCCGCCCTGCCCATTCATAAAAAAGAAGTGGTAATCGGGCGGTACTTTGGCGGGGCAGTCATCGGATTGGGCAGCATTTTCGTAACGACATTGCTTTTGTCGGTTGATTCAATGGTCACTTCTGCCTTTCCTTTACAGGAAGTTGTCAATGGATTCAGCCTTTCAACAGGGATTTTCTTTATAANNAATGATGGCTCTTCAATTTCCATTTCTTTTTCAACTCGGATTTATAAAAGCACAGAATTTCACAATGCTATTACCCGCGATGGTTCTTCTTTGGGTCAACCTAATCTGGAGGAACGGCTACTTTCAGGCAATGAGCCATTTAAACAACACGATAGGGGCTGTTTTTGTAGTCTCAGGGCTCATCTGCCTTGCCGTTTCCATAAAGGTGTCCGCCGCGATTTATCAGGCAAAAGAGCAATGACGCCGATTCGATACGTATAGAAAAGAAGGAGAAAATGGAAATGGGAAACGCTCGACATTTTATTAAATTAGATTTGCTTGCATTCAAACCGTACCGAATATACTTACTTTTCAGCTTTTTCCCTATGATTTCTATCTTTATAATCAAAAGCATGGCCGCCTTAACTGGTGCGTCATTGGCTTTGATGATATCTTTCATGATTATTACCCATCTTTTTGCAAGCGAAGAAAAAAACGGCATGGTGCGACTGTATGGCTCGCTGCCGATGAATAAAAAAGATGTTGTCATTGGGCGGTACATTAATTGTACAATCATGGGATTAGGGTGCATTCTTGTCAGCGCGCTGCTTATGGGATTGTGCGCTGCTGCTTTTGTTGAAATTAAACTCGCCGAAGTGGTTTTTTACTTTAGCCTAATCGCCGGAATTTTTCTTTTTTGTCTGGCAGTGCAGCTTCCGATTTTGATAAAGCGGGGTTATATCAAAGGCCAGATTCCGGCTTTAATTTCCTCTGTACTCGCCATGTACAGTTTACTTTTATTTGGCCGGGAACTGTTCAAAACTCTTGTTCATTTCCAATTTTACCTTGTTGCTGTGCTCGCGTTGGCGGGATTGGTCAGCCTTGCCGCCTCCCTTTGCATCTCCATTGTAATTTATCGGAACAAGCAGGCATAAGGATATATTGAAACAGTTGCTTTGAGAAAGGGAGAAATGAATGGAAAACATAAGTATGGAAAGCCCGCGCCTGCAAAAATCCGCAGGAAGGCTAAACGCAAACACCTTAAAGCTGATTGCCATTGCGGCGATGCTGATTGACCACATCGCGTGGGGGTTTGTGCCCACGCTCTCGCCGCTTGGGCAAATCATGCACCTCATCGGCCGGATTACCGCGCCTACCATGTGCTACTTTATCGCGGAGGGCTACTACCACACACGAAGCGTAAAAAAATATGCGATGCGGCTTTTGGTGTTCGCAGTAATTGCTTACCTGCCCTTTGGACTATTTGAAACGAAAAAACTGCCTACGGCACAAACTGTGTTAACCTTTAACGTCATCTACACCCTTCTGTTAGGTCTCCTTGCGCTTTGGGCATGGGATAAAATGCAGAATCAGGTGATGAAAACGCTTACCGTCATTGGACTTTGCATTTTGGCAGTCTTTGGTGACTGGGCATTTTTTGGCGTGCTGTATGTGCTGGCGTTTGGAATCAACCGCGGCGATTTTAAAAAGCAAATCAAGTGGTTTTCGATTATTTCAGCGATTATGATTGCGATGTCCTCTATGCCGTTTATTTTTATCAATATTGCGATGCAGATTCCCGCTTATGCACCCGCAATCCAAAAAAGCTTGCAGCTTACTGGCGTGACATCTGTCCCACCTGTTTACTCGCAGTTCTTTCAGCTTGGCGTATTTCTCGCAGTTCCGCTGCTGACTATGTACAATGGACAACGCGGCGGAGGAAAATACAGCAAATGGGTTTTCTATGTGTTCTACCCGGCCCACCTGCTGATCCTTGCATTGCTGAAAATATACCTCATCAAGTAAACATAAAAAAACATCCGCCCTGTTACAGCTGAAGTAACGGGGCGGATGTTTCATTAAAAGATGCGACCAGTGCAGAGCAGTTTTTCAGGTAAATCCGCGCGGTAGTCGGCGGCTTTGGGATCAAGACTGTTGATCACCACGCCGTGGCAGTTGTTGCCCGCGGTGGAGTGAATGTATCGGTTATCACCAAGGTACATTGCCACATGGCCGGGGAAAAACAGGAGGTCGCCCGCTTTCTTATCCGTAAAGGCGATTTCGTGCATATCGAATTCCGGTAGAATATGTGCGTCGCGGTGAATGATAACACCGTTCAGCAGGTAAGCCATGGAGCAAAGGCCGCTGCAATCGATGCCGAGCGGCGTTTTTCCGCCCCAGCGGTACTGCGTGCCAAAGTAGCCAAGCGCAGTGTTCACCAACGCCTTTCGCAAAGCTGGTTCGTCTTTTTTATCCCAAGTGGTAATATATTCTCCTAAAAACGCGCCCCAAGTCCAGCCCTCGCGTCCGTCACAGAAGCGTACCTTCTGCCAACCGTCCTGCGCCTCATCTAAAGGGCTTAACAGCCCGCCTCGGGCAATTTCACCGATAAAGTGACCTTGGACCTTGGGTGTGTCTAAAACGTCGGCATAGGCCTGTAAGACGACCTTTTTCGGTGCGGCAGTCCAAATTTGCACCAAATCCCGGTCAAAACACAGATTTTGCTCGTGAACCCAACCCTCATAGCGGTAATGCGTGCGGATATGAACCCACGCGCCATTGCGTTCAAGCACTTCCACCGTCATGCCGCAGAGCGCTTCGTCGGTAATCTCGTTTTCACGGGGAGGAGCCTCCATGAGGGGAGCAATTGTTGATTTTATCAATGCGTATTCCATCGTAATCCTCACTTGTAAAATTCGTAAACTGCTTTGGAAAGTCTGCCGATCAGCTTTTTGGCAATTGGATTTTCTTCTGAATCCTCCATCGCGTCCGTTACAAAGCAGCCAAAATAATATGCGCTGCCGGGCAGATAAAAAATGCCCGCATCATGATTTAAATAATTAAGTCCGCCGGTTTTGTGCGCGGCGGTCAGGTCAGGGTCGCAAATATACCGGAATGCACTGCTGAAATCGCGCTGCTGCTTTAAAATACGCAGAGCAAGACCGCACAGCTCCGGAGTTAAAATTGATTGATGGTACAGCTTCAAAAAAACAACGAGCAGGTCGGAAGCGCTGATGTAGTTGTTGCGCCCCGCGTGAATCGCATCCCAGTCGAGCATTTTACGTTCGAGTACGGTCGATTTCAGCCCCAATGTGCCGCAGTACGCGTTGATGGCATCCGTTCCCAAAAACTCGATCAGCACATTGGTGGCGGTGTTGTCGCTGTTGATAATCATCCAAGTTATAAGTTCCTCAAGCGTGTACTCCGGTTCGCCGTGGTCAAACACCTCGGTGTCTGCCAAAACTTCCCGAGCGGGAACGGGGAGCATCTGATTCATTTTCAGCGTGCCGGTTTGTACCCGATTGAGTGCGGTCAGCATGATCGGCGTTTTAATGGTGCTGGCGGAAACGACTTTGTGCTCCGCGTCAAATGAAAGAAGCGTTTCCTCACGAATCAAATCATACACCAATAAAGAAACATTGGCGTCTATATTCTCAATTTCACCCGCCGCATAAGCTTGCAGTTCTGCGCTTTTCATATTATCAGTCCAATACGGTTATTTTTCCTGAAATGGAATTCAGTTCAATTGCTTTTCCCAGTGGCAAAGACATACTCGGCAGGCTGTGACCGCAGGCCACGTTCATGATGGCCGGTTTGTGTTCCGGCACAATCAGCTCCTCAAACACCTGCGTTAAAGTCAGTGATTTTTCGGGGTGCTCGGCAGCGCAATCGGTGTAGTAGCCAAGCATAATACCGGCACAGTCCTTCAATTTGCCCGCGGCTTTCAGATGATTTATCATACCGTCAATACGGTATGGCTCCTCACCCACATCCTCAAGAAACAAAATTTTGCCCCTTGTGTCAATCTCATAGGGCGTGCCGAGCGACGAAGACACCAGCGACAGATTGCCGCCGGTCAGGATGCCGCGCGCGCAGCCGCCGACGAGCGTTTTCATCGGCATTTCGTCCGGATTTTTCAATTCGTATAACGTCTCTTTAAAAAGCATGGTTTTTAAGCAGTCGACGGTGTATTCGTCCGCGCCTGTGCACAATTCCGTGGAAGCCATCGGCGTGTGATAGGTGACAAAGCCGCAGTGCTGGTTGATCATGATATGCAGCGCGGTAATGTCGCTGTATCCGCAAAAAAATTTCGGATTCCGGCGAATCATGTCAAAGTCAATCCTGTTCATCAAACGCTGTGCACCGTAGCCGCCGCGGATACATAAAATGCCGTCAATGCTTTTATCGGCGAACGCCGTGTTGATATCGTTTGCCCGCAGCCCGTCGCTGCCTGCAAAATATCCGTGCGCCGCGTGGCAGCTTTCAAAAACGACGGGCGTAAGCCCAAGCTGCTCCACCGCGCTGACAGCCGGACCGAATTTTTCCGGGGCAATCGGGCCGGAAGGCGCAATCAGCGCGACCCGTGAACCCTCGCGTAATGGTTTTGGTGTAAACATTGTATCACTCCAATAAAAAGTAAAGTGAAAAGCGCCGGCTTACCGATGTTCTAATATTATTTTGTACTCCGCGAGTTCAGCCTGGTTTGCCAGAACGTAGTGCTCCGGTTCGACTTCGCACCAAGCCGGTTTATCCATTGTATAGTCGTGCATATTCGGGTCGTAAACAATTAGCTTTTTATCTTTTTCCGCAGCAGGGTCAGGCAGCGGAATTGCGGAAAGCAGCGCACGGGTATAGGGGTGCAACGGGTGTGCAAAAAGCTTTTCGGTTTCGGCCAGCTCAACCAGAGCGCCTTTGCGGATAACCGCTACTCGGTCGGAAATAAAGCGAACCACGGACAAATCGTGGGCAATGAACAAATAAGTCAGCCCGCGTTTTTCCTGTAATTCAGAAAGTAAATTTAAGACCTGCGCGCGGATGGAAACATCCAGTGCGCTGATCGGTTCGTCGGCGATAACGAATTCAGGCTTCATAATCAGCGCTCTTGCAATGCCGATGCGCTGTCTTTGACCACCGGAAAATTCGTGCGGAAAACGGCTTGCAAATTCGGGCAGCAAACCCACGTCGGTAAGTGCCTTTTCAACTTCTTCTTTACGCTGGGCTTCGCTTAAATGCCTGCCGCAGTTGTACAGTCCCTCGGAAACAATGTAGTCCACTTTGGCGCGCTCATTCAGGCTTGCCATCGGGTCTTGAAAAATCATCTGAATTTGGCGGGTTAAATCATGGTCGAGTTGTTTTGAGATTTTACCGCTGATTTTTTGCCCTTTATATAGGATTTCGCCGCCGGAGGTCGGATTGATGCGGATAATCGAGCGGCCTATCGTCGTTTTTCCGGAACCGGATTCACCCACAAGGCCGAAGGTTTCCCCTTTATAAATGGTAAAGCTTACGTCGTTCACAGCCGTAAATTTGCGCTGGCGTGTGCCAAAGGTAACTTCAAGATTCTTGACTTCAAGCAGTGGCTCCTTATTTTTCCTGTCATACATTTTCGCTCACCCCCTGACGCAGTTTGCCGATAATGTCCGGCGGGTCAACTTTGGGGGCACGCGGGTCTAAAAGCCATGTGCGTGCCTTATGGGTGGGACTTACGTCAAAGTACGGCGGGCGCTCAACAAAGTCAATTTTCAACGCGCGAGGATTGCGCGGCGCAAAAGCGTCACCATGAATGGGCATGAACAAATTCGGCGGCGCACCTTTAATGGAATACAGGTTTTCACCCTTTATCCCCAGCTGCGGCAGCGAGGAAAGCAGCGCCCATGTGTACGGGTGGCGCGGATTGTAGAACACTTCGTCACATTTGCCGATTTCAACAATATCGCCCGCGTACATCACCGCGATGCGGTCAGCCACGTTGGCGACAACACCGAGGTCATGGGTAATATAAATGGTGGTCAAATCATATTTAACCTTTAAATCCTTTAATAATTTTAATATCTGCGCCTGAATGGTTACGTCCAGCGCCGTTGTCGGCTCATCGCAAATCAAAATTTTGGGATTGCATGCAACCGCGATGGCAATGACCACGCGCTGCCGCATCCCGCCGGAAAACTCATGCGGATACTGGTTGACCCTCGTTTCGGCATCGGAAATGCCAACGTCTTTCAAAATCGAAACCGCCGCCGCTTTTGCCTCGGCACCGTGAAGCCCCTGGTGCAGCTCAATTGCCTCACAAATTTGAAAGCCGATGGTTTTTAGCGGATTCAGGCTGGTCATCGGGTCCTGCAAGACCATGGCGATTTTCTTACCGCGCACGGTGAGCCACTCTCTTTCGGTTTTAAATTGCGCCAAATCCATGCCGTCGTACAGAATTTCGCCGTCTGTAATCGTGCCGTTCGCGTCCAAAAGTCCCATAAAGGTCTTGACTAAAACGGATTTTCCGGAACCGGATTCTCCCACGATGGCAAGGCTCTCGCTCTTGTATAAATCAAATGAAATTCCACGAATCGCACTGAGGATTCGTCCGCGAAGGTCGAATTTCACGTTTAGGTTCCGTACGGACAAAATAACTTCCTGTTCCATAAAATCAACCTCCTTACACATGATTTTTCGGGTCGGATGCGTCGGCGAACGCATTGCCTATAATATAGAATGAAATGGTAACGACGGAAAGCGCGATTGCGGGGAAGAACAGCTGGTACCGCAGCGCGGCCGAGGTCATCAGTACGCGCCCCTCATTGATCAGGTTGCCGAGCGACGGGATGCTGACCGGCAAACCAAGGCCGATATAAGTAAGGAACACCTCGTTGCCGATAGCCGCCGGAATCGCAAGCGCCATGCGGAGCATGATGACGGACACGAGGTATGGCAGTAGATTTCGAAGCATGATGCGCCGGGTCGGCGTACCGAGGCAGCGCGAGGCCAGATTGTAATCCCGGTCGCGGATAATTACGATCTGGTTGCGGATAAACCGTGCCATATCCAGCCAACCGGTCAGGCACATAGCAAAAATCAGCGTCGAAACGCTTGGACGCATGATATACGAAAATAAAATTAAAACAACGGTCTGTGGAATATTGTCCAATACGTTGTAAATTTCAGTGAGAATCCGGTCAAGCTTGCGAACATAACCCCAGAGTATGCCCATTAAAATACCGAGAACCGCCTCGCTCAAAGCGACAGCAAAGCCGATTAACAGCGAGGTGCGCGTGCCGCTCCAGACGCGGCTCCACAAATCCTGACCAATGGAATTGGTACCGAACCAGAACTCGGAACCGGGCTGAAGGTTCCTCAGCTGCATCCCGCTCGCGTTGTTGAAAATCTGGGTCGCGGAACGCTGGCCGGGCAGTACCGGCTGAATAAAGGTGAACAAAAGAATGATTCCGATTAAAAAGAGCAGAAAAACGGCTAATTTATTTTTCAGGAACACCTGAAAGGTGGAACGCCAGTAAGAGTAGTTGGAGTAGCCCGTTCTTTCGGCCGCTCCCTCGTCAAAGTCCGAAAATTCAAAAAGTTCCTTGTCGGTTAAGTTTTGGAAAGATTGGTTGATACTGTCCTCGACGGCAGCAACCTTTTTGTGTCGTAAAGCCACTATCGTGCACCTCCTTTTTTGGAAAAGCTGATGCGCGGATCCATTAAGTTCATCAGCACATCACCAAGCAGAAGGCCGACAATACCAATCGCTGAATAAATAAGAACCAGTGCCTGTACCATGTTGTTATCCTGCCGCTGAATCACGTTGACCAAAAGGCCGCCCATGCCGGGTACGGAATACAGCGATTCTATGTATATGGAACCGGCGATGGTGTAGAGCAGGGAGGTCGGCAGGTATTGCACCATCGGGACAAACGCGTTGCGGAACACATGCTTTTTCATAATGTCCTTGCTGTTAACGCCCTTTGCCCGCGCAAGCCGGATGTAGTCCTTGTTCAGTTCGTCAACCATGTAGCGCCGCAGCCACATGGCGTAGTAGGCGATGTTGCCGAGTGAAAGGGAAATCGTCGGCAGAATCCAGCTTGAGGGGTCGGATGCACTGAGTAGAATCGGCAGGCCAAGCCAATCTGTAAAATAGAGCTGAACCAAAAGATAATAAACGGCGGCCGGTACAGCAGTGATAAACACGATGAATGCGGTGCCGAATCTATCCCAAAATTTGCTCTTGCCGCGCGCCATTGCAGTACCAAGCGGCAGACCGAGCAGCAGGGCGATTGCCATGGAAGCAAGGCCCATGAAAATCGAAACAGGCGCCTTTGCACCGATGATGTCCATCACAGGCACATTTGGGCGATAAATAAGCGAATTACCTAAATTACCCTGAAAAAGCTGAATAAAGAAGTTTTTGAGCTGAATTGGAAGCGGGTCCAGCAGCCCCATGCTTTTTAAGGCGACTTGAATTTGATTCTGATCGAGCTTTTCAAAATTTTGAAAGTAACCTTCAATCGGCATCAGTCTCATCAGCGAAAACACGATGGCAGTGATGATGAGGAGCGTAAGAACCGACTGTGCCAAGCGCTTGGCAACGTATTTTAACATAGCAATGCTCCTTTGTGACAAAATATGCGAATTGGCGTTGAAGCCAATGCCAATTCGCATATTTTGCATAAAATTAAAATAGGAATAATGACTCCGCAGTACTTCCGACGGAGTCATTATTCAAAAACAGAATAAAGTGGTTATTGTAATCGAGGATTACTTCGCTTTGGCAAGTGCGGCTTCACGATCCGCTCTCCATTGTTTTTCCGCGGCATAGAATTCATCCATGCTCATCGGTTTTGCGAGCACATGCTGCCCTTTGTAACGGAGCACGGAAACGCCGAACGGGGAATACTGAGATTCAAATACATTCAGTTTGCTCACCTTGTAGCCGTCATTGTTCAAGCCGTAAGGAATAACAAACGCGTTGTTGATGAGGAAAGACTCAGCCTTTGCAAACGCGGCGTAGCGGGCGGCCACATCGGTGGTCTGCGCTTTGGCTGCGGTCAGCAGGTTGGTGTAGGTCTTTGCGCCGTCGGCATCGGTGTAGCCCTCGGCCTTTTCCGGCCAATTGTAGGTACCGCCGCCTTTTCCGTTGGCGTCATTCGGGGCGAATGGGTCTGTGTAAGTTTCAGGGTCGGCGTAGTCCGGACCCCAGTTGCACTTCATGATTGCGTATTTGCCGGCGCGGCGCACAGCTGAAAGGAAGCCTGTGGCGGGGCCTGCTTCCGGAATGATATCAATATAATCTTTGCCGAGCGTAGCTTCCAGCTGCTGCTCGACTACCTGGCTTTCCTTATCCCAGTTGGAGGTGGTTGGATTGTAAGGAAGGAGTATCTTCACAGGGAAAGTCGCGCCGGCGGCTTTTAGCTCTGCTTTTGCCTTTTCGGCGTATTTCTTCGCTTCGTCTGCCTGGAAGGAATCTCTTGCGGTAATCGCCTTTAAGTCGCCGAGGTTGGTGTAGTCAGTACCGTTCAGGTTTACGAAATCGGGAGGAGTAAGCGTATTCAAAAGCTGTTTTTCAGGATTATTCGGCTCCGCGACAGAAATTCCTTTTAAGCGGTCAAGGCCGTAGAAAAGCGACTTGCGGAAGTTTTCATTATTGACGGCTTTCTTCCAGTTTCCCGGCTCATACTGCGCGTCAAATTTCGGGTCGAAGTTGAATGCGTAAAAATAGGAATAGTAGCTGTTGCGGCTGGGGCTGACCAAGTTCTTGGTGTCGGCGTTTTTCAGCCAGTCGTCAAGAATGTCGGAAGTAATATTCGCCTGGTCGATTTCGCCACGTTTGTACATTTCCGGTGCCAGGGTATTCATTTCTTTATTATAAGTTTCGGTAATCGAGTTGATGTAAACCTTATTCTTATCCCAATAGGCTGCATTCTTGGTGTAAACATGGGAGCTCTGCGGCTCAAAGGTGCTTAAAATATAAGCGCCGTTGTAAAGGAGGGAGGTGTTGTCGGTGCCGAAGTTCGCACCCTTTGCTTTTAGAAAATCGCCGTTCGCCGGCAAAAAGCAAACATAAACCAGCATGGAAAGGAAGTACGAAGTTGGTTTCTTTAAGGTGTAAACCAAAGTGCTGTCATCAACCGCTTTGACGCCGACTTTTGAAAAATCGGTAATTTTCTTGTTGTAATAATCCTCTGCATTTGCGACAACGCTGTAAAACGCACTTGCAGTTTCAGATTTATAGGTATCGGTCAGAACATACTGGGCGGCGTCCACAAAGTCCTGCGCTTTCACGTCCGCGACCTCTTTGCCGGTGTTGTCCATCCATTTTACGCCCTTGCGCAGATGGAAGGTCCAGGTCAGTTGGTCGGCGCTGACTTCCCATTTTTCAGCAAGGCCGGGTTGTACCACGCCGTACTTGTCGTATTCGACCAGTCCGTCCACGCAGTTTGCCGCAACCGTTTGTTCATCCTGGCTGCCGGTTACAAGGTAGTTCAGTGTGGTTAACTCGCTGGAATACAGTTTCCGGTAGGTTTCCGATGATTCAGCGGCTTTTTTTCCGCAGCCGGCAAATGTGCTGATCAGCATTGCGGCGCAAAGCATCAGAGATAACAGCTTTTTCATTTGTTTATCCTCTTTTCTCTTAGTAAAATAATCCTCAAGGCTTATGTATGATAAAAGTATGGCGGATGCCATACTTCTTCTATTGAAAAGCGGGAACGCTTTGTATCCCGATGCCGGGCAGGTCGTTCATGACGATTTTGTTTTCATAATAATCCGGGCCGCCTGTGAACGGGTCGATTCTGCAAAGCGACGGGCCGTCCAAATCCGCACGGGTGATGATTGCCTTCGCCGCAGCCAAATGTGCCGCCGTGCTGACCGCAAGCTTGCTTTCGAGCATACAGCCGATCATGCACTCCACCCCGTAGGTTTCGGCGATACTGCAAATCTTTAAGGCACCGTAAATGCCGCCGGTCTTCATCAGCTTAATATTGATTAAATCCGCCGCGCCGGTCCGGATAATCTCCACCGCGTCCTCGGCGGAAAATACGCTCTCATCCGCCAGAATAAGGGTGCTCACCGCTTTAGTGACGGCACGCATTCCGGCTAAATCGTGCGCTTTGACCGGTTGCTCGCAAAGCTCAATGTCGAGCCCTTTATCTTCCATCGCGGAGATAATATGAATCGCTTCCTTGGCGCTCCAGCCCTGATTTGCGTCGACGCGGATTTTAACGTCTTTACCGGCCGCTTCACGAATTGCGGCGATGCGTTCAATGTCCTTCGCGCCCTCTTTGCCGACCTTTATCTTTAAGATACGATAGCCGCGTTGAACGGCGGCAAGGCTGTCTTTTACCATTTCATCTATGGGGTTGACACTGATGGTCAAATCTGTTTCAAACTCCTTGCGGTATCCGCCCAAAAGCTGATAAAGCGGGGCGCCGAAGCGCTTGCCGTACAAATCGTAAACCGCCATATCCACACAGGCTTTGGCGCTTGTGTTTTTTTGAATGCAGCCGTTCAGCTTTTCCATAATGCCGTCAATATTCTCAATATCCATTCCCAAAATTGCCGGGCGTATAAAATCACGGATGGCACAGGTGATGGAGCCCTTGGTGTCGCCGGTAATCACAGCGGTCGGCGGCGCTTCTCCAAACCCCACTTCGCCCGTATCGGTCATCACTTTTACGACAATATCCTCCACATTTTCCACCGTGCGCAGCGCAGTTTTAAAAGGAGTCGCCAAAGGCACGAAAATCTCGCCGATCTGAATATCCGTTATTTTCATGCAATACCCTCCGTACTTCACTAAAATGCAACTTTATCAAAACAAAAATTCACGAATCAATTTAATGTATTGAATTATAGCACCGTACAGCAAGTTTGTAAAGACGAAGTTGATGAAATATGACGCTCATATCAAGGTAAAATTCATTACAGCTTTGTCACCAAAACCGGAGGGAATGCCCCGCATCCCGCTTTTTAATGACAGATTTTTCCACTGCAATTTCACCGTTGACCAAAACAAAATCAATCCCGACCGGCGATTTTACCGGTTCGTCAAAGGTTGCCGTGTCCGCAATTTCGGTGGGGTCGAAAATGACGATGTCCGCATCCGCACTCGCACAAAGTCTGCCCTTGTTTTTTAAGCCGAATTGAAGCGCGGGCAGGGAAGTCATTTTGTAAATTGCATCGTCAAGACTGATTCGGTTTGTGTGCACGTAATTTTTGATAAAACGCGGGAATGTACCCGCCGCACGGGGGTGCCCCTGCCCGTTGTTCAGAAAGCCGTCGGTCGCAAGCATCACATTTGGATGCAGCAGCGCTGAATCCACGTCCTGCGGCTGCATTACATGGCAAACGGTAATCGTGCGCGGCGCTTCTTTTCTGAGCTTGTAAAAAATCTCCTCGGTGCAGCGCTGCCCCTTGAACTCGCCGTCGCATAGCTCAATGCTGTCGTAACCGGTCTGGTAGCGTTCAAGCCAGCCGTCGTCATAGGTCGTTTCACCGATTTCGGTGCTGAATGCATAGTAGGGATAACAGTCAATGCCAAGATTTGTACCGTTGAGGACATATTCGTCCAGCATTTGCAGAGTTTCACTCATCTGGCCGAAGCCCGCCATACTGCCAATGTGCGAAATCTCAACCTGTATGCCGAGCTGGCGGCCGACTTCGGCCATTTCACGCGCCGCGTCAATTACGCCGGCGGCATCCTCGCGGATATGAGCGGAAATAGGTTTGCTCGCTTTTTTGCACAGCGAACAGACCTTTAATAATTCATCAAAAGTAGTGCCGGGCGTGTATTTTACGCCAAACGAAATGCCCGCACAGCCTGCGTCAAGCTCTTTTTGCAATGCAGAAAGCATTTTATTTAAAACAGATTCATTAATAGGCGCATATTTATCCGTTCCGCCCGCGCGCAGACGTGCGTCTGTGTGCCCTGCGAACAGGCCGAGATGAATCGGCGCGCCGCGTCTGTCAATCAGGTCGAGGTACTCCCCGGGGGAAGCAAACGCGTTGTTGCCGCAGTTACCGCCCAGCGCGGAGGTGACCCCCATGCTCAGGAGCGACAGCAAAATGCTCTCGTCGAGGGTTCCGTCGGGATTCAGTCCGCCCTCGTGCATGTGAACATCAATAAAGCCGGGCGCGACAATTTTGCCCCGCGCGTCAATCACCCGGTCGGCGGCCGGCCGGTCTGAAGTAACGGATTGTATTTTATGATCCTTTATATATAGGTTGCATTTTGTATGTATGCGGCTGATCGGGTCAATCAGCGTGCCATTTTGAATCAATGTTGTCATTTCGCCGCCTGCATGTCGTACAGCATCCTTGTAATTTGCTGAATGGCGGTTTCAAAACGGGGCACGTCCACTTCGTTGGAGCAAAAACACACGACAAACGGCTGCGGCGCAAATACAATTCCCACATCGTGCGTTATGCCACTGTCTTCACCGGTTTTGTGCGCGATTTTTACTTCGCCTGTGAAGTAGAACGGCATTTTGCCGTTTAAACGCTGATTTTTCAGAATGCCGAGCATCTCTGCGGAAGCAGCGGGTGAAACGAGTTCACCGCGGTACATTTTCTCGAGCAGAATACCGATTTCCTTGGCGCTGATATAGTTTTCTTTTCCCCTTGCGGCATCGGAAGCATCAAATAACAGCCGGTTGACGGTCGTTTTTTCAAGACCGAGGCTGCGCATACGGCGATTGATATTTTCAATTCCGAACTTTTTAATCAATAGATTGGTAGCGGTATTATCGCTTAGAATAATCATCAGGGTATACAAATCCTGTAGCGTCACCGCAAGCCCGGTGTGCATGTAATTCAGCGCGCCGCAGGAGGGCAGCTTATCTTCGGACTTAATTTCGTAAATTTCACTTTTGTCGGCGTTTTTGCCTTCAAGCTGAGCGAAAACCTCCGTCAAAACCGGAATTTTAATCACACTCGCGGCCATCAGCGGCACGGCGGAATTTAACTCCCACTCCTCGCCGGTTGTTAGATTCTTATAATAAAAACCGATTTTACCCGGGATATCGCGCAGCATGGCAAGCACTTTTTCTTTCATCAATATTCGATCTCCAAACCGTTTATTTTTCATTTATTATAGCTTGTTTGCGAGCATGATACAAGAGAATTTTGCCGTGGCCTGCCCTGTTTATATGCTTAAAAACCGAAACCGTACAAACGCTGTATAAAACGGGAATACCCCATGTGCTTTTTGTTCCTTTTACCATGGAAATTATAAAAAATAACCAATATATATTCACATTTCACACATGGTTTGGCAATATAGCAAAGAAATTCAATAGAAGAGCAAAGAATTTCATATGGATTTCCTGTTTGACAAAAGTTATAATACCCAATAGAAAGTTGCAAACGGCTTAGAATTTGTGCAGATGCACAATAAGAAATGTTTGCTAAACAAACAACAGAAAGTAGGGGGATTTTTCAATGAAGAAAATTGTTGCATTGGTTTTGGCCACAATGATGATGGCCTCCGCAGCAGTAGGCTGCTCAAGTAACACCACAACAAGCACCGCACCGTCGGCAGCAGCAAGCAAAGCGGCAGACAGCGCAGCGGCTCCGGCTGCAGGCGACGTCAGCGTTGGTGTTTGCATTTACAAATTCGACGATACCTTTATGACAGGTGTCCGCAACAACATGGACACACAAGCCAAAACATTGGGCGCGAAACTTGATATTGTGGACTCACAGAATAAGCAGCCTACTCAGAATGAGCAAGTTGATACATTCATCACAAAGGGTGTTTCCGCACTTGCAGTCAACGCAGTTGACCGTACGGCAGCAGGCCCGATCGTAGAAAAAGCAAAGGCAAAGAGTCTTCCAATCGTATTCTTAAATCGTGAGCCGGAAGCAGACGTCATGAAGGGTTACGACAAAGTTTGGTATGTTGGAGCAAAAGCAGAGCAGTCCGGAACAATGTCCGGCGAAATCATTGCCGATTATTTCAAAGCAAACAAAACTGCGGATAAGAACGGCGACGGCACAATCCAGTACGTTATGTTACAAGGCGAGCCGGGCCATCAGGATGCCACACTCCGCACAAAGTATTCCGTCGAAGCAATTGAAGCCGCTGGTTTTAAGACTCAGAAATTAGCAGCAGATACAGCAATGTGGGATAAAGTTAAGGCTACAGATCTGATGAATACGTTCATTTCTTCACAGGGTCTTGACAAAATCGAAGCTGTTCTCGCTAACAACGACGATATGGCGCTCGGCGCAATTGAAGCCTTAAAAGCACAGGGCTACAACAAGGGCGACAAAACAAAGTATATTCCGGTCGTCGGCGTTGACGCAACTTCCCCTGCACTCGCAGCAATGGCAGACGGTTCCTTGCTCGGAACAGTTCTGAACGATGCTGAGAACCAGGGCAAAGCAACCGTTAACATCGCAGTTGCAGCAGCTCAGGGAAAAACAATTGACAAAACATCTGCCGGTTACGACGTAACAGACGGCAAATATGTTTGGATCCCTTATGTAAAGGTTACAGCAGAAAATTACAAACAATTCCAGAAATAAACTTCCCTAATTCTCGTTTGAATTAGTAGTTTTAAGGTTACTGTTCGACGGGGAATGCGAAAGCAAGCGCTTTCCGTTCCCCGTTTATTTTAGCGAAAAGGAGGAATGACTGTATGGGCGAATATGTTTTGGAAATGAACAATATCACGAAAGTCTTCCCTGGCGTTAAAGCTTTAGATAACGTCAGCCTGAAAGTTCGGCCGGGCAGCGTTCATGCGCTTATGGGCGAGAACGGAGCCGGTAAATCAACTCTCATGAAGTGCCTTTTCGGCATTTACCAGGAAGATGGGGGAGAGATTATTTTAGATGGTAAAAAAGAGAATATAACAACCTCGAAGCAGGCGCTCGACTTGGGTGTTTCAATGATTCACCAGGAGCTGCACCCAATCCGATTCAGACCGGTAATGGAAAACATCTGGCTTGGAAGGTTTCCGATGAGAGGAATTGCGGTTGACAAGAAGACGATGATCCGCAAAACAAAGGAGCTTTTTAAGGAGATTGATCTTGACATTAATCCAGAAGTACTGGCAGGCAGCCTGTCCGCATCCAACTTGCAGTTGGTTGAAATTGCAAAGGCTGTTAGCTACAATTCTAAGATAATTATTATGGATGAGCCTACATCGTCTTTAACGGATAATGAAACGGACCATCTGTTTAAGATTATACGTCAGCTTCAAGGCAAGGGATGTGCAATTATTTACATATCCCATAAAATGGAAGAAATTCTGAAAATTGCCGATGAAGTTACCATCATGCGCGACGGTCAGTATGTCGGCACTTGGCCGTCAGGCGAACTGACCACAGATTTGATCATTAACCGCATGGTCGGGCGTGATATGACAAACCGGTTCCCGGAAAAAGACTACATTCCCGGTACAGAGGTTGTGTTGAAAGCGGAGGATTTGTGTTCACCGCTTCCGAAATCGTTCCAGCACGTCAGCTTTGAGCTTCACAGAGGAGAAATCCTCGGCATCGGCGGATTGGTTGGTGCACAGCGTACTGAGTTGGTCGAAGCACTCTTTGGACTTCGCGTAATTGTATCCGGCGAAGTGGAAAAAGACGGGGAGCGATTTAAAGTAAAATCGGTTCAGGACGCGAAAAAACACGGGCTTGCTCTTTTGACGGAAGAGCGCCGTGCAAGCGGAGTGTTCCCCATTCTTTCCGTTTTAGACAACACCGTTATCGCCAGCCAGAAGACATACGCAAATCACGGTGTACTTAGGCAGTCTAAGCGATTAAAAGCTGCAAAGGAAGCAAACCTTCAGCTGAATGTGAAAACCCCCACGCTGGAAACCTTGATTCAGGACCTTTCCGGCGGAAATCAGCAAAAGGTTTTAATTGCGCGTTGGCTGCTGACGCACCCGGATATTCTGATTTTGGACGAACCAACCCGCGGTATTGATGTTGGCGCGAAGTATGAAATATATACCATTATGCTTGACTTAATCAAGCAGGGAAAATCAATTATTATGATTTCCTCCGAAATGCCTGAACTTTTAGGCATGTCGGACCGGGTAATGGTAATGTGTGAAGGCAAAGTTTCCGGTGTGCTGAACCGCGCTGAAGCCGACCAGATTGAAGTGATGCGTCTTGCGACACGCTTCGTTAAATAAAACTCAAATCAGAAAGTGAGGTTATGGGTATGCAAGGAGAAAAAGTAATACCCCGCCAAAAGTTTGCCATTGTCTACATAGCAGCCGGCGCAGTGTCTTCCGTGGTGGGTATTCTCTTAAAAATTGCTTTTTATAAAAAAACAATGTACGATTTGCCATGGTGGGCAATAGGAATCGGACTGATTCTTATTGGTTACGGCCTGTTTCAAATAATAAGCGCAGAACGCATTGGCAAGGATGTTGTCTTTTCCCAGCGGACAGCAAAATCATTCTTAACCAATAATGCGATTATACTGGCGTTACTCCTGCTAATCGTGGTTATCATGTTTATTGAACCAAGGTTTATGCAGAACAAGGTTTTGCTCGACATTATGACGCAGTCTTCCACAAGGCTGATTATCGCTTTGGGTATCTGCTTTACCCTATTGATTGCCGGTACCGATTTGTCGGCCGGTCGTATGGTCGGCTTGGCGGCGGTTATTTCTACCTCCATGCTGCAAAAAGCAGACTACGGCAACCGGTTCTTCCCGAATTTGCCGCAGATATCGGTTGTGTTTCCAATCCTCGCAGCAATTTTTGCCTGCCTGCTTTTCGGCGTGCTCAACGGCTACCTTGTCGCCCGTTTTGACATGCATCCGTTTATTGCGACTTTGGCAACACAGGTTATGATTTATGGTGCATGTTCGCTGTACTTTGACCTTCCCCCGAACAGATCCCAGCCAATCGGCGGTGTCCGCGATGATTTTACCATTCTGGGGCAGAAAATGTTGTTCAAGAGCCCCGGTTTTGACGGCTTTTCGGTCTTGATTCCGATTGCACTGGTCATCTGCCTGATTATCTGGTTTGTGCTGAATAAGACGGTGTTCGGCAAAAATGTTTACGCAATTGGCGGCAACCGCGAAGCGGCTGTTGTTTCCGGCGTCAATGTGTTTGCGACGATCATGTTCATCTTCATTCTTGCCTCCGGCCTTTATGGCATCGGCGGTGTGCTTGAAGCGGCGAGAACCGCCGGCGCAACCAACAACTACGGCGTGGGTTATGAACTCGACGCAATCGCGGCCTGCGTGGTCGGCGGTGTTTCGCTCAACGGCGGCGTCGGTAAAATACGCGGTATTGTAACCGGTGTGTTAATTTTCACGGTTATCCAGTACGGATTGCAGTTTATTGGTGTTAGCCCAATGTGGCAGCAGATTATGAAGGGCGTTATCATCGCGGTCGCAGTTGCCCTTGACCTTTCCAAGTACAGAAGAAAATAATCAGAATATCCCACATTTTTGATATTCCTCTTTCGACAGTCCGCGCAGCCATAACTGCACGGGCTGCCTTTTCCGTTGGCGTGTTCCCCGGGAAACGGGCTGCGTTTTGGGATGCAAATTTACCACCGTTTTCAAAGATTTATTCGTTGCAGAACATATATAATAATGATACAATTATCGCATAAGACAGACTGATTGGGGTTGACTTTTTCATGGCGCTTTACCGTGTCCTTTTGGTTGATGATGAGGAAGAAATACGAGAAGGTATTATCAAGAAAATAGATTGGGAAAGCTTGGGGTACACTATTGCGGGCGATGCTGAAAACGGGTTGGAAGCACTCGAGAAAGCCGAGCATCTGCACCCCGATGTTGTGATCACCGACATTAAAATGCCGTTTATGAACGGGCTTGAACTTGGGGAGCGGCTTAGCGTGGTCATGCCCTCCACCAAGCTGATTATTTTTTCGGGATTTGATGATTTTGAATACGCTCAAAAAGCGATCAAGCTAAATGTTGCCGAGTATGTTTTAAAACCGGTGAATGCCTCCGAATTGATGGAGACGCTTAAAAAACTAAAGCAGAAGCTTGACCGTGAATTTGATGAAAAGCGCGATGTGGAAATGCTTCGGCGTAATTATATGGACAGCCTGCCCGTCATGCGCGAGCAGTTTCTGGTCGGCCTGATTGAGGGCCGGATTCCCGAGGAACGCCTGCTGACACAAGCACCTTTGCTGAATATTGACCTTACACAGGCGGATCATTGGGCGGTCGCACTGGTGCGCGCCGATTCCGCGCCGAAGGACGGAGCCGCGCTGCACGGAGAAGAAGAACTGATTCCATTTTCCCTAAAATGTACCGTGGAAGAAATTCTGGGAACCTATTGCACGTTTACCGGATTTTTGTATTCCGACTGCGTCGCGGTCATTGCGGGGTTAAAGCCCCAAACAGGTATTTTACAGTTGATCAACGGGATGAATGAAATCTGCAAATCCGCCGAACGCGTACTCGGAGTAAAGGTAATGGCAGGTGTGGGGACAGTGTGTTCGAACCTGACCGAAGTACGACATTCCTACCGCGAAGCGCAGAACGCTTTGGATTACAGCGCCGCCATGGGCGCGGGCAAAGCGGTTTATATTGCCGATATTGAACCCGACACCTCCATAAAACTCCAATTTGACGAGCACGATGAGCGTGAAATTATCAACGGGATTAAAATGGGTTCGGAAGAGGACATCGCCAAACAAATCAGCGCCCTTTTCGTACGTTTTGAATTGCAGCTTTTGCCATTCAGCCAATATCAAATTTACCTGATGGAAATGATGACTTCACTTTTAAAGGTAATGCGCGCATATGAATTAAGTACGGAAGAAATTTTCGGTGATCGTTTTAATTATGTCAATATCATCGCTTCCCTTCATTCGCCCGCCGAAATGAAGCAGTGGTGCACCGAGTGCTGCATTAAAATCAGTACGCTGATCAAGCGTGAGCGCATGGACTCCACCAAGCTGCTCGCCCAGAACGCCAAGCGGTACATTGAGGAAAATTATCATAACACCGAGCTTTCGGTTGAAAGCCTGTGCTCGTTTCTGCATGTCAGCCCCGCATATTTTTCAACGGTGTTTAAGCGTGAGACGGGAATGAGCTTTGTCGCTTACCTGACCGAGGTGCGTCTTCAGCAGGCAATTAACCTTTTAAATACTACGAGCGACAAAACCTATATTATTGCCGAAAAAGTGGGCTATTTTGAGCCGAATTATTTCAGCTATGTATTTAAAAAGAAATTCGGTGTGTCACCGTCAAAATACAGGAGCAAGTAAGTATCTTATCAGCATTGATAAATAAAGATAATTGAGTTGATCGCATGCGTAAAAGAGTAAAGGATATTATTGATAAGGCAACCCATTTTTTTCAAAAAAGAAGCTTGCAATTTACCATTTCCATTACGTTTACTGCGGTTGCGGTTGTGGGGATGGTGATTGTCGGCGCGAGCCTTTCGCTGCGTTTTATCAGTTCAAGCGAAAAAATGATATCCGAAGACAGCGTCCGTATGGTGGATCAGGTGAATTTAAATTTGGACACGTACCTGCGCAACATGATGCGCATTTCGGATTCAATGTATTACCGCGTTATAAAAAATGCCGATTTGTCCACCGATAACATCAGCAACGATATGAGCCTGCTGTATGAAACGAACCGTGATTTGCTGATCAGCATCGGTGTGTTTTCCAACAGTGGCAAGGTGATTGCTTCCGAACCGCTTGCACAGCTTAAGCCGTCCGCCAATGTGAACCGCGAGACATGGTTTGTCAATGCAACAAGGAAAATTGAAAACCTGCATTTTTCAACGCCGCATGTGCAAAATTTGTTTGTCGACCCCGACAATAAATACCGATGGGTCGTATCACTCAGCCGTTCAGTCGAGCTGACAAACGCCGGCTCCATTACCCACGGAGTTCTGCTTGTGGATATGAATTTTAGCGGAATCGAACAAATCTGTAAGAACGTTGATTTAGGCGAATCAGGGTATATTTATCTGATAGACGGCAACGGCGAAATCATCTATCACCCCCGCCAGCAGCTAATTTACTCCAATTTAATTCATGAAAATAATTACGCCGCCGCAAAGTATGACGATGGCAGCCATAACGAAACGTTTGAGGGGCAGCAGCGTGTCATCACCGTAAAAACTGCGGGTTATACCGGTTGGAAAATTATTGCCGTGACACCTACCGCCGATATTACTTCAACCTACAATCAAATTAAAATATTCGCGTTATTCTTTATTTTCTTCGCCGTCTTCCTGTTGATTTTCGTCAATATGTTTCTGTCCTCGCGCATTGCCAACCCGATTATGGAGCTGGAGCACTCGGTAAAAGATGTGGAAACAGGGGAACTGAGCGGGGTGGATATTTCGATTGCGGGCTCCTATGAAGTGCAGCATTTGGGGAAGACGATACGTTCCATGGTTAATCAGATGCGCAAGCTGATGGATGATATCGTCGTGGAGCAGGAGTCTAAACGAAAAAGCGAGTTGGACGCGCTCCAGTCCCAGATTAACCCTCATTTCCTGTACAACACGCTGGATTCCATTGTATGGATGATTGAAAATGAGCGCTACGAGGGCGCGGTCACAATGGTCACGGCGCTTGCAAGACTGTTCCGTATCAGCCTTTCCAAAGGGAAAAATATCATCACGGTAGCGGATGAACTTGAGCATGTGCGAAATTACCTGACCATCCAAAAAATGCGCTATAAAAATAAATTCAGCTATGAAATTATCACTGAACCGGCGGTGCTGCAATGCGCCACAATCAAACTGATTGTTCAGCCGCTGGTGGAAAACGCGATTTACCATGGCATGGAATTTATGAGCGGAGATGGTGAAATTATCATTAAAGCTTATTGCGAGGGTAGCGATTTGTTTATTGATATTGAAGATTACGGCCTCGGAATGCCTCAGGAACAGGCCGAAGCACTGTTGACGGAGGAAACCACGAAAAAGCGCAGCAAGGGTTCGGGCATCGGACTAAAAAATGTGCAGGAGCGCATTCAGCTTTACTTCGGAGCAGAATACGGCCTTTCGATTTACAGTGAACCGGACGAGGGTNNCAATTCACCTGCCGGTGAAGACCTTGGAGGAGTTGGATGTGAGCAAAGGAGGTGCCGCAAAATGACAAAGAAAAAAATCATGGTATTTATTTTGATTTTGCTTGCATTTGCGGTGTCTTTCGCCCTTTTAAACAAAGATCGTATATTTGGAAAAAAGAACAGCGACCCTTACGAAATATCGGTCATCTACCGCAGTAAAAGTGCGGAAAGCAGTACTACAATTAAACAGGGAATTGATCAGGCGGCGCGGGATTTGAATGCAGAGGTCAGCTTTATTACACTGGCTCGCGACAACGATGTTCAGGAACAAATTTCACTTTTGCAACGGGAAATTAAAAACGGGGCAAAAGCAATTGTCATTGCGCCGGTCAATTCCAAAGATTTAAAGCAGCCGATTGAAAAAGCCCAGAAAAGCGTCCCGGTCATTACCATGCAGTCAACGGTTGACGGCATGAAGGATTTGCCATACATTTCCTGTGACAATCTTCAGCTTGGCGGCGCACTCGCCAAGGCGGTAATCAATAATGGAATTTCGGATAACCGTATCGCAATTCTGCAAAACAGCATGGATTGCAGCAATATCAATCAGCGATATCTGGGTGTGACGCGTCAGCTGAATGCAGCTAAAAGTCAGATTGAATACTGGAATATTCCCGATGACCCGCAGGATGCTTACGACACCGCCAAAGGCTTGCTCCAAAGCAGCAGTGCCGACACGCTGATTGCGTTGGATGGCGCAACACTGGAGGCTGCCGCCAAAGCGGAGCGGGACTTACTGAAAACGGGCAGCAAACAGATACGGATTTACGGGATTGGAAGAACCAACACAGTCGTTTCGTTGCTTGACGACCGGCTTATCAATTCTATCGGTGTGGAGAACGAGTATAACTTGGGGTATCTCAGTATAAAAACAGCAATCAATCATATCAATAAGAATTATGACACGGCGAATACAAATATTAATTTTGCAATTGTAGACCACGAGAACATGTATAATTCCGACAATCAGCGTTTGCTCTTCCCATTTGTAAGATGATGGAGGATTGAAATGAAAAGCTTTATGAAATCCATGGCAATCGTTCTGGCCGCGGCCCTGTTCTTTTCTTCTCTTTGTGCGTGCGACTCCAACAACAGCAGCGCAAAAGTCGAGACAGTCAAAATCGGCGTGACAGTCTACCGCAAGGACGACACCTTTGTTACCAGCCTTTGTGCATACCTTGAAAAGGTTTCCAAGGAAAAGGAAACAGAGACCGGCAAAAAAATTGTGATTAATATTGTAGATGGGCAGTCGAGTCAGGCACTGCAAAATGATCAGGTGGACAGCTTTATTTCACAGAATTACAATGTAATTTGCGTCAACATGGTTGACCGCACTGCCGCCGCAGTGATTGTGGATAAGGTAAAAGCGGCCAATATTCCGGTTGTCTTTTTTAACCGTGAACCGGTTGAGGAGGATTTACGAATGTGGAACCGTGCTTATTATGTCGGGGCGGACGCAGCCGAGTCCGGTCGCCTGCAGGGTGAAATCATTGCCAATGCTTTCAAGAAGGACCGTAAGCAGATTGATAAAAACGGAGACGGAAAAATTCAGTATGTGATGCTTGAGGGCGAGCAGGGGCATCAGGACGCGCTGCTAAGAACGGAGTATTCGATTAAGGCTGTCACAAACGCGGGAATCCAAGTGGAAAAGCTGGCAAACGACACGGCCAATTGGCAGCGCGCGCAGGGTTCGGCGAAAATGGCGCAGTGGATTACAAAGTTGGGCGACCGGATTGAAGTGGTTTTCAGTAATAACGACGACATGGCGCTTGGCGCGATTGACACGCTGAAGGAAAGCAAACTGAAGGTCAAGCCCGTTGTGGTGGGTATCGACGCAACGGAAAATGGCATCAATGCCATTGAGGATGGCGGAATGTTTGGTACGGTGTTTAACGATGCACAAGGGCAGGCCAAGGCAATGTTTGAGTTATCCTATTGTGTTGCCTCCGGAAAAGACCCCGCCGACGTAGTGAATTTGGAGAGTAGCCACTATGTTCGCGTCCCTTACCGCGCCGTTACGAAAGCAAACGCTGAGGAAATTCTTCAAAGCCTGAGGGGATAACGATTCCGTATAATAATACAGCGGGGGGGCAGTACACACTGCCGCCCCGCTGTATAGATAAACAAGCAATTATTCTTCTGGTTTTTTTGGGCGGTACTTTCGATCTCCGATAGCGCGAAGAATGATGGCTATGACGAACACAACGCCAAAGCCACTCTTAAGCCACAGCAGTCCCGGAATTAGCATGGTGATTAGGAAAATGAGCAGAAAGAGGAAGAAAGCCTGATTGATAAACCGGTAAATGTGATAGAATAAGCTGTTTCCGGGTTGTATGGGAAGATAGTCGCGTTCTATAATGCCTGCCCAGTTAATTTCACTATTTACAAACCAGAGCCAAAATAAAACGATTCTGATTTGCCCGTAGGCTTCAGGAATAGACCAGGTAGCCACAATCAACACCAAGGATATGAACGGATAAAAGCCCTCTACGAAGGGAAATAAAAAGTGAACCAGCTTATTACGAATTTTTTCAAGAAAGTTCATCATGTAAATTACTCCAATTCTGCACTAAAATGGTGGCACCAAAGCTAAACTATTATATAGACGATTAGTCCATCTGTTTGTTACAATTTTATAGAATTTTAATTGCTTTCTGCTTTTATATTTTCGGCCATTTTTATCAATTCTTTTTGGTCGACTGTCGAGCGGAGCATGAAGCTTGTTTTTTTGTCCTGCCACAGTATAAAAGTATTATCTTCCGGTGTATTTGCCGCAAATAAGGAGGCCTTTTGCCCGTTTATCGTTATTTCACTGAACGTTGAATGCTCCGTATCAAGGGCAATTGTTCCTTCTTTTGATAATGGAGTTTGGTCAAAAACAATGGACACGTCTTCTTTGTTCAGGTATTTTGTTTGCAGAGTCGGGCCAAATTTAACAGCTTCACTTTTGGCAAATCCATCGGGAAGATATTGCGGCTGATACAAGCTCACTTCTTCCGCACCCTGCTTGGACTTGTGTATTTGACTGGAACTGTCTTCCTGAAAGTGAACGTTTACATGGTCGGACTTCCAGTCCAAAACGGTGTTGAAGATGGCGTTTCTGGAAGCTTCCACGCTCAATAGGCTTCCCAATGATATTGGAACGATGATGGCAACAATAACAGCGACCTTTTTGGCGATATTCGCAGCTTTGTGACGCAGCGATTTATAATACGCTTTTCGTATTGCTTTTTGAATTCTTTGCTTTTGCTCCGGCGAGGGAGCGTATTCTTTCCTTAAAACTTTTTCCGGGGGCAAAGCATTTAACTCCCCTTGAAAGTTTTCTTCGACAGCCGCTTGCAGAAAGGTTTCAAACACTCTGTCATAAAGTTCAGATTTATTCATTTTCGCTCCCCCGTTTCTTGATCTCTTCCATGAGAACTTTTTTTGCGCGGTAAAACCGTACCCGAACGTTTTCAGGTGTAATATCAAGCATCTTTGCTATTTCACCATCGGAATAGCCGTATAAATATTTCAATTTCAAAACGCTTCCGGACTTTTCATTCAAGTTAGATAAAAGGGCAATCAAAGCCTTGCTGTTCTCTTCCGACAGAAGATGTTCCAACGGCGCGTCCTCTGAAGATTGCGAAACACTCTCGGCTTCATCCAGTTCGACCAGGTTATGCCTCTTATCAGCTTTCAAAATGTCGTAACAAATATTTCTTACAATGATAACGATTAAACCCTTCGTTTTGTTACAGTTTTCAAAAGAAAATTTTTGAAGATTATCAATTATTTTAATAAAAGCCTGAGAAACGGCATCTTCCGCTCGATATCGGTCTTTTAAAATGCCCTGAGCGATGTACAGCATGGTACTGTAATGTTGGTGATAAAGCTCTTCCACCATGGTGTGGTCAGCATCATTCTGGATGGCTTGTATGCAAATCAGCATTCGATTTCTCCTTCTTTTTTATTTTCATTATAGCATTGCAATTATAAATTGTCATTACAAGAATATCTTAAAAGAAATATACTTTGAAATACAATGGCGGTCAGGAGATCTTTAAAAGTACTCATGCCCGCCATAATTTGTAACAGAACCAATGGATTAATATTTAAAAATGGTTTGACTTTAATTATGTTAAATGGTATGTTTAATATAGTTAAACAAGAAGGGTGGTTAACGAATGCCAATTGAAGTTATCCCTGAGTGGATGCTAAATTTAGAAGATGAAGACGTTTTGTTCATAAAGAAGTTTGTTTTAGCATCAGGTTCGTTAAAAGAAATTGCAAATAATTATGGTGTAACTTATCCTACAGTTCGACTTAAACTTGACCGGTTAATTCAAAAAATCGGTATTAATGAAAATTCAGCAAATGAACCATATATTTCACTAATAAAACGATTGGCCACTAATGATAAATTTGATGTAGATACGGCGAAAATCTTAATTTCTGAGTACAAAAAACTGAAAGAGGAGTGCTAATATGAGCGTTCCATTTTATATTTTATATTGCATTATATCTTTGGTAGTGTTTATAGGGATTGTATTTTTACAAAAACTTCTTACAAAAAAGCACATATTGTTAGGATTAATATTGCCTTTACTTATCTTGTTCAACACGATCATTATTGATGTTCAAATAATATCGACAATGTATAGATCTACTTTGGGGCCACGAGTTTTTGAGAAATATAATAACGGATTACTAATTTCAAAAAGCACAGTGGTCACAAGTATCAATCTTCCAACAAGCATTCTGATATTGGTGTTTTTCAATGTCTTAACCGTAGTTTTATTTGTAGTGTTTTTTGCTGAACGCAAAAAGATAAAGCGCGAGAAAGAGCTTACTAAAATGAGAATCAATGATTTAGAGTAAATTCTATCATATTACAATCAATTTAGCGGCATTAGCTTTTCACTAATGCCGCTAAATTGATTGAGTTTATCAGGATTACTTATTTTTTATAAAGTTCAGGTTTGACCAGATATGTTTTTGCCCGTGTAATAGAAGCTCTTATGCCTGCCTGATAATATGCTAATCAATGGTTCGTCGAAATCCCTTTGTTATTGGGGCGAATATATCTTTTCCATGCAAGATTATAAATTTTTGTGATTATAATCCAAACAGCGGAATAAATCAAGTTACGGAGAAGACTCAGCCATATTGTCCAATCTTTTGGTTGAAACGCAAATCCAACCAATGTCGAAACAATGAAAATACAAAGGGTGCCAATCACGATATAACGCAAATCAAGGAGTCCATATACAATTTTCCATCCGATGTAAAGCAGGAAAAAAATCGCTAATATATTCCATGTAATTATTGCTATGCTATAGTAATTGTTTAAAACCTGCATTTGCTCATATATATTATTTGGAATGCTTTTGTTGATAAATGGTTGCCCGATTGCAAGTGACTTAGTCTTGAGTAAATTTTGAATAAGTCGTATTAGAGCAAGCAAAAAGCCAAAGATTGAAAATGCTATGATTTCTTTTTTACGCATATAGATTCTCCTTTTAATGTTTCACTTGGATTTGGCGGACACCATTTCAGGATACAACCCATAAGCAACAAACTTTTTTCATTCTAACGTCTTCTTTTCGTCTTTTAATTGCATTTTTTTCGATGCCATATTATAAATTTTCATAATTCCAATCCAAACGGCGGTGCGAACTATGTCTCTGCCTAAATAAAGCCACGCACTTCTATCCCCAGGTTGAAAAGCAAATTCAATAAGAGCCGGAACCAGCAGAATAATCAATGTAATCGGTATAATGTACCGCAGTTTAAGAAATCCATATGCGACCTTCCACCCGATATACAGTAATAAAAAGATAAATATACCATAAGATGCGCGTTCCGCTATCATTTGATATTTATTCATACTTTCAATTTGGTTACCTATCTCTTTTGAGATCGGGCCGTCGGGCCCTCCTAAAGCGAACATTTTAATAATGATAAAATTTTTAATAAAGCTTGCAAGCGAAAGCAAAAAGCCAAAAATCGAAAATGCTATTATCTCTTTTTTCTGCATATGAAATCTCCTTTTTGGAAATGCTCTACTTGGATTTGATGGACACCATTTCAAGATATTAAGTTTTATAGACATAAGCCGGCAGTGTGTGCTGCCGGCTTGCTGTATAGATGGTAAGTTATAGGTGAAATCATTTATTGCGTCTGGATACTAATTTCTGTATTTGTTTTCTCCATACCAAAATATTAAACATTATTATGCCAACTATCTTGAAAATGTACATATCATTTGGCAAATATGCCGTAACAATACCAAGTATAGCAATAATGCACTGAATTATAAAGTCATTCATATCTTTTTTTCAATCACCACATTCCTCCAGAAATTATAGTTTCACCAGAACCCAGATATGTGTCTGATCTTGTAACAGAAGCGCCTATTCTTGTCTGAAAATATGCAAATTCACCATCAGAATATTTTACTTCTCTATAACTTTTTCTTCTGTCTACTTTAACCCATTGACCAGGAGTTACTACAAGTGTATTCCCAATTGTATTTGTGAGTGACTCCGCAACTGCAACTGCAATAGCATAAGAGCTCAGAAATGGAATTATTGCACTGGACATTACAACCCCGAGTTTTGCAGTTTCTGAAGGAGACATTTGATAGACACTATCATATCCGCCAAACCATGGCCCATATACAAGGCCACTCCCAGACAAAGTCGCTTGCTTATTTATTTGGTCCACTTGGTCAGTATAAATCTCAATCGTGTTCTCTTCATTAATTTTGGCATTAAACCCGGGAGTACCTTTCAAGTTTTCTTTCACTATTTCTAATTCTTTTAACCTTTGTTGATAAGCGATAGAATTTTTAGAGCTATTTTGACTCTTGACTACTGAGATAGCATTGACTTCACCGGCAGTTGCCGCAAACGCCGGAACAGAAATAGCCAAAGTCATTGCCAGTACCAAAACCAAGCTAACAATTTTTTTCAGATTCTTTTTCATAGTTTTAAATTCTACTTCATTTTAAATCCATTGTTTATAGTCGAACAAAAACTCATGGTGATTTAGAAGAGGAATTTTTCACCCCGTTACAAACTCATTTGATTCACCCCTTTCCTTTGTTTTTTTATAGTTCAACGCGCGCGTATGAAATCCAAATTATTCCTTCTGCTAATATAACGATTAAGCCCTTCGTTTTGTTACAGATTTTAAAAATATTTTTTTCAATAAAGCAACAACTGATATAATTCTAAATAAATATTCCTTTATTACATTTAAACCTTATGCCGTTTTAGGATGTTTGTCAATTATGATAACGAATTTGTAATCAAATAAATTAAGTGCTTTTATAAATAGATGCAAAAAAGCGGCATTCGCTTTTCGCTAATGCCGCTTAATTTATAGGTTTTATCAGGATTACTTGTTTTTTATAAAATTCCAGTTGTCCCTGCACATGTCGTCAAGGCTGTACTTGGCTTCCCAGCCGAGTTCTTTTTTCGCCTTTGACACATCGGCGTAGCATTCAGCGATGTCGCCGGCTCTGCGCGGAGCAAGTTTGTACTTTACGGTTTTGCCGCTCGCCTTTTCAAACGCGTGTACCACGTCGAGTACGCTGCTGCCTTTGCCGGTGCCGAGGTTATAAGCCTGTGCGCCCGCAATATGGGGGAGCTTTTCAAGCGCTTTCAGGTGGCCGGTGGCAAGGTCGCAAACATGGATGTAATCGCGCACACCGGTTCCGTCCGGTGTCGGATAGTCGTCGCCGTAAACGCTGAGGCACTGGAGCTCGCCCACCGCAACCTTCATAATATAAGGCATCAGGTTGTTCGGAATTCCGTTCGGGTTTTCGCCGATCAGTCCGCTTTCGTGTGCGCCGATCGGGTTGAAGTAGCGCAGCAGCGCAACCTTCCAGTTTTTGTCGGCAAAGCAAACGTCCTGTAAAATATTCTCAATCATCAGCTTGGTTGTGCCGTACGGATTGGTCGTGGAAAGAGGCATATCCTCGTTAAAGGGAGCCGTATTGTTCATTCCGTAAACGGTCGCGGAGGAACTGAATACCAGCTGATAAACTTCATATTTCTTCATCAGTCTTAACAGATTGATGGTGCCGGTCAGGTTGTTATGGTAATATTCCAGCGGTTTGCTGACGGACTCGCCGACTGCCTTTAATCCCGCGAAATGGATGACCGCGTCAATTTTGTTTTCTTTAAAAATCTTCTCAAATCCGTCATAATCGAGCATATCACATTCGTAAATCGGGAAAGTCTTATTGGTAAGTTTTTCGACTGCGCGCAGTGCGTCGGGGGACGAGTTGCAGTAATTATCCATTACAATGACTTCCATGCCGTTGTTTAAAAGCTCTATGCAGGTGTGGGAGCCGATATAGCCCGCGCCGCCGGTAACTAATACTTTCATATTTGTTTCTCCTTATAACGTTTGTATGCCCCGCGAAGTTCCTCTGCGGTTTCCTCAGGGCAGGTCGGATTGCAGTTGGCCCAAGCGCCTGTTTCACTGGAAGCGTTGAACTTTTGCTTGTCGGCGCTCCTCATCGGTGGGAAGAATTCAATATGGAAATGAAAATCCTTTGAATAATCACCCATGTTGACCGGAGCGTTGTGCATGCACATCATGTAGGGGAACCGATAATCAAACAAGCTGTCGAGCATCCCGACGGTGTCCCGAATCGTCAGACCGAGCGACATTTTTTCGCCGTCGGTAAAATTCGTCATATATTCCGTATGGCGGTTCGCGATAATGTACACGCCGTAGGGGTATTCGCAATAGAACGGAAGGAATACGGTAAAATGTTCATTTTTGAAGATGATGCGCTTGTTTTCTTTCAGCTCGTTTTTGAGCATATCACAGAACAGGCACTCGTTCTTCTCACTATAATACTCTTTTGCAGCGTCGGTTTCAAGTTCCAGCTTTTTCGGCAGGAACGAATAGCCGTAAATTTGCCCGTGCGGGTGGGGCATGGTCACGCCCACAACATCGCCGCGGTTTTCAAACGGGAACACATATTTTATTTTTTCATCCGAACGCATCGCGTCAAAACGTTCGCACCATAAATCCACAAGCTTCTTCATGTGGGTATCGGAAAGTTCAGGCATGGTCACGGTGTGTCCGGGGGAGTACAGAATTACTTCGCACTTGCCGTAGCTCGGTTTCACCTTGAAGAAGTCCGTCGCAACGTCGTCCGGTTCGGGCGGGTTTTGCGAAAGCGCCGGAAAGTCATTGTCGTACTTCAGTACGTCGTAGTCCGGAACATTGCCGAACTGAGGGCAGAACGGGCAGTAATCCTTGGGCATTTGCGGACGTCCCTGCCGGTTTGAAGCAATCATAATCCAATCCTTTATCAAAGGATGCCATCTTAGTTCAGCCATTTTTAAGTCCTCCAAGAAATACAAAAAGTTTTATTGCTTTGCGAAGTTGGTTCTTCACACGATCTTTGTGCCGCCGACCGGGCGGACAGACAGTGTGTGGCAGCTTCCCTCGCCTAATACGGCTTCCATTTTCGCCGTAAATTCATCAAGAAAGTCAACCGGAACAAAGGACTGCACCGTTCCGGCAAAACCACCGCCGTGCACACGGTAGGCACCGCCCTCGCCGCCAAGAAATTTTTGGCACAGCGCGAGCGTCAAAGAAACGCCCTGCTCCTGCACATGGGACGGAGAAAACACATCTTGCAGATACATAAAGGAGGAGTACCCGCTTTCAATAATGAGCCGTTTGAATTCATCAAAGTCATTGGATTTTAAGGCGGAAACTTCTTTCAGCACTCTTTCGTTTTCAGCAAAGAAGTGAATCGCGCGCAGAACTGCGCGGTCGCCCGCTTTTTCACGTACCCTTGCAAGGCTGGTGAAAAATTCGGTTTCATCTATTTCGGAAAGAACCTCTTTGCCGAAGAAAGCCGCAACGGCTTTCATTTCCGCCGGAATTGCCGCGTAGTCCGGCGTTAAGTCGCTGTGGCTGCCTTTGGTGTCGATAATGCACAGCGCATAGCCGTATGTTGCAAGGTCAAAGTGAATTTGCTGTACCTTTGGAAGCGCGCGGTCTTTAAAATCAATGGTAATGAAACCGCCGACCGAGCTTGCAGCCTGATCCATCAGCCCGCAGGGCTTGCCGAAATAGACATTTTCAGCGTACTGGCCGATTTGTGCAATCTTCAGTGCGCTTTCCTTGCCGCCGCAGTACAAGTCATTGACAATTGTTCCGATCAGTACTTCAAAAGCTGCTGAGGAGGAAAGCCCGGAGCCGCTGAGTACATTTGATGTTGTGTACGCGTCAAAGCCGCCGATTTTGTAACCAAGCCCGTTAAATTGAGCGACAATACCACGAATCAGCGCAATTGAGGTGTTGTATTCCTTTTTGTTCACGTCCAAATCAGCCGCGTTGAGCGCGTCCATGGGGTACCCTTCGGACTTGACTTGAATATGGTTACCTTCATTGACCGCGACAACGGCGATGACATCCAGATTCACGCTCGCCGCAAGCACGCGGCCGCGCTGATGGTCGGTGTGATTGCCGCCCACTTCGGTACGCCCCGGCGCGCTGAACAGGTTGATATCTCGACCAGCACCGAACAGTTTTTCAAAGCTTTCCACTGCCCGAATCAATCTCTTACGGTACTGAGCGACCTTTTGAAAGTCACACACATAAAGATAGGACAGATTTTCGTCGTACTTTCCCTGTTCAATCAGATCTTTTACTTTTGCCGACAACATGCAGATTCCCTCCCTATATGATAAAATTTCCATCTATATTACTGATTTCATTCTATCTCTATCAGATGATATTGGCAAGGATTATCTTTCCCAAATTTATAGACGAATGTTGCATGGAATCATTTATTTTAATTGAAAATCAGAACAAAAAAGAATATACTGTAATCGAAATATAATACCAAAAGAATGAAATATTTTTACCGGTTTTATCTTTGCTGCAAGCGGAGCTGTTTTTGAATCGTATTCTATGCGGAAGGGGGCAGAAAGAGTGAATACATCAATCGACGTCGATGGTCAAATTCAAACGGTTTTACTCAAATATTCGGACATGGTAATCCGTATTGCGTTTCAAAACCTGAAAAGTATGGCGGACGCGGAGGACATTGCGCAGGAGGTTTTTCTCAAGCTGATTACAACCCACCCTGACTTTGAAAACCCCACGCATGAAAAGGCGTGGATTATCCGCGTTACCGTCAATTTGTGCAAGGATTTTCTGAAATCCTCGTGGTTCAAAAAAAGGGCGGCACTAAATGAGAATATTCCTATGCACGATGAAAACACCGAGGTTTTGGACGCGGTGCTGCGTCTGCCTGTCAAATTTAGAAATGTAATTTATCTGCATTATTACGAGGACATGACGATTGCCCAAATTGCAAATATTTTACAGAAGAAGGAAAACACGGTTTCTTCCTGGCTGCACCGAGCGCGAAAGCTGCTGAAGGAATCTCTGACAGGAGGTTTTGATGATGAATAAAGAAAAATATATCTCCGAGTTAAATACAATTAAGGCGTCCGATGATTTTCAACAAAAAACATTGCGACTGTTGAAAAATCCAACGGGAGAAGGAAGTCGGGATTACAGAAAAAAGAAAAAACGTCCGTTAAAATTTGTTCTTGTTCCNNGCTTGCGGTTGTACTTGTTTGCGCGCTGCTGTTCAGCAATGTGTTTTCCCCGGTCAACACGGTACAGGCTTCCGAAAACCTGATGGACGGCATTACACTGAATAAATTAGATGTTAGCAGTGCAATAAATAAGGATTTTATTAATCCTGCGGCGAACTTTTCTGTTAATTTGTTTCAAAAATCCGTTAAAAAGGACACAAACTCGCTTGTTTCTCCGGTATCGGTGTACCTTGCTCTTGGCATGACGGCAAACGGCGCGGGCGGAAACACGTTAAAGCAGTTTGAGAATGTGCTCGGCGGCGGGCTGAGTATCAACGAGCTGAACCAAAACTACTACAATCTGACGAATAAGTTGGAGTCAATCAAGGATGGCAAGCTGCAAATCGCCAACTCGATTTGGTACCGCAATCAAAACCTGAGAGTAGAAAAAGGATTTTTGCAAAAAAACGCGGACTATTTCGGAGCGGGTGCGTTTCAGCTTGATTTTACCAAGAAAGCAGCAGTCAATAAAATCAATAACTGGGTGAAAGAAAATACCAACGGCAAAATTGATAAAATGGTTGATAAAATCGACGACAACACCGTGATGTACCTGATTAATACTCTCTACTTTGAGGCAGACTGGAGGAAGGGTTATCTAAAATATGACATCAGCAGCAAGGACTTTCACACCGCAAAGGGAGTCATTTCTACTTCGTTCATGTCCTCGGAAGAAACCTATATCCACGATGAGAAAGCGGACGGAATGGTGAAACCATTTAAAGATGACCGCTTTGCGTTCGCGGCCATCCTGCCAAAAACAGGAACAAGTCTGGAGGATTATATCAGTCAGATGACCGGCGACAGCTTTTTGAAGCTGATGAATTCTTCCGAAAACAAAAGGGCGGACTGCTGGCTGCCGAAATTTAAATACGAATACAAGGTAGATTTGAACGATCCGCTGAAATCGCTTGGCTTGACCGACGCCTTTAACGGTGATACTGCCGATTTCAAAAACATGGGAAGTACGGCACAGGGAAATTTATATATTGGCGACGTGCTGCACAAAACCTTTATCGAGGTTGATGAAGCCGGTACGAAGGCCGGCGCCGCTACTTCGGTCAGCATGGCTGCATCAAGTGCCATGCCGGTAGCTGAACCTAAGGAAATTGTTTTTGACCGACCGTTTGTTTATGCAATTATTGATACCCAAACCAAGCTGCCTGTTTTTATCGGCACTGTAAATGACCCTACAAAATAGAGGCGAATTGTTGAGATAGAAAAAAGGGCGAGGCTCACAGCAATTTTTAAAAAAATTTGAGGCCCGTTTTTTTCCATAAAATTATTTTATTTTTTTTTNNAAGGGGAGAAAAAAAAAAAAGGGGGGGGGCTCACGTCTTTTTAAAAAGGGCTGGGACCGTCGTTTCGTCCAATAAATTGATTTAATTTTTTTTGAGAATCATATAAATTTATTAACGGAACGAACGATATATTATATAATAGAACTATAAACGGAGCACGGCGAAAGGATTTGCCGTGGACGGATTTGTCAAGGAGTTTTACAATGCGTATTCAACATAATATGAGCGCAATGTTTGCGCTGCGGCAGATTGCAATTAATCAGGCGCTGTGCAATAAAAGCATCATGAGGATTTCATCGGGGTATCGCATCAATTCCGCGGCGGACGACCCGGCGGGACTTGCGGTTTCAGAGAAAATGCGTTCGCAGATTCGCGGGTTGGAGGCCGCCCAGCAGAACACACAGGACGGAATCAGCTTAATTCAGACCGCCGAGGGAAATCTGAACGAAACCCATTCCATTTTGCAAAGAATGATGGAGCTTGCGGTGCAGTCCTCGAACGGCACTTACCAGAACGACACGGACCGAAAAAATTCAAGCAAGGAATTTGACGCTCTCAAACAGGAAATTGACCGCATAGCGGGTTCCACACAATTTAACGGAACCAATTTGCTCAATGGCGATCTTGCGAAAAATCAGGGCGCGCCCGACCCTTCCAAAAAAGACGGCATGACGCTTCAGGTCGGCGCAGACAGCAGCGCGGCCAGCCAGTTCACATTTTACATTCCGAATATGAGTACAAAGGGAATGGGTATTGACAAGGCGTCCATCGGCACACAGCAGGATGCGTTGGATGCGATTGGCCTTATCCAAAAAGGGATTGACAGTGTTTCAGGTGCGCGGGCAGACTTGGGGGCCGCGCAAAACGGGCTGGAACGTACGCTGAGCAATCTTGGCACCATGGCAGAAAATTTAACCTCCGCCGAAAGTCGTATCCGGGACGTGGATATTGCAAAGGAAATGATGGAGCTAACGAAGCATAGCATACTGGTGCAGGCAGGCATGGCAATGCTTGCGCAGGCGAACCTCCAACCGAAAAGTATTTTGAAACTGCTGGATGTTAAAATGAATTAAAATAATAAAAAAAGAAGCTTCGGTTACGTTGGGACAAGTCCCAACTCCGGAGCTTCTTTATGGTATTACAGGGGTTTTATGCGTCTTCCCAGTAAATATCCACACGGTCGCCGTCTGCGAGCGCTTGCAGATACGCGGCATCCTGCCCGTTTACATGGAGGATGATGTTACCCTGCGGCTTGGAAAAATCAATGTCCACCAAATTCAGCATATCAATCAAACGGTACGGCGTTTTATCCGGCAGGGGTGTCAGCTGAAGGGGGGCGTGATTCAGCGTAAGATGAATAAAAACAGTGTCCTGCGGAGGAACAACGACCGGTTCCGGGGCGGAATCAGAAGAAACAAAGGCCGGCTCCACAGGTACAGATGGCTCTGTCGGGACAGGCGGCTCTTCGGCTGCCTGCTTTTCAGCGGCATAGCTCAGAATATCCCCGGCGGCCAGTTTGTAATCGGAATCGGCAGCTTGTCCGTTGACCCAAATCGGCTTGCTTTCGCTCATACCGTATGTATGGATAAAATCACCCAATGTGGAAATTCGTTCGGTTTTTACTGTATCGTGTGCGTACAGCCTTTGGTCTAATGGCGCGGGCTTCCCGTTTACCGTGGCACGCGCAGCAATCAGAAAATCCGTATGATTGAACGTGACCGTAAAAGGTTCTTCAAAGGGCATCACGTCTTTTAGGGTTGGCTGTGCGTCCGCTCCGGCAATGGACGGCTCGAACAGGAGATTGTCACCGGCCTTGATTACAGCCGAAATATTGCTTTCGCTGCCATTTAGCAAAATACGCGCCGCGGTGGGATGCCCGCCGTAAACAATCTTGTTTTCTCCGTTCAGCTCAATGACCATGCTTTGACCGGAACGGCTGATGAGCTGATTATAGCTGTAACCGTTCATCAGCAGTACGTCCAGTACGGTGAGCTTACCGCTTCGGAACAGCTTGGCCCTGTCGCCGTTCAGCGTGATGGAAAAGCTGTCGTTAATCAGATTGAGCGCGGCGGAAATGGCGATTCCGAGCGGGGTCGCGTACTCCGGCCCGGTGATATCCGTGTCGGTTGAAGCGACATTCATCATAAAGTTATTGCCGCCGATGGCAACCCGGTTATCTTCCAAATTCAGGCATTCGGCCACACAGGCGCACATTCCGGGAAGCTTGCTGCCTCCTCCGACCAAAAACACAGCGGAGGGTGACGCGCCGTTGACCTGTACGATGCGCTCCGCAATTTCACTGCAAAGGGAACGCATTACAGGCTCAATCTCCCGCTTTATGTCCTGCGGGGTAACGGTATGTTCAAATCCAAGAATATCCTTAAAAGAGATGTCGTCCTCTTCACCTATTTTTAACTTAATATTTTCGGCACCTGCAAAATCAACAAGGTATTTTTTCATAATGGCCTCGGTGATTTCATCACCCGCCACGGTTGCCATTGTGTAACCCACAACGCCGCCATCCTTTGAAACGGCAATATCCGATGTGCCCGCGCCGATATCGACCAGCGACAAATTCAGCAGCCGAAGGTTTTGCGGAATCGCGGCGTTCATGGCGGCAATCGGTTCAAGGGTAAGGCTGGCAACGTCAAGACCAATCTTGTGCATGGTCGTGTACAGGCTGTCGACTACCTCGCGCGGTAAAAAGGTCGCGATGACTTCCACGCCGATTCGCTGCCCACGGTGATCCAACAGGTTTGATATTGGGTAATCATCCAGCGAATACTGGACGACGGAATAACCGACAAGGTAAAAAACATGCTTACTGTCATTGCTTTCCGGGCTGAACTGCCGTTCGGCCGCTTCAATCGCGCCCGCTTCCAGGCGGCTGACCAGTTCTTCGTCAATCACCTGAGACTGGGTCAGTGTGAGCTCACAATCGGCTTTTTGTGTTTTCAGCGCGCGTCCCGCGGCGGCGACACAAACACGTTTCAGCTGGTAACCGAGTCGCTTTTCAAGCCGCTCTTTCACAAGCAGCGCTACCTTACTTACCTGTTCAATGTCCTCGATTTGCCCGTCGATCATGGCGCGCTTGGGGTGGTCCACCGCTTCAACCGCGGCAATGCGCAGCATATCGCCCTGCGGCACCCCGACGATACCGATGATACTCCGGGTACCGATATCCAGTGCAAACACATAATCCGCAGGTTTTGTTTCGGCTTTCGTATTTTTAGAATTCATGTCTTGTTTTTCGTCTTGCATGAGGTTAGCCTCCGCTTCGCAGGATTTTGGTGAGCGTATATTGTAGTACGGATTTTCCGTATCAATTTTAATCAATATTTTTAATTTTATCTTACTACAGCTGACTCATAAATGCAATCCGGTCAAAAGTGTTCCCTGCTGCGCGGCAGCGGAAAGCAAGCGGAAGCAAAACGACTCAGCGTCCGAAAATTAATACTTGAGAAGGCTTTCAAGCTTTTTTCGGTCGGTGATGGTGACGCCTCCGCGAAAGTGGGTGACCATCCCCTCGTTTTGAAAATATTGGAGCATACGGGTCACGACTTCGCGCGCCGAACCCATGTGTTTTGCAATCGCCTCATGAGTGATACTGAGCGTGTCGCTGCCGTCAATCACAGACTGTTCCAATAAGAAATTTGCCAACCGTTTGTCAAAACTCATAAATACGACTTGTTCCATTACCCACATTACGTCAGTAAAACGGGAGGAAATCAAGTCGCTGGTATAATTTGAAACCGCAAGGGAGCTTTTGTTCAGCTCATTGTATATCGCGGTTGGAATCATCAAAATATTGCTGTCACGTTCCGCTTCCATATAGATATCAAAATGAATGTCTTTCAGCATGCAGGAAGCTGAAAAAATACAGAGATCCCGTTCGAAAAGACGGTAAAGCGTAATTTCTTTTCCCGCTTCAGAAAGAATATAAGCGCGTATCTGCCCGCTTTTTACCAGAAGCAAACCCTTGCAGCCCTGTGAATCGTTATCCATGCTTTGCCCTTTGGCATAAGTGTGCGGCATCGTTGAACGTGTAAGCTGCTTTTGCTGTTCCTCGGAAATTTTATTCCAGAACGGAAGGGACTCTTTCATAAACGCAAGATCCTCTTGTGTAACAGCCATTTTGACACCTCTCTTTCAGATTGATTTTTAGTGCGGAGACTTCCAATATCTGTTAACTTTCATATTTATCCATTCAGACTATTATACTACAGAAAAGCAAAAGAAAAAAGCCCCGTATCAATTGATACGGGGCTTTCATAAGTTGTTTGTTTCGATTAAAGCATTGCTAATATGGACTGTTTGCTCTTTGCGCCCACCGAAGTGTTTACTACTTTGCCGTTTTTCATAACGATCAGCGTTGGAATACTCTGAACGCCAAACTGAGAAGCAAGGTCGCTTTCTTGATCCACATTGACTTTTCCGACCTTAAGGGTACCGTTGGACTGTTCGGCGATCTCATCAACAATTGGGGAAACCATGCGGCAAGGACCGCACCAGGACGCCCAAAAATCGATTAATACGGTTTTATCGGAATTTAAGACCTCTTGATCAAAATTATCTTTAGTTAATGTTAAAACAGACATATGCATTCTCCTTTATATCTTGTGTATAATAGTTTTAATTTGTGATTATATTATATGCAATTCAGAATTCCTTTTCAGTGACTAAATCACCAAGCAGTTTTATTGGAACAATTCAGCCCGCTTTCATTATATTGTAACCAATTAGAGCGTTCGTATTCGCTTAATTACACCCATTGCTGCTTTTGCCCCATCGTAAGCCGCTTTGACAATTTGAAGCATGCCGCCGGTGCAGTCGCCCGCCGCGTATAAGCCGGGAATAGTACACTGCATATTTTCATCAACTACAATGGTGGTTCCTGCGGTTTCAGCGCCTAAGTTTTTCGCAAAGTCGCTGCTTCCCGCTACGCCGACTGCGATGAAAACGCCGCTGATCGGCAAATTGCTCCCGTCTTTAAAAACGACGCTGCTTAAAACCGTATCGCCTTGAAAAGACGAAATTTCATTTTTATAAACGGTGACTTCCTTTGGAAACTCCACGGAAGGTTCCTTGCCGTTGGTTAACAGTGCGACGGAACCGACAACCGGGAGAAGCTCCATTGTTTCATGTAAGGCATAATCTCCCTCGCCAAGTACGGCTACGGATTTTCCTCTGTAAAAAAATGCGTCACAAACAGCACAGTAACTAACGCCTTTTCCTTCAAATTCACGTAACCCCTGAATTTTAGGGGCTCTTCGTGAAGCGCCTGTCGCAAGAATCACTGTTGCGGCCCGATACTCGTTTGTTTTTGACTGCATCGTAAACTGGCCGTCATAGCTGATTCCCACAATCTCGTCAGATATCATTTCAGCACCAAGCCTGCTTGCCTGTTCAATGCCATTCTGGACGAGCTGTTCGCCGGATACCGGTGAGGGAAAACCATAATAATTTTCAATTTCGCCCGCTTTGGTCAAAGCACCGCTGTCGCGCCCAATCACCATTGTGCTTAATCCGGCGCGCGCGGCATACGTTGCTGCGGATATTCCCGCAGGGCCATTCCCTAATATAATTACGTCCGCCATCATTTCACCTTCTTTAATTCTTATATATAGTTAGTATATTCCAAAAATTGTATTTATTCTGTGATAACATCACATAATAAAATATTCTTTGTGATATTATCACAGAGTATTTAACAAATTAATGATACCATAAAAACATAAAAATATGTTACAAAATATAAAATTTATTTCATAAATAAAAAATTAGAAGGGTGGAATCGGGATGAAAGTACTGATTGTAGGAGGAGTCGCGGGCGGTGCCAGCGCGGCGACCAGACTGCGCAGACAGAGCGAAAGTGCTGAAATTATTTTGTTCGAAAAGGGCGAATACATTTCTTACGCAAACTGCGGACTTCCTTATTATATTGGCGGAACAATTAAAGATAAAGAGCGGCTCATCGTCACAAGTCCAAAGCTTTTGCGCGAGCGGTTCCAGATTGATGTGCGCACAATGAGCGAGGTTGTGAAAATTGACCGCGCAAAAAAGACTGTAACCGTTGAAAATCACAAGGATGGCAGTAGCTATGAGGAAAGCTACGACAAGCTTATTCTTTCCCCGGGCGCGCAGCCGAAACGTCCGCCGTTGCCGGGAATTGAACTCGACGGTATTTTTACGCTCCGTACCGTACCGGACACATACCGTATTGATGATTATATCAAAGAGAAAAAAGCAAAAACCGCGGTAGTTGTCGGCGCAGGCTTCATCGGCGTTGAGATGGCCGAAAACTTAAAAGAGCGCGGCTTGGATGTAACCATCGTGGAATTTTTAAATCAGGCGGTTGCTTCGCTCGACCCTGAAATGGCAGCAATTCTGCATCATCACCTCAGAGAGAACGGAATTCATCTGATGTTCGGAACAGGGGTGCAGAGTTTTGAACAGACAGAAAACATCAAGGTGAAACTGACAGGGGACAAAGAGCTTTCCGCCGACTTGGTCATTTTAAGCATCGGCGTCGCACCGGACAGCCGCCTTGCAAAGGAAGCCGGTCTGGAAGTGACCGCAACCGGCAGCATTAAGGTGGATGATACGCTCGCGACCTCCGACCCAAATATTTTTGCGGTGGGCGACGCAATCAGCGTGCGCCAGATTGTAACCGGGGAACAAACGGTGATTCCCCTTGCAGGGCCTGCCAATAAGCAGGGGCGGCTTGCGGGCGAAAATGCGCTTGGGGAGCGTGTTACGAAGGACAGCGGCGTACAGGGCAGCGCAGTCCTTAAAGTGTTTGACCTGACGGCGGCCTCCACCGGTTTAAATGAGAAACAGCTGAAAGCACAAAATGTTCCTTATCAAAAAACGTATGTGCATCCGGCAAGTCACGCAACATACTATCCGAATTCATCACAGCTTAGCATGAAGCTGCTGTTCGCGCAGGATGGCAAAATTCTTGGCGCACAGGCAGTCGGCTACGATGGAGTGGAAAAACGCATTGATGTTCTGGGAACCGCTCTTCGTTTGGGCGGAACGGTCTATGACCTTGAAAAATTGGAGCTTTGCTACGCTCCCCCTTATTCCTCGGCAAAAGATCCGGTCAATATGCTCGGCTTTACGGCCTCCAATATTTTGCGCGGAGATACAAAAGTATTTCATTATGACGAAGTCGATACGCTCGACCGTGGGAAGGTTACGCTTCTTGACGTAAGAACCCCCGAGGAAGTACGGGCTGGTANNGCGCATGAATGAACTGCCGAAGGATAAGCCGGTTTACGCATTTTGTCAGGTTGGCCTGCGCGGCTACCTTGCCTCACGCATCCTGACACAAAACGGCTATGACGTTTACAACCTGAGCGGAGGCTATAAAACCTACAGCACAGCAAAAGAGGATCAGCAAAAACCGACCGGCGTGGACTGCGTGGGCATAAAAGCCCCGCAGGCTGCGGAGGTAAAAAAAAACGCATGCTGTGACGGGGTCAAGATGATTGAGGTTGACGCCTGCGGACTGCAATGCCCGGGCCCGATCATGAAGGTTGCCGAGGCACTGAAAACCATTCCGGACGGCGATTGCCTCCTCATTCGTGCGACCGACCCGGGGTTTGCTTCGGATATCGGCGTTTGGTGTGAAAGAACCGGAAATTTACTGCTCAGTGTGGAACGCGAGGGTGCATCCTATTCCGTCAAAATTCAAAAAGGCGGGCTCAAAATGCCCAACCCCACGGGGCAGGCGGGAAATGATAAGAGCATGGTCGTTTTCAGCGGTGATTTGGACAAAGCGATTGCGGCGCTGATTATTGCCAACGGCGCGGCGTCCATGGGCAGAAAGGTTACTTTGTTCTTCACGTTCTGGGGGCTGAACATCCTTCGTAAAGACGAACGCGTTCATGTACAAAAGAATTTTATTGAGAAAATGTTTGGTTTCATGATGCCGCGCGGCAGTAAAAAGCTCGGCCTTTCAAGAATGAATATGATGGGCATGGGGTCGAAAATGATTCGCGGGGTAATGAAAAGAAAGAACGTGACTTCGTTTGAAGAACTGCTTCAGTCCGCAATGCACGATGGCGTGCGCATTATCGCCTGCCAGATGTCCATGGATATCATGGGAATCAAGCCGGAGGAACTGATTGACGGTGTTGAAATTGCCGGTGTGGCAACATTCCTTGGCTCGGCGGAACTGTCCGACACAAATCTGTTTATTTAAAAATACCGTTTTACCCTTGAATTGCAAGGGATGTTATAGCGCTATACAAGTTCCCAACACCTTAAATAGATTGTGTTGGGAACTTGTTTTATGATTGGGAGCTTTTCCGGTTTGTACCAGCTGACTATTCTGGTGGAGCCGACAAAGGCCGGTAAACCTCGATTTATCCCGATTATTCACGAGCAACGATAACAACTTCCCTCAAAAATAGGCAATATAAACAATTTATCCTTGACAAAGTGATTATTAGTGGTGTAGAATGAACGCGTAAAAGTAAATATTTATAAAGCAGGAGATTTTGAGTAATGCTGAATGACCGATACGGTCATTTTAGCATTGCTCTTTTTTGATTTCTGACAAAATCAGCAAAAGGAAAGGGTGTCTTTTATGTACGATGTTGCAATTATAGGCTGCGGAGTCATTGGTGCGGCAACGGCTTACGAACTATCCCGGTACAATGTGAAAATCGCCGTATTTGAAAAGGAAAATGACGTTGCGGATGGAACAACCAAGGCAAACAGCGCAATTGTCCATGCGGGCTATGACCCGGAACCCGGCACAGCAATGGCAAGGCTCAATGTGAAGGGTAATGCGATGATTGAGGAAATTGCGGAAAAGCTTTCCGTGCATTACAAAAAATGCGGTTCCTTTGTACTGGCATTTAATGAAGACGACTTAAAAATGATTCACACCCTGTATGAGCACGGCGTGGCAAACGGCGTTCCAGGGATTGAACTGCTTCCCGCCGAAAAGGTTTTTGAAATGGAGCCAAACCTCAGCCGCGAGGTGAAAGGCGCGCTGTATGCGCCGTCCGGCGCGATTGTAAGCCCGTGGGAGCTGTGTATTGCCATGGCGGATACCGCGAAAAGAAACGGTGCGGATTTCTTCCTCAGCAGTAAAATTGACAAAATAGAGAAGACAGCTGACGGTTACCGTNNTGTGGTCAACGCAGCGGGTCTGCACTCCGACGATGTCAATAATCTTGTCACGGAGCCTGCTTTTAAAATCACCCCGAGTAAGGGCCAGTATTACCTTATGGATAAAAGTCAGGGATCATTGGTTCACAGTGTGATCTTTCAATGCCCGAGCAAGGTGGGCAAGGGCGTACTTGTATCCCCCACGGTGCACGGCAACCTGATTGTCGGGCCGGACGCGGTGGAAGTTGAGGACGAGGATGATGTGTCCACCACACAGAGCGGCTTGGATTTTGTAAGAAAAACCGCCGTGAAGTCCGTGCCGGGCATCAACTTCAGGGATTCCATCCGCAATTTCGCGGGCGAACGTGCGCAAAGNNGTATCAAGTCACCGGGATTGACCAGTGCCCCCGCGATTGCACTCGAATGTATTGAAATTTTGAAAAATGCAGGTTTGGCGCTGAGTGAAAAAGAGAATTTTGTGGATAAAAGAGAGGTTGTTCGATTCAGGTATCTTACTCCGGAACAGAAAGAAACACTGATTGAGAAAAATCCGCTCTATGGAAGAGTAATCTGCCGCTGCGAAACCATCACCGAGGGTGAAATTGTGGACGCACTTCACAGCCCGATTACGCCGCGCACCATCGACGCCATTAAGAAAAGGTGCAATGCCGGAATGGGTCGCTGCCAGGGCGGCTTCTGCGGCCCGCGTGTACAGGAAATTATTGCAAGAGAGCTTCATATTCCGCTGCAGGAGGTGCTGCTGAACAAGGATGGCACCATCATTTTGACAGGGGAAACAAAACAGGGAGGAATACAGCAATGATGAACACAGCCTATGATTTAGTAGTAATCGGCGGTGGCCCCGCGGGACTTGCAGCTGCATTGGAAGGCTACTCCAACGGTGCGAAAAGCGTGATGATTCTGGAACGTGACAAAGAGCTGGGGGGAATCCTCAACCAGTGTATTCACAACGGGTTCGGGCTGCATTACTTTAAAGAAGAGCTGACCGGCCCCGAGTACGCACAGCGTTTTAAGGAAATGCTGAGGGATACCAATGTTCAGGTGAAGCTTGACACGATGGTGCTGGAAATTACGAAGGATAAACAGATTCACTGTGTGAGCAGTGAGGACAAATATTCCATTATACAGGCAAAGGCAATTGTGCTGGCAATGGGCTGCCGTGAACGGACACGCGGCGCAATTGGAATCCCGGGTGACCGCCCGGCGGGCATATTCACAGCGGGAACAGCGCAGCGTTACGTGAATATGGAAGGTTACATGGTGGGAAAACGGGTTATCATCCTCGGTTCCGGCGATATCGGCCTGATTATGGCGCGCCGGATGACGCTGGAGGGCGCAAAGGTGCTTGCCTGCGTGGAACTGATGCCGTACTCCAACGGCTTAAACAGAAATATCGTGCAGTGCCTGAAAGACTATAACATTCCGCTGTACCTTTCCCATACCATTACGGATATTCAGGGCAACGGCAGAGTGGAAAAAGTAATTGTGTCAAAGGTGGATGAAAACAGGAATCCGATTCCGGGTACGGAAATCACGTTTGACTGCGATACCATTTTGCTTTCCGTTGGTCTGATTCCGGAAAACGAGCTTTCAAAATCAGCGGATTTAACCATGGACAGACGCACAAGCGGGCCGGTCGTATTTGAAAATATGGAAACCTCCGTGGAAGGAATTTTTGCCTGCGGCAATGTAGTGCATGTTCATGACCTTGTGGATTTCGTTACGGCGGAAAGCCAGCGGGCGGGTCGCGCCGCGGGGAAATACATCACCGACGGACAGCCGAAATCAGATGCGGTGATTGAAGTGAAACAGGGCAGCTGTGTAAATTATACGGTTCCTCAAAAAATCCGTAAAGAAAATGTGGAAAAGGCTGTCGAGATTTTCTTCCGCGTCAACAATGTTTATAAGGATGTTGTGATTACGGTAACCGACGGTGAAAAAGAATTTGCGCGGTTTAAGCGGGAGCATATGGCACCGGGCGAAATGGAGAAAATCTCGATTTCAAAGGCGCTTTTGGAGGATGTTTCGGGTGAACTGACCGTAGCGGTAGTAAAGGAGTGAGTGAATTGACTGAATTGATTTGCATTGTATGCCCGAAGGGCTGCCATTTAAAAGTGGATGAAGAAAATGGTTATACGGTAACAGGCAACGGCTGCAAACGGGGAGAGACTTATGGAAAGAAAGAGCTGACAAACCCGACAAGAGTAGTGCCGTCCACTGTCAAAATAAAAGGCGGTCTGCATCGCCGCCTGCCTGTAAAAACAAGCGAACCGATTGCAAAAGCATTGATTTTCGACGCAATGAAGCTGCTGAACACAATTGAGGTGACTTCGCCGGTCAAGCGCGGAGATGTGGTGTACAAAAACATCTTAGGTACCGGAATCGACTTTATTGCAACAAGGGATATGTAAAAAACAGCTCGGCTAACGGAAAGTTAGCCGAGCTGTCCTTTTATATCGCGTTCTATATGTTATCCCACACGTCGGGACGGGTGGAGGAAATCGCAACGGCGCCCGCCCTGAGCGCGGTCACCACATCTTCTTTATCGTACGCAAGGCCGCCCGCGATCATAGGCACATGGACCGTTTCCCGCACCCTGCTCAAAACCTTGGGCATACAGCCGGGAAGAACCTCAATACAGTCCGGATTGGAGGCTGCGACCTGTTTGGAGATATTGTGAAAGGACATGGAATCAATCAGGAAAAAGCGATGAACCGTGTAAAGGCCTTTGGCGTTGGCGGCCTTAATCATGGGGGTTTTTGTGCTGATAATGCCGTCCGCTCCCGTGGTGCTTTTCACAAAATCGACCACAATTTCCTTGCTGGAGGTACCCTCCAGTAAATCCACATGGACGAAGGCGTATTTTCCCGCCTGCTTGATTTTATGCACAATATTCGCGATGTTGCAGAGATCCCCGTAAAGCACGAAAACAATATTACAGCTGGAATCAATTACTTTCTGCAAGCCTTCGTCATCCTTGACCGCCGCAATAATGGGATTGTCACCGAGCAACTCTGCGATTGATTCCCTCATAGCCGCCTCCTGATATTAAAGTTTATATGCACATATTATACAACAAAAATCGGAATAAACCAATGAGGATTCCTTAAAAATGAGCTTCCGCGGCGGCGATGGCCTGTTTGTATACCGCATCAAATGTTGTACCGTGCTTTTGGGCGGCGGTTTTCACATCTTCAAACTCCGGCTTGTACTTCGTCACCCCGTGACCGCTGCTCACTTTAATGCGGATTGCACCGTAATTTGTATAGGCCGAAAAAAAGGTGGAACACAAAATCGTCCTGACGCAGGCGGATTCCCGAACGCCGAGCGTTGTGGTGTGCAAAAGCATCAGCTGTATGACTTTTTCACGGTCTTCCCTTTTGCACAGACAGGTGAGCATGGTCGAAGGCCGGTTTTTTTTCATTTGAATCGGAGTCGCAAAAGTGTCCAAAGCGCCGTTTTGTAATAGTAGTTCGAGGGCAAAACCGATGGCTTCCGGCGTCATGTCATCCAGATTACAGCTTAGCTCTGCAATTTCATCCGTACCGTTTTCACTTTCAGCCCAAAAAGCACGCACGCAGTTTGCCGCTTCAAAATCCTTGCTGCCCATACCGCAGCCGATTTTTTCTGTCGCCATCACAGGCATTGCGCCGAAGTGCCGGACAAAATGCCGGAGCAGCGCTGCCCCCGTGGGGGTGCAGAGTTCCCCGCGAATGGTTCCGCTGTAGGTGGGGATATTCATTAAAAGCTGCGCCGTTGCGGGAGCGGGTACGGGCAGCACTCCGTGTGCACAGCGGACAAAGCCGCTGCCCACATGAACCGGTGACGCCGTGACGGAGTCCGCACCTAAAAGATGGAACAGCAGACAGCAGCCGACTACATCGGTCACAGCGTCCAGTGAACCGACCTCGTGAAAATGCACCTGTTCCGTGGGAACCCCGTGCACGTTGGATTCCGCTTCGAGAATCAGCCTGTAAACAGCCAATGCGTCTGCTTTTACCTGTTCCGGAAGCTGCAAGCCGTTGATGAGCGTTTCAATTTCACTGTAATCAAAATGATCGTGATGGCTAAAGTGGTCGGAGCGTATGTGGTCTTGCTCATGCGTGTGACTATGCTCATGTCCGTTATCATGTGTATGACCGTGAAAATCGTCGGGTTCAACATCCTCGCTGACCTCGTCCTCACCGTTTACGGTGACCCGAATGTGGCTGCCCGTCATGCCGCATTTTTGTGAGGCGACACAAGTGACGGATACACCCGGCAGGCCGAGGGCGTTCATCTGCTTTAAAAAGCCTTCCCTGTCAGGGTAAAGCTCTAACAATGCCGCCATCAGCATATCCCCGGCGGCACCCATATTGCATTCAAGGTACAATTGCTTCATTACTCATTTCCTCCGATATGATTGATCATACTGGCGAGATAACCTGCGCCGAATCCGTTGTCGATATTTACCACGCTTACCCCGCTGGCGCAGGAATTCAACATGGAAAGCAGGGCGGAAAGGCCGCCAAAGTTGGCTCCGTATCCGATACTGGTCGGTACCGCGATGACCGGGCAGTCCACAAGACCGCCGATTACGCTGGCAAGCGCCCCCTCCATTCCAGCCACGGCGATGATAACCCGCGCTTCCATAATCACGTTTAAATTGGCAAGCAAGCGGTGAAGTCCGGCGACCCCCACATCATACAGGCGGGTCACATTGTTGCCGAGCACCTCTGCTGTCAGTGCGGCTTCTTCCGCCACAGGGATATCGCTGGTGCCGCCGGTTGCCACCACGATGGTGCCGGAGGCGGTAATTTTACTTTTGCGGCCTATGATTCCGATTTTAGACATGGAATCATAAACAAGTTCAATCGCTTGCCCCACTTTTTGTGCCGCTTCGGGGGAAAGCCGGGTAATCAGAATATTTTCGCTGCCCCGATTTTGCATTGCCGAGGCAATTCCAATAATTTGATCCGGTGTTTTTCCGCTCCCGAAAATGACCTCCGGCACACCCTGCCGCAGTTCCCGGTGGTGGTCGATTTTCGCGTAACCCAAATCTTCAAAGGGGCTCATTTTCAGTTCCAAAACCGCCTTTTCCGGAGAAAGTTCCCCCTGTTGTACCTGATGGAGAAGCGAAAGGATTTTATCCTGTTCCATCTTTTTTCCTCTTTTCATTTATGCTCTGGGCGTTAAATCCAATAATACTTCGTCAAAATAAGGGGAAAGCGCCTTTGTGAGCTCCTGCCTTTTTCCAAGAGCAAGAGCAAACTGGCTTTCGCGAAGCTGAATTTTCGCCGCGTTATGGAAGAACCTTACTCGAAAGTCGGTGAAACCCATGGAAAAAAGAATATCTTCACTGTGTTCCACCTTCTGTAGAAGTGATTCGGTGATTTTTGTGCCGGTTGGAATCCGTGTGGCAAGGCAGGCATAGGAAGGCTTATCGTGCGTGAACAGCCCGGCTTCGCGGGAAAGCCGCCGGATTTCTGTTTTGGTCAAACCGCATTCACGCAGCGGAGAGCGCACCCCTAACTCCTGCAAGGCCTTCATGCCGGGTCTGCCATCAAAGCTGTCGGAAGCATTGGTGCCGTCCAGCAGGAGCGTATAACCATCTTTGCGCGCAAGTTCACGCAGTTGTGTAAAAAGGGTGGTTTTGCAGTAGTAGCAGCGCTGTCCATCGTTGGCCGCTACCTGCGCGTTCTGCAAGGCGTCGGTTTGCACTACTGTGAGCGGAACGTGGAGTTCTTCCGTTAGGCGGCGCGCGTCGTTCAATTCAAACTGCGGCTGAAATGACGACTTGATAAAATACGCGTGAAGATCGCAGCCGTACTGCCGTGCGGCGTACATCAGATAAGAGGAATCCACGCCGCCGGAAAAGGCGAGGGCGGCGCGTGGGTTTTGTAAAAAATAGGTTTGCAGTTCCATTGAAAAGCTCCTTAAATCAAAATAAGGCTCACAAATTCGTGAGCCTTCTGGCTAAGCATAGCACTGCTGTGATATGCTTTCATATCAATATTCATATACAAATTCAAGGCCTGTTTTCAGCAGGTTCATGCACACTTCTGTGTGCTTATTAAAATAGTTTACTATACGCGGTGAGTTTTGTCAATTATTCTTTATCGGAATTGATTTTTTGAATGGATGCTGTATGATTTAAGTAATTTAATACGACGCTGAATGGAGGGTTTCAATGAGGATTATTGTAATTGACGGGCAGGGCGGAGGAATCGGCCGCAGCATTGTGGAGCGGCTGAAGATGGAAGCTCCCGGCGCAGAGGTGATTGCGGTCGGAACCAATTCACTGGCTACTTCGGCGATGATCAGGGCGGGCGCGAATGCCGGTGCCACCGGTGAAAACGCAGTGATCTACAACTGTTCCCGCGCGGATATTATCACAGGGCCAATCGGCATCATTCTTGCAAACTCAATGCTTGGGGAAATAACGGCGGGGATGGGACTCGCCGTGGCGGAAAGCTGCGCCGAAAAGATACTGGTGCCCGTGTCCAAATGCCACGTGCGCGTCGCCGGAATGGAAGAGAAGCCGATCTCCAAATACATTGAAGAAACGGTAGCAATTATCAAACAGATTTGCGGATTGTAGATAAATCAAAAATCATGAATTGATAAGGTTATGCTTGCTCTTTTAATTCCTTGGGTGTAAAATTATTGTCGAAGAAAGAAATTAAAGAGGTGTTGCAATGGGTGCCTATGGTTCACCGGAACTGTCGCCAAACGATAACCGTTACGACGTTCAACCACAGCCAATTGATCAAAATCCATATCGGGCAAAAGGCGAAAGGTCAATTTTAAGGGCTTTTCTTTGGAGCGTTATCATTTTGCTCATTCTTTTTTTGACTGGGCTGCTCATCATCGCTTACCATTCAATCTACCTTCTCAAATAAAGCCGGAGCAGCGCTGCTCCGGCTTTACGTCTGGTTATTCAATAAAATGTCCTGTTCAGCTCATGCGGATTGATTCGGCATGAGCTTTTTGTGCTGATTTTCAACTGGCACGCTCATTGCTTTAAACGCCTAATTGCATCTTTCGTCTTTACCAAATATTCTTTTGTAAGCGCAATATCGTTTTTTACAAGTCCCAAATAAAGAAGGTCCGTCACAATAAGAGAAGCGTTTCGGGAGGCAATTGCGCCCAATCGTAAATCCCGCTCGGTTGAGGGAATATAGAGCAAACAGTCCGCTAACTTGGTCAAAGGGCTTTTTTTAAACTGAGTAATGGCGATTGTGGCGGCACCCATGTCTTTTGCAAGGCGCATAGCTGCAATTACCTCGTTGGTTCTTCCGCTGTAACTGACCGCAATAGCGGCGTCTTTTTCCGTCATGTGCGCGGAGGCGGCAAGCTGATAATGAAAGTCACTGTGGAAAACCACCCGGCGGTTAATGCGCGTAAGTTTTTGCATTAAGTCCATACAAACAATTCCGGAGCCGCCAATACCAAACAGATAAACAGTTTCGCAGTGCAGCAGAGATTCAACGGCTTTTTCCAAGCTTGCGGCGTTAATGAGCCGGTAAGCTTGGTTTTGTAGCATGGTGTTCAAATTTTCAGTCTTTTTCAACACCATTTCCATGGAGTCGTTTTCCTGAATCATGTCGTCAAAATTCGCAACTTCCGCGGTATCGTCCTTTGCAAGGTCGACCTTCATGGCGGTAAATCCGTTATACCCCAATTTTTTAGAGAAGCGTATGATGGCGGCGGCGGAAACGCCGACCCGTTCGGCTAAAATTTGCGCAGAATTCAAGGTAACCTCATTAATATGGTTCAGAATATATTCCGCCAGCTTCTTTTCCGTATCCGTGTAGCTGGAAGCACCTTCGCGTATTTTATAAATACGGCTCATTTGATGACTCTCCCCATTGTTCATTTTGGGACAGATAACAAACGCTTTATTTGTCGCCCTTTTTCAGCGAGTGAATCGATTTGGAAATATTGCGCCGGTTATTGTTCAATATGGTTTCGCATTCGCCGCGCGTAAGGCCGGTGAGGGCCATACAGATAGCAACTTTTACGTCGTCGCCGCTTTCTTTTAGATATTTTGCGGCATCATCATAGCTGCATCCGCTGCTCGACGCAATAATGCGCTTTGCGCGCTCGATTAGTTTTTCGTTTGTCGGCTGCACATCCACCATCAGGTTTTTGTACACCTTCCCATATTTTATCATAAGTGAAGTGGAAATCATATTCAAAATTAATTTTTGTGCTGTGCCGGATTTCATGCGGGTGGATCCGGTAATAACTTCCGGCCCGACAAGCGCCTCAATTTTCGACTGCGCGTGAGCAGAAATCTCCGCATTATGAACACAACTGATGGCACCGGTGTAAGCGCCGACCTCTTTTGCGTAATCCAACCCGCCGATTACATAGGGGGTTCTTCCGCTTGCCGCCAGACCGATTACCGTATCGTTTTTGTTCAGAGAGATCTCTGTCAAGTCGCGGCGTGCGAGCGTAAGGTCATCTTCCGCACCCTCTTTTGCCTTCAGCAGAGCGCCGAAGCCGCCCGCGATGATTCCCTGTATCAGTGTGGAATCCACTCCAAAGGTGGGGGGGCATTCGCTTGCGTCCAGTACGCCAAGTCTTCCCGATGTGCCTGCGCCGATATAGATTACCCTGCCGCCGTTCATCATCCGCTCGTGTGCCTCATTCACCAGTTCTTCAATCAATGGCAGAACTTTCTCCACGGCAAAAGCTACTTCTTTGTCCTCGTTGTTAATGACCTGAAGCATCTCCATTGTAGTCATAACGTCGATATTTTTGCTGCTTTTGTTTACTTGTTCTGTGTCCAATACTTCCAAATTCAAGCTCATTTTACATATTTCCTTTCGAATTTTAATTTCTTTACCTATCTTCAAAATATTATTTCAATAATTTTAAAGTATTATTGAAATTTGTTTTTATTATAAAATATAAAAATACCTAAAAAAGCGGGGCGCGATTTCTGCTTTAATTATATAGATAAAAATGTATTTTGTAAATACAATTAATATAAATTTATAATTTTACGATATTATAGTCTAATTTCATAATAAAAACTTAAATTAATACATAATTTTAGATACAATATAAAATTAATTGATTAATAAAAAATGAAAAAGTTTTTACACAATAAAATATTATTTTAATAAATTAAAGAATTTTTGTGAAATATTATTGACTTATTTGTTACAAAATGTATAATGATACCATAGTGTTATAAATGAGCATATTCGATTGAGAAAGCAAAAGTAACTGTACTTTTTAGGCACGCTTTCCATCGTTTTACAACAAGAAAGGGGTATTAATTATGGATTATCAAAAGATGGCACAAGAAGTTCTGTTGGCTCTTGGCGGAAAAGAAAATGTAAGCGCCAACGCAACCTGCATGACAAGGCTTCGTGTGGGGGTTGTCAATTCGAGCAAAGCGGATATAGCGGCACTGAAAAAAANNTGGCGTTTTGGGCGTGGTTGATTCCGGTACAATCCAAATTGTGCTTGGACCCGGAAAAGTAAACAAGATCGGTGAGGAATTTTCAAAGCTGACCGGTCTGGCTCTCGGTTCGGAAGAAGCGGACGAGGATTTAAAAACCCTTACACAGGAAAACAAAGCGGCCAATAAAGCAAAGCACGAAGGTCCGGTTCAGAACTTCCTGAAACGAATCGCAAATATTTTTGTACCTCTTTTACCCGGTATCATTGCCGCAGGTTTAATCAATGGTATTACCAACGTTATTAATGTTTCCACCCACGGTGCATTGAGCGGCCAATGGTGGTATGAATGTATCCGCACAATGGGTTGGGCACTGTTCGCCTTCCTGCCGCTGCTGGTCGGTATGAATGCAGCAAAGGAATTTAAAGGCTCCGCGGTTTTGGGCGCGCTTGCAGGCGCAATGTCCATTTCGGTTCCTACAATGCCTTTGCTTTCAAAATTTGCTGACGCACCGGTTTTGCTTCCGCTGACCGGAAAAGTGTTTAACCCGGGTGCCGGCGGTTTGCTGGCAGCATTGATTGCGGGTATCTTCTTCGCTTATCTCGAAAAATGGATTCGTAAAATTATGCCCACGATTTTGGACACCTTCTTTACGCCGCTGCTTACTGTAATTATCGGCAGCTTGGTTGCATTGATTGTGCTTCAGCCGGTCGGCGCATTCCTTACAACCGGAATCTTTAGTGTTTTAGACTTTGTATACAATAAACTCGGCGTTGTGGGCGGATACATCCTGTCTGCGGGCTTCCTTCCTTTGGTGTCTGTCGGTTTGCATCAGGCACTGACCCCAATCCATGCTATGCTCAATGACCCAGCAGGCCCGACCAAAGGAATCAACTATCTGCTGCCAATTCTGATGATGGCCGGCGGCGGCCAGGTTGGCGCGGGCTTCGCTTTGTACTTGAAGACCAAAAATAAGAAACTCAAGAGACTGACAAGAGATTCTCTGCCGGTTGGTATTTTAGGCATTGGCGAGCCAATGATGTATGCGGTTACTCTTCCGCTTGGCAAACCGTTTGTCACCGCCTGCCTTGGCGCTGGCGTTGGCGGCATTCTTGCATCACTGTTTCACCTTGGCGCTGTTTCACAGGGCGTTTCCGGACTGTTCGGTCTTCTGATTGTTGTTCCTGGAACGCAGTTGCTTTATGCAATTGCTATGATTGGCGCTTATGTAGGCGGATTCGTTCTTACATACTTCTTCGGCGTGGATGAAAACAGAATCAACGAAGTTTATGGCAAGAATGAAAAATAACAGGAGAACATTTTAATGAGCGAATTTGGAATTTCTCTTTATTTAGGAACAGGGTATGAAAAGAATCAAGAAATTGTCGCGAAGGCGCAACAGGCAAACGTAAAATACGCGTTTACGTCCCTGCACATTCCGGAGGAAAGCGTGAGCGACTACGCAGCTGAGGTTAAAAAGCTGTTTGATTTATGCAAAAGCTGTGAAATCTCACTGATTGTGCACATCGGCCCAAGGACTTTGGAAAAATTAGGCTATACGAGCTTTACGGATTTAAAGCAGACTTCGGTTTCGCATCTGCGTGTTGATTATGGCTTTACCTATCAGCAAATCATTGATTTGTCAAAGGACTTCAACATTGCGTTTAACGCCAGCACGCTGTTGGAAAGCGATATTCGTGAGCTGCAAAAATTGAATGCGGATTTCAGTAAGTTCAGCGCGTGCCATAATTTTTATCCAAAGCCGTTAACGGGTCTGTCCCTGCAAAAAACACGCGGAATCAATGAAAATCTGCGAAGGCTGGGCATCACAACCATGGCGTTTGTGCCCGGGGACAGGGAACTGCGCGGACCGCTTGAAATGGGACTCCCCACGGTGGAGGAACACCGCGGCGGGGATGTGCTGTTCAACGCGCTCCAGCTGATCAAGGAATGCCAAACAGATATTGTTCTGGTGGGCGATATTGATATCAGCGACGAAGCGTGGAGAAAGATCAGTGAGTTGTCACAGGGATATGTCAGTTTGAAGGCCGAAGTGAATCCGGAGTATCGCTATATCAAAGATGAAATTCACCATGACCGGCCCGATTCCAGCGAATATGTGATTCGCTCGCAGGAGTCCAGAACCTATGCTTCACAGGGAAAACTGTTTGCCGCGGAAGGAATTAAGCCGCGCAGCAAAGGCAGTATTTCCGTGGGGAATGGAGGCTACCTGCGTTATTCCGGAGAACTGGAAATTGCCCGCAAGGATTTGAACCCCGAAAGCAAGGTCAATGTGATTGGCCAGGTGGATACCGATTGCTTAAAATATTTGGACTATATTACTGATGGGATGGGCTTCCGGTTTGTTTAAGCCGCCATGAAGCCTCTTAATAGAAAAAGGGGTTCGTAACAATACACTGTTACGAACCCTGTTCTATTCAAGTAAACGCTTAGAATTTGCTTAAAATTGATGATAAGGCATACGCTGAGGATGCCGTTTATCTTTAGCGTTATTGCGTAAAAATAAAAGTATCATGATACAGAAATTTCAGTGTATAATAATGGAAAGAAAATAATAAATTTATCGGAGGCAATATAATGGGTTTATTCAGCAAAAAGAAACAACAAATAATTGTCGCTGCGCAGAGCGGCACAGTGGTTAATCTTACAGAAGTGCCGGATCCGGTCTTTGCTCAAAAAATACTCGGCGACGGCATCGCGATTATTCCTGACAGGAATGAGGTGCTGTCCCCTTGTGATGGTACCATTGTTCAGATTGCGGACACTCGCCATGCCGTCGGAATTGAAAGCGATGACGGGCTTGAAATTCTGGTTCATTTGGGCATTGATACAGTTAAACTGGTTGGAGAAGGCTTTACCTGCTTCGTTAAGGTAGGCCAGCATGTAAAAGCTGGGGACAAGCTATTGGAGATGGACCTTGAACTGATCAAAAGCAAGAATCTGAATCTGATTTCCCCTTGCATCATCACCAATATGGATGATGTTGAGAATCTGAAGCTGTTTACAGGAACTGCCATCGCAGGTGAAACGACGGTTATGAGTTATCAAAAAAGCTAAAGCATTTGGTGCAATAGCGCGTTTGTACCGATGCTATGGAGCAGTTCGAGAAGCTGGCCAAAACATTTATTATCGTGAGGTTTTCGTGCTTTCCTATTGCTTTCTCATTGACTTCCGGCACAACTGTGCTATAATACAGGAATGGTTACATTTCCGCCCGTAGCTAAGCTGGATATAGCAGCAGATTCCGATTCTGAAGGCCGGGGGTTCAAATCCCTCCGGGCGGGCCAAAGATTCACACAATCCCAAAAGGGATTTGAACCCTAAGAGGGCGAGCGGCGTAACGAAATCATGCCGGTGGCATGATTTTAGCTGCGAACTGCGCGGGTCGGTACCGCCGCGAAAGCGGAGGTGACCAAGCAGGAAAAGCCGGAACGGCTTTTATCCCTCCGGGCGGGCCAAAGATTCACACAATCCCCAAAGGGATTTGAACCCTAAGAGGGTGAGCGGCGTAAAGAAATCATGCCGGAGGCATGATTTTAGCTGCGAACTGCGCGGGTCGGTACCGCCGCGAAAGCGGAGGTGGCCAAGCAGGAAAAGCCGGAACGGCTTTTATTCCTCCGGGCGGGCCAAAGATT
>DDHX01000007.1:422-71031 GCA_002338255.1 Ruminococcaceae bacterium UBA1865 | reverse complement strand
TTCCTGTCATGGAAGCGGAGAGAAAACAAAGATGTCGATCAGAAAATAGAGCTGGGTGCCCGTTTATTTTTTCTGATGATTCGTCTCTGCCGGAAACATCCGAGAGCGGGAGATTGCTCACAACAGATAACTACATCCTTCGTGATGAAAAGATAAATGTGCAAACCGTTGTGCAGCTTGGAGATGTCGTTGATGACATTTACAGAACCGGCACAAAGGTTATTTTCACGATGGGCAAGGGCGGCGTTGGGAAAACAACCATTGCGGCGGCCATTGCTTTGGGATTATCCGCAAAAGGGGAAAAAGTTCACCTTGCTACGACCGATCCCGCAGCGCATCTAAAGTTTGTCATCAGTGAGGTCAGCGGCATCAGCATGAGTCATATAGATGGACACGTAGAGCTGAAGAAGTACCAAGAAGAAGTGCTTTCTAAGGCAAGAAAAACCATCTCCGACGAGGACATTGCCTATGTGGAGGAAGATTTGCGTTCTCCCTGTACGCAGGAAAGCGCAGTGTTCAGAGCCTTTGCTGAGAAGATTGTGGAAAAAGCAGAAGATCAAACAGTTGTCATTGACACCGTACCGACGGGCCATACGCTTTTGCTCCTTGAGTCCACACAAAGCTATAATCAGGAGATCAAACGCTCACAAGACGATATTCCAGAATCTGCAAAAAAATTGTTACCACGACTGCACAATACTAATGAAACAGAAGTCATTATAGTAATTCTTGTCGAAGCCACACCCGTATATGAAGCACTGCGTCTTGAAGAAGATTTAAAGCGCGCAGGCATTGCGGCAAAATGGTGGGTGATTAATTCATCACTCCATCATACTGTAGCCAACGTGATTTAAGGACAAATATATAAAGCCCATAACTACGGCAAAAATGCCGCGGTTATGGACTTTTTTGATTACCTACGGTTTTAAGAGTTCGAGTCCTTCTTCTCTGCTATATTTGTACATTGGGCTTAATAGAAGCCCGATGCACCCTGAAAGACCAGCTTTTTTTTTCGTTCAAGGAGATTTTTCAAAGCGATTTTGAGAGAGAATTTGTCCTTGCCATCTTATACCTAACGAGCATTAATGTACCAGCCGAACGGAAATCGTGAAAAGATGCACCCGCCCTGCTTTTGCTCGTTCAGCGGTAGTGGAAATTTTCACATATTCATCGTTTTACAGCCTTTCTTTAACAATGTTGAAATAACCCAAAACTATCCTGTTTAATGGAAAAACTCCAACTTGTCCCAAAAGCCGAATATGCAATGTACATACACCATTGTCGTGTTAATTGCACGCATTCGCTGAACGTGGCAGACGATAAGGGCAGATGCTATAAAAAATTTTCAAAAGCCCCTTGACAAATGAGTGACTGTTCAACTATAATGCAGGTATGGTTGAACAGTCACTCAATCAAATGCAAGGAGGTGTTTTCTATGTCCGTTAAAGGAGACGTGTGCGATTGCGATGTTATCCACGAAGAAATCGTTGCAAATGTGAAGTCACAAATGCTTTCAGATACAACTATGATTGCCGCTTCTGATTTTCTAAAAGCAATCGGAGACCCTACAAGAGTTAAGATGCTTTGGGCTTTGGGTGTCAGCGAAATGTGCGTGTGCGATTTGGCATATTTGCTAAATATGACAAAATCCGCAATCTCACATCAATTGCGAACTTTGAAAGCGGCCAACTTGGTAAAGTTCCGAAAAGACGGCAAAGTGGTCTACTATTCTCTTGTAGATGATCACGTGAACATCATTCTAAAACAAAGTTTGAGCCATATCACAGAATAATAATTTTAAGGAGGAAATCACTATGAAAAAGCAATTCAGACTCGAAGGACTTGACTGCGCCAACTGCGCCGCGAAAATGGAAAAGGACATCGGCGCGCTTTCCGGTGTGACAACCGCAAGTGTCAACCATATGACAACGAAACTCGTCTTTGAAACCGCCGAGGGCGCAGACATTGATTATATCGTTGCCGAAGCTGAAAAAATCGTTCACAAGTACGAACCGGAAGTCGTAATGAAACGGGCGTGATGTGGGCAATCGCGAACGGCGAGATTGTATAGGGCGATACTCTCAATTAACGCCCTATACAATCGCTTAATGCCGCTGACTATAGAATTTTTTTACACTAACAGTTGAGTGAGTTCTCAACCAATATAGAGGAGGGATTTCAAGTGAATAAGCGTCTAACCAAAATCATCATAGCGGCTGTCATTTTCGTGGCAGGTCTGCTTGTTCCGAAAGACCCGGAGTGGCTTTCGATAGTTCTGTTTCTTGCCGCTTACGTTGTCGTCGGCTACGAAATTATTTTTAAGGCGGTCAAGAATATTACGCACGGAGAAGTCTTTGACGAAAACTTCTTAATGACTATCGCCACAGTCGGCGCGCTCATCGCGGGGGAGTACCCGGAGGGCGTTGCAGTTATGCTGTTTTATCAAGTCGGCGAGTTATTCCAAAGCTACGCCGTTTCTAAATCGAGGAAGTCTATCGCCGGACTTATGGATATTCGCCCCGATTACGCTAATGTAAAACGCGGTGACGGCAGCTTAGAAAGGGTTGATCCCTATGATGTGAATATTGGCGATATTATCGTCGTACAGCCGGGCGAGAAAATACCGCTTGACGGCATAATCATTGAGGGCAACTCAATGGTAGACACCAAAGCCTTGACGGGTGAATCCGTTCCCCGCGAAGTTTCCGTAGGCGGCGAAGCGTTAAGCGGTTGTATCAATGTCAGCGGCGTTCTAACCATTGAAGTGCAAAAGGAATTTGGCGAATCAACCGTTTCAAAAATTCTTGACCTTGTTGAAAACGCAAGCAGTAAAAAATCCAATTCTGAAAACTTCATTACGAAGTTTGCTCGGATTTATACTCCTGTTGTCGTGGGAGCCGCCGTTTTGCTTGCCGTTATTCCCTCGCTCATTACAGGTGAATGGAGCGTGTGGACGCTTCGCGCCTTGACTTTCCTTGTGGTGTCCTGCCCTTGTGCGCTCGTTGTGTCTATCCCGCTTAGTTTCTTTGGTGGTATTGGCGGGGCTTCAAGAAGCGGTATTTTGGTAAAGGGGAGCAACTATCTTGAGGCTTTGGCAAAGACTGAAATGGTTGTGTTCGATAAGACAGGAACTCTTACCAAAGGCGTGTTTAAGGTACAGGAAATCCACCCTATTGAAGTGTCTGCAGACGAACTATTAGAGTTGACCGCATACGCTGAAAGCTATTCCAATCACCCGATTTCGCTCTCCCTAAAAACCGCATATGGCAAGGAGATTGACAAGAGCAAAGTGACCGACACGGAGGACATTGCGGGTCACGGTATCAGCGTAACGGTGTTTGGCAAAAAGGTCTTTGCAGGGAACACAAGGCTGATGAAAAAAATCGGCGTAGATTACTGTAAAGATGAAATAATCGGCACGGTTGTCCACGTTGCCGTTGACAGCAAATACGCCGGATATATCGTTATTGCAGACGAAGTAAAAGAGGATTCCGCAGAAGCAATCCGCCGCCTTAAAGCGATGGGAATTAAGCAGACGGTCATGCTCACTGGCGATAGTAATGCGGTCGGTCAAAAGGTCGGACGCGAACTCGGTGTAGACAAGATTTACACGGAACTTTTGCCCGGTGATAAGGTGGACAAATTGGAAGAACTGCTTGCCGCGAAATCCGCGAAAGGCAAACTCGCTTTTGTCGGCGACGGTATCAATGACGCGCCTGTTCTCGCTCGTTCGGATATAGGGATAGCTATGGGTGGTTTAGGCTCGGACGCAGCGATTGAAGCCGCCGATATTGTGATTATGACCGATGAACCGTCAAAGATTGCGTCGGCTATCAGAATATCAAAAAAGACGCTCGGCATTGCCACGCAAAACACTTGGCTTGCACTCGGTATAAAGGCAGTTGTTCTCGTCCTCAGCGCGCTCGGTATTACTGATATGTGGATGGCGGTTTTCGCAGACGTTGGCGTGACTGTTCTCGCGGTACTGAACTCTTTCCGCGCGCTTAATACGAAAAAGCTATGAACGGAGGGGGTATATAATGCAAGCTGTTTTATTCAGTCTGCTTGCCACAATTTTGGGAACATTGCTCGGAAGTCTGATAGCGGTTTGGGCAGGAAACCGTTCTCCGAAAATCATCAATTATCTACTGTCACTTGCCGCAGGGGTTATGTTGAGCCTTGTGTTTTTCGACCTTGTTCCCGAAGTGTTGGAGATTGCAAGTGTTCCTCTAACAATTTTGGGAATTGGAATCGGGATTGCCGTAATTCTGATATTCGACACGGTTTCCGATAAAATGGCGAGCGGCAAAGACGCTGAAATTCCACAGGCGAAAGTGAAAAACGAGATTTTGCGCTCCGGCTATATTATGCTTGTAGCTGTTGGTATTCATAATTTACCCGCTGGACTTGCAATCGGCGCGGGAGCGGAACACCATATCGGGTTTGCGGCGACAATGGCTCTTACCCTTGCTCTGCATAATATCCCTGAGGGTGTGGCTACTGCCGCTCTGTTATTGGCGGGGGGGGGAAAAAAGCGTAACGCGGTTTTGCTGTCAACACTAACAGGCGTGCCGACCATTCTTGGCGCGGCAATCGGCTACTTTGTCGGGAATATGTCAGACGTTGCAATGGCATTGACTACTTCGGCTGTGGCGGGAATTATCCTGTATATGATTTTTGAAGAAATACTTCCGAAAGGTGCCGCAATTCTTAAGTCACGATTAACAACGGTCTTTACATTGCTTGGAATAATTATCGGGATTGTGGCGATAAGTGGTTGATACGCATAGATAATCGTTCAGGCAAATTGGCTTTAAGGGGGCGCAATACTTGGTTTTGCAAAGTTGATTCGCTTATCAACGAAGTAATTAGAGGAGAAAGCGCCGAAGATATTGCAAATACAGTTATAAAGCGTGGATTACTTTCCCGTCTTGACCATGCCGCCTATCTTGGCAGGGAGCTTGCTAAAGCGGAAATGGCCTTAAATCAAGGTGGATGAACATACTAAAGGCAATTTCGTCATTATTGGATGGCGAGCAAATGACTGATATTATTTCTACTAATATCAAATGAAGTGGATGAAAACGGCGCAAGAAGGAGAAGTTAGCCGTAGCCGCATCAATCTATAAGTAAGGATCGTGAGTATTAATAAAAATAGAATATCAAAGCCAAGGGCAAACCCACCTAAAGGTGGGGACGCAAAGCCGTAGGGTCTAAGACGCTTCAAAAAGCGTTATGATAGCCTGGCTGCCGGAAGTCACGTATAGCCTGCCCTTTTTCCGAGGGCAGGCTTTTGCATATTTGTGGCTTTTGACGGATGATTTTGGGGTATCAGATGCAAAGGTTTTGCCACGCTCCTGGTGAAAGAGGTACCCTTATGACTATTCCCTGCTTCTATCCTTTTTGGAGGTCGAAATAAAGACGGAGCACTTCGTACATATGCCCCTCCACCACCTACTCAATATAATTTTAAGCCAGTATTTTGCCATAGGCAAAGTGCTGGCTTTTTCTTTTCGACAAGAAAACTGCTACTCCGACCGTTAGGGAAGTATATCGAGCGATTACTTTCCTTTTATTGTAAAAAGCCGTCGAATCAGGCACGCTGCCGATCACCTCCGCTTGTTCTTCATTTTCAGATTTCAAAAATCATGAAATGGAGGACAAGCCTTCTGCCTCATTTAATGATGGAACAAGTGCAAGACATCGGGTTTTAACAGCTGCAGACTGTGCATTATCAGCAAGCTGCTCAAGTATTTTATCAAACTCAAGAGTTGTATGATTATTCATTTAGATCTCCTTACAAAAAAAATAAAAGCCCGCAAAAAACATACCACACCTTAAAAAAGTGCAGAATGCTCCCTGCGGGCAAAAATTTCAATATATAAAAACAGCGCAACAAGCACACCTTGTTACGCATCAATTATTGAAAGGATTGAAGCAATCTGTTAGGTATGTTTTTCAAAAGGGCAAAACAATAAAAGGGGATTTTCCCCGTAAAGTCGCACCTTTTGCAACTATATTCAGTTGAGGACCACCATAACAGACAGAACCGACATCAATACTCCACCTTTCAGAATTATATGCCACAAGTATAATGCCGTTTTAACCTATTGTCAATACCATAAACACAGAAAGAATGAGGACTTTGAAATACTGCCAAATGATATTGTTTGAGCAGTGTAGTAAAATTTTTAACAATTGTTGTTTTGCCCTCGCCGTTGGAGCCGAGCAGGGCAAAAATTCTATTTTTTTCCATCGCAATATTCTCTTTTACTTTGTTTTATCCGTGACCTTTTTCATGGCCTTGTTAACTTCTTGGTCAACCGATTCTTGATAGACATCAGCATGAGTTTTTGAATCTTTGATTAAATCGTCACAGAAAGCCGCTACATCACTGCCTGTCACCTCGAGCACGCCTTTTCTCAAGACTGCACCCTCTTCAAAAAGATCAATAATCCCCGAGAGCAAAGCCGTCCCATCTGTCAGCTCAACAGGACCGACCTTAAAGAGATATTTTTGAATCTCGTTATAAACAATCTGATAATCTTGAGGGAGTGCTTTGACACGTTGCAAGTGCGCCCGCCACTCTTTTTTTCCTTCGATGATATCTTGTACTCTCATGTTGTCCTCCTATTTACCTAATTTATTAGCGATGTTATTGTTGAGTTGCTCGCGCCACTTGTCGCGAAAAGACTTTGCCTTTTCTTCGCCGACCAGTGCTGAACAGAAGCCTTTGATATCGTCACCCAAAACCTCCTGGACACTCAGGCCGTCCGCCGCCGTTTCTTCGAGCAGGCCAAGCACGCCGTCAAGAATTGGCATGAGGTTACGACCGGTAAAATCTGAATGCGGCCAAAGATTGTCTTTAATTTTTCCCCATGCCGCTTGATAATCAGACGGCAGATTTTTGGCTCGCAATTCAAAAGTTTTCAATTCGTTAGTCATATCGCTGCCTGTGATTTTCTCCCAAGAACTTATAATGTTTTCTCCTTTATCTCGTTGATTTTTGATGATACGAACTCCCATTTTTCCCAGAATTTTCGCAGCTCCTTGCGCCCTGCGTCGTTGAGCAAGAAAAATTTGCGCGGCGGTCCCATATCGGATGGCCTTTTTTCTATGTCCACGAGTTTATTTTTTTCAAGCCGTACCAAGATGGTGTAGACAGTTCCTTCCACAACATCTGTAAAGCCGATAGTATTCAATCGCCTCGTGATTTCGTAGCCGTAAGTTTCTCCGTTGTTTATGATTTCAAGGACACAACCTTCAAGCATGCCTTTGAGCATTTCCGTTAAGTTTTCCAGTATAATCACTCCTTCACTATTATGCATCACTTATTACTACTATATAGTAACACGCAGTAGTGTGGATGTCAAGCAAGAAATAAACCTGCAAAAGTAACTTTATTGGACAGTTTTAAACGCCTTTAAAACACAAAATAAAGCAAGGCACTCTTAGAATGCCTTGCTCGGTTCATCATTATTCTTGCACATTCGCCGCCACGTCAGCCTTGAACTCTACGGCGAATTTGTTTTTTTGTCTTACTCCATGTATTAATTCTCGTATAGGGCAGCTATATCATGTATCCTTCGCTTCATTTCTTCGCGGATATTTAACGGCTCTAAACACTCACATTTATCCCCAAAACTGAAAAGAATATCGTAGTAGTAATCGTTCTCTATGAAAGGAAAACGAACAATGTAATGCTCGTCACCATCTGGCGAAAAGTTTTCATAAGTGCAATAATCAAGTACCCTGTCCATGACAGATTTATGAATACGAATTTTGATTTTTGTTTGCATGGTTGCCAATATATCAGAAAATTCCAACTGCGGTTTTGGATAATCCCGTGGTGTGAAAGTTTCCGTTTCCATTTGCAAGTTCGATATGCGGGATAGCCTGAATAAGCGAAAATCATTTCTTTTATGGCAATACCCTTGCAAATACCAATGACTACTTTTCAATACAAGCTGATACGGCTCGGCTGTTCGTGTGGTCTTATTTCCGTGGTGGGCTACATATTCAAACGAAAGCAGCTTGCTTTCCTGCAAAGCTGTTTTGATCATTTCTAAATAGGATTGTATGTTCCTGTTGCCCATCCACGGACTTAAATCGATACATATTTGATTTGCTTTTAATTCAATGTCTTTCGCTCTGTCGGCGGGGATAAAGCTCTTAACTTTTGCAAGGGCGTTTACCAGTTCATCGCCCCGTATCATGTTGGAAAGACTGGAAAGCCCCATCAAGATAGCGGAGAGGTCTGCAGTCGAAAAAACTTTTTTATCAATCTTGTATTTCTGCATGATTTCAAAGCCGCCGCCCACTCCCGATGTTGAGCGAACAGGAATACCCGCCATGTTAATCGTTTCTATGTCGCGGTAGATTGTGCGGGGTGAAACTTCAAACATATCTGCTAACTCCTGTGCGCCAATCCGCTCTTTTTCAAGGAGTATCATAATAATGCTGACAAGCCTGTCAACTTTCATCTGATAGCCGCCTTCCAAAATCTTTTTTTACATTATAGATTGTTGCCATACTGATGTCAACAATTGCAAGGTATAATAAAAAAGCAAGCAAGTCAATCTATCTATCTATGAAAGTGGGAGGAATTTTATGTTTACAATCTATGTTTATGTTCTTGATACTTTAGCTGACTGGGAGTTGGGGTATGTTACTGCGGAGCTGAATTCCGGTCGGTTTTTCAAAAATGGCGCGCAGCGTGTATCGCTCAAAACGGTTAGTTGTTCTAAAGAGCCAATCAATACAATGGGCGGGATGACAATCGTACCAGATTGCTTAATTGATGATATTGTTGTGAGTGAAACAAGCATGTTACTATTACCGGGCGCGGATACATGGAACGACCCAAAGCATGGCGCTATCATCGAAAAAGCAAGCGAATTTCTCTCTTTAGGCGCAACGGTGTGTGCAATCTGTGGGGCTACCGCTGCACTTGCGGGCGTTGGGCTGCTCAATAACCGTCCGCATACCAGTAATGGACCCGGATTTCTTGAAATGGTTGCTCCTGGTTATAAAGGGAAAAGTTTTTATATCGACAAGCCATCTGTAGCGGATAACAACCTTATTACGGCAGGTTCCACCGGAGCTTTGTTGTGGGCGAAACAAATTATTGAGCATTTAGATGTTTTTCAATCAAACACACTGGAATCTTGGTATGAATATTTTAGTACCGGTGAGCCTAAACATTTCTTTGCCCTCATGCAAACTTTGCCGTCCAGCAATGAAAACTGACCCACCTTTGGACATAGACCATATGATAAGTGCTTTCAGAATATGGGTATCATATAATTTTAAAAAAAATTCTACTTGGTTAGAAACTTAAAAAGTAGACAAAGTACTTTACGGATACATTGACGAAAAGAATATTTTATCGTATGATCATTGTATAAAAGCATTTAAGTTGTGTCAACTTAAATGCTTTTATAAAGTCAAGGACTGATCCGATGAGGCGGCGAGACTTTGCGAGCGGGGCTTTGTCGTTTTCACGGCTTTAAAAAGTTCGGACGTTGTTTTGCAGGGAGACAAGGAGAATGTGCTTCTCGTTGCGCTTTTGGAGTAAAAAATAGATTTGGAATAGGAATGAGTGGACATCCCGTGAAAAAAGTAACATTAAAAAATGGGTCGGAACTTCTGATCAGAAAAGCGACTGAAGAAGATGCTGAACAAATGGCACAGTTTAAAATGCACATCAGCGGAGAGTCTGATTTTTTATCGTTCGGAGAAAATGAGATTGAAATAACCGCTGAAACGGAGCGGAGAATTATTCAGACTGAAAATACTACAGATAACTCCGTCATCATAATAGCATTAATTGATAATGAAATTGCAGGTTTTGTCACTTTTAAAGGCGGGGTTAAAATCAGAAAGAGACACGCAGGAGAAATGGGGATATCCGTTAGAAAAAAGTATTGGGGATTAGGAATCGGAGGCCTGTTGCTAAAAGTGATTATTGAATGGGCCAAAGGAACGCAAGTCATCAGAAAAATGGATTTGTTGACCCGTGCCGATAATGAAAAGGCAATGGAACTGTATGAAAAATACGGTTTCAGAAAAGAGGGTATTCTTACGAGGGATATGTGCATAAACGGAGTATTTTACGATTCCGTTAGTATGGGGCTGCCAATCGACTAACGAAAGGGCAAGCCACGACAGCGGTCATACTGAGTTTTAAAATTATCGTATCATTGCGCTTGCAAAAATAAAACAGCACTAAGGCTGATCAGTCTTAGTGCTGCTTTTTATATCGGTTTGAAGATGCATCAATCAATTTTCGCAAACCTTATGGGGATTCAGAATATCGTTCGGGTCAAACACTTTTTTAATTCCGCACATCAGTCCGATTACTTCGGGATCGGTGGATTCTTTCAGATACGGTCTTTTTGCAAATCCAATCCCGTGCTCACCTGAAACCAAACCATGCAGTTCGCGTGCTTTGGCGTACATCTTTTCCATTGCCAAGCTTAGGCGTTCTTTCCATACTTCCTCACTTAAATCGTCCTTGAGGATGTATGCGTGCAGGTTGCCGTCGCCGGCGTGACCGAAGCTTTTAATCCGGACGCCGACCTCTTTTTGGAGGGAATGGGTGTATTCAACCAAATCGTTGATGCGGTTGCGCGGAACAACAATATCCGCTTCATCCATGTATGTGGTAGAGCCTTTGATCGCTTCGAGGAATGCTCCCCTTGCTTTCCAAATGGAGTCGTTGCGCTCATCAGTATCGGAAATCAGAACATCAACCGCGCCCTGATCCAAGCAGATTTTTGCCACACTGTCATAATACCCTTCAATTTCTTCGGTGGAGTTTCCGTCAAATTTCAGCAGCAAATAAGCATCCGCCTGATTATCTGGAAATTTTTTGCCCAAATATTCCTCGGAGTCGATGATGACTTCCTTCTCCATGAATTCTACGGCTGTGGGAATCACTTTGGATTTCATAATGACCGGAACCGTGCGGATAGCCTGTTCCAGGGTCGGAAAAGGAACCAGAAGGCTGATTGCTTTTTTGGGCAGGGGCAGAAGCTTCAAAATTGCCTTTGTAACAATGCCAAGCGTGCCCTCGGAACCGATAATCAAATCTTTCATGGCGTAGCCCGAACTGTTTTTAACGATTTTTCCGCCGAAGTTCACAATGCCGCCGCTGGGCAAAACGACTTCCAAACCGCGCACAAAGTCGCGGGTAACCCCGTATTTAACCGCCCTCATCCCGCCGGCATTTGTGCTGATATTGCCGCCGATGGTCGCGGACTTTTCGCCCGGGTCGGGGGGATAGAAAAATCCTTTTTCTTCAACATACGCGGATAGCTCCATCAGCAAAACGCCCGGCTCGACTGTCAGTGTTAAATTGTCCTCATCCAGCTCAAGGAAATGGTTCATCAGGCTCATGTCGATCATGATTCCTTTTTCCATCGCGACGGACGCGCCCACCAGCCCGGTTCCGGCACCGCGCGGCGTTACCGGGATGCAATTGGCATTTGCGTATTGCATGATTTTGGAAACTTCTTCGGCAGATAGCACTTTTACAACAATGTCAGGGTAGCTTTCCGTTCCGCTGAGCTCATCATGGCTGTATTCTTCGTTAATTTGTTCCGCGCAGAGGATACGGTCATTGTCCTGAATCACAGACTGTATAAACTTCAAATCATCTTTATCGAATTTTTTATAGCTCATGATTATGCCTCCTTGCCGGCCTTGATTTTTTGNNCGGTACGATTTCATACAAATCCCCAACAAGTCCGTAATTTGCCGTCTTGAAAATGGATGCCTTGGGGTCGTTGTTGATTGCAATAATATGGTCAGAATTGTTCATGCCGGCTACAAATTGAATTGCTCCCGAAACGCCGCAGGTTACAATCAGCTTTGGGCGCACGGTTCTTCCGCTCAGGCCAACCTGCCGTTTGGCATCCACCCAGCCGGATTCCGCCAGCGGTCTGGTACAGGCGAGTTCCCCGCCCAAAAGGTCGGCAAGTTCGCGTATCATAGCCAAATCCTCTTCTTTTTTAACACCGCGGCCGGCTACTACAAGCACATCGGAACTTTCAATCGTTTTTTCTTTTTCCTTTGGCACAACATCGATGACCTCAACATGGCATTTCAGTTTTTCCGGCGCTATGGTGCAGCTGATGACTTTTCCGGCTTCCTCTTTTATGCGTTCCGGTGCGTTCATCACTTTGTAACGCACGGTAGCCATTTGCGGGCGGTTATTCGGGGTTAAAATCTGCGCCATGATATTGCCGCCGAATGCCGGGCGAATTTGTATCAGGTCAGTATTTTCACAAATATCGAGCACCGTGCAGTCGGCGGTAAGGCCGGTGCGGAAACGTGCTGCCACACGCGGGGCAAGCTGACGGCCGACGGTTGTTGCGCCCACCAAAATGGCCGCAGGCTGAACCTGATTGATAAAGTCCGCGAAAACAGAGGCATAGGCCTCAATTTTAAACCGGTCGAGCGCCGGATGATCATATACATATACTTCATCCACATCATAGTGTAAAAGTTCATGGCTTTTATCTGTAATGCCGCTGCCCATAAAAATAGCATATACCGGCTGATGGATTTTCTGCGCAAGTTCACGCGCTTTTCCAATCAGTTCATATGTAACGGGGTGAATTTCTCCCTCGGTGTGGTCAACATAAACGGCAATGCCCTTCCATTTGCTTTTGTCAATCGCCTGCACAGCTTCCTCAACAAATTCCACTGCGCCCTTTGGCCCCTTTTTAACGCAAAGCTTGCACATTTTGCAGGCGGCGGTAATTTCAACTTTTCCATCTGTTTCCTGCAATGCGCCAAACGGACAGATATTGATCAATTCCTGAATATTTTCAATTTTATCCTGATGAACAATCAGCTTAGCCATCGTGCTTCCTCCCTCAAATAAACTTTAATTCTTTGACCTTTTCGTAGAGTCTGTCCGTGAGCACATCTCCCGATTCGCTCCACAGTTCACGCCGGTTGTTTGATTCGGGAGGAAAAATACGCTGAACCTGTGTGGGAGAACCGTTTAAACCGTATTTTTTCTCGTCCTTGTCTTCAAAATCATTGAGTGAAAACATCTGAACAGCCCAGCTTTTCGTATCTATCTTCTTCACGTAGGATGGAAGCCTTGGTTGATAAATATCTTTTTCTACTGTCAACAGGCAGGGAAACTGCACACGTGAAATTTCAACATCATTGGGCATATCCATCTCTACTACGATTGCATTTTCATTGACCTCTACAATTTTGCGGACATTGGAAACACATGGGATACCAAGCCATTCCGATATTTCCGGCCCCACCTGCGCGGTGTCGCCATCGGTCGTCTGTTTGCCGCAGAGGATTAGGTCGAAGCTGCCGAATTTTTGAATTCCCTGTGAGATGGTGTAACTGGTCGCAAGCACATCCGCACCGCCGAACCTGCGGTCGGAAATCAATGCGCCTTCATCAGCACCCATGGAGTACGCTTCATAAATCACGGCCTGAGCCTGTGGGGGGCCCATGCTAATCACACTCACTTTTCCGCCGTTCTCCTCCCGGAGCTTCAACGCGGTTTCTATCGCGTAAAGGTCGTATGGATTCATTTTGCTGTCCACGCCGTTTCGGTTCAGCACGCCAGTTACCGGGTCAACCTCAACCTTGTTGGTTCCGGGAACCTGCTTAATACAAACTAAAATATTCATGATAAAACATTCCTCTCCTGCCAAAATACGGAATACGATTGATTGCCGCGAACAAGAAATAATTTTACTCGTTAAATTGGTAGTACCAATTTTTACAAAAAGAATTTGCTGCATTTTGATACAGTGTGAATCAAACAAATTGGTCGCACCAATTTGTTCTAATTTGGATTGTACACCTGTTTTTTTTATTTGTCTACAATTGTTATAAATTTAACTTAAAAAATATTACGATTCTATATAACTTAACTGTTTTCAATGAGCGTTCCTATATTTTCATCAATAATCCTAAAATGGCTGGACATTGCCTCATAGGCTCCTTGCTTGTCCCTGTTTTTAAGGCACTCTACCATGCGCTCATGAATGCCTTGAAGTCTGTTTCCGTCCCTGTCTTTATACAGGATTTTTTTGCGCAGGTCGCTGATGAACAAATCCATTACGTCAGAAAGCGCCTGTAGAATTGAAATGATCAGTTCATTTCCGGAAGCCTGGGCGATAGTATAATGCAGCTTTTTATCCAGAATGACGTTGACCGTTTCATTCTCGTTTAGGGATAGCTTTTTCACTAATTCCTCAAGCCGGTGAATTTGTTCTGCTGTAATTCTGTCTGCCGCGAGCATAATCGCCTGCTCTTCCAGTCCGCGGCGCAGCTCGCTCAACTGTACATAATCTGTTTTTTGCATCAGGAACATCATGGACATTGCTTCGACCAGGCTTTTTTCAAAATTACAGGAAACGCAGTTTCCCGCGCCCTGTGTGCTGGTAATGATCCCGATAACGTCCAAAGTGCGTAGGGCTTCCCGCACAGAATTGCGGCTGACGCCGAGCTGCTCGGCCAATTCACGCTCCGGAGGAAGCTTTTGCCCCTGTTTTAAATCACCATGCAGAATTTCCGCTTTAATATACTCAATTACTTTTTCATATGCTTTGCCCGGTTCTTTTATTTCCATTTTATTATCCCCAATTCACAAAAAGAATCATTTTCACGAAAACAGCTTATCACATACAATACGCGAATGCAAACATGAAATCAACTGCATAAAAATGTTAATTGGAGCGAAAATAAAGTATCCTTTATTACAATTTAGTCAATGTTTTGGGCGATTTTAATTTGATTTTCCATGTAGAGTACATCACTCTCAGGCTTTTTTCCACTAATCAAGTATTCCAGCACAAGGTGGACTGCCTCGAATCCCTGACGGTGCGGCTGCTGACAAACTGTTGCTTCAATTTTACCGTTTTTCACAAGCTGTTTTGTCTGTTCCACATCATCGCACGTAATGATGATCGGCATGTTATCCGCGCGACATTCTTCAATTGCTTGAATTCCGCCGTAAACGCCGGCTGCCGCAAAATAGACTGCCGTTATTTCGGGGGATGCTGTCATCAGCTTTTTTACCACAGCATAAGACTTAATATCGTCGTCATTATTTTCGACTACGCCCACATAGTGTACGTTTGGATAATCATCCTTTATATCGGACAAAAAGCCCTGCACACGTTGATTGTGCCCAAGGATGCTCATGGACCCCGTTACAATCGCAACCGAAGCGCGGCCGCCCGTGAGCAAACCGATTAGCCCCGCTGCGGTTCTGCCGCTGGCAGCATAGTTGCAGCCGACGTGCAGCAGCCTGTCTGTGTGCTCAATATCTGTATTTAATGTGACAACCGGAATTTCCGTCGCCACTTCATTTATTTTTTTCGCAATTAGCACGTCATTCACAGGGGTGATAATCAAGGCCATCACCCCTAAGACCTGCAGTTCGCCAATTGCTTTTAGCTGCTCTTCAACATCATAGCCCCGCAATTTTTTGATTTTAAACTCGATGATAAAATCAGGATACGAATTTTTGCAGCTTTCAATCCCACTCAGGATTTCTTTATAAAAAGGGTTGCCTTCACAGTTGAGTATGAGACCAAGCAAAATCGGTCGTCTTGAACTTGAAAGCGCCTTGCCGGCACGATTTGGGACATACCCAAGAAGATCTGCAATCTCTCTGATCTTTTTTTCCGTTTCCTTCTTAACGCCGCCCCGGTTGTTCAACACTCTGTCTACGGTTCCCCTGGACACTTTTACCATTTCCGCAATCTGTTTTGATGTTACCGCCATTTTGCCTCCTGGTCGTTCACGTGAACAATTATTTTGCTTGTACTATAATACGCTTTAGCCGATTTGTCAATAGTTAACTGAATTATTTAGCAATTTTAGCAGTAATATACATCTTGCATTGGGTTAATATTTAATATATAATAACAATATCAAATAGTGCACGTGCACATTTATCTGTGAAGGGGAAGTTTGCAATGAATTTTGAACTAAAAACAGTATTTGATCCGGAGTTTAAACCATATGGAAAAATTGCTGAACACTATGAGGTTAAACAACTGACTGATCAATTAAATGAAATAACCCCAAAACCGGAAGTGGGGACTGTTTATGTTCCGAGCGACGCCAAATTGGAAGAGCTTCCGATTTTTGCGGAATTGAGCAGCCGCTACTACGGAGGAATGCCCATCCAAATTGGTTACTGCAACGGAACCAACACCTTACTCAACTGCTTGGAGTATCATCGCGATAGTGAAATCAACATTCCGGCCGATGATGTAATTCTATTGCTTGCCCGTATGGAGGATATGGAAGGAACAACACTCAACACCGCAAAGGTAAAAGCTTTTCTTGCTCCGGCAGGCACAGTAGTCGAGATTTATGCAACCACACTGCATTACGCGCCGTGTGATGCAAAGCAGGGCGGCGGCTTTCGCGTCGCAATTGTTTTGCCGCGCGGAACCAATACGAAAAAACCTGTTTTCAACCCGCAATGTCATGAGGATAGCACGCTGACGGCCCGCAACAAATGGCTCCTTGCACACGCGGATTCTTCAGAGGCAAAGCAGGGTGCTTATGTTGGCTTAACAGGCGAAAATATAAATATCGCACAATATATCAAATAATAAATGAAAGGGGATAACCGCTTGTTGAAAAAATGTGTAATCGGAATTGACGTTGGAACCTCGGGCTGTAAAATTCTTGCTCTTGATGAATCAGGCAATATTCTCGGTTCTGTTGTTGAGGAATATCCGATCTATGCGCCCAAAGCAGGCTGGTCGGAGCAAGACCCCGAGGACTGGTGGAACGGCGTTGTCACCGGAATTCAAAAAATCATGGTCAAGCTTGACGGCTTGCAGGTTTGTGCGATCGGCCTTTCCGGCCAAATGCACGGAATGGTTGCTTTAAATGAAAAGAATGAAGTGGTTCGCCGCGCCATTTTATGGAACGATCAGCGCACAGGAAAACAATGCGACGAAATCACAACCATAGCCGGAGGGCTTGACGGACTGCTTTCCAGCACCAACAATCGGATGCTTACCGGCTTTACCGGCGGAAAAATCCTGTGGATGAAAGAAAACGAGCCTGAAAATTATAATAATACAAGAATCATTTTAAATCCGAAGGATTACATTCGCTTCAGGCTTTCCGGAGAGTTTGCGACAGAGGTTTCGGATGCTTCCGGTACCGGACTTTTCAATGTAAAAGAACGCAAGTGGGCGGAAGAATTGATTGCAAAAATCGGTTTGAAGCAAAGTCTGTTTCCGAAAGTAATTGAATCAACCGACGCAGCGGGAGCAGTGAGTGCCCAAACAGCAAAGCTGACCGGAATCCCGCAGGGAACGGTTATTTCCGGTGGGGGCGGAGATGCGGTTATCTCCACAACCGGTCTTGGCCTGATTAAGCCGGGCAGGGTTGGTGTAACGCTTGGTACCTCGGGAGTTGTGGCAATGGGACTGCCTGCATATATGGAAAATCCTAACGGCCTGTTACAGGTTTCCTGCAACAACGCGCCCGGAACTTACCACGCAATGGGCGTAACGCTTTCTGCCGCCGGTTCCTACCAATGGTTCCGCAATGCACTTGGCGAGTTTGAAGCGAGCGAAGCAAAAGCAGCGCACAAAAACGCATTTGCTCTTCTGGACGATAAGGCAAAAACCACACCCGCGGGCGCGGACGGCCTTGTGTTTCTGCCGTATTTAACGGGCGAGCGCGCCCCCATCAACGACCCTGACGCAACAGGAGCTTTTTTAGGGATTACCGCGCGTCACACAAAAGGGCATTTTGCCCGCGCAGTCATGGAAGGCGTAGCCTTCTCCCTGAAACAGGTCTATGATTTAATCATGAGTGTAAATCCAAACGTGCATTCAACCGAAATTGTTTTGGCCGGCGGCGGTGCAGGCAGCGCCATCTGGCGCCAGATTTTTGCGGATACGTTCAATCTTCCCGTTCGCACCGTTTACGGCAGCGCGGAGGGCGGCGCATTCGGCGCAGCTTTGGTCGCCGGAGTAACAGGCGGTATTTGGCCGGATCTTGCAGCAACGGTTGAACTGATTAAACCCGAAAGTGAGACCCTGCCAATCGCTGAAAATGTGCCGGTTTACGCTGCACAATACCAAAAATACGGCAAATATTATGATGCTCTGAAATGGAGCTACAAGCGATAACACGGAAGTTAATTGTATTATAAAAATATATGGAGGCTAAACTATGAGTAAAAATATTCCAAACGTAAAACTTGGCATTGTCGCTGTCAGCCGTGACTGCTTCATCATTTCCCTGTCGGAAAAACGCAGAAAGGCAATCGTCGAAAGCTTTACAAAAATGGGCGGGTCTATTTTTGAGGCGCAGACTACAGTCGAAAACGAAGTGGATATGTTCAAGGCAATGGAAGAAGTAAAAGCTGCGGACTGCAACGCTTTGGTTGTGTTTTTGGGCAACTTCGGTCCGGAAACACCGGAAACACTGATTGCCAAGAACTTTGACGGTCCGGTCATGTATGTTGCGGCGGCGGAAGAAACCGGCGAGGATTTGATTAACGGCCGCGGGGACGCCTACTGCGGTATGCTGAATTGTTCCTACAATCTTGGGCTGCGTCATCTGAAAGCAATTATTCCGGAGTATCCCGTCGGCACTGCGGATGACATTGCAGAAATGATTGCGGATTTTGTACCTGTTGCACGTACCATCATCGGTTTGAATTCGCTGAAGATCATCACGTTCGGCCCACGTCCGCAGGACTTTTTCGCCTGCAATGCGCCAATCAAGGCGCTCTATGATATCGGCGTTGAGATTCAGGAAAATTCTGAGCTTGACCTGCTGGTTTCCTATAAGGCACATGCAAACGACCCGAGAATACAAGAAGTGGCAGACGATATGGCGGCTGAGCTCGGCATTGAGGGCAATCAGTATCCGGACCTGCTGCCACGTATGGCACAATTTGAAGTCACCCTGCTTGATTGGGCGGAACAGAACAAGGGCGCGTGTGAATATGTTGCTTTTGCGGATAAATGCTGGCCTGCCTTCCCGAAAGAGTTTGGATTTGAGCCTTGCTATGTCAACAGCCGTCTTGTTTCCAAGGGGATTCCGGTTGCCTGTGAGGTCGACATTTACGGTGCACTCAGCGAGTATATCGGTATGTGCGCAAGCGGTGACACAGTTACCTTACTGGATATTAACAACAGCGTTCCGAAGGACATGTTTGAGCAGGATATCAAAGGGAAATTCGACTACACATTAAAGGATACCTTTATGGGCTTCCATTGCGGCAACACCCCGATCTGCAAGCTTGCAAAGGGCGCTGTCAAATATCAGCTCATTCAGAACAGGCTGCTTGAAAACGGCGGTACACCTGACTTTACCAGAGGTACTTTGGAGGGCGACATTGCTGCCGGTCAAATTACTTTCTTCCGCTTACAGAGCACAGCCGATACAAAGCTTACTTCCTACATTGCACAGGGTGAAGTTCTGCCGGTTGCAACCCGTTCTTTCGGCGGCATTGGTATCTTCGCAATCCCTGAAATGGGTCGCTTCTACCGCCATGTTCTGATTGCAAAACGCTATCCTCACCATGGCGCGGTTGCGTTCGGGCATATCGGCAAAACACTGTATACTATTTTTGATTACCTCGGCGTTGAAGACATTGCTTTTAATCAGCCGAAAAGCATGCCCTACAAAGGAGAAAACCCATTTGCTTAAATGATTCCTAAATGGGATCAATGATCTTGTTTATAACTTCTTCATAGTGTATATAAATCTTTCTTCTGGGAACAGGGGCTTACAAAAAATTTGTGAGCCCCTGTTTTCATACAGTATATCATCAGTTTCTCCGGCAAACATTAGAAATGCACCCCAAATGTTAGACAGTAGGGCATACTGAAACTAACAAAAGGGGTGCATTTTTATGCGCAAAGAAATATTAAATAAAAGAGATATAAAACAACTTATTCATAGTCATTGGCAAGGTGAAAATAATCAATCACATAGAAGAGCAGGCTCAAAATCATTCCTACGATAGTCGCAAGGGCCATGCCCTTGAGCTGAACAGCCCCAGTGGGACCAACGGGGATACAGACGCCGCTCAGGCCGGTGATAAACACAATTGAGGTCAGCGCCAAATTGCGGGAACGGCTGTAATCCACCTTGGATTCGACAAGCAGTCTGATGCCGGAGGCTGCAATCATGCCGTAAAGAAGAAAGCTTACGCCGCCGATTACGGGGCCGGGGATAGTTTGAATTAACGAGGTCATCTTGCCAACAAAAGCAACGATGATCGAAATAATGGCCGCGCCCCCAATCACCTGTACGCTGTACACTCTGGTGATTGCCATGACGCCGATATTTTCTCCATACGTTGTAGTGGGAACGGAACCGCAAAAGCCGGAAAGCATGGTGGAAACTCCATCGGCCAACAGAGTTCTGTGCAGCCCGGGATCTTTGACAAGGTCGCGGCCAACAATCTTACTTGTCACGATCTGATGCCCAATATGTTCTGAAATGACCACAAGGGAAGCCGGTATGATAATAGTAATCGCGTTTAAATCAAAAACCGGGGATGAAAAATTGGGCAATGCGAACCATGCCGCCTGTTGAACCGGTGCGAAATCTACAAGTCCAAGTACGCAAGACAGTGAATATCCGGCAATAATGGCAATCAATAAGGGAATGACTGCAAAAAATTTGCGAAACAGCACGGACCCGAACACGGCAACCAGTAAGGTAACCAAAAAGACAGCAACAAATTTTGGATTGATACTCTTATAGGTGTCCGAAACCACGATGCCGCCGCTCTGAGCAGCGGTACCCGCAAGTTCCAGTCCAATCAAGGCGACAACCGCGCCCATTGCGGCGGGCGGCAGTAGAACATCAATCCATTTAATGCCGAAAAATCGAATAAAAAAGGCAATAATACAGAAAATAGCACCTGACACGATAAAGCCGCCTAATGCATATTGATAATTCATGGACTTACTGCCAATAATCAGCAAAACAGGGGAAATGAAAGCGAAGCTCGAGCCTAAATATGCAGGCGCTTTGCCTTTGGTAATCAGAATAAAAATTAATGTGCCGATACCGTTCATCAGCAGTACGATAGCGGGATTAATGTGGAATGTCAGTGGAACGATAACAGACGCACCGAACATGGCGAACATATGCTGGAGGCTGAGCGGAATACTTTTTAGAATTGGAACTTTTTCTTCTACCTGAATAATTTCTCTCTGCATGGGTGACACCTCAATCTTTTATTTTGTGGTCCGTTAATCAGCCGGCGCACTCGCCAATTGATTAATTTGAGCAAAACTAATTAATTATACTATCTATTATAAAGAATATCAATAAGTAAAAAAGAAATAAATAAAATGTTATTTTTTGTCGATACAGAGCGAAGTGCCTAATCCATTTCTAAAAATATATGATATAATACAAAAAAAGACAAACCATAAAAATAAGAACGGAGCGAGCCACATGACGCAGTCGATAAACGAATCCAAAAAATCCGTACCTCCGGTATTGACCGTATCAGAAAACAATTCGAAACCATGCCCGTTATACCGCAAGTGCGGGGGCTGCCAGCTACAGAATATGAGCTATCCGAGACAGCTGCAGTGGAAGCAGGCAAATGTGGAGCGCTTGTTAGGGAAGTTTCAACGGGTGGAACCAATCATCGGAATGGAGCATCCGTATCATTACCGCAATAAGGTACAGGCGGCGTTTGCATCCGACAGGAACAAGCAGATCATATCCGGAATATACCAGCCGAGCACACATAAGATTGTGCCTGTGGATTCATGCTTGATTGAGGACGAAACGGCGGACAGAATTATTGTGACCATCCGGCGGTTGATGAAAAGCTTTAAAATTGAACCGTATGATGAAGTATCAAGGCGCGGGCTTTTACGCCACGTGTTGGTAAGACGCGGATTTTCCACGGGAGAAGTGATGGTGGTACTGGTGACGGCCTCGCCAATATTGCCGGATAAAAACAATTTTATTCGCGCGCTGCGGGAAGCGCATCCTGAAATTACGACTGTGGTGCAGAACGTGAACAGCCGGTATACGAGCGTAGTATTAGGGGTTGCGGAGAAGGTACTGTACGGGCCGGGATTTATTGAGGACAAGCTGTGTGGGTATACGTTTCGGATATCGGCAAAGTCATTTTACCAAATCAACCCGGTGCAAACAGAATTGCTTTACGGAAAAGCAATGGAATACGCGGCATTGACAGGTGAGGAAACGGTAATTGACGCCTACTGCGGAATTGGAACAATCGGGCTGACTGTTAGCGGCTATGCGAAGAATGTGATTGGCGTGGAAGTGAATCAGGACGCGGTACGGGATGCCATTGTGAATGCGCGCCGCAACGGAATCAAGAATGTGTACTTTTATACTGCGGACGCCGGGGAGTTTATGAGTGATATGGCGAAAGAAGGGGAAACTGCGGATGTTGTATTCATGGACCCTCCGCGCGCGGGCAGTGATGAAAAATTTCTCGCATCCTTGGTGAAGCTGTCGCCAAAGAAGGTAGTGTACATTTCGTGCAATCCGGAGACACAGGAGCGCGACCTATTGTATCTGACATCTCACGGTTACCACACGGAACGAATCCAGCCTGTGGATATGTTTCCCCACACAAATCACGTTGAGGTGATAATAATGATGACGTATTGTGGTGACAAGAGAGAATAAGGCACTTCAACCACAACATATAGTGGTTTATGGGCAAAAAAAGAGCAAAAATCGGGGCAAAAAAGGGCATTTTTTGACCCGATTTTTTAAGGCACTTTATAGATGACATCGGGTAATCTAATAAAAGGAGGGGTGAAAATAGATATTAGTTTTAACGGAGGAAGATTTATTAGTCTTAAGAATGGTTTGAATTATCAAGAAATTTTAAATGATTTTTCAAATGCGGAGATGGTAAGAGTAGTTACATTTAATATTTCAAAAAATGAAAAATATGATGATTTAATTAAGAGCTTACATACTCTTCAAGAGGATGTTGATGTGCAACTAATCACAAATATACCATCACACTTTGATGTTTATTATAACAGCCCAGCTGGAGAATCAATGAGGAGAAATTTTAAAAATAATTGTGAAATTTATTTACGAAAATTAGATCCAGAAAAATTTGAATCAAAAGCAATGTCATTTTTCAACTTTAGTAATCATGCTAAAATAGTAGGTACGGAAAATATCGTTTATATAGGTTCAGCTAATTTTTCAAATGAAAGTAAAAATAATATTGAATCAGGAATAATAATTGAGGACAAAGAATTTATTCAAAGATTATATCATGAATTCTTTGAAGAAATTAAAGAATCTTCATTGCCTTATTATGACGATGACTACATGGTACTTCGTTTATTAGTGATTAGTTTATTGACTAAGTTTAGAATGCACTATCAAAAATTAAATGAATTAATGTATTTTGAAAATCCTAGAAGTGGAAAAACAGAGTTTATTAGTAAGTGCACTTATCTTTCAGAGGATGACCTGCTTGATATCCATTATGATTTGCAATTGTTTCAGGAAATTGAAGTTATGGCAGAGAATACATACACAGACGAAGATGATGAATATAATGACAGCATGGAACGTATTGTTCAATTGTGTAATTCTATGAATTTGAATTGGCTAGTAGATATTACCGGAGTTGATGATATTTTATATAATTATGTTCGTTTCGATTTTGATAGCGTATGTAACGATTGCTTGGAAGAATATGCGTCAGAAGCATATGATGAGTATTTAGAAGGGTATGTAGAAAGGGCAATGGATGATGCAACGAATATAGAAAATGAAATGTTGCAGGAAGTTGATCAAATTTCAGATGAATTTTATATTGGTATAACTATTGCCAGGACACCATATTCGGAGGGTTCGCTCCAAATTCAGAGTCGGCGCAGATTTTGTCGAAAGCCATGGGGAATAAGACCGTCATGAGTGGCTCTGTCAGCCGGGGAAAAAACGATCCCAGCCAGAGTCTGCAGATGATCGAGCGCCCATTGATGACACCCGATGAACTCAAGTCCATGCCCAAGGGTCACTTTATCGTCACCAAGACCGGAGCCTATCCCATGCGTACCCGCTTAAAGCTGTTCCTTGAATGGGGCATCAGCTTTGGCAAGCCCTATGAGATTGCAGAACAGTCTGCCAGGAAGGTGCAATACGCCGACCGGCGCACACTGGAAGAAGAAATCATCCGGCGCCATGCCGCCTGTGAGGACATTCCGGAGGAAACCGGGGCGGAGGCGGCTGCATCAGGCGGGATGCTTCATACGCCGGCGCCGGAGATCAATCTCGATCCATTTGAACAAAAGCAGGAGTCTGTAAGGAGGTGAAGATGTGGGCTATTATACATCCCTGTATTTCTCGAAGCTGCCGCACCGAGCTGTGGCAGTATATATGTACCTATATGACCGCTGTGATAAGGACGGTAAATGTTACCCGGCGATTGGGTACCATCGCAAGAGAACTGAAACTGTCCCGAAGTACTGTCAAACGTGCCCTTGCCGACCTAGAACAAAGCGGCCGTATCCGCAAGGAGCAAAGGTGGAGGGAAAACGGTGGCAAGAGCAGCAACATGTTCTATCTGGCATAGAGAGATTCCAACTGAGCCCGCAAAAATAAGACCTTCCCGCCAGGGGGGAAGGTCTGTTTTATTCATGGACCAAGGGCGGGTTCATGATGGACCGTCAAGGGGAACCGCTCACTCTAAGAAGATTTAACGGCAGAGGAAAAAACATAGATTGTATAGAATTTTTATGATGGAATCGGCTATATTTGCTTCCTGTCATGGAAGCGGAGAGAAAACAAAGATGTCGATCAGGAAATAGAGCTGGAGCGCCCGTTTATTTTTTCTGACGATTCGTCTCTGCCGGAAACATCCGAGAGCGGGAGATCTTTCAGAGTGTTGGGTTACATGTGGATGTGGTGGCAAAGAGGTGAGAATCCCAAGCTCTATGGCTAAATTTGAAAAAAGACGAATTATCGGGAAAATATCCCGATTTGAGCGATGAAATGATAGAAGTGCTGGAAAAAAGCGACCGAAAGATGGAGTACCAGCAATACGACCTGAAGATAGATAGATACCGGATTGACTACGCCAAAGGAACCGTTACATACCTGCTCAGCAGGGAAGACTCTTTTGATCGGCTTCTGGAGGAAAACCGGCAGTTTGCCGCCGAGAGCGAAAGCGTGGAGGATGCCGCAGTCGCTGTGATGATTGAGAAAATGCTGGACGGCTTAAAGCTGCTTTCCCCGGAGGAACAGGATCTGATTGAGGAACTGTTTTTCAAAGGCAAGAGTGAGCATCAACTGGTAAGGCAAACCGGGATAGCACAGAGGATGATTCACGACAGAAGGGCAGTGCAGGGGATGGAAAAAGAAACGCTGGTACCCAATCCGAAGTGACTTCGAATATGAAGACCATAAGCTTCACCATAGCGGAGAATTAAACGGTTGTTGGTATTTATCAAGCCAATGTGTGTGGTATGCTTTTTCTGCTGCATATGTAATTCCTCCTTAATTTGTACCAATTTTTCCGGACTGATGCCAATACCGTTATCGATAACAGTCACTGTAAGTTCATCCGTTTTTTGACGGATGATAATTTTTATTGTTCCATGGCCTTCTTTATGTTTTATCCCGTGACGTATGGAATTTTCAATCAGAGGCTGAAAAATCAGTTTAATGATCTGAAAACGCTTTGTATCAAGATCACAGTCCCAGATGATATTAAACTTATCTTTAAATCGGATTTGCTGTATATCAATATAGCTTTTGACGTTTTCAATCTCGTCATACAAAGAGATGGTTCCCATCGGGTCAGCTAAAGAGCACTGAAGAATAGTAGCAAGGCTTTCCAACATCTGACTGACTTCATTCGGACCGCCGGTCAGTCCTAACGCTCTCATATCAATCGTTTCCAGGGTATTAAAAAGAAAATGGGGATTAATTTGAGATTGAAGTGCAAGCAACTCAAGCGTTTTCATTTTGTATTTTTTTTCGGAAAGTTGGATTTTTAGATAATTCTGATCAATAAAATTTTTAATAATGTTATATTCAATATAGCTATATTCGTTTTCAACTTGTTCCGGAAGCAAAGGAAGGGAGTAACCCTCTTTGGCCGAATCTATTATTTTTATGATGTCGCTGATATGCTTATAATTTTTTTGGGAGAGAAAGTAAGTTAGAATCAATCCCTGAATAACAGAAAAAATGAGAAGGAGCGTCGTGACAATAAGGAGATTGATCGGTATTTTGTATAATTCTTCATAAGGAATGACTGAAATGTATTGAAGGTCATATTTATTTGATTTCACTGTTGTCGAAGTTATTTCTTTGTGATTAAAAAGCTGGGGTACATTGATTGTCTCACTGGAGGATAGGCCGGCGTTATCGCAGATAAGCCGGTTTTGGCCGTCCAAAAGAAGTAGCCGCTGGTTATCGAAAGTTTTCATGTCCGAAAGAGATTTTTGGATGGAGTCCATTCGGATATTCAGCACAATTATCCCAATGCTTCGCGGAGAATCATAAACCCGGATGTTTTTAAACACAGAAAGAAGAAGCATTGGCTTTTCAAAGCTATAACGCTGTATTTTTCTGACCTCGCACCAGACCTTTTCACTTGACCGGTGCTGCAAAAACACGTTATACCAACCAACATCGTTGGAGACGTCGAAACTCGACATTCCTTCTTGAGTGGAGATAAAGCGTTTGTTATTATTTTCAAAATAAACATAAATCGAGTCAATATTATCGCTTGAATAGGCCGGCCCGCTCAATAGGCTTTTCAGCATGTCCAGCTGTGCCACATCTTCAAACGTAAGCGTATTGCTGTTGAAAATCCGTTTCAAATTGACTGTTACATTTGCGTCTAACCCGAAATTTACGTTTATAGCGTTAACTCCGTCCAGCATAAGTTCGATTTTCTCTTTTGTTTGATTCAATAGTTTTCTGCTGTTCTGATCGATTTCATTTTTTATATAATACTGTGTAATCAATACAGAAAGCGACCCTAATACCAGAATTGGAATAAGAACCGGTATGAGGAATAAGCCTAAATTATGTTTCATAAGCCGCGAATTGTTTATTTTCATTTTATTTTCTGCAGCCAATAATGTCCGCAGGTTATTCACCACCAAATTTTCGATATTCATTCGGAGACTTATTGTAAAACTTTTTAAAAGCCCGTGTAAAATTTTTTGGATTGGAATAACCTACCATCAAGCTGACATCGTAGATTTTGTAAGCCATGTTCTTCAGCAATTCTCCGGCTTTTTCCATTTTAATTTGCATGAGGTAATCTGAGAAGTTAATCCCGGTTTTCAGCTTGAACAATTTACTTAAATAAAAAGGATTCATATAAACCATGCGGGCAGCATCTTCCAACGTTGCGCTTTTATAATTATGGGCAATATAATCTTGAACGGTTCCAATAATTTCGCTATGTAAATTGAATCCTTTCAGATCCTGTTTTTCCTCCATGGGGCATAAGGCTGTTTCCCTGTCAAGACTGTCCCGGATTTCACTGAAGACTTTGACGATCTCCGCGTATTTTGTTGGCTTCAGAATATAATTGTACGCGCCGTATTCCAAAGCTTGTCTTACATAATCGAATTCCCGATAACCGCTAAGCATTACAATTTTTACTTTAACCTTTCTCTCATGCAGTTCTCGGGCAAGATCCAACCCGGACATAACCGGCATCCGAACATCGCAAAGGATGGCATCTACCTGATGACGTTTGAAAAATTCCAGCGCTGCAAATCCATTTTCTACTGTTGCCGCTATTTCAAAACCAATTTTGTTCCAAGGAAAATAATTTGCAAGTCCATTACGGATTTCATATTCATCATCTGCAATCAGAAGTCTGTACAATGTTCTGTCACCGTCCTATCCTGTTGTAGCGAGTATATAAAACAATATTGTCATTATAGTAAGAATTCAGCATATTATCAATAAAATTCTGGAATATAAAAAATATTTCGGGCATATTGAGCAAATAATCATACTGTTAAGTTAAATAATGATACTAAATTCCAGTTTTGGTCAACAACTGATATGAAAAAACATTCGAAGGATATATCTTTCGAGCCGAAAAACAGATATATTGATATCAGCAACAAAAACAAATTTGGGAGGAGAAAAAAATGAAACGCTTTCTAAAATTTGCTGCCGCAGTGTGTGCGGCGGCGATGCTGGCAGGCCTTGTTCCGGGCTGCGGACAAGGTTCGTCACAGGGATCGTCCAGCGAGGCACAGGGATCGACCGTTCAATCGCAAGCGGCATCCAGTCAGAAAAACAGCGAGCCGGTAACACTCAGATTTAGTTGGTGGGGTGGCGACGCACGCCATAAGGCAACATTGGCTGCAATTGCCGAATACGAAAAGCTGTATCCGAATGTTAAAATCACCGGAGAATACAGCGGTTACAGTGGATACGAACAAAAGTTGGTTACGCAGCTAAGCGGCGGAACAGCACCGGATATTATTACGGTTGACAGCTATTGGATCTATGATTTGGCCGCCCAAGGTGATATGTTCACGAATATCTATGATCAAAAAAGTATTGATATTAGCTCTTTCAATCCCAACGTGCTGCAATCCTACATACTGGATGACAAACTGATCGGCTTACCGGTGGGTCTGAATGCGTTTTCATTACTGTATAACAAGGATAAGCTCAAGACGATGGGCATACCGGAGGATACGATTTGGACATGGGATAATTTGCTTTCTATCGGCAGCACGGTCAACAAAAAAGATAACAGCAAATATTTTCTCTGCCAGGATNNGCAAGGCTGATGCTCAAGGCCTATATTGAACAGAAAACAGGGAAAGAGCTCATCAACAGCGATGGAACTTTGGGCTTTGACCGGGCAACCATGCTGGACGCTCTTACATATTACAAAAAGCTGATCGATAACAAGGTGATTCAGTCCCCAAAGGAAAGCGCGCCATTTGAGAGCAGCCCGACACAGAACCCAAAATGGATCAGCGGTGATTTTTGTGCGACAATCGACTATACTTCTCAATTTTCCGTTATCCAGACGAACGTAAAATGGCAGCTCGGCATTACGAAAATGCCTGCCTTTACGGATGCCAAAGGAAAGACCGATTCCGTACCCTCCATGTTCATTGCACTGAATAAAGACAGCAAACAGCTGGAGGAAGCTGCAAAATTCTTAAACTGGTTCTTCAATGATAAAACCGCAGCAAACACTCTTACAGATGTTCGGGGAACTCCGCCGACGGAAACGGCCCGGAAAGCTTTGATCAGCTCCAATAAACTGAATACAGCGGTAAATGATATTGTAAATAAATCCCTTGAATCAGCCAGAGTACGTGAAACCGCATATACCAATAACAGCGAAATCACAAAAATCATGCTTGATGAAATTGAAAAAATCGGCTACAACGGTGCAAGCCCCGAAACCATCACGGATGAAATCATGAATAGCTTTAATCAAAAGGTAAAAGAAATTAAAAATTCAAAATAGACTGTCAAATCATGCAGGGTACTGCTTCGGCAGTATCCTGCATGATTTTTGCTATGAAAATACGGTGCAGAGCTGCGAAAATAAAAATCTGAACCTCAATTCCTGAAAGGGGAATATTAATATGAAAGCAAAGCATTTGGGAAAGCGATATGTAGGACTGCTCTACATCACTCCATGGATACTCGGATTCCTGACCTTTCAACTCTATCCTTTTGTAGCATCATTTGCCTATTCGTTCACTTCCTACAATCTTTTGAAGGCATCGGCATTTGTCGGCATTTCAAATTATGTCAAGATGTTCTCCGATTCGATGTTTATCCAATCCCTGATAGTCACATTTCAGTATGTTATTATGGCGGTTCCGGCTAAACTGGGGTTTGCTCTTATTATTGCGCTGATTTTGAACATGAAAATACGCGGAATTGGAATATTCCGCACGGTATATTATTTACCCTCCATCTTTGGCGGGAGCGTGGCAGTGGCCCTTTTATGGAAAGCGCTGTTCATGCATGACGGAACAGTCAACCACATCCTTTCATTAATACAAATCGCTCCTATCGATTGGCTGGGTGATTCGCGTCTTTCTCTGATGAGCATTACTTTGCTGAATGTTTGGCAATTCGGTTCCTCCATGGTGCTGTTCCTTGCAGGTCTGAAACAGATTCCAAACGAACTGTATGAAGCAGCGAGTGTGGACGGCTCCACGAAGCTTCATTCTTTTTTGCATATTACCCTGCCAATGCTGTCGCCTGTTATCCTGTTCAATTTGGTTATGCAAATGATCAATGCTTTTCAGGATTTTACAGGGTCCTTTATTGTTACAAAAGGCGGGCCCAATAATTCAACGTATCTGTTTGGCATGTTGCTGTACGACAACGCGTTCAAATATTTCCGTATGGGCTACGCATCCGCACTGTCATGGGTGATGTTTGTTATTATAATGATTTTCACAGGGCTTATTTTCAGAACTTCGAAACGCTGGACTTTCTATGAGAATGGAGGCGATATATAATGGCACGTTCCGCACGAAGAATTTTTGTTTACATACTTCTTATAGGACTTGGCATCATTATGATTTATCCGCTGCTGTGGGTTCTGTCTGCTTCGTTCAAGAGCAATGCGGAGATTTTTGCGTCCACGCGGCTTCTGCCAAGCAGCATTGCTTTTACAGCTTTTATTGATGGGTGGAAAGCTACCGGTCAATATACATTTGGCGTCTTTCTGTTGAACACAATAAAAATGGTGGTTCCAACGGTACTTTTAACGATTATCTCCTCTACTCTTGTGGCATATGGGTTTTCGCGCTTTGAATTTCCCTTCAAAAAACCTCTTTTTATGATTATGATTTCCACGCTGATGCTGCCAAGTTCTATCCTGATTATCCCCCGTTACCTAATTTTCCGAAATCTTGGCTGGCTGAATACTTATCTGCCGTTTATTGTTCCGGCAGCCTTAGCATGTTATCCATTTTTTATTTATATGATGGTACAATTTCTGAGGGGGCTCTCGAAGGAACTGGAAGAATCAGCAAACCTTGACGGCTGCAATTCATTTATGACGCTCATCCTCATTTTGCTGCCGCTCTGCAAACCCGCGATCATTTCCATGGGCATTTTTCAATTTATATGGACATGGAACGACTTTTTCAATTCATTGATTTATATCAATAGCGTAAGCAAATATACGCTGCCTTTGGCGTTGAATATGACCATTGACGCCACGACAAATATTCAGTGGAATCAAATTATGGCCATGGCCCTTATTGCCATGCTTCCCTGCGTCGCGGTGTTCTTTGCCTGCCAAAAATATTTTGTGGAAGGTATTGCAACGGCCGGGTTAAAAGGCTGACGAAATAATACACTATAAAACTATTACGATAGAAAGAAGTGTCAGGCGATGTCATTGATTAAAAAAGACAGCATTATTCTGTTTCAGGGGGATAGCGTCACGGACGCCGGCAGAAGCCGCGTGGAGGAGAATCTTGGAGCCGGGTATCCCCAAAAGGTCGGTCAATATCTTTCCTCTTTTTGCGCTGATTTGAATGCCCGGGTAATCAACAAAGGGATCAGCGGCGACAGGGTCCGAGACCTGCAGAAAAGATGGAAGGAGGACTGCGTTGACTTAAAAGCGGATGTGGTTAATATTCTGATCGGTATCAACGATTGCTGGAGAAAATTTGACAGCAACGATCCGACCGGCGTTGAAGCCTTCGAGGCCGGATACCGCGATATTCTCACGCAAACCAAGGCAACAGGAGCTTTCATCACTATTATGGAACCGTTTGTTCTGCCATACCCGGCAGACCGTGTTGCCTGGCGGGAGGACCTTGATCCGAAGATTCAGGCGGTGCGCCGTTTGGCCCGTGAGTTTGGCGCGGTTTACATACCCCTTGACGGGCTGCTGGCCGAATTGATAACGACCAGAGAGCCGCAGTATTACTCCGCAGATGGCGTTCACCCCACCGATGCCGGACATGCGTTTATTGCAAAAGCATGGCTAAAAGCAGTCGGTTTGCTGTAATACAGCTGATATGCCAATCAGGAGGAATAAAATGAAAGCATTTATGGATGAAGACTTTTTATTAAACAGCGATACGGCGAAAAAGCTGTTTCATGAATATGCGGAGCATATGCCGATTGTGGATTACCACTGCCATATCAATCCCGCGGAAATTGCACAAAATCGCAAATTTGACAACATCACACAGGCTTGGCTTGACGGTGACCATTATAAATGGAAGTTGATGCGTTCCAACGGCATAGATGAAAAATACGTTACTGGAAACGGCAGCGACCGTGAGAAGTTCCAAGTTTACGCTGAAGTTTTGAAAAAAGCAATCGGAAACCCGTTGTATCACTGGACGCATATGGAACTAAAAAAATATTTCGGATATCGGGGTATTTTAAATGGCGAAACAGCGGAAGAAGTTTGGAACCTCTGCAATGAAAAACTGAAAACCGACGAATTGAGTGTACAGGGAATCATTGCACAGTCAAACGTTAAGCTGATTTGCACTACAGATGACCCGATAGATTCGTTGGAATACCACAGGAAAGTTCGGGCCGATCTTTCCTGTGAAGTCAAGGTCGTTCCCGCATGGCGTCCCGACAAAATCATGAACATTGAAAAGGACACATTTTCCGCTTATGTAAAAAAACTCGAAGAAGTGTCCGGAGTAAAAATCGCAAAGTTTGACGATGTTTGTGAAGCGCTGGCCCTGCGACTGGATTACTTTGAAAAAGCGGGCTGCAAGGCATCCGACCATGGTCTGAACGCCGTTGTTTACGCACCCGTATCTCAAAAAAAGCTGGATGGAATTTTGAAGACAGCCCTGGAAGGCGCACCACTGACGGCCGGGGAAACTGATGAATACAAATATGCACTTTTATCCTTCCTTGCAAGGGAATATGTAAAACGCGGCTGGGTGATGCAGATTCATTACGGCACCGCACGCGACGTGAACACCGCCATGTATGAAAAACTGGGGCCGGATACAGGGTTTGACTGTATTTCTCCTCAAACTGGCGGAAACGGTCTCATAAAATTCTTTGATTCGCTATTTAGGGAATCCATCTTGCCCAAAACCATTCTGTATTCCCTGAACGCAAACGACAATCTGTACATCGATTCGGTAATCGGGTGCTTTCAGGGAACTGAAGCGGCTGGGAAGCTGCAGCACGGTGCTGCGTGGTGGTTTAACGATACAAAAACGGGCATGCTTGACCAGATGACCGGCCTTGCGAATCTTTCCGCACTCGGTAACTTTGTCGGGATGCTCACAGACTCACGCAGTTTTCTTTCCTACACCCGGCATGACTATTTCCGCCGCGTTTTTTGCGACCTGTTCGGTAAATGGGTGGAAAACGGCGAATATCCCTGCGACATGAAAACGCTTGGGACATTGGTGCAAGATATTTCCTATTACAATGTTGTTCGTTATTTCGGCTTTTTACTCTGACAACACACGAAAATATCCGCACCAAGTCTGATGGATTGAATAAAAAATCGTTAACTGAATATAGGTATAATTCTACTGAAAATTGAATTTCATAGGAGGATTTCGAATGGAAAAATCAGACGGTATGAATTACGCGCCAAAGGGCAAACCTGCACCGGTGGTGGGCGAAAATGAATTCGTTTTTGCTGCCGTTGCGCTGGATCACGGTCATATCTATGGCATGTGCAATGGTCTGACGGAGTCCGGAGCTACGCTGAAATACGTATATGACCCCGATGAACAAAAAATGAAAGAATTTATAAAGCAATTTCCTCAGGCAAAGGCCGCAAAAAGCGAGGAAGAGGTTTTGAATGACCCCGAAGTGAAACTGGTGGCTTCTGCAGCGGTACCCTCCGAACGGTGTGGTTTGGGTCTGCGTGTGATGGATGCCGGAAAAGACTATTTTACAGATAAGCCTCCCATAACTACGCTGAAACAATTGGAACAGGCAAAAGCAAAGGTGCAGGAAACCGGTAGAAAGTACATGGTACGCTACAGCGAACGGCTCCATGTTGAAAGCGCGGTTTTCGCCGGACAGTTGGTGAAGCAGGGTGCGATTGGCAGGGTAATCCAAATCATCGGCCTTGGTCCACATCGTCTGAGCGCGCCTTCCCGTCCAGATTGGTTTTTTGAAAAGGAAAAATACGGCGGGATTCTCTGTGATATTGGGAGCCACCAGATTGAGCAATTTTTATATTACTGTGATGTAAATGATGCCACTGTAGTTCACAGCCAGGTTGGCAACTACAATCATCCGCAATACCCTGAACTGGAGGATTTTGGGGATGCTGTGCTGGTGGGTGACAATGGTTCCACACAGTATTTTCGCGTAGACTGGTTCACCCCGGACGGCCTGCGTACCTGGGGCGACGGCCGCACAATCCTTTTAGGTACGGACGGCTATATCGAACTGCGCAAGTATATTGATGTTGCCAAAGATGAAACGGGGGATCACGTGTTCCTGGTGAATCAGGACGGTGAGCAGCATTTTGCTGTTGCAGGGAAAGTGGGATATCCATTCTTTGGGCAGTTGATCCTGGATTGTATTTACCGCACGGAAAATGCAATGACGCAGGAACACGCTTTCAAAGCGGCGGAGCTGTGTATCAAGGCGGAAATTCAGGCTGCAAAAATCCAATGATGATTCACGCCGAAGAAGTATCCGGTCTGACATCAAGAGTTGAACATGCAATGCTGGTTTACAGTATTTACGCAGAGTGAACTGAAAAGGGAGATCACTATGAAAAAATTAAAACTTGGCATTATCGGCGTGGGCAATATCGGTACAGCACACTGCAAAAACATTCTGTCCGGTCAGACGCCGGAAGTGAAACTTACCGCCATTGCGGATTGGGATGAAAACCGCCGTGCTTGGGCAAAGGAAAATCTTCCGGAAGGAACGTGCATTTTTGCCGACGGAAAGGAACTGATTTCCAGCGGTACCTGCGAAGCAATTTTGATTGCGGTACCGCATTACCAGCACCCCGGACTGGCAATAGATGGATTCGCTCATGGGCTTCATGTCCTTTGCGAAAAACCTGCCGGAGTCTACACGAGGCAGGTACGTGAGATGAACGAGGCGGCCGAGAACAGCGGACTGACCTTTGGCATGATGTTTAATCAGCGCACGAACTGTATTTACCGTAAAATGCATGAACTGATTCAGAGCGGCGAAATGGGTGCGGTCAAACGTGTAAACTGGATTATTACCGACTGGTACCGTACACAAATCTATTACGACTCCGGCGCATGGCGTGCCACATGGGCGGGCGAGGGCGGCGGCGTGCTGTTGAACCAGTGTCCCCATAATTTGGATCTGCTCCAGTGGATTTGCGGAATGCCCGGTAGGGTGCAAGCCTTCTGCCATGAAGGAAAGTGGCACGACATTGAAGTGGAAGATGATGTGACTGCTTATCTGGAATACCCCAACGGTGCCACCGGTGTGTTTATTACTTCCACCGCGGATGCACCCGGCACAAACCGATTTGAAATCACTACGGAAATGGGTAAGCTGGTGTGTGAGAATGAAAAACTAATATTATATAAACTTGCTGAAAATGAGCGCACCTATTGCAAAACAGCTACCAGCGGATTTGACAAGCCGGATTGTACTGTCTCCGAAGTAAAAAACGACGGGGAAAATTCCCAGCATGTTGGGGTGATCAACGCTTTCGCCGCCCACATCATTCATGGAACCCCGCTTGTGGCAGATGGAACGGAGGGAATTAACGGATTGATGCTCTCCAATGCGATGCACCTTTCGAGTTGGTTGCAAAAGCCGGTGGAAATCCCCTTTGATGAAAATTTGTTTTTAGCGGAGCTGAATAAACGTCGTGCGGGTTCCCGGCTGAAAACAGCTTGGAATATCTGTTTTGATACAACCGGCAGCTATGGAACAAATGTAGAAACGACAGGGGAGGAAGAGTGATGCGGGCAGCCATTGTGGGGTGCGGAGGGATTGCACAGGTGCACGCCAAAGTGCTGAACAATCTTGAAAATATCATACTGGTTGCCTGTGCGGATACCAAGTATGAGCGAGCGCTGGTACTGGCGAATCTTTATGGCGCCATGGCATATGGCAGCCTGGAAGAAATGCTGGAAAAAGAACAGATAGACGTGCTGCACATCTGCACGCCGCACTACTTGCACACGCCTATGGCGGTGAAGGCGGCCGAGAGTGGGATTCATGTTTTCATGGAGAAACCACTTGCCATTAACCGGGAACAGCTTGCGCAGATTTCCGCTCTCGAGGAACAGGTGCGTATCGGCGTATGTTTCCAGAATCGGTACAACCCAAATGTGAAATATGTAAAAGATCTTCTTGATTCCGGACGCACAGGGCGAATTATTGGTGCACGGGCTTTTGTTACATGGTGTAGGAACAAAGACTATTACAAAAACAGCGGTTGGCGCGGGAAATTTTCCACCGAGGGAGGCGGCGCTCTCATCAACCAGTCCATCCATACATTGGATTTAGTAACGGAATTTCTGGGAAGTCCTTCCTTTGTAGAGTCTCACGCGGCGAACCATCATCTGAAAGACCACATTGAGGTTGAGGATACGCTTGAAGCGTACATCGATTTTCACAACTGCTCGGCAGTATTCTACGCTACTACTGCATACAGCGGAAATGCACCGGTGCTGATTGAACTTTGCTGTGAACATGTTACAATTCGCATGGAGGATATGGAGATTTCCTGCCAATGGAAAGACGGAAGAAAAGAACATATATATTTTGAGCAGCCAACTACTCTGGGCAAAGATTATTGGGGCAGCGGCCACAGCGCAATCATTCATGATTTTTATGAATGCGTGGAAACAGGCCGACATTTTTCCGTTGGTATTCCGGAGACTTACACGACAATGGATTTGGTGTTTAAAATTTATGAATCTTCCCGTGAAAACAGAGTGGTTTATTTTTAAACCCTATTCGGCTGTATCATTGCCATTTTTAGCTAAAAGTACGTAAATCTCTGCCAGCTAATAGGTAATTTCAAGACGCTCATAAGTCGGGTCTTGATTGCCGAATAGCAAAAATTAACCAAAGAAACCACTGAATAAATGCTTGCACACATATTAATTGAATCAGTAATTCCCAGGTGAAAAAAAGGAGAATAGAAAATGGAACTGCCATTTCAGATAAATTTAAAGGAAAGTGTTGTAGTTGTAACCGGCGCGGGCGGCGTCTTGTGCGGAATGTTCAGCAAGGCAATCGCAGCCTGCGGTGCCAAAGTGGCGCTTCTGGACAGAAACCTGACGTCCGTGGCAACATGCGCTAATGAAATTACCGCTGAAGGCGGTATTGCCAAGGCTTATTATGCAGATGTGCTGGATCGGGATGTGCTGGAAAAAGTGCATGAGGCCATACTCACTGATTTGGGCCCGTGCAATATTCTTGTTAACGGTGCAGGCGGCAATAATTCTCGCGCTACCACTACAAACGATTATTATCAGAGCGGTGACATGGAAAGTGATATTACCACATTTTTTAATTTAGATTCCAAAGGGGTAGAATTTGTTTTTAATTTAAACTTTTTAGGCACTTTGATTCCAACACAGGTTTTTGCGCAGGATATGCTGGGCAATCAGGCGGCATCCATTATTAATATTTCTTCCATGAACGCGTTTACTCCGCTGACAAGGATCCCGGCCTACTCGGGAGCAAAGGCTGCAATCAGCAATTTCACACAATGGCTGGCTGTTCATTTCTCAAAGGAGCATATTCGTGTAAATGCGATTGCCCCAGGTTTTTTCTCTACCAAACAAAATCAAGCTCTTTTATTTAATCCCGATGGTACTCCGTCCGAACGGACTGCAAAAATTCTCGCGGCCACCCCTATGGAGCGCTTTGGTCATTCTGAAGAGCTGATTGGCGCATTGCTGTTCCTACTTTCTGAGGAAGCTTCCGGATTTATTACCGGTATCGTACTGCCGGTGGACGGAGGTTTCAGCGCTTACTCCGGAGTATGATGTTGCAGCAATAGTCGTGAAGAAATCATACAGATATGAAAGGATGCTTTTCCATGAACCAAACTTTGGAAAAAATAAAAGGAATCGGCATTGTTCCGGTCGTGAAGATCAGCAATGCTAAAAATGCGCTTCCGCTGGCACAGGCGCTTTGCAATGGAGGACTGCCGTGTGCAGAAATTACCTTCCGCACATCAGCCGCCGCCGAAAGTATCCGTAGAATCAAAGCCGGATTTCCGGAAATGATTGTGGGTGCGGGAACCGTTTTAACGCCGGAACAAGTTGATGAAGCTCTTGATGCCGGCGCTGAATTCATTGTTAGCCCGGGGCTGAATTCCAAGGTGGTTGGGTATTGTCGTGACAGGGGCACTGTTATTATTCCGGGATGTTCCAATCCAAGCGATGTGGAACAGGCGTTGGGATTCGGCCTAAACGCAGTAAAATTTTTCCCTGCTGAAGTTGCAGGAGGCCTAAAAATGATTCAGGCTTTGTCTGCTCCATATAACAATATTGCATTCATGCCAACAGGAGGCATTACTCCGGAGAATATTTCAGCTTATTTGGCAAATCCACATGTTTTGGCCTGCGGAGGAAGCTGGATGGTAAAAGAATCCCTGATTGAAACAGGAAGATTCAATGAAATTGAATCATTAACAAAAAATGCGGTCGAAACGATGCTGAATTTCCACCTAAAGCAAATTGCAGTCAGCATAGAGAGTGGGACGGAAGCACAGGAAACTGCCGATACACTTTGCAAAATGTTTGGCTGCACTAAAATTGAAAATAAGAATTCAGTTATTGTAGGAAATATGGAACAGTTGGACGCTGCTGAATCTGGAATATTGGGTTGTTTAACCGTTGAAACAAATAGCCTTCCACGTGCGGTGGAATATCTGAAAAGAAAAGGATTTGGTGTTGACGAAAAAAGCAGTAATTTACAGACTGTAACTCTGAAAAAAAGGATTGCAGGCTTCAATTTGCGCCTGTTACAGAAATAAGGAAGTGCATTAGGATATGAATAAGTGCTATGATGTTGTAACACTTGGCGAACTGCTTCTTCGATTGGACTCGTCAGATTCAGAGCCGCTTTCCCGTGGCATGACGTTGAAAAAATACGCCGGCGGAGCGGAACTGAATGTTGCTGCTGGTGTTTCTGCCCTCGGCTTGAAAACAGCTGTGATATCCCGGATTCCGGAAAATCCGCTGGGAGAGTTTGTGCGCGGTCAAGCCGTTCGCCTGGGTGTGTCGGATGAAGGATTTATCCTTGACCATACTCCGGAAGCGCGTCTTGGAGTATATTACAGCCAAAGCGGAGTAGCGCCTCGCAAACCAACTGTGATTTACGATCGCGCGGCATCTTCATTCACCGGGATTCAGGCAGATGAACTGCCGATGGAACTGCTGGACAGCGTGCGCCTGTTTCACACAACGGGTATTACATTGGCTCTTGGCGCCAATGTCAGGGAAACAGCCGCAAGCTGCATGAAAAGATGCAAAGAACAAGGTGTGCTTGTTTCATTCGATGTAAATTACCGCGAGACGCTGTGGAGCGAACAAAGTGCAAGAAAGGCCATTGAAGAGATTTTGCCCTATGTCGATATTTTGTTTGTCTCCGAAGAAACCAGCCGACGTATGTTTGGAAAAACCGGAATGCTTGCCGAAATCCAGCACAGTTTTTGCAGTGAATACGGAATTTCTGCGGTGCTTTCAACGGAGCGAAAGATCATTAGCCCTTCAGAACAATGCTTCGGTTCTTCTGCATACAATGCAAAAACCGAGCAAGTATTCCGGGAGCCGCCATATGAGCACATTCAGGTGTTAGACAGAATAGGAAGCGGCGACGCTTTTGTTGCAGGCGCGCTTTTTAGCTTGCTTAAATATGACAGCCTGGCAGAGGCTGTAAGGATTGGGAATGCTATGGCGGCGGTCAAAAGCACGGTTCATGGAGATTTGCCAGAAACGGGTTTGACTCAAATCCAAAAAATTACAGATATCCACAATGCTACAGGCGTACAAAGCGAAATGAACCGTTGACTATAAATGACAGCAGTTTAACAAAGCAGTCTGATTGTCGACTATGTTGATAACGATGATTATCAGGGAAGCAATGACTTGTTAAGAACGTACAGAAACATCTGCTATCATGATGTTTGAATTTATTTACTGTTGGAGGAATTATAAAATGAAACTATCTTTCAGATGGTACGGGAATGACGATCTGGTAAGCCTTGAGAATATTCGTCAAATACCCAACATACACGGCATTGTTACCGCAGTTTATGATGTTCCCGTTGGTGAAGTTTGGAGTCGAGAAAGTATTAGGAGCTTAAAAACAGAGGTTGAAAGCAACGAACTCAAATTTGAAGTCATTGAAAGCGTTCCCATTCACGAGGACATTAAGCTTGGAAAACCCAGCAGAGAAAAATACATTGAAAACTACAAGGTAAACATCCGCAGGCTTGGTGAAGCCGGCATCAAATGTATCTGCTACAACTTTATGCCTGTGTTTGACTGGACAAGAACACAGCTTGACAAGCGCCTTCCGGATGGATCGACCGCACTGGCATATGATGTGGAACAGCTGAAAAAGATGGATCCTCTCACCGGTGAACTCTCATTGCCGGGCTGGGACGCAAGCTATCAAAAAGAGGATATGAAGAAGCTTTTTGGAGAATACTCAAAAATAGACGAAGAACAGCTTTGGATGAACCTGCAATATTTTTTGGAACAAATTATTCCTGTTGCCGAGGAATGCGATGTCAAAATGGCAATTCATCCCGACGATCCGCCCTTCCCAATTTTCGGTCTGCCAAGAATTATTACCTGTGAGAGAAACCTTGATCGCTTTCTAAAGCTGGTTGACAGCAAATATAATGGTCTTACGCTATGCACAGGTTCGCTTGGCTGTGTAAAAACGAATGATATGGTTAAGCTAACAAAAAAATATGCTTCACAAGGAAGAATCCATTTTATGCATATCCGCAATGTTAAAATTTTGGACGATGGCAGTTTTGAGGAGTCTGCGCACTTTTCTTCGTGCGGCTCCCTCGACATTGTTGCGATTGTAAAAGCATTATATGATAATCATTTCGATGGCTACATCCGACCGGATCATGGAAGAACGATTTGGGGTGAAACGGGCAGACCAGGGTACGGCCTTTATGATCGCGCACTTGGTGCTTCGTATATTAATGGAATTTGGGAAACACTGTCAAAATTAGAAAAATAATGGTTATCCTGTCTGTTGCAGGGATGTTAAAACCTGCAGCAGACGTATTATCCACTGCGGGCTGTGACTGAATTAATCTTTACAACCTATACAATGGAATAAACAGGAAATTTAGAGATGTATTGTTCTTTGTGTAAGAAATTTTTTGAGGGAGTGATGGCTACAACTAAAATGACTCAATAATGGAGGAAGATAACAAATTAATAACGCGATAAGTGCAAAACTGTTAAAAGACAGCGGCGCAAAGCCATAGGGTCTAAGGTGCTGCTTATAGCGGCACTAAGACAGCCTGGTTACCGAACGGATTACAACCGCACTATGGAAGTAATGCAAAGCTATTTTCTGTGTTGGCAATTGAGGAACCGGAGGCACATTTGCATCCTACTATGCAGTATAGGTTTTTAAAATTTTTGAATGAAAATGTGAAGTCAAATGTTCGTCAAATCTTTATTAGTACACATTCTCCAAACATAACAGCAGCCTCAAAATTAGATAATTTGATTGTTCTAAATAAAGAGAATGAAAAAATTGAGATTGCATATCCAGGGCATGTATTTGACATGGATGATAAAAAAGATAAAGCATCAAAGGCATATATTGAAAGATATTTAGATGTTACAAAGTCAGACATGCTTTTTGCAAAAAAAATTATTCTTGTTGAAGGTATCAGTGAGCAATTATTACTTCCGATCTTTACCAATTATTTAAAAGGCGATTTAATTGATAGCCATGTAGCCGTGATAAATATCGGTGGCAGGTACTTTTCACATTTTTTAAAGCTTTTTGATAGAGATAAAAGCCAATTTGCAATAAATAAAAGAGTAGCTGTAATAACAGACTTAGATCCCGTAAGAAAAGAAATGGGAGTTAAAGGTGCAAGGTTTAATTCTTGTTACCCATTTGAATTAAATAGGGATAGTAATTACGAGTATAAGACAGCTTCCAATGCAATAACAGATTATTATTCTGATAAAGAGAAGAACATATGTGTTTTTACTCAACCTAAGAATACCGGATGCACTTTTGAGTATGAATTGCTATTACATAATTCAGCATGCAAAGAGTTAATAGTTCCAAGTATAGTGAATGGTGATGTAATGGAAATGTTAATGGAAAATTACTCAAAAGGGTTTGATGAACTAGTTTCATATGTTGGAGATAGCAAAGAATGCATACGTATAATTGATGGACTAAAAGAAAGCAAAAGCAAGGATCAGCTAATTGCAGCTCTATATCTTGATTTTGTCAGCAAAGCAGAATCAGCACAAGAGATTGCAGAAATTTTGAATGATAAAATAATTGATTATCAGAAAGGATTATTTGCATTCAGTATTCCACCTTACATCAAGGAGGCTATCAAATGGATTCAAATGAAATAATTTTATTAAAAGATAGCCATGAGATGATTGATATTGAGCATCATTTTAAAGTCAATGCAGGGCCGGGTGCCGGTAAAACAACTTGGCTTATTAATCATATCAAAAATGTTGCTCAGCACTCAGATCGTCTTGGGAAAGTTAAGAAAATTGCTTGCATTACATATACAAATATAGCAGTAGAAAAAATATTATCCAATCTTGGAGAAACATGTGAAAATGTTGAGGTCAGCACAATTCATGCTTTTTTATATAAGCATGTTATAAAGCCCTATATTTCTTTCTTGAACATATCTGAATTGGACATTACTAAAATAAAAGGGCATGACGAATATGTCCCAAACAAATCGGTATTATACAATGTGAAAGCGGAAACAAAGCAACACTATCTAGAAGATTGCGATCTGCTGGAAGCCTTGTTGGATTTGCAGTGGAAATTTGATAAAAAAGGCGTATTGCAAATTGCACCACGCAAAATTTTTAAGTTCAAAATTAAAAAAGAGACATATCTTATTTACAAAAAAATCTGCTGGAGTAAGGGAATATTACATTATGATGATGTTTTATATTTCAGCTGGCTACTTCTTGAGAAATATCCATCTCTATTAGATGTTTTAAGAGCAAATTTTCCGTATTTATTTATAGATGAATTTCAAGATACAAATCCAATCCAGACAGAAATATTAAAAAAGTTAAGTGATAAAGAAAGTACTATTGGCGTCATTGGTGACAAAGCCCAATCAATATATAAGTTTCAAGGCGCAGATGTTTCCCAATTTGTTAACTTCAAGCTAAATGGAATGAGAGAGTATAAAATTGAGGGAAATCATCGAAGTACAGTAGAAATAATAAACATTTTAAACATAGTAAGAAATGATGCTGGACTAACTCAGTATTGGCGGCGTGAGGAAAAATCCGGATGAAGTGATAAAACTGCTTGACCTGCCTGAGTATACATTCCCAGTCGCCGGGTTAGCACTGGGCTATCCAAAAGATCCTTCCCATAAAAAGCCCAGACTGCCGTTTGATACTTTTAAACATGATGAAAAATATCATGTGGAGGGATTGAAAAAACAGATTGATGACTATGATCTAAAAATGGAACGGTATCTGAAAGAAATTGGGCGTGAGCAAGAGGGTAACTGGAGCAAAAATACTGCGGAGATTTACCAGTATGTCTATTATCCAAAAGTATACCCAGTTATGAAGGAACAGGGATTTAAAAACGATAAATAATCAGGCAATCATCCTAAAGGCTTTTGCCGTTCTTGAAAATAGCAAAGCAACCCTTCGTAAGAAGCTTGAAAAGTCCGTAAATTTGCTAAATTTTTATAGGTAATTTATAAAGGTAACGCCGCTAAATGAGCTTTCGCTTCAAGCGGCGTTATTTTGTTTAGAAACCATTCAAACAGCAGTGCGAATGAATTGTTGTTTGCCTGCAAACGGTTTGTGACGAAAAGGTTACGGGATTAAATTATAACAAATGTTTCTGATTTGTTAATTTTATAACAAATTTGCGCGCAACACTTGTTATTCGGTAGCAGAATATGCTATAATTACAATAATTTACAGAATATAATCACGAAAGGAAGTTTTTTATGATGAATATGTTTGATCTTACGGGAAAAGTTGTTGTTGTAACCGGTGCTTCCGNNCGGCGCAGGGTGCTGATGTTGCACTTTTGGCACGCAGAAAAGAAAAGCTGGCTGGTGTTGCAAAAGAAATTGAAGCCACCGGAAGAAAAGCCCTTGCAGTTCAGTGCGATGTCGCCAATGAAGAAAGCGTAAAAAACGCTATTCAGGAAGTCCTGAATAAATTTGGAAAAATTGATATCCTGCTCAATAACGCCGGAGTTGCTTACACTGGTTCCGTTGAAGATATGAGCGTAGAAGATTGGGACAAGGCGATGGACACCAACGTAAAAGGGATTTTCCTGATGTGCAAATACGTTGTGCCGCAGATGAAGGAAAGAAAATACGGAAAAATTGTAAACGTTGCTTCTGTCAATGCAATTGTAGGGGATAAAACACCTTCTTTGGTGCGCCATGTTTACAACGCTTCCAAAGGAGCGGTAAGAGGTTTGACTGTCGGTATGGCTGCTTCTCTGATGCAATACGGGATTACAGTCAATGCCGTCGGCCCCGGCCTTTTTGAATCTGAAATGACTGCGGACACGCTGTTTAAAGAAGAAAAATTCATGCAGATGTACAATATGCTCTGCCCCGCGTCCAGACCGGGTAAGCGTGGAGAATTAAACGGCACAATCCTTTATCTCTCCAGTGACGCATCGAGCTACGTTACTGCACAGACCGTTTTTGTGGATGGCGGTTTTACTGCTGTTTGATTTTTACACGAAATCAGGCCGTCAGTGAGGTATCCCGAAAAGAACGGCACCCAAGGACCGAATTACGGTTCATGGGTGCCGTTCCTTTTTTTGCCGGTTTGAATACGAATAGCATTCTGAATTCTAAAATTGCCGCAAGTTTGTAAAAATAATTTAATATGCCTGTGAATTGAGTTTTGTTCTGTGTAGAGTCATGCTATAATATAAAAATAAGTTACTATGAAGCAACAACAGGTTGGGCCGGGACGAGCCTCTGACTGCTTAAGAAATGAGGAAGTGCAATGTCAATTTCTGTTGATATTATAAAAACCTTAGGGAGTTTTCAATTAAGTGTGAAATTTGAAGCACAGAATGAAATTCTCGCTCTGCTGGGCGCTTCCGGCAGTGGGAAAAGCATGACGCTTAAGTGTATTGCCGGCGTAGAAAAGCCGGATGCGGGCAGAATCGTTCTGGGTGGACGGGTGCTGTTTGATTCGGAAGAAAAAATCAATCTTTCTCCGCAAAAAAGAAAAACCGGCTACCTTTTTCAACATTACGCTCTGTTCCCAAACATGACGGTAGAGGAAAACATTGCGGCCGGAATTTGTGCGCCGAAACGGGAAAAAGAAGCAATCATTCAAGAAAAGATAAAGGCATTTTATCTCAATGGTTTGGAAAAACATTATCCCTCTCAAATTTCCGGGGGGCAGCAGCAGCGCGTTGCACTCGCGAGNNATGCTCGACGAGCCTTTTTCAGCGCTTGACAGCTACCTGCGGTGGCAGATGGAGCAGGAAATGAGCGGCGTGCTCGAAAAATTTAAAGGAACGACGCTTTTTGTTTCCCATAACCGCGACGAGGTTTATCGCCTTTGTGACCGTATTGCCGTGCTGTCGGACGGAAAAATAGAAGTGATCAGTGAAAAACGCGCACTGTTTGAAAATCCCAAAACGCTTGCCGCAACCTTGCTGACCGGCTGTAAAAATATATCCAAGGCGCAAAAGCTTTCGGATTACACGCTTAAAGCTTTGGATTGGAACACCGTTCTGACGACGGAACAAAAAATTTCGGATGATTTGAAATATGTAGGCGTTCGCGCACATTACTTTATTCCTCATGAGAATCAGAATGAAGATAATATTATCAGAGGAAAAATCACACATGTTACAGAGGACCCCTTTTCCATGATCGTGACGGTTCAATGCGAGGGTGCGCAGAGCACCCATTCGTCTATCCGATGGGAACTGAGCAAAAAATCCTATGAGGAATTTGAAGAAAACCGGAAATCTGTTTTTCTCAAGATTCTTCCAAAGGACATTTTGATGATGTCAAGCTGAGCCAAAAGTTTCCCTTTCGAGCCGCTATCAGTGCAAATGATAATATTAAAACAGATGACAATATAAACCGATTTACAAATTGAGGCGAATATTTTGGAGCACTTAGAAAAGATTCCTGCCGAAGCGTTTGATATCATGCAATACTATTATCGGTCTGCCCATGAACCGTTCATTCATTGCCAAATACGCTGTAGTCATCTTGATGAGAACTGCTTAAAAACAGCGGTTGATTTATCAAAAAGAAGGATTCCGCTGATCGGATGCAGTTTTGATATTGCAGAACACTGCTGGCGTCAGCAAAACTTTACCGCAGAAGAGATCGTTTCGGTTGTGACCGTGAATTCCGATACGATATGTGACACAGGAAAATATCTCGTTTCGTCGATTGATATTTTTAGTGAACCGCAGCTTAAAATATTTTTGATCAGAGAGCAAAAATCTGATACGATTTGCTTCATTATGAACCATATGATCTGTGACGGTGCCGGATTCAAAGAGTATTTATATCTTTTGAGCAATTTATATTCCGAGTGTCGTAAGGGTTTGAATACCGTATGCGAGTTTCAGGCAAACGTAAGAAGTATGAAGCCTCTCCTTGCTTGTTTTACATTCGCAGAAAAGATAGCTATCCTCTTTTCCAAGCCTGATGTTTCCAATAAGCACATGAGTCTGACTTATCCGCTGCAAGGGGATAAAGTGAGCCCGTTTATTGTAACCTGTTGTGTTCCGAAAGATCAATTCCAAGCAATAAAAGCAGCCGCAAAAAAGCGAAGCGCCACTTTAAACGATATGATTTTAACCGCCTACATTCGCACATTGAGTAAAGAAACAGGGGCGCGTCATATTTCCATTCCATGTCCGGTGGATTTGAGAAAGTATATTTCGCCGGATGAGAAAATCGGGATATGTAATTTGACGGGCAATTTGATTTGTAACGTTGAACTAAGACCGGATGAAAAATTTGATCAAACGTTGAAAAATATATCACTTCAAATGCAACGGCAGAAGTCAAGCGTACTCTGCTTAAAAGACCCTATCCTGCTGAACTTTGCGTTTCATGCGCTGCCTGAAAAAGTTCTCAGTAAACTATTTCAAAAGTTTTTTACGATTCCTGTGCTCTCTTATACAAATTTAGGGATCATCAATCAAAGTCTTCTGCAATTTGACGGTAGTACCATTTTGGATTGTTTTATCACTGGCGCAATCAAATACACACCCTATTTTCAGATATCGGTTTCTACTTATAATGACGTCTGCACGTTATCTTGTAATATGCATGGTACTCCTGATGACCGTAAAAAAATTGAGCATTTTTTACAGGGAGTTCACAAGGAACTATGTTCTTGTAGGGTTTAAAATAATTTAGATTAGAGGTAAATTCTTATCAATAAAAAGAATGAAATAGATTGCTATCATAATACAAATGTAGTATTGTTATAAAAGAATGATATTTCATAAATTGAAGAGGAGATGATGGCTGTGAATACGTTAGCTACTGTAATCGTGACGATTATCTGTATAGTCCTGGGGCTTTACCTGTTGATTTTCAAAATACTGGGATTAAGGGTAATTGATTCGAATGAAGTTGCCGTAATTGAAAAATGGTGGAGCATGAAAGGGTCTTTGAAGGACTCCATTATCGCACTGCATGGTGAAGCCGGTTACTCACCCGACTTACTGCGCGGAGGTATCCATTTCAAATCTGTATTAATGTATAAAATACATAAGTATCCGCTCATTACGATTCCACAGGGGCAGATTGCATATATCTTTGCCCGCGACGGAATGCCGCTGGCGCCCACGCAGACTTTGGGCAAAGTCATTCCGGAGGCTAACAACTTTCAGAGCGTACACGGATTTTTGCAAAATGGCGGACAAAGGGGTCCGCAAAGAGGGATTTTAAGAGAAGGTACCTATGCGATTAATCTGGCGCAGTTCATTGTGATTACGCCCAATGACCTGAAAGCCATCTTCAACGGCTCCAAGCAGGAACGCTCAGAGCTTATCAGCATGCAGCAGACGCTGGCTGCAAGGGGCGCGTTCAGCCCGGTTGTGATTATGGGCAACAGCAATGAAGCAAGCGATGTGATGGGGATTGTTACGGTACATGACGGCCTTCCGCTTGCACAAGGAGAGATTATCGCGCCCAGTGTCGGCGAAATACACGCAAGCTTTCAAGACCCGGAAAAGTTTTTGGAAGCCGGCGGCAGACGAGGCAAGCAGATTCAAGTATTGACAGACGGTACCTATTATATCAACCGCCTTTTCGCCACCGTGGAATACAGGCCGAAAACGGTCGTGCCGATTGGTTTTGTGGGCGTTGTAGTATCTTTCTTCGGCGCAGAGGGCGTGGATACCACAGGGGTTGACTACAAACACGGCGAGCTTGTGGCGGACGGTTGCAAGGGTGTGCTCGAAAAGCCTTTAATGCCGGGCAAATACGCCTTTAACACGGATGCCGGAAAAGTAGTCTTGGTTCCGACAACCAATATTATATTGAAATGGAACAAGACTGAAACAGGGGATCATAAATACGATGAAAACCTGACAGAAGTCGATATAATTACAAAGGATGCATTTGAACCGTCCTTGCCGTTGTCGGTGGTTATGCATATTGATTATAAGCAGGCACCGTGGGTAATACAGCGGTTCGGCGATATCAACATGCTTGTAAATCAATCCTTAGACCCGCTGGTCAGCGCTTATTTTAAGGATGTGGCGCAAACCAAGACCTTGATTGAGCTGATTCAGGAGCGCAGCGAAATCCGCGAGAGAGCGGTTACTGAAATGAAAGAAAAGTTCCAAAAGTACAATTTGCAGTTGGAAGAGGTACTGATCGGTACCCCGAAAACACCGGTCGGTGATGTTCAAATCGAAAATATTCTAATGCAGCTACGTGAACGCCAGATTGCCGAAGAGAAAAAGGTCACCTACCAAAAGCAACAGTCGGCAGCAGAAAGCGAAAAATCCCTGCGTGAAGCGCAAGCCACCGCAGAGCAGCAAAGTTACCTCACAAAGTCCAAAATTCAGATTGAAATTGAGGGCAACAGCGGTGCCGCGCTTGCGAGCAAAGCAGAGCAGGAAGCAAACCAGATTATTGCGTTGGNNGCGAATTCAGCCAAAATCAGGCTGGAAGGTGAAGCGCAGGCTTCCATGGAAACCAATGTCGGTTTGGCGAAGGCACAGGCCATCGATGCACAGGTCAAGGCCTACGGCGGAGCGGAATATCGCGTAATTCAGGAAGTTGCGGATAAGCTGACCGATGCGATTAAAAATTCCAAGGTCGATATTGTGCCGAAAACAGTGGTTAATATGGGCGGCACAAGCCAGGACGGCGGAAGCGGCAATAATAACAATAGCAGTACCATCATGGATACACTTCTGAAATTTATCACATTGGATAAATTAGGCGTTTCATTACAGCACATTTCCGAGCCTTCCACAACGGCACAGGCCATTGAGGCGGCAACCGGTGTGAAAGCGGCTGATTCCGCAAAAAAGGATTCCGACAAAGCAGATACAGCCAGCGCAAAGAAAGAAAACGACGCGCCGGCTGGAACCGAAAAGGCAAAGTAAACGATCTAATTGAAAAGGGGCTGTGACAAAACGCCGGGTTTACCGGATTTTGCCACAGCCCCTGCAATTTATAATAGGATTATCGATTGAATAGAATGGAGAATTGAAATGAGAAGAAAAGACAGAGAAATTGTGGATATGGGTGAAATGATTCAGATTATTAAAAAGTGTGATGTTTGCACATTGGCTTTATTTGATGAAGAGTATCCTTACATTGTTCCGATGAATTTTGGATGGGATTGCAATGATTCACAGATTGATCTTTATTTTCACTGTGCAAATGAAGGAAAAAAGTTAGAGCTTATCCAGAAAAATCATAAAGTCAGCTTTGAAATGGACTGTTCACACAAGCTGATTTCCGGTGAGCGCCCGTGTGACTGTACAATGGAGTATGAAAGCGTTGTCGGAAACGGTACAATCGAAATTGTGAACGAAAACAAGGAAAAGGCTCTGACTGCGATCATGAGGAACTATTCTAAAGAAGAAAATTTTGAGTTTGATGAAAGAATGCTGCGGGCAGTCACGGTTCTTAAACTTACTGTGGAGAAGATAACGGCCAAACATTTAAAAGTGGATTGACTCGTTTATTACTGTTTGCGCACTTCGAGTAAAGCACCATTCAGCCGCCCTTTTGGGCGGCCGTTTTTGTAAAAAGAAGTAAAAACGAAGGGAAAATACAAAGAAATCATTATACTGACTGCGTCTGTAATAAAAATGATAAAGGCATACAAAGGGATGTACATACTGCAAAAAGGCCGCATAGTATGAAGTAGAGAACGTTCTTTAATAATGATGTTAGGTGGATTTTATGAATAATTTTCAATATAGTAATGCCTTATCTCAGCCACTTTTTCCAATGAGCGGTCGCTGTAGTGGGGGAGAAGACGAGCGAGAGGAGCGCAGAGTGAAAAAGCAGGTAGTTTTAAACGCTTCAAGCGGTGGCGCAGGCCCCCTGCCAATTATTACAACATTATTTGCGGAGCCAATCAACGTCGTATCTACTACAATTGATACCCGTGGAATGGGAAACACAAATAATCTGCTTAATTTTAGCAGTATCATCAATCTTCCTCTCGGAATTTCCGTAACCCTAAACTTCCAAATCCGCCGCGTTTCGAGCGAAGGCGGAACCATTGGCGTAGGTGCCACTTACACTTTCTCAACCCTTGTCGATGTTTTGGAGGCGGAGGCCTTCAGCTTCCAGTTTATGGATTCCAATGTGGAGCCCGGTTTTTACACTTACTCCGTGGAGCTGTCGACGAACTCCATTATTGATGTTACACCGGGAGCCTCTGTCAACAACGCTGTATTGAGTGTTCTGGCAGTTGCAAATTGAGGAACCCAGTCTGGCTTGACTGAATAAAAATATGAAATAGCAGATAGTCACCTTTTAACATTTTGGTTAAAGGTGACTATTTTTACAAATAATGGTATAATAAAAAATATAATAACGATTATTCAATGTTATTATTTCCAAGTTGAAATAGGGAAGCCTATTATGAGAAGTAAAAGCTGAAGTAACAGTATTCCCGTAAAGAAAAAGTGAGGCTGAAATGAAGAGAAAGAAAATAAATGTAGGCATTGGGTTTGTAACCGGCAGAAAGAATTTTAAAAACGTTGTAAAAACATATGTTGATAATTGGAAAGAATCGAATTTGATGAATGATGAAACAATGGCACTTCATTTATTTGTTGCATATGACTTGAAGTATTCAAACACCAAAGTGGGCGATTACACAATTACGGACGAAGAGATTCTTGAAATGGTGGATTCAGCCCATTATATGAGTGACACCTCAATTGAATTGGAAGCACAAAATTTAGTCAAAAACAAAGTTTTGAATAATAAAGAAGCAAAACTTGTTTTTGGACAAGGCTATGGGATGAAGAGAAATGCCATTTTGTATCTTGCAATGAAGCTGAACATGGATTATTTAATTTTTCTTGATGACGATGAATATCCTGTTGCCACTGTAAAAATAGGAGATACTGTTTTCTGGAAGGGACAACAGGTCATTGCGACACATATGAAGTATCTCCACAACTCCGATATTACACATGGCTATCACTGCGGCTATGTATCACCGATTCCGCAAATTCAATGGAACAGTCAGCTTTCGGAAGATGACTTTAAAATGTTTATTGAGTCAATCAGTAATGACATCATTAATTGGGACTCCATTAAAGATAAAATGGATGACGGTGGGGTAACCTATGCCGACCTTTCTATTATTGACGGTGAAAAGTGTAAAGAAGTTCCCGAAATAAATGGGATGAAGTTTATCTCCGGCTCTAATCTTGGTTTCAATTTAAAAAACAGCGAGAGGCTGTTTCCGTTTTACAATCCTCCGGGTGCAAGGGGAGAAGATACATTTTTAAGCACATGCATTAGTGACTGTGATGTTACCAAAATACCTTGCTATGCCTTTCATGATGGATTTTCCTATTATCAGTCCTTACTCAGGGGCGTGCTTCCCATTGAATTAAAGGAAATAACCACACAGGACGGTGATGTTGTAAAAAGATTTCTGAAAGCATCCATCGGTTGGATTCGCTATAAGCCGCTGCTGATTTTTATAACCAATCATGAAAACTATCATGAAGAAATTAATAAAATAAGAGAAAACTTGACAATTGTAGTTCCAAAACTTTGCGACTATTTTGGTAATAACGATTTTAAACGGATTTTGACGGAGCTGGAATTCTATAACAATCATGTGGAACAGCACTACAAAGATTTTGAAAATACAAAATTAGCATGGATTAAAGCAATGAAATCGTTGAAAAACCATTAGTCAAACACCAGATCTTGGACGAAAGGCTGCGGAAATTTTCCGCAGCCTTTCGAGTACAATATAGAAGCGTTAATAATTGCTGACCCTGCGATGATGGTTACGGAGTTACCAGATACAGGTTGTAATCGGCACCGGTTAATCCATATTCGTTGTAATTGGTATCGGTAAGGGTTACATCCAAAGCGCCCGCTACGGTAGGCGTGTTAGGAACTGCCTGGGGGGTATTCGTGCTAACCGTTACGGACGGAGCGAATTCAGTTGTGTTAAGATTATAATTTGCCGGAGGGGTAACTTCCAATAATTTATACGTCTGTGGCGTACCGGTGATGGACATTAAGTTTGTTAATTGAATTTGTCCCGCTGCGTCCGATGCTGTCGTTACCGCCTGCATCGTTTTCCCGGTACTGTCAGTCAGCTTAAAGGTTGCGCCTGACAAAAGAACAGCCGGATAACCCAGGGCATGCTTGGTTATGGTGACTGATCCGGACTCTGTTGGCGAATTCGATCTGTCAGCGGTAACCGGAGTGGCATTTGTAACAGTAATGGTATACTCTGTTGGATCTGGGGTGTAGCCTGTACGTGCTGTGGATTGTACATATTTGTACGTTCCGGGGGCAAGGTTGGCAAATGCTGCCAGACCGTTCACGTCTGTGGTGGCGGTGCCAATTAGAATGTCTGCCATAAAGTATAGACTCCTTTTGATAAAGTGTATTCAGGATAGTTTTCATCCCTTAAAGTGATGACCAATGACCCCAATTTTTGTGGGCAGTACGGTTTACTGAATATAAAATGACATTGATATCGGTTTTGTGGAAGCAGATGGAGCCATCTGTTTTGTGACATCGGTGAATAACAGCAATTTGCCTTAGCCCGCACACCGTATTCATCTATGCAGTCAATTGAAAAAACAGCGCAGCCACGTGAATCTGTTGTTTGCCGGCAGATGGTTTTGCCACAAGAATTTGTCAAAGTTACACAACAACCCGCTGCAGGGCCGTGGTCAACAATGCATGAGACTCTAAGTGTTCCACAACGATTAGGTGAACTCATAATATTACTCCTGCATTTAACTTAGGAATTTGNNTAATTTTATAGTATGCGGCCTAACGCGTATTGCAACGGTTTTGGCGGTACAACCTAATGTTTTATTAAAAAAAGGTTCACCCGATTGTTTGCGGCATAAAAGTATGATAGAATTAATATTAAATTGATATGTGCTTTGCAGTAAAACAGCGCGCATTATTTTCGATAAACTCGGAATACGCACAGTGCTTCATAATCAGTGGGTTTTGAGCAAATTTGCTTGCTTAGGTTCACTGTGTAATTTTTACAAAAGGTGTTGCGAATGAACTATGACGAACTGATTACCATTACCACTGATGTAGGATGCCTGCTGTTGACAAACGGAGCGGAAATTTATCGTGTGGAGGAATCCATGCAGCGCATTTTCTGCGCCTACGGAGTGAAAAACGGCGAGGTTTTTGCCATTCCTACCTGTATTAACGTTACCATTACCACACCGGATGGACGCCCGGTTACAATCATCAAACGTATTCCGACGAGGGGAACCAACCTTGACAAGGTGGAAAGAGGAAATGATCTCTGCCGCCGAATTTGCCGCAGCACTCCCGAGTTCAAAGCAATTCGCCGCGAGCTTGCTGTGATTGAGCACCGCCCGGTCTACGGTTTGGGGTTTCAAATACTGGCATTCGCGTTGGTTGCATTTGCGTTTACTCTTTTTTACGGCGGAAGTTTCGCCGACGGAGTCTGCGCTTTGTTCTGCGGCGCTGCAATTAAGGTCATTTGCCATAACATGAACCGATTTCACGCCAATTCATTTTTTGTGAACATTATTGCAAGCTTTGCCGCTGCGGCGATTGCACTGATTGCCGCCCAGTTCAACATCACGCTCAGCACCGACAAAATTATTATCGGTGCGCTGATGAATCTGGTGCCCGGGATTGCGATTACCAGCTTTATGCGTGACATTATCGCGGGGGATTTAATGGCGGGAATTATCCGGCTTACCGAAAGTGTGCTTGTTGCGACCGCCATTGCAATCGGAGCGGGCATTGCACTGACGATGACCCGCATGATATGGGGGGTGTGACGCATATGAACTTTATGCCTTGTTTTTGGGCCTTCTGTGCGTGCGCCGCTTTTGGCGCAGTGATGAATCTGCACGGGAAAACTCTGTTCTTTTCCTCGCTTGGCGGCGCGATCGGCTGGCTTTTTTACCTGTTGAGCAATCCGATGCAAAATGACATTATGCAATTCTTTATTGCAACCATTGCAATTTCAGTGTACGCGGAAGTGATGGCGAGAATATTTAAGATGCCGGTTACCGGATATTTGCTTGTTGCAATGCTTCCCATGGTTCCGGGGGGCGGTATTTACTATACCATGGAGTACTGTGTTATCGGCAACAACACCATGTTTATTGAAACAGGGTTGCACACGCTTGGCATTGCCGGCGCGCTTGCAATGGGAACCTTGCTTGTTTCGTCAATTGTCCGCCTTTGGCACATCATGACCACAACGGAAAATAAATCATAGAAGGGCTGTAACAAACAGGCGGATTTCCCGCGTGCGTTTGTTACAGCCTCTTTTNNTTGTGACTATTTTAGATGATTTTGAATGGTATCTGTAATAATTTTGAGTGTTTGAATACGTCCGAATTTTTTGTCCTGTGACTCGATGATGTGCCACGGAGCAAAGTCTGTTGAGGTGTTTTGCAGCATATCATTTACGGCAACCTCGTATTCATCCCATTTACTGCGGTTGCGCCAGTCCTCGTCCGTGATTTTCCACTGCTTGGACGGCGTGCTCTGCCGGTCGTTAAATCGCTTCAGCTGCTCAGCTTTGTCAATGTGAAGCCAAAATTTAATCACAATCGCACCCCAGTCGCAGAGTTGGCGCTCAAACTCATTGATTTCTTGGTATGCACGCTGCCAGTCCTCTTCGGTGCAAAATCCTTCTACGCGTTCCACCATCACGCGGCCGTACCACGAGCGGTCAAAAATTGCAATATGGCCATCCTTTGGAAGATTACGCCAGAAGCGCCACAAATAATGGCGCGCAATTTCTTCCCTGCTTGGTGAAGCGACCGGAACCACCTCGTAACCGCGTGGGTCGAGCGCTTCAGAAACACGGTGGATATTCCCACCCTTGCCTGCGGCGTCCCAGCCCTCGTAAGCGATAACCACCGGTATTTTTTTTGCATACAGCTTACCGTGCAACTCACTGAGCTGACTTTGCAGTTTTTTAAGCTGTTGCTTATATTTTTCGTCGCTGATTGTTTGATTCAGTTCAATGTCGCTTAGCTTTGGCATCGATACGAGGGAGAAGCTGGGGGGCTTGATTTTCTCGGAAGCAAGCGCATTGCCCGTTCCTTTTTCACCCTTTTGATTCAAGGCGTCAGTGATACGATCAACGACAATGCGGTAAACATCAAGCGTTGCGGCGTCCCTGTCCATGCTTGAAATCATATGCCACGGGGCATAGGCGGTGGAGGTGTGCTTTAGCATATCGTCAAACGCCCGGCAATAATTCTCGTAGTGCTTGTTTCGTTTCCAATCCAGCTCTGTTACACGCCATTCGGTGCTTTTGGAATCCGAAAGAAGCTCAAACCGCTTCTTTTGTTCTTTTTTGCTGATGTGTAAAAAGAATTTGAGAATCAGGTAACCGTTGTCGGTTAACGTACGTTCAAACTCATTAATATCGTTCATACGATGCAGGTTCACATTGTCATCCACATTGTTTTCCAACCGGGAAACGGTGACCTCTTCGTACCAGCTGCGGTCGAGTACGGACAGGACGCCCTGCTCGGGAATGTTCAGCCAGTGCCGCCACAAAAACGGCTTTCGTTGTTCGAGTGCTGTCGGCGGTACGATCGAATGCACCTTGAATCCGCGCGGGTCAAAGTTTGCAATCAGGCTGGCGATTAAGCTGCCTTTTCCGGCGGCACCCCAGCCTTCAAACAAAATAATGACCGGCAGTTTTTGCTGCTTGATCGGTTGCTGCAAAGCCGCAAGTTCGGCCTTCAGCTCCTTGGACTGCTTTTTAAATGCATCTTTGGATATTGATTCTTTTAAATCGATTTTTTCCAGCATAAGAACACCTCCGGAGTATTCATCATTCAGTGAGACCATGGATATCGCCAAACTTTTTGTTTGTCATTAGTATATACCATTTTTCTCCAAAATTAAACAATTGTTTGATAATAATACTGATCAACACGGCCCTGTAGAGTAAAGAGTTGGTATTCACTATTGACCGCATCTGTGGTATAATAAAACGGATATTATGGGTTGTTGTGTCTTGGGCTCGGCCGGCGGCGGTCCGGCAATCCAATTAATGCAATGTGGGAGCGGATTATTAAGATGATTATTCTCGGAATAGACCCCGGCTACGCCATTGTTGGCTACGGCGTAATCCGCGCGGACTGCGGACNNGATGACTTTAACCGCAGGCTTGAGATTATCTATGATTCGTTAACCACAGTGATGGAACATTACAAGCCGGATGCGGTGTCCATTGAAAAGTTATTTTTTCAAAACAACCAAAAAACGGCAATCGGCGTGGCCGAGGCCAGAGGAGTGATCCTTTTGGCTGCACAGAAAGCGGGACTTGAGATATTTGAGTATACGCCGCTTCAGGTCAAAATGGCGGTTACTGGCTATGGTCAGGCACACAAGCCACAGGTCATGGAGATGACGCGCAGGCTGCTGTGCTTAAAAGAAGTGCCGAAACCCGACGATACTGCCGATGCGCTCGCGATGGCAATTTGCCACGGGCAGGCGGCAGGCTCCGCTTTTCGGCGCAGATTAATCAGTCATTAAGTACAAATAATAAATTGGATGCGGGAGCGACAAGATGTTTTATAGTGTAAAAGGAATTTTAACACATACGGAACCGGCTTTTGCCGTGGTGGAATGCGGCGGCGTGGGCTTTAAATGCTTTACAACGCTCAGCACACAGCGCGCGTTGCCACAAATTGGCGAACAGGTCACACTTTACACACACCTTAATGTGCGTGAGGATGCGCTTGATTTATTCGGATTTGCGACCATGAGCGAGCTCAACTGCTATAAAATGCTCACGGGCGTCAGCGGCGTCGGCCCCAAGGTCGGCCTTGCAATTCTTTCTGAATTGGCGCCGGAGCAGGTGGCTATGGCGGTGGCAACCGGCGACAGCAAAACCCTTACAAGAGCGAGCGGCGTGGGCAGCAAACTTGCGCAGCGCATTACGCTTGAATTGAGGGATAAGGTAAAGGGAATGGAAACCAGCGCTGCGGGGTTTGCAACCGCGGGAATTGTTTCCGCCTCAACAAACGCCGGTGCGGCGGTAAACGCGCTGACTGTGCTCGGCTATTCGCCGACGGACGCCGCCGCGCTTGTGGCCCGGTTTGACAGTACGCTGCCGGTTGAGGAACTGATCCGGCTTTCGCTTAAATCCATGGGCGGCCCTTTGAAATAAAGAATTTGTTCATACTGTAAATTTGGGTTAAATAAAATGGTGGTGAATATAGATGGACTATGAAAATGACTATGATTTTGAAAACCGCGTGGTCGCTCCGGAGTATGTTCCGGAGGACTCGGAGGTCGAAAATCCACTGCGCCCGAAGGTGCTTTCGGAATATATTGGGCAGGATAAGGTCAAGGAAAACCTTTCTGTTTTTATTGAGGCGGCAAAGCTGCGTAAGGAGTCACTCGACCATGTGCTGCTCTACGGCCCCCCGGGGCTTGGCAAAACAACCCTTGCGGGCATTATTGCAAATGAGCTGAATGTCAATCTGCGTATCACCTCCGGCCCTGCGATTGAAAAGCCGGGTGATCTGGCGGCACTGCTGACCAACCTGAACCCGGGCGACGTACTGTTCATTGACGAGATACACCGTCTGTCGCGCAGTGTGGAAGAAATTCTTTACCCCGCGATGGAAGACTTCGCGCTCGATATTATCACAGGCAAAGGGCAAATGGCCGCTTCCTATCACCTGCCACTGCCAAGGTTCACACTGGTCGGTGCAACCACCCGCGCGGGGCAGCTCAGCGCTCCTTTACGCGACCGTTTCGGCGTCGTGCTCCGGCTTGAGATGTACTCCCCACAGGAGCTTGCTCAGATTGTCACCCGCAGTGCGAGAATACTTGATATCGACATTGAAGCGGACGGCGCGCTGGAAATTGCTTCGCGTTCGCGCGGCACTCCGCGTATCGCCAACCGTCTGCTGAAGCGTGTGCGCGATTTTGCGCAGGTTATCAGCGATGGCGTTATCACTTATCAATCCGCTAAAATCGGCCTCGACCGGCTTGAAATTGACGAAACCGGCCTTGACGCGAATGACCGCAGAATGTTGAAAACACTGATTAATTTTTATAACGGCGGCCCGGTAGGGCTTGAAACGCTCGCTGCCGCAATCGGTGAAGAAGCCGTGACTCTTGAGGATATCTATGAACCGTTCCTGATGCAAATCGGCTTTTTGAGCCGCACCCCGCGCGGGCGCTGTGCGACCCGCGCCGCCTACCTGCACTTGGGCCTGACCCCGCCGAACACGGAAGAAAGCAATCAGCAAAAATTGTTTTGATTCGATGGCGAAAGGGGAATAAAATAATGAACCTCAGAGATTTTGTCCGTCTGCATAAAAAGCAGTCCGCGATTGCAGGTGTTGTTGTTGCAATCTTTTTTGTGTTTTATTTTATCTTCTTTTTCTCCGTAGGGATGCGGTTTGGCGGATCCTTTTTCACTAAATCTGTTGAGAACGGCACTGCGTTTTATATTGGTTTATTGAACGAGAGTAAAACGAATATCTCAGTTTCCGGTCCTAAAGGCGGCGTGACCTCGATTACATACCAGATGGAGGGCTATGAAAAAAAGACTTATCTTGTTACGTTAGGCTCTTCTGTTTATGATTCCAACACAAATTACCCTATTCATATTACGAATGAGAACGGCAAAGAACTGTTTGACGGAAATCTGCTTCATGGACATCTATTTAATAAGAACGGTGAGCCGATATTTGATGATCCCAGTGGTGACACGCCCACAGCAATTGAGATAACTCGCATAGCACTGCATCAATACGACGCGATTCGGGGCAACCCGCCTCTTCTGGCCCTTGCGATGTTTTTATTTCTGATTGCGATATTGCATAGCATGTTCCCGCTTGCAATCTTTTTAATGCTGCGATACATGATGGGGGTGGAAGACCCTCAGCCAAGCAATCGGTATTTGACAGCACAAAAAGTGATTTGGTCCATTATCCCTGTAGTCGGGTTAGCGTTTTTAATCAACGCTATTTTAGTATAATATAAAAATAATATTAGGAGTTGTTCATATTTATGGGAAGACTTTTTGGAACAGACGGAGTCAGAGGAATTGCAAACAGCGAGTTGACCTGCGAAATGGCAATGAATATCGGCCGCGCGGCAGCCATGGTGCTGACAGACAGCAACCACCGCCACCCCAAAATCCTGATCGGAAAGGATACGCGAATTTCCTCCGATATGCTTGAAAACGCTTTGACGGCGGGCCTCTGCTCGGTCGGTGCGAACGTGGTTCAGCTTGGCGTTGTGCCTACCCCTGCAGTCGCCTATCTGGTCGGAAAATACAAGGCTGACGCGGGCGTTATGCTGACCGCGAGCCATAATCCCTGCGAGTTTAACGGCATTAAAATATTCAGCGGCGACGGCTATAAGCTGCCGGACGCGCTCGAGGAGCAAATTGAAGCAATCGTGCTTGACCACGCGCAAAAACCATCCTGCCCGACCGGCGGTGACGTGGGAAGTGTGTCCAGCGCACAAAATACCGTGCGTGATTATGTCGACCATATCAAAAGTACCGTTGCCTTTTCGCTTGACGGTATGAATATCGGAATCGACTGCGCCAACGGCGCGGCCTGCCGCACAGCAGAAAAGCTGTTTACGGAATTGGGCGCCACCTGCCACATGTTGTCAGATAATCCGAACGGTGTGAACGTGAACGACAACTGTGGTTCCACTCATATGGAGAACCTGATGTCCTTTGTAAAAGAGAATAAACTGGATGCGGGTATTGCATTCGACGGCGATGCGGACCGCTGTCTTGCGGTTGACGAAAAAGGCCAGCTGGTCGACGGCGACTTCCTGATGGCAATCTGCGCGGCTGATATGAAGAGCCGCGGCAAGCTCAACAAGAATGCCGCGGTCGGTACCATCATGACCAATATGGGCTTTAACCGTTTCTGTGAAGATAACGGGATTAAATTCGCCGCCACCAAGGTCGGTGACCGCTATGTGCTGGAAGAAATGCTGCTTGAGGGCTATAACTTCGGCGGTGAGCAGAGCGGGCATATTATTTTTCTCGACTTCGCAACCACCGGCGACGGCGAGCTGACCGCAGCACAGCTGATGAGCATTGTGCACCGCAGGGGGGCAAAGCTGTCCAGCCTTGCAACGCTGATGACACGTTACCCGCAGGTGATGGTCAATGTGGATGTCAGTGCCGAAGGGAAGCTGCGCTTCTACACCGATGACAAAGTCAAGGAAGCAATTGAAAAGGCAAAGCTGAAATTAGCCGGGAAGGGCCGCGTCCTTGTACGTCCGTCCGGTACGGAGCCTTTGCTCCGCGTTATGATAGAGGGCGAAGATACGGAATATATCAGCGTACTTGCGAACTCTGTCGCCGATGTCGTGAGGGAGAGGCTGTCATAAGCCTGCAATTTTTATACTATTCATAAAATGTTGATGGTTTATTCTTCATTTATAAAGAGGTAAGAGGTAAAATTTTGAGAACTGCAAACTGGAAGGACTATGAACTGATCGATACTTCTGCGGGGGAAAGGCTGGAGCGCTGGGGGAATGTGATTCTCATCCGCCCGGACCCGCAGATTATCTGGGATACGCCTAAAAACAACCCGATGTGGCGCGAAGCCAACGCACGTTACCTGCGCTCCCAGACGGGCGGCGGCAGCTGGCAGGAACTGAAAAAAGTGCCGTCGATGTGGAAAATCAACTATGGCGAGCTGACTTTTCAGCTCAAAACAATGGGGTTTAAGCATACGGGTATTTTCCCCGAACAGGCTGTCAACTGGGATTTTGCCATGAAAAAGATTCAGGCAAGCGGAAGGCCTGTGAAAGTGCTGAACCTGTTCGGCTACACCGGCGCGGCAACCCTTGCCTGTTTAAAGGCGGGCGCGGAAGTTTGCCATGTGGATGCCTCTAAAGGGATGGTTGCGTGGGCGAAAGAAAACGCCGCCGCGTCAAACCTTGGCGACCGGCCGGTGCGCTGGCTGGTGGACGACTGCATTAAGTTTGTGCAGCGCGAACAGCGCCGCGGAAACACCTATGATGGGATTATCATGGATCCACCGTCGTATGGCCGCGGCCCGAACGGCGAAATCTGGAAATTAGAGGAACAGCTTTACCCGTTGGTTGAAATGTGTGTGCCGATTCTTTCCGAAAATCCGTTGTTCTTTATTTTAAATTCGTACACCACGGGCTTGTCCCCGGCAGTCATGGAGTATCTTTTGAACATACTCATTCAAAAAAAATTCGGCGGTGTGGTTTCCTCCAGTGAAATCGGGCTGCCGGTTACCCAAAGCGGCCTTGTTTTGCCCTGCGGCAGCACCGCGATTTGGGAGAGCTGATTAAACAGGAATTAGTATCCTAAACAATAAACAGGTAGGTACAGAAATGGATTATATTAAAGCAGACAATATATCCTTTAGCTATGATGAACCGGAGACCGAAGAGCAGCACGAGGTGCTTTCCGGTGTTACGCTCAGCATTAAAAAGGGAGAGTTCGTAGCGCTTTTGGGACATAACGGCTCCGGAAAATCCACCATTGCAAAAACATTCAACGCCATGCTGCTGCCGAGCGGCGGTAAGGTGTATGTGGATCATATGGACACGCTCGACGAAAGCGTTCTTTACGAGATACGCCGCCGTGTCGGCCTTGTGCTGCAAAACCCAGATAACCAGCTTGTAGCGAGCGTGGTCGAGGAGGATGTGGCGTTCGGTCCCGAAAATCTGGGCGTGCCGTCCGCGGAAATCCGCCAAAGGGTTGACGACGCGTTAAAAGCGGTCGAGATGTACGATTACCGCCTGAATGCGCCGTACAAGCTTTCCGGCGGGCAAAAACAGCGTATCGCCATTGCGGGCATCATTGCCATGCAGCCGGACTGTATTGTACTGGACGAGCCTACCGCAATGCTTGACCCGCGCGGCCGCACGGAAGTCCTTGACACGATTCACAGGTTGAATGAGGAAAAAGGAATTACGATTGTTTTAATTACGCATTATATGGACGAGGCTGTTGAGGCCGACCGTATTATCGTGATGGACAACGGCGGCATTCTGACCGAAGGTTCGCCCAGAGAGGTATTTTCGCAGGTAGAACTGCTGAAGCAGCATCAGCTGGATGTGCCGCAGGCCACCGAGCTGATTTATCGGCTGAAAGCCGGCGGATTTGATTTGCCGGACTGTGTGCTGAATATAGACGAGTGTGTTGCGGCACTCGAACCGCTTTTAAATAAAGCATAATTAGGAGAAGCATATGCCTATCATTGAGACAAAAGATTTGACATACACTTACGGCGAGGGAACACCGTTTTGCAAAACGGCAGTCAGCCATGTGAATGTTTCCATTGAACAGGGCGAGTTCATCGGCCTGATTGGCCACACCGGTTCTGGAAAATCTACATTCATTCAGCAGCTTAACGGCCTGCTTCGCCCAACCGGCGGCACCGTACTGTTAAATGGGAAAGACATCTGGGCGGAACCGAAAAAAATCCGCGCTGTGCGCTTTCAAGTCGGCATGGTGTTCCAGTACCCCGAACACCAGCTTTTTGAAGAAACCGTACTGAAAGATATTGCATTCGGACCGGGCAACATGGGCTTGGATAAGGATGAAATCTTAAAGCGTGCCCATTCCGCCGCAGAGTTCGTCGGCTTAAACGATGACCTGTTGGAAAAAAGCCCGTTTGAGCTTTCAGGCGGCGAAAAGCGCCGTGCCGCCATTGCCGGTGTGATTGCAATGGACCCGGATGTACTGATTTTGGATGAGCCTACCGCGGGGCTTGACCCCCGGGGTCGAGATGTGCTTTTAAGCCAGATTGCGAATTATCATGCATCCAGGCACAATACCATTATTTTGGTATCGCACAGCATGGAGGACGTTGCGCGCATGGCAAGCCGTGTGCTTGTCATGAACGCGGGTGAGATTGAAATGTTCGATACTGCCGAAAAAGTGTTCGCACGCGACAGCGAGCTGGAAAAAATCGGCCTGCGTGTGCCGCAGATTACCAAAATCATGTCTGTTTTAAAGGGGAAGGGCTATCCTGTTACAACCGTACTGACAATCGAGCAGGCGTTAAAGCAGCTGATGCCGCTTTTGGATAAAGGAGGCCGGAAAAATGGTTAGAGATATTACGTTAGGACAGTATTTTCCGGGAAAATCGCTGATTCACCGCCTTGATTCGCGTGTTAAAATTATCCTGACCTTTGTATTTATCATTTTTATTTTTGTTGCTTCCAATTTTGAGGGTCTGCTTGTGATGGCGGCGCTGATTTTTGGAATTCTGCTTTTGTCGGGTGTACCGCTGAAACAGTATTTTAAGAGCTTAAAGGCGATTTTTTTCGTTGTGATCTTTACATCGGTGCTTAACCTGTTTTATGCCGGGGGGGAAACGCTGTGGAGCTGGGGTTATGTCCGGATTACCACCGGAGGTGTTTCCAATGCGATTTTTATCACGATTCGCATTGTCAGCTTGATTCTGTTCAGCTCAGTTCTGACCTTTACCACTTCGCCGACGGAACTGACGGACGCGCTTGAACGTATTATGAAGCCGCTGAAAGTATTGCACATTAAAGTGCATGAAATCGCGATGATGATGACAATTGCTCTTCGCTTTGTGCCGACTCTGCTTGAAGAAACCGATAAAATCATGAGTGCACAAAAGGCGAGGGGAGCCGATATGGAAAGCGGCGGGCTTGTTCAGAGAATCAAGGCCCTGATTCCAATCTTGATTCCGCTGTTTGTTTCGTCGTTCCGCCGCGCCTATGACCTTGCGATGGCGATGGAGTGCCGGTGCTACCACGGCGGCGAGGGCCGCACGAAAATGAAAGTGCTGCATGCGACCAAAAGGGACGCGGCGGCGGTTGCCTTTTCCTTGCTGGTCTGTGCTGTGATTGTATTTTGCAGCGTGTACTTTCCACCGGCAATACGATAAAATTACAGCCGGCGCGCCGCGCCATGCCGAAAGGGACACTATGAGAAATTTGATGCTGAAAATCTGTTATGACGGCGCGAATTACCATGGCTGGCAGATACAGCAAAACGCTGTATCTGTACAGCAGGTTTTTCAGGAAGCGCTCCTTAAGGTGCTTGGGGAAAAGCCGGACATCAAAGGGTGCAGCCGTACAGATTCATTTGTACACGCAAGGGAGTATTGCATCAGCCTGAAAACCGGGCATGAAATTCCATGTGAACGCCTCGTGGGAGCGCTGAATCATTTTCTTCCGGAGGATATGGCGGTGCTGAGCTGTTGTGAAGCCGCACCCGATTTCCATGCGCGCTATTCCTGTACCGGGAAAGAATATGTTTATCAAATATGGAACAGTCAAATTCGCAACCCGTTTCTAAACCGCCGTGCACTGTATTATTGGTACGAACTTGATGTTGAACGGCTGAACGAGGCCGCCGCCTGTTTTTTGGGTGCACATGACTTTACCTCCTTCTGTACGCTGGACGCACGGGAGCGCGGTAATATGACGCGCACTGTGACAAGGGCGGAAGTGAAAAGAGAAGGAAATCTCGTAACCTTTACGGTTGCTGCGGACGGGTTTATGTACAATATGGTTCGGATTATGGTTGGGACGCTTCTGCGTGTTGCACAGGGAAAGTTCGAGCCGCAGGATGTTGCGGGTATCATTGAGGCAAAAAGCCGCAAAGCCGCCGGTCCGACCGCCCCACCATACGGATTGTATTTAAATCGTGTTTTTTATGAGGATGTGAAATCAGTATGAGTGACAGCGGACAGCGTTATGACACAACCGAAATAGACGCAGTCAGGCCGCGGGAGGAAAGGCGCAGAAAAAAGCGGACGCACCGTGAAAGCCGTATTCCACACTGGGTTTATAAGATTATTCTCATTTTGATTCTCTGCGTATTGGGAATGCTGATTTGGTTTAACCGCGGGAACCTTACTCCCTCCAATGTGCTGGAATGGGTACAGAACAGCGTTGTGGGCATGGGGATCGGTGACGGTTATCCTGTAAAGATTGCCGGCAACTCGGTTTCGGTAGGGAATTTTAAATCTGTGAACAAGGAAGCCGCCATTGTCAGTGATACCGCGCTGACCGTACTGAACTCTACAGCCAAAGAAGTGATCAGCCGTCAGCACAGTTTCTCGCAGCCGGTCATGAAAATGAACGGTTCCAGAGCGCTGATCTACAATTTAGGCGGCAAGGGGTATCAGCTTGAAAGTCAAAGCAGGACGCTTGTAAAAGAAAATGGACAGCAAAATATTCTTGCGGGTGCACTCGCAGCCAACGGGCGTTACGCGCTTGTCACGGAGGCCGACGGCTATTTCGGTCAGTTGACAGCCTACACTACGGAAAATACCCCTCAGTCCCACTATTGGTTTTCCGAATACTACCCGACCGCCGCCGCGCTCAATCAGGATGGTACAAAGGCTGTGGTAACGGGAGTCTCCGCCAAGGATGGGGGACTGACCTCCGCCGTCTATCTTCTTGACCTCAACAGCGGAAAGACGGTTGATCCGTTTGCCGTTTATGCGGAAAATATCATGCTCGATGTCAACTATTGTGATGATGGCACTGTTGTGGCTGTCGGCGATAAGCTGGCTGCGGTGATTAATGCAAATCAACGAACAAAAACCAATTTTGACTATCAGGGACTTCAGCTCGACGCATATTGCGTGGATGCATCCAGAACGGCGCTGAGCCTTTCTCCTTATAAGGATTCCGCAAGCAGTAAGCTCGTCATACTTGATAAAACCGGAAAAACGACAGTCTCCGTTAATTTCAAACAAAATGTCAAGTCGGTTTCGCTTTACGGTGACACAGTTGCCGCGCTAACAGACGGCCGAGTGTATTTCTACTCCGCGACAACGGGCATTTCTTCGGGAAGTTGTGACGCAGGCAGTGATGCAAAGGCCATTGCATTACATGATGAAAGTTCGGTTTACATATTGGGTATTTCTGAAGTCCGGCTCGCCAATAGCCGGTAAGTGACTTGTACAAAATTATATTTTGTGATATATTATTTCTTATGTATCAACTAATGGGCTAAACAGGAGGCAAAAAGTGGGAACAATACTTGATATACTATTATGCGTACTTGTTCTGTGTTTTGTCATTTCAGGTTTTAAAATAGGACTTGTTCGTTCGCTTGTCGAACTAATCGGCTACATATTTGCGATTATTGCAGCGGTTACGCTTTCGGATCGTCTTGCTGTTATCGTTGGTGCGTATTTGACTAAGCTGACTCCTTTGACAGCGCTGAATCATATTATTATAAAAACGATATCTATGGTTATCATCTTTGTGGTGCTCCAGCTTTTGGTTCAAATCGTTTCCCGTGCATTGGATACAGTGTTTAAACTGCCGGTTCTGCATCAGGTCAATTCCCTGCTTGGCGGGGTTTTCGGGCTGCTGAAGGGCGCTTTGGTGGTATTCTTGATTTGCGCAGTTTTGCAGCTTGCGCTTCCGGTTATTACTGCAAAGTATCCGAATTCGGATCAAGATATCGGCCGCTCCAATATTTACAAGTATTTATATGTTCATAACCCGGTATATTTACTGTATCAAACGGAAATTTAGAATGGGGTAATTACGAATGAAAAACAGGAATAAGAATATTAATATACCAAATGCATTATCTATTTTACGTATCATTCTGATCATTCCGTTTGTGATCTATTTTATGCACAATCAGATTATATCCGCCGGAATTGTACTGGTTATTTCCGGCCTTACGGATATGCTTGATGGTATGATTGCCCGCCGGTTTAACCAGTTTACAGAGCTGGGACAGATGCTTGACCCGCTTTCCGATAAGCTTACGCAAGGCGCAGTTGCAGTTTGCCTCGCGGTTGAACAGCCGGTTTTGATTCCGCTTTTGGCAATCTTTGTATTAAAAGAGATTTTAATGGTAGCTGCCGCATGCATGCTGATCAAGAAGAATAAAAAACCGAGCGGTTCAAAATGGTATGGTAAAGTCGCCACGATTCTGTTTTATGTTTCCTTTACTGTCATTGTGGCGCTAAAGGGAATTTGGGGAATTGAAAACCTCACGGTTACTGTTATTCTCCTGTCCATCACTGCCGCGTTGATGATTTACGCGTTTGTACAGTATGTTAAAATATATACGGCGATTCTGCATTCAGACGACCCTCAGTATGCCATCAATATCAACGAATTGATGGACAAAAAATCAGTTAGAAAATAAGATAAGTATTGATATATAATTTTTGAAAGAGAAGAAGTGATTTTACCTATGTTGTGTTCAAGATGTCATAAAAGGCCTGCGGTTGTATTTATCTCACCAACGGTCGATTCAAAAGAAAGCCAGGGTCTTTGCCTTGTTTGTGCAAAAGAGCTTGGCATTAAGCCCGTCAATGATTTAATGGAAAAAATGGGCATTACCGAAGAGCAAATGGAGGCAATGGAGGCAGAGCTCAATGAACTGATGACTGCAAATTCGGAAGAAAGCAATGATGAAGAGGACGGCGGGGAAGACGGTTTTGTGCCCGGAGGCGCCGCGACATTCCCGTTCCTGCAAAACATTTTTTCCGGTGGTGAAAATATTCCGGAACAGGTGCAGAACAACGACACTGCGAAAAGGGATAAAAAAGAGAGGCGCAAAACAAAGCGCAAGCACCTTGACGCCTACTGTACCAACCTGACGGCCAAGGCCAAGCAGGGAGAAATCGACAATATTATCGGCCGTGACAAAGAGATTTCACGGGTGATTCAGATTTTAAGCCGCCGCACGAAAAACAACCCGTGCTTAATCGGTGAACCGGGTGTCGGTAAAACCGCTGTGGCGGAGGGCCTTGCCCTGCGTATTGCGAACGGCTCCGTGCCCGCAAGACTAATGAAAAAAGAAATCCACCTGCTGGATTTAACCGCTTTGGTTGCCGGAACACAGTTTCGCGGCCAGTTTGAAAGCCGCATTAAGGGACTTGTGGATGAGGTGAAAGCCGAGGGGAATATTATCCTGTTTATCGATGAGGTTCATAACCTTGTCGGCACGGGCGATGCAGAAGGCTCCATGAATGCTGCCAACATTCTAAAACCAGCGCTCTCAAGGGGTGAAATTCAGGTAATCGGCGCAACTACTTTCGTGGAATACCGCAAATACATTGAAAAAGACGCCGCGCTCGAAAGGCGTTTTCAGCCTGTGACGATTGCCGAACCGTCGATTGATGAAACAGTCGATGTTCTGATGGGCATCAAGTCATACTATGAATCCTATCACCGCGTTCGTGTTCCGGAAGAAATTGTAAAAAAGGCCGTGGTGCTTTCCGAGCGCTACATCAATGACCGTTTTCTTCCTGATAAAGCAATAGATTTACTCGACGAATCCTGTGCCTGCGCCGCCCTGCGCAATATCTCCATGGCGGACTATGACAGTGTGAATTTTGAACTTGAAGAACGTAAGAACCAGGAAGAAGAACTTACTGCGGATGGAATAGAGCCGGACTATGAAAAGCTGGCTAAAGTCCGGACTGAAATTTCAAGATTAGAGAAAAAGACGAAGGAATTAGCACCTTTGGCGCTCGGAGCTCCGGTTGAAGAAAAAGATATCGCCAAGGTAATTGAGCTTTGGACTGGAATCCCCGCGAGCAGAATACAGGAAAACGAACTGAGGAAGCTCGCCGATATTGAGAATACTTTAAATTCTAAGGTGATTGGTCAGGCAGAGGCCGTTAAAGCGGTTTCGGCAGCAATTCGCCGCAGCAGGGTACAAATCAGCCCGCGCCGCAGACCGGCATCCTTTATTTTTGTCGGCCCGACCGGTGTTGGAAAAACAGAGTTGGTAAAAGTTCTTTCAAAAGAACTTTTCGATACGCCTGAAACGCTGATACGGCTTGATATGTCCGAATTCATGGAAAAACATTCGGTGTCACGCATCATCGGTTCACCCCCAGGCTACGTCGGCTACGATGAAGCCGGTCAGGTTACTGAGAAGGTTCGCCGCCGTCCATATTCTGTATTACTTTTTGATGAAATCGAAAAAGCACATCCTGACGTGATGAATATTTTGCTGCAAATTCTGGATGAAGGCCGCATCACCGACGCACATGGCCGCACGGTCAATTTCGAGAACACTGTTCTTGTAATGACTTCCAACGCAGGCAGCGAGAAAAAGGAAGGCACTTTGGGTTTTGCCAAAAACGAAACAGATGTTACTCGTGAAAAAGCAATGAAGGCTCTTGCAGAGTTCCTGCGCCCCGAATTCTTAAGCCGGGTAGATGAGATCATTGTGTTCCGTTCGCTCAACACAGACGATTTTGAGGCTGTTTCATGCTTGATGCTCGACGAATATGTCGGTTCGCTGAAGGAACGCGGCATTAGGTTGATTTATGATGATCAGGCAACCCGTTACCTTGCCGAACACGCAATCGGCGGCAAGAGCGGTGCAAGGGACTTGCGCAACCTCATTCGCCGTCAGGTGGAAGACAAAATTGCATCGTTGATCGTAGAAAATTACGGTGAAACGATTACGGGAATTTCCGTTACTGCTGATGAAAAAGACGGAATTAAACTGGACATTCTAAAATAAATATATTTTTATTTAAGCTGGAGGACAGACAATAAGGTGTTGACATTTGCCACTGGATTATGCTATAATGATAGCCGTCGCTAAAATGCGAGTGTAGTTCAGTGGTAGAACTCCAGCCTTCCAAGCTGGTCGTGTGGGTTCGATTCCCATCACTCGCTCCATTGGTATAATTGCGCCAATAGCTCAGCTGGATAGAGCAACTGCCTTCTAAGCAGTAGGTC
>DDHX01000007.1:0-298 GCA_002338255.1 Ruminococcaceae bacterium UBA1865 | reverse complement strand
TAGCCAAGCGGTAAGGCAACGGACTTTGACTCCGTCATTCCGTAGGTTCAAATCCTGCCAGCCCAGCCAAGTCGAACGCCTGTCCATGGGCTTTAAATCATGGACAGGCATTTATTTGTTGACATCGGCGTCAAATGCTGATATAATATATTGGTTGTCATGAATCATTAGCTCAGTCGGTAGAGCACTTGACTTTTAATCAAGGTGTCCGGAGTTCGAATCTCCGATGGTTCACCAAAACATGATGGTAGGAGAAAAGATTAATTCTTTTCTCCTGTTTATCAAATACTTATATATT
>DDHX01000045.1:11944-18445 GCA_002338255.1 Ruminococcaceae bacterium UBA1865 | reverse complement strand
ATCAACCTTTTTAATGGATTTTAGTATCATTTCCTGTTCATTAATTTCAATGTTCATTCTTCATTTTATATGGTATAATATATTATTAACATTACAAATAAAATCCTTAGAAAATTAGGTGATCAATTTGGCGATACCACGCGAAAGAATACGCAATTTTAGCATCATTGCGCACATAGATCATGGCAAGAGTACACTGGCCGACCGTATTTTGGAGCAGACGAAGTCCGTCGCGCTGCGCGATATGGAAAATCAGCTGCTTGATAATATGGATTTGGAACGTGAGCGCGGCATTACGATTAAGTCGCACGCCGTGACGCTTGTTTACCACGCCAATGATGGCGAGGACTACGTCTTTAATTTAATCGACACCCCCGGCCACGTTGACTTCAACTATGAAGTTTCGCGTTCACTCGCCGCGTGCGAGGGCGCTGTGCTTGTGGTTGACGCTTCGCAGGGCATCGAGGCGCAAACCCTTGCAAATACCTATCTTGCGATAGACGCCGGTCTTGAAATTGTACCGGTGATTAATAAAATTGATTTGCCCAGTGCCATGCCCGAAAAGGTTCGTGCTGAAATTGAAGATGTCATCGGGATTCCTGCCGACGACGCACCATGCATTTCAGCCAAGTTAGGTATCAACGTTGACCAGGTGATGGAACAGATTGTCAAACGCGTTCCGCCTCCACAGGGGGACGAAACCGCTCCGCTCAAGGCACTTGTCTTCGATTCTTACTACGATACGTACAAGGGCGTTATCATTCATGTCCGTCTAAGGGAAGGGCAGGTGCACCCCGGCGACACCATCCGCATGATGGCAACGGGCGCGGAATTCGTTGTGGTGGAGTGCGGCTACGGCCGTGCGACCTGCTTGGAACCAAGCGACGGCCTGCGCGCTGGCGACGTCGGCTATATCGCCGCGTCCATCAAAGCGGTCAAAGACGCGCGTGTCGGCGACACGGTGACGCTTGCGAATAATCCGGCGAAAACTGCGCTTCCCGGCTACCGTACGGTACAGCCGATGGTTTTCTGCGGTATTTATCCCGCGGACGGCGCTCACTATTCGGATTTGCGAGACGCGCTCGATAAGCTGCAATTAAACGATGCGGCGCTCTCTTTTGAACCGGAAACGTCCATTGCGCTGGGCTTTGGTTTCCGCTGCGGATTTTTAGGACTTCTGCATATGGAGATTATACAGGAGCGGCTGGAGCGGGAATATAACCTTGACCTTGTCACCACCGCGCCAAGCGTTATTTACCGCATTACCAAAACGAGCGGTGAAATCATCTATATTGATAATCCCACCAATTACCCCGACCCGTCGCTCATTGCACAGGCTGAGGAACCGATGACGAACGCGCATATCTATACCCCGAGCGAATACGTCGGCAACATTATGGAACTTTGCCAGGACAGGCGCGGCGTTTTTAAAGATATGAAATATATTGACACCGACCGCGTGGACATTCATTATGAACTGCCGTTAAACGAAATTATTTATGACTTTTTCGACGCACTGAAATCCCGTACCCGCGGTTACGCTTCCTTTGACTATGAGCCGAACGGGTACCAGAAGAGCAGCCTCGTCAAGCTGGATATCATGCTGAACGGCGACATTGTTGATGCGCTGTCGTTTATCATCCACGCGGACAAAGCGTACCCGAGGGCGCGCAAGATGGCCGAAAAGCTTGCCGAGAAAATCCCGCGCCAGCTTTTTGAGGTGCCGATTCAGGCCTGTGTAGGCGGAAAGATTATTGCGCGTGAAACGGTAAAAGCAATGCGTAAGGACGTTCTTGCCAAATGCTACGGCGGCGATATTACGCGTAAAAAGAAACTGCTCGAAAAACAGAAGGAAGGCAAAAAGCGCATGCGCCAGCTCGGTACGGTCGAAGTGCCGCAGGAGGCGTTTATGAGTGTGCTGAAGCTTGATGAATAGCGGCGGGGAGAAACTCGGCCTTTACATTCACGTTCCGTTCTGTGACGGGAAATGCCCTTACTGTGATTTTTATTCACTGCGCGGCAGCGAGGAGCGCATGAGCGAGTACACGGATTCGGTGATCGGTCATATACAAACTTACGCAAGCGAGTTAAATCGCCGCGCGGATACGCTGTACTTCGGGGGAGGAACGCCGAATCTGCTTGGCGTGCAGCGCCTGAGCGCGCTGATTGCGGCGGCAAGGGAGGGTTTTGCCCTTGAAAATGCCGAAATTACGGTGGAAGTGAACCCGACCGAGGACTTGAGCGGGTTTTTAAAGGAGCTTCGTGCGGCGGGAGCAAACCGCCTTTCCATTGGGTTACAGTCCGCGAACGAGGATGAACTTCAACTGTTAGGGCGCAGGCATACCGCGTTACAGGCGGCACAGGCTGTGAGGGACGCGCAAAACGCCGGGTTTGATAATATTTCGCTCGACTTAATGCTGTCGATACAGAACCAGACAAAGGAAAGCCTTTTAAAATCCATCGAATTTTGCGCGGAAGCAAACGTTCAACATATTTCGGCGTATCTGTTGAAAATAGAACCGCACACGGCCTATTATAAGCACAGGGAAGAACTGCATGTTCCTGACGATGACGCGGCAAGCGAACTGTATCTGTTTGCCTGCCATGAGCTTGAAAAACGCGGATTTATGCAGTATGAGATTTCAAATTTTGCGAAACCGGGATTTGAATCCCGTCACAATTTGAAGTATTGGCACTGTGAAGAATATCTTGGCATCGGCCCGGCGGCGCACTCTTTTGTGGATGGCAGGCGATTCTATTACAATCGAAGTATCGGTGAATTTGTCGGCGGAGGGTCGCCTGTGCAGGACGGCACCGGCGGCGATTTTGAGGAATACGCCATGCTTGCCCTGCGCCTGACCGAGGGGATTACCGACGAAAACTGCCGTGCCCGTTTTAACTTCGGAATTCCGGATTCCGTGCGGGAAGTTGCGGATAAATATGAAAAAATCGGCCTTACCGCAAGCACGCCCGGCGGGTTCTGCCTGACGAAAAAGGGATTTCTCGTTTCAAATACGCTGCTCGCTGAGCTTCTGGCCGATGTGTAGAACATAGAAAACGCACCCCCGGTGATTTTTTTACCGGGGGTGCGGCTGCGCATAGAACGGCGGACAGTCCTGCCGGGAGAGCTTTTTTTACTCCAGATTCAGCGGAATTTCATGCTCTTTTCCCGCCAGTTCGACGATTGCCGTTTTGTAAAGATTTTTTTGAGGAATGGTATAGTCATCGGTTGTAAACGGGAGATGCGGGCTTTCCTTTTGGTCGGGATACATGTTCATCAGAAGAATAGAGCTGACGGTTTCCCCGTTTTTTCGAACGAGCTTTAAGTTGCATTTCGGTACGGAGTCCCAATGGCCGTCAAGGATGACCTCGCCTGCGATAAATCCCTTTACGTTCGTCATTTCTTCCTCTGTATTATAAATCCAGATATTCTTAGATTTTTTATCCAAAAATGTCTTGAAATCGGTGTAGCGAGTGAAGCTGACGCTGATTCCGTCACGGCTGCCGTGGTATTGGGCCGGTTCCGGTTCTGCCCTTCCGCCAAAGAAGGTAAATGCGCCCGCAGTGATCAGAACGCCGCAGCACAGACCTGCTGCAAATACAATGAGATTTTGTTTTGTAAGATGTTTGAAAAATTTCATTTTTTGCCGCCCTTTCGATAAATTTTTAAAGTTTATATTCGGGTTATTTCTATTATATAATAATTATATTATTTTTCAATAGAGAAATAAAGATATTATCTTCATAGAATTAATTTTTTGGCCTGCGCACAGGGTTCGGAAAAGAAAATAATTTAAGATTTCACAATTAGTTTACAAATACCATATTGACAATGGGGCAAAGTAATGGTAAATTATATTTAGGCTTTTAGCACTCGAATGAATAGAGTGCTAAAATGAAAGGATAAACGGGGGTGAGGGTTTGGAACTGAGTGAAAGAAAACAAAAAATTTTGGCGGCTGTTGTGGACTTGTACGTTGCCACCGGCGAACCGGTCGGTTCAAAGGCACTTTGTGACACCCTTGATTTTTCCGTTTCTTCGTCCACTGTGCGAAATGAAATGAGTGAACTCGCCGATATGGGACTGCTCGAACAGCCGCACACATCGGCGGGGCGCGTACCCTCCCACAAAGGCTACCGTGTGTACATTGATACGCTGATGCAAAAGCATCCGGTATCAAGCGAGGAGCAACGCTACATTGACAGCCTGCTTCTGCCGAGTGCGTATGACCCGGAAAAGCTGCTGGACGGAGTCGCCCGTGCGCTCGCCGCAATGACAAAATTTGCGGCTGTTTCCACAACACCAAGCGGAAGCGGGGCGGATATCCGCGCGTTTCAGTTTGTACAGACGAGCAGGCGCACCGCAATGGTCATTCTGATGACCTCGGCGGGAACGATGAAGAGCCGCGTTTTTCACTGCGATTTTAACATCACACCCGAAATTATGCGTGTATTCTTCAGAGTACTGAATGAAAAGCTGGTCGGGCTTCCGGTCTCAACCGTTACGCCCGCGTACATTCAATCTTTGGCCGCATCGCTCGGCGATATGACAATGCTGATGAGCGACGCCCTGATGGCGGTGCTCGATGTGGCACAGGACTCCATGCAGTCCGAAATTTGCCTTGACGGTGAAATGAATCTGCTTTTTTATCGCGAATTGGGGCATGGCGGTATCCAGCGTATTATGGACTTTCTTTCAAGGCCGCAGGAGCTGTCGCGGCTTCTGATGCAGCAGAACAACAGTATGAAGGTGCTGATCGGCGCGGAAACAAACCGCCCGGAGTTAAGCGACTCGAGCGTAATCGTTTCACGGTACGCGGTGGGGGGCAGGGACGCCGGAGCAATCGCGATTATCGGCCCGACGCGCATGAATTACAGTAAAATTATATCAAATATTGAATACCTTTCCGGTTCTGTCGGAAGAATGCTGACGGAGTTACTGGATTCGGAATAGAAAGGGGCTACTTGTCTTGGGTAAAGTTGAAAAAAAACAATTGAATCAAGAAAAAGAGCAGGAAAAACAAAATCAACCGCCGGAACAGGCTGAGGAAAATCAACCGGAGGTGACTGTGGAAGAACCAAAGAATCCTGTACAGGTGCAGCTTGAAGAAACACAGGAAGAGCTGAAAAAGCAAAAAGAGCTTTTGCTCCGCACCGCAGCTGAATATGACAACTACCGCAAACGCACCGAGCGCGAAAAATCAGGGGTTTACGCGGATGCGACCGCAGCGGCTGTCGTCGAATTTTTAGCGGTGGCGGATAACCTTTCCCGAGCGCTTGAACAAAAAGATTGCAGCGCCGAGGACTTGCGCAAAGGCGTTGAAATGGTCAGCGCACAGCTGACAAGCGCGTTGACAAAGCTTGGCGTTACCGAGATGGGAAAAGAAGGCGAAGCGTTTANNGTTTAATCCTGATTTTCATAATGCAGTTTCCCATGTGGATGATGAAAACGCCGGGGAAAATACCATTGCACAGGTGTTCCAGAAGGGATATCTAATTGGGGATAAAATTGTTCGCCACGCAATGGTGCAGGTAGCAAATTAATTGCTGTTCAATGAGCAATGAACAATTTACAATGAGAGCGGTTTGCTCCGCGGGCTGAATACTCTTTATTAAGAGCCAAACCGGCATCGTCATTCTTCATTTTTCATTGGTTAATTATAAATTGAAATTTATACAATAAATTTTTGGAGGTAATCTTTATGTCAAAGACAATTGGTATTGATTTAGGTACTACAAATTCATGTGTTGCGGTTATTGAAGGCGGCGAGCCGGTCGTTATTGCAAATGCGGAAGGTGCAAGAACTACCCCTTCTGTTGTTGCTTTTTCCAAAACTGGGGAGCGCATGGTCGGCCAGGTTGCAAAACGCCAGGCAATTACAAACCCGGAACGTACTGTTTCTTCTATCAAAAGAGAAATGGGTTCCAACTTTAAAGTGAATATTGACGGCAAAAGCTACACCCCGCAGGAGATTTCCGCTATGATTCTTCAGAAGCTGAAGAGTGATGCCGAAGCCTACTTGGGTGAAAGCGTATCCTCTGCGGTTATTACTGTTCCTGCATACTTTACAGATGCACAGCGCCAGGCAACAAAGGATGCCGGTAAAATTGCGGGTTTGGATGTAAAGCGTATCATNNGAAGGAAGCTGCTGAAAAGGCGAAGATTGAGCTTTCAGGCATGACCACAAGCGCAATCAACCTGCCGTTTATCACAGCGGACGCAGCCGGCCCGAAGCATCTTGACCTTACGCTTACCAGAGCAAAGTTCAATGAATTGACTGCCGACCTTGTCGAAAAGACAATGGGCCCGGTTCGTCAGGCACTTTCCGACTCCGGCCTAAAGATTGAAGAAATCAACAAGATACTGATGGTGGGCGGTTCTTCCAGAATTCCTGCTGTTCAGGATGCGGTTAAGAGCTTAACCGGAAAAGATCCTTTCAAGGGAATTAATCCGGATGAGTGCGTTGCCATTGGTGCAGCCTTACAGGCAGGCGTACTTGGC
>DDHX01000045.1:0-11774 GCA_002338255.1 Ruminococcaceae bacterium UBA1865 | reverse complement strand
CTCAAATCGAGGTATCCTTTGATATTGATGCCAACGGCATTGTAAACGTATCCGCTAAGGATATGGGTACGGGCAAGGAACAGAAGATTACGATTTCCTCCAGCACCAACATGAGCAAGGACGATATCAATAAGGCTGTTCAGGATGCTGAAAAGTTTGCAGCTGAGGATAAGAAACGCCGCGAGGAAGTTGACCAGAAGAATGAAGCCGAAAATATGTGCTATGCAGTCGAAAAATTGCTGAAGGACAACGGCGACAAAATTGACGAGGCCGATAAAACCGATTTGAACGCAAAGGTTGCATCACTCAAGGAAGCAATTTCCGCCAACAACGCGGATGACATGAAGTCCAAGAGCGAGGAACTGCAAAAGGCAATGTACGCGGTCAGCGAGAAGCTTTACAAGGTAGCCGCACCGCAGCAGCCAGTAGAAGANNCCATAAAAAATAATCTATGATTATTTGCATCAATGAAATATGAATGATGAAAAACGAATGATTATGGTGGCCAGCTCTCCTTTCGGGGAGCTGGCAATCATGGGTTGAAAGGCAATTTTCGTGTCGTGCAATAAAATGCATTCGCCGCCGCGGAAATCATTATTCATTTTTTCGTTTTTTATTTATTATAGGAGTGATTTGGTTTGGCTGAAAAAAGGGATTATTATGAGGTAATGGGCGTACCTAAAAATGCCACCGATGATGAGATTAAAAAAGCTTANNGAAAATTAGCTAAAAAATATCATCCGGATTTGAACCCGGGGGACAAGTCCGCCGAAGCACAGTTCAAAGAGCTGAACGAGGCATACGAGGTGCTTTCCGATAAGGACAAAAAGGCGCGCTACGACCAGTTCGGCCACGCCGGTGTGGACCCCAACTTTGGTGGAGGAGCGGGCGGCGGCAGCCCGTTTGCGGGCGACATTGACCTGGGTGACATATTCAACAGCTTTTTTGGCGGCGGATTCGGCGGCGGGCGCGCTGCCAACCCGAATGCACCGCGCCGCGGCGGCGACACCGAAGCGACTGTGAACATCAGCTTTGAGGAAGCGGCCAAAGGCTGTAAGAAGAATATTGCGTATCAAAAGGTTGAACCATGCTCCGACTGTTCGGGAACCGGCGCACAAAAGGGCACCTCCGCGAAAACCTGCTCGAACTGCGGCGGCACCGGGCAGGTGCATATCAACCAGCGTACGCCGTTTGGGACAGTACAGACCAGCCGCAGCTGCGACCGCTGCGGCGGTACTGGTAAGGTGATAGAAAGCCCCTGCAAAACCTGTGGTGGAACTGGCCGGGTGCGCAAGCAGAAGACAATTGAAATCAATGTTCCGGCCGGCATTGACAACGAGCAGGTTCTAAGTGTCAGCGGGCAGGGCAACGCCGGTGTGAACGGCGGGCCGAGCGGTGATTTGCGCGTTTATGTGAATGTGCGTCCGCACCCCATCTTTGAGCGCCGCGGTAACGACGTTTGGTGTGAAATACCGATTACGTTTACGCAGGCCTCACTCGGTGCGGAGGTGGTTGTACCAACCATTGACGGCCGCGTCAGCTACTCAGTGCGCGAGGGTACGCAGCCGGGCGATGTGTTCAAGCTGAAAGGTAAAGGCATTCCTCATATTAGCGGCCGCGGCCGCGGAGACCAGTTCGTGCGCGTGACTGTTGAGGTGCCAAAAAATCTGTCGCAAAAGCAAAAATCTATTTTGCAGGAATTCGACAGTGTTGCCGAGGATAAAAACTATCAGAAGCGCAAAACCTTCTTTGACAAGATAAAAACTATGTTTGGGGAATAAGATTTACCAAGCGTGGGTGAGTGTATTTTAGACCTGCTGATTTCGGCAGGTCTATTTTTTATTTAATTTCCCTCTGAAAGGCAAATTTCAAAGTAAAAGCAATGTGTAGTGAGAGAAGAATTTCACGCATAAAATGAATATATAACGGAGGGGAATTTGTGAAAACTGTGAAGGGAATTGATGTTTCTCATCATCAGGGGGAGATTGATTTTTTAAAAGTGAAGGCGGACGGAGTTAAGTTTGTGATGCTGCGCGCCGGCTACGGATGGGAGAATCCGGAGGTGCAGACGGACAAAATATTTTACCGGAACTACCAAAATGCGGTAAAAGCGGGGCTGCCCTGCGGCGCTTATCATTACAGCTACGCACGCAACACACGCGAGGCGGAACTTGAAGCCGACTTCTTTTTGAAAATTATCAAGGGCTGTCAATTTGCGTATCCTGTCGCGTTTGACATGGAGGATAAGACGCAGATGAATTTAAGCCGCGAAGTGCTGACGGATATTGTCATCGCTTTTTGTGACAAAGTGGAAAAAGCGGGGTATTATGTATGCTTTTATACCAATTCCGACTGGATGAAAAACAGGCTCGACATGGAGCACCTGAAGCGCTTTGATTTGTGGTTGGCGCGTTACGCTGCCGAGCCTGGATATGACTCAATGGGCATGTGGCAGTATAGCAGCACGGGGAAAGTGAATGGTATCAAAACAAATGTTGACATGGATATCGCCTATAAGGATTACCCCCGCATCGTCAAAAAGGCCGGATTGAATGGGCTTCAAAAGGAGAAGGCATGGAAATGCTGAATGAACAAATTTGTTTACAGCGGCAGAAAACAATTGACGAGCGTTGCCGGCGCGGGCAAAAAGACATTGAAAAGCTTGAAATAAAGCAGGAAGCGTGCGAAAAGCGCAGTGAAGTACTTGAGGAACTGAATATCAAAATGGGAGAAATCCTGAAAAATCATGATGAAAAGCTGACGAATCACGACAAACGGATTGTAAAACTGGAAAGCAGCGCGGGCGAACGCTGGAATTCACTTGTAAATTACGCGCTTGCGGGCATGGTTGGCGCATTGGTTGCCGCCGCCATGAATCTTATTTTATACTAAAATCCTATAAANNCGGGCGTTCTCCAATTGAAATGTACATTTTAATTGGAAAATAGTATTAGGAGGCTGAGTCAATGCAGTACTTTAGCTTGATTTTTTTAGCGGTTATTGTTGAGGGCATTATTACTTATATTAAAGAGTTCTTTGTCAAAGGGAGGTTTCAATGGCAACTGCTGATTTCAATTTTAATCGGCGTGTTTGTTGCTGTTGCCTATGGGGTTGACATTTTTGCCTTAGTGGGACTGAATAGTTTTATTCCGTACCTTGGCAGTGTGCTGACGGGAATTCTAATCAGCCGCGGCAGCAACTATATTTTCGATTTGGTAAAATCGATTGCCACCGCGCAGGAGAAAGCAACATAAAAGTAAAGCAAAAAATCCATCAGCCAAGTTTAGCTGATGGATTTTTTTGATTATATAAAACTTAGTCGTCCTTGCCGTGGCACTTTTTGTATTTTAATCCGCTGCCGCATGGGCACGGGTCGTTGCGTCCGGGTTTTTTGCCCTTTCGGATGGTGCGGTTTACATCGGTTCCGTCGGCACTGGTTGTGGTCGGCGTGGCGACTTGTTCACGCTGGGGCTCCTCGGAGGAACGAAGCTGAACGGTGAGCATCATGCGGGCGGTATTCTCGCGAATCGTACCGATCATCGCGTCGAACATATCGAAGCCCTCGAGGCGGTACTCGACAACCGGGTCGTGCTGGCCGTACGCACGCAGGCGGATTCCCTTTTGCAGTTCCTCCATCGCGTCGATATGATCCATCCACTCCGAGTCAACATTTTTCAGAAGAACCACACGTTCAAGTTCGCGGGTAATTTCTTCCCCAAAACTTGCTTCACGTTTTTCATACAAAGCCGTTGCTTTTTCAATCAGCTGATCCTTTACATAATCCGGTTCCAGCTGTTCAATTTCATCCTTGGTATAAACCAAATCCTGTGGGGATAAAAGCCAGCCCATGTAATGGTCGCGCAGTCCCATGAAGTTCCAGTCGTCGTGCAGGTCGGATTCAGGCATAAATTGTTTGACCTGTGCCTCCACTGCCTGCTCAATCATCTTCATTACCTGATCTTTGATATTTTCGCCGCTCAGTACCTGGTCGCGCTGACCATAGATGATTTCACGCTGACGGCTCATAACGTCGTCAAACTGCAGAACATTTTTACGAATACCAAAGTTGCGGCCCTCAATCTTGCGCTGGGCTCCCTCAATGGTGTTGGTGAGCATTTTATTTTCAATCGGGGTGTTCTCGTCCACGTTAAGACGCTCCATCAGGTTGGTGATGCGCTCACCGCCGAACAGGCGCATTAAATCGTCTTCCAGCGAAATGTAGAAACGGCTCATACCGGGGTCGCCCTGACGGCCGGAACGGCCGCGCAGCTGATTGTCGATACGGCGGGATTCATGGCGCTCCGTACCGATGATATAAAGTCCGCCGGCGGCTTTCACGTCCTCGGCTTCGGTCTTAATTAGCTTTTTGTATTTTTCATCCAGCTCTGCAAAGGTTTTGCGGGCGTTTAGAATTTCCTCATCCGTTGTTTCAGAATAAGCGGTGGATTCACCGATTTGCTCTTCGGTAAACTTCAAGCGGCGCATTTCGGATTTTGCCATATATTCGCTGTTGCCGCCCAGTACGATATCAGTTCCGCGTCCTGCCATGTTTGTTGCAATTGTAACGGCGGATTTATGACCGGCCTGTGCAACAATTTCGGCTTCCTTCTCATGATATTTCGCGTTTAAGACCTCATGCTTCACACCGCGGCGGTGCAGTAAGGCACTCAGCTCCTCAGACTTTTCAATGGAAATGGTACCGACCAGAACAGGCTGGCCTTTTTCATGGTGTTCGATAATATCATCGATGACAGCGTTGAATTTTGCTTTTTCCGTTTTATAGATAACGTCCGGCAAATCCTCACGAACCATGGGCTTGTTTGTCGGTACTTCAATGACGTCGAGCTTGTAAATTTCGCGGAACTCTTCCTCTTCGGTCATCGCGGTACCGGTCATGCCGGATAATTTAGCATACAATCTAAAGTAATTCTGGAAGGTAATGGTAGCGAGCGTCTTGCTTTCGCGGGCGACCTTAACGCCTTCTTTTGCCTCAATTGCCTGATGCAGACCCTCGTTGTAGCGGCGGCCATACATTAAGCGGCCGGTAAATTCATCGACGATGATGACTTCTCCGTCTTTTACAACATAATCAATATCACTCTGCATGACGCCGCGCGCTTTAATCGCCTGATTCACATGGTGCTGAATGGTGATGTTGTCGGCATCTGTCAGGTTGTCAACTTTAAAGAACACTTCGGCCTTTTTTACGCCGGACGGAGTCAGGGTTGCGGTCTTTGCTTTTTCGTCCACGATGTAGTCGGCGTCCTTGTAAAGCTCATCGTTATCTTCTTTGTCGTTCAGCTCCGCAACCTTGACCATGTGTAAGGTTTGGGCAAAATGGTCGGCGATGTTGTACATGTCGGTCGACTTGTCGCCCTGACCGGAGATAATCAGCGGGGTTCTCGCTTCATCAATGAGGATGGAGTCCACCTCATCCACGATGGCGTAATTGTGGCCGCGCTGCACTTTGTTCTCCTGATAAATGACCATGTTGTCGCGCAGGTAATCGAATCCGAACTCATTGTTTGTACCATAGGTGATATCGGCGTTATACGCCTCTTTGCGCACGTCGTTTTCCAAATCGTGCACGATTAAACCAACGGTCAGACCGAGGAAGCGGTAAACCTTGCCCATCCACTCGGAGTCGCGGCGTGCGAGGTAGTCATTGACGGTGACAATGTGAACGCCCTTGCCGGAAAGAGCATTTAAGTACGCCGGCAGGGTAGCAACCAGCGTTTTTCCTTCGCCGGTTTTCATTTCACTGATACGACCCTGATGAAGCACAATGCCGCCCAGAATCTGTACCGGGAAATGGCGCATTTCTAAAACACGGGCGGAAGCCTCACGGCAGACCGCAAAAGCGTCGGGCAGAATATCGTCGAGACTTTCCCCGTTTGAAAGGCGTTCCCGCAGTGCGGGGGTTTGCGCTTTCAGCTCATCGTCGGACAATGCTTTGTATTTGTCCTCCAAAGCAAGTACGGAATCGCACAGCGGTTGAATGCGCTTTATTTCGCGTTTGCTGTAATTGCCGAAAAAGGCAGATAGGATATTAGCCATATTAAGTCACCTCAAAATATTATTAAAAATTATAATCAATCATACAAAAAATATTATATCATAGCACAATGTAAAAAGAAAGAATAATTCGTGAATAATCAGGCGCTTTCACCCTTGAAGAAAAGCGCGGGCGTCATTTGGGGCCACTGTAAAAAAAGTGACGCGCAGGCTGTTAAATTTTTAATTATCGGGTATGATACTATTGCCAAAAAACCCGAAATGCTCTATAATAAACAGGTATGTTGGTTAAACCAAAGGATACTGAAACCGAAAGGAGTACCGATATGAATTATTCCCCAGAAGTGGAAAGAATGTGTACTGTTACCAAGGGCCCGAAGCACGGCCCGGCACCCATTCCGGAAGAAGGAAAATGGGTAAAATCTTATGAAATTAAAGACATTTCCGGTTTGAGCCACGGCATTGGCTGGTGCGCACCGCAGCAGGGCGCCTGCAAACTTACCCTGAACGTAAAAGATGGTATTGTGCAGGAGGCTCTTGTCGAGACAATCGGCTGCTCCGGCATGACCCACTCCGCGGCAATGGCCGCCGAGATTCTGCCGGGCAAAACTCTTCTTGAGTGCCTGAACACCGACTTGGTTTGTGATGCGATTAACGTTGCAATGAGAGAAATCTTTAAGCAGCTCGCTTACGGCCGCAGCCAGACAGCCTTTTCCGAAGGAGGCCTTCCGATTGGCGCTGGACTTGAGGACTTGGGCAAGGGCCTGCGTTCACAGGTTGGCACAATGTACAGCACCGGACTTAAGGGTGTGCGTTACATGGAAATGGCAGAGGGTTATGTTTTGAAAACCGCTCTTGACGAAAACAATGAAGTCATCGGTTATCAGTTCGTTAAAATCGGCAAAATGCTTGAGGATATCCGCCACGGCATGAGCCCAGACGAAGCCTACAAGAAGAATATCGGCCAATACGGCCGTTTCGACAACGCGGCGAAATACATTGACCCGCGTGAAGAATAATAAAGACCATAAAAGGAGGACTAAACTATATGGCTAACGATGTAGTATTTGAAGGCAAAGAGAGAAGAATGGCCAAAATAGAGAAGTGTCTTGCCGAGTATGGCCTTGCCAGTCTCGAAGACGCTCGCGACCTTTGCCTTAAAAAAGGCGTTGATGTTGACAAAATCGTAAAAGGCGTACAGCCGATCGCATTTGAAAACGCAACCTGGGCTTACACCCTTGGCTGCGCGGTTGGACTTAAGACGGGCGTGAAGTCCGCTGCCGAAGCCGCCGAAAAAATCGGTATCGGCCTTGAAGCTTTTTGTATCCCCGGCTCCGTTGCCGAACAAAGAAAAGTCGGCCTCGGCCACGGCAACCTCGGCGCAATGCTTTTGCGCGACGAAACAAAGTGCTTTGCTTTCTTAGCGGGCCACGAATCCTTTGCAGCCGCGGAAGGCGCAATCGGTATTGCCCGTACAGCAAACCGCGCCCGCAAGGAACCGCTCCGGATTATCCTGAACGGCCTTGGCAAGGATGCCGCCTATATCATCTCGAGAATCAACGGCTTTACTTATGTAAAGACTGATTTCGATTTCTTCAATGATGAACTGAAAATCGTTGAAGAGAGAGCTTTCTCAGAAGGCGAGCGCGCCGCTGTGAAATGCTACGGTGCAAATGACGTCCGCGAGGGCGTTGCCATTTTACAGCACGAGGGCGTTGACGTTTCCATCACCGGTAACTCGACAAACCCTGTGCGCTTCCAGCACCTTGTTGCCGGTACCTACAAAAAATGGGCGAACGAAAACGGCAAAAAGTACTTCTCCGTTGCAAGCGGCGGCGGCACAGGCCGTACACTGCATCCGGATAATATGGGCGCAGGCCCTGCTTCCTACGGTTTAACCGATTCCATGGGCCGTATGCACGGTGACGCTCAGTTTGCCGGTTCCTCCTCAGTTCCTGCACATGTTGAAATGATGGGCCTTATCGGAATGGGTAACAATCCGATGGTTGGCGCTACAGTCGCTTGTGCTGTTGCGGTTTACGAATCCGGCAAATAAATTCCAGTTTTTTTATTGGAGTGTGGCGTTTTGTCACACTCCATTTTTTACTTTTATGTAAATTTGGTCTTATAGTATAATTGCTTCACAATTTCAAAAAATAATTTAAAAAATAAGAAGAAAAAATTGAACTTTTTGACGCGTCTGCGCGTCTAATATATATAAAACGAAAACGGAGTGGTTTGCAGTGAATAACAGAAGAGCAAGACTGATAATTCGCAGAACAATTATTTGTTTTGTTTTGGCGGGGATTCTTTATTCGATTGGACTTTGTGCAGCCGCGGCCGTAAAGGAAATCGGGTATTTGATTGCACAGTCCGCGCCGCAGAAGCAGAGTAAGGTTGAATTATCTTCGGCGGAAAGTATGCGAACTGACAGCATTCCCGCAAAACCGCCGCTCAGTTTACCGGGCAGTTCCCAGCCGGAGGAATCGGCCGTCAGTTCGCAGCCGAAGCAGAATGTGCCGGTTGGTGAATTTGACAATGCGGTATTTATCGGTGACAGCCGTACCGAAGGGTTGCGCAATTACGATGGATTGGGTAATGCAACGTATTATGCGGTAAAAGGTTTAATGGTCAACACGATTTTTACAAAGCCCGCAATTACGTTAGATAACAGCAAGGTAACCGTTATGCAGGCAATGAAACAAAAAAAATACAATAAAGTATTTATCATGTTAGGCGTGAATGAACTGGGCTGGAGCAGTACGGCAACCTTTATTCAGGATTATGGCAAAGCGATTGACGAAATCAAAAAAGATCAGCCGGATGCGGAAATTTACGTACAGTCGATTCTGCCCGTTACCGCGAAAAAATCCGGATCCGATAAAGTTTACAATAATAAAAATATCAATTATTATAATCAACAATTAAAGGCGATGGCCGCGAAAAAGGGCGTGCATTTTNNATTTTCTAAAGGTTGACTCTGCCGTTTCAGACGCTGCGGGCAACCTTCCCGAAAATGCTTCGACCGACGGCGTTCACCTGAATAATGAATACTGCAAAAAATGGTGCGAGTATTTGAAAGCCTGCATCTGAAAATGAGTATAGGGAGAAAAAATGAAAAAGCAAATCATATGCGTATTAGCGGCGGCACTCCTGGTTGCTTCGGGCTGCGCTAAAAATACAAATATAACGATGGATACGTCCGCCGTTGCGGATAAGCTGATATCAACCGTTAAATTTTCTGACCAAATGTCGGCTGTTGATGATAAGACCGCACTGAAGCTGTACGGGCTGAAAAGTGAGGATGTTACCAAACTGAAGGTCTATGAGAGTACCGGCGCAACCGCCGAAGAGGTCGCGGCGTTTGAGGCTAAGGACGACACCGCCGCCGCTGTCGTGAAGGAAGCCGCACAAAAGAGAATTGAAGATCAGAAAACAGGCTTTGCGGACTATCAGCCAAAGGAAATGGCAAAGCTGAAAGCGCCCGTTCTAACCGCAAAAGGGAAATACGTCATTCTGTGTGTGTCGGATGACAACAGCACCGCGCAGAAGGTAATTGACGGATTTATTAAATAATTTGGGGGCACACCGCTTTGCAGGAAAAAACAGATGCCCTAAAAGAATATGTGGAAGCGAATCAGCTGACCTTTTACCGGCTGGCGTTCAGCTATACAAAAAATTCCGACGCGGCGCTTGACGTAGTGCAGGAAGCGGTGTTGAAAGCAATCGACAAAATCGGCTCCCTGAAAGAAATTGCCTATTTAAAAACGTGGTTTTACCGTATTTTGGTCAACGAAGGGCTTTCGTATTTGAGGGACAACAAAAGATTGACGATTGTCGAGGATTTTCCGGCAGAGCAGGCCACACCCGACAATTGTGAAAGTATTGCGGAGTCGATTGATATGTATAATGCGGTGCAGGCTCTGGAACCTAAAATTAAAACAGTGATTATTTTAAGATATTTTGAAGATATGAAGCTGGAGGAAATCGCGCGTGTTACAAATGTGAACTTGAATACGGTGAAATCACGGCTTTATAAAGGATTGGAACTGTTGAAAATTTTGATTGGTGAGGAGTGATTTTCTTGAAAGAACTGGATGGCGCGAAAAAAATTTACCAGTCCATCAAAGCGCCGCCTCGCCTTGCAGAGGTGATTAGTACAAGCTGCAAGGATTACAAAAAGAAGAAGCACTGGTATAAAGCCGCGCTTTGCACTGCAGCCACGTTGTGTATTCTGTTTGTCGGGCTGCTGAATTGCAGCAGTGTTTTCGCCCAGAGTATTTCCACCATTCCCGTGCTTGGAAATTTGGCGCGCGTATTTACGTTCACGCAGTATTCGGTTGAGGATTCAACCAGGCAAATCAGCGTTAAGCAGCCGCAGGTCACCAACACCGGAAATGCAGCACTTGAAAAACGCATTAATAAGGAAATTAATGCCAAAGTCAAAGGAGCAATCGCTCAGGCGGAAGAACGCACGGCAGCGGACAAAAAAGCATTTGTGGAAACAGGCGGAAATCCGAATGATTTTATTCCTGCAATTGTCGATGTAAATTATGAAGTGAAATGCAGCAATGAAAAAATGCTGTCCTTTGTGCTGAATACCACGCAAACGCAGGCCAATGCTTTTACCGACCAGACCTTTTACAATATTGATTTAAAAAGCGGCAAGGAGCTCACACTCGCCGATATGCTTGGCAAGGATTACAAGAAGCTTGTGGACGAAAGCGTGCGCAGGCAAATAAAAGAGCGGTTGGCGAAGGACGCCAATCTGATGTACTTTGAAGGCAGCGAGGGATTTTCCGGCATTAACAGCAAGCAGAAGTTTTACGTGAATAAAGCGGGAAATGTTGTCGTTGTTTTTGCTAAATATGAGATTGCACCTGGGGTTATGGGTATCCAGGAATTTGAGATAGTAAAATAATAAAAGCTGCGTGAGCCAATTGGACTCACGCAGCTTTTGCCATTTAAGGAAAATAGAAGTTAATTACGCTCAAACTAAGCACGGCGCAGCCGGGTGTTCTCCAATTTAAATATACATTTTAATTGGAGAGTAGGATCAGTCAAATTGCAGCGGGATTCTCTTTTGAAGAATATCGCCAAAAAGCTTGATGAGCGGCCCCATGCAAAACGCGGTAATGACCGTGCCCAAGCCGACAATCGACCCGGTGAGAAAACCGATGAGAACTGCGAGTACGTCGCAGGCGATACGGCACCAGCACAACTGGATATGGGTTCGCTCGGTAAGAATAAAGCCGATACTGTCATAAGGCGAAACGCCGAGCCGCGGATACATATAAAGCGCGGCGGTAAAAGCCAGAATCACAACGCCGCAGAGCATACATACAAGCCGCAAAAAAACGGTTGGGTCAGCGGGCAGGACGTGAGCGAGAATACCACCGTAAAAATCGACCAGATACCCAATGGCAACCATGTTCACAACAGTGCCGAATCCAATTAAATGGCGGGCAAAGAAAAAGGTAAAAACAAGTACCGTACAGTTGAAAATCAGCTGCCAAGTGCCGAAACTCATACCGACTTTATGGGATATGCCCAGATTCAAACAGGTGCAGGGGTCTGTGCCCAGCGCGGCGTATACCGAAAGAGACACAGCAAAGCCCATAATCAAAGTGGCAATGCACACCATTACAATTCTTTTTAAAAGGGGTTTATTCATTTGTGTTTTCCTATCCGTATGTACTTATACTAAAATCCATAAAAAACGTGAAGCACGTTTTTTATAGCGCGAAGCGCGTTGGATT
>DDHX01000038.1 GCA_002338255.1 Ruminococcaceae bacterium UBA1865 | reverse complement strand
ACAATAGGAAGGCGCCAACATTTTAAAGCAGTCACCCAATAGGGTGGCTGTTTTTTTGCGATATTGTTGTATAATATATTTAGCGATTTAAAGCATAAAGTTACTAAAGCGATTGACGGCTGATTAAATGAGAAAAGGGATTATTTTATTATGATTATTGTAATGAAGAACGGCTCTACCAGTCAGGACGTAGAAAAGATTATTGAAATTTTAAAGGAGCATGGCCTGGGTGCGAACCTTTCCACCGGGGCACAGGCTACCATTATTGGTATTTTGGGCGATAAGGCGAAACTCGGAGATCTTGATCTGGAGCTGATGGACGGCGTTGAGAAATGCGTGCCGATTATGCACTCCTATAAGCTTGCAAGCCATGAAATGTGCCCGGACGGACGCACCGTGCAGGTCGGTGACCAGATCATCGGCGGTAAAAAGCTGGTCATGATGGCCGGGCCGTGCGCTGTTGAAAACGAGGATCAAATCAACCAGGCGGCAATCGGTGTAAAGGCTGCGGGAGCGGCCTTTTTGCGCGGAGGAGCTTACAAGCCGCGCACTTCCCCGTATTCCTTTCAGGGAATGGAGGAAGAGGGCCTGAAAATAATGCGCAGAGCCGCCGACGGCGTTGGCCTTAAGGTTGTCAGCGAGATTGTCGCACATGACCAGATTGAAACCGCGGCCAAATATTGCGATATGTTTCAAATCGGCGCACGAAATATGCAGAACTTCCGCCTTTTGCGCGAAGTCGGTCGTTCCAAGGTGCCTGTGCTTTTAAAGCGCGGCATTTCCTCTACGATTGAAGAATGGTTGGACGCCGCCGAGTATATCATGAGCGAAGGCAACTACAACGTCGTGCTGTGTGAACGCGGAATTCGTACCTTTGAAACCGCCACGCGCAATACGCTCGACGTTTCCGCGGTTCCGGTTGTCAAAGAGCGTAGCAGCCTGCCAATTATCATTGACCCGTCCCACGCGGCAGGAAAATCGAAGTCTATAGCTTCTCTGTCGCTTGCGGGCATTGCAGCCGGTGCTGACGGCCTTATCATTGAGGTACACCCAAACCCAAAGGTTGCGCTGAGCGACGCTGCCCAGCAGCTCACGCCGGAAGCATATGCCGCGCTCTTCCAAAAAGTGGGGATGATTGCAGGAGCGGTCGGCAGAAGTATCTAATATAGTATCAGTATATAGGGCAGGGCGTCGATCAACTTTGCCATGAATTCACAGTTTACATGAATAAATGAAAACTGAACCGCTGAAGATTTTTCTTCAGCGGTTCAGTTTCATGAGAGCAATTTTAAATAAGAACAGTTCAATTATTTTCTATCCATTTTAAAAGTAATAATACAAATAGTATTATTTTTGCTAAAGTCAAATATTTGTTGAAAGCAAGAGCAAGGAAAGCCAGATATCAATTTTTACAAGGCAGAAAATGAACCCAATTTATTATACGTTTAGTATCAATCTTGATTTAATCAACGCTTTGTTAATGGAAGGCGCAAGGACGGCGCAGATACCGACTTTGATACAGTCAAAAGCAACAAAGGGAATTACGGTTGCGGCGAGGGATTTCATCCAACTGACATGTCCGACGAAAACGTACCAAAGCGAACCGCAAAGGTAACACGCGACAAGTGCCGCGAGCATGGCGGGAATATAGGACACGATTGTTTTCCGGTGAAAAAGTGACACGACCCAGGCGGTCAAAAATGCCATAATGGGATATGCAATAAGAAAGCCGCCCGTCGGCCCGAACACAATGCCCATGCCGCCTTTAAAGCCTGCGAACACCGGCAGCCCAACAATGCCTAACAGCAGGTACACGAGCTGCGAATAAGCCGCATACCGTTTCGGCAGTATTGCGCCCGCTAAAAATACCGGAAGCAGCGACAGTGAAAGTGGAACCGGCGTAAACGACAGCGGCAGAATCAGCTGTGCAAAAACAATGGTAAGTGCGGTAAACAGCGCAGTAACAGCTAAATTTTTTGTTTTCATCAGATACTCCCATCGATTCTTTATTTATATATAGTATAGAGAAAAGGATTTTAATTGTCAACCATGTTTATAAATGATGGTTGACAATTAAAGCGCAAAAATCATAACGCTCAAAAGCGCATACTATTGAAACTGCGGTAAAAAATATAGTTGCAAAAACTGAAATGACGGTTGCGGTACAGCGAGAAATGGGGCAAAAACACGCGAAAATGAGAGCAAATAGCGAACTAAATTAAAAATATCGCTTACATCTATTGACACTGCCGCAGCCATGTGGTAATATCATACATGCAAGTCCTTTGCGCCAGATTTTTGGCGCGCTTTTTTAGTCAAAGGCAGCCCTGCCAAAGGGGCGGGGTTTTGCGATAAATTGGAATAAAAATCAGGAGGTAAAAGCTATGTCCACAAATTCGTCCACCACCTATATGCCAAAAGCTGGCGAAGTTGAGCGCAAGTGGTATGTTATTGATGCAGCAGGCAAGCCGTTAGGCCGCGTTGCCGCACAAGCCGCAGTTTTGCTCCGCGGAAAAAACAAGACCATTTTTGCTCCTCACGTTGATTGCGGTGACCATGTTGTCATCATCAACTGCAGAGAAGTTTTGCTGACAGGCAAAAAGTTAGAGAAGAAGTATTATTACCATCATACGGGTTATATCGGCCACTTAAAGGCAGTTAGATACGACACCCTTATGGAAGAGAAGCCATGCAGAGCAATGGAGCTTGCTGTAAAAGGCATGATCCCAAGCACTACAATCGGCCGCGCCGCATTGTTAAGACTGCGTTTGTTCGAGGGTGCTGAGCATACTCATGCCGCCCAAAAACCGCAGACTTTTGAACTATAAGGAAGGAGGAGTAAATTATGTACGAGAAAGCACCATATTTTTATGGAACAGGCAGGAGAAAAAGCTCCGTTGCCCGCGTAAGAGTTTATCAAGGTACAGGCAAGGTTACAATTAACGACAGAGATATCGACGACTATTTCGGCCTCGATACCCTCAAACTGATTGTTCGCCAGCCGTTGGTTCTGACCAGCACAAACGAGAAGTTTGACGTTATCTGCCGCGTAGCCGGCGGCGGTGTTACCGGTCAGGCCGGTGCAATTCGCCACGGTATTGCAAGAGCACTTCTGCAATTTGACACCGAAAATTTACGTTCTCCTTTGAAGAAGGCCGGGTTCTTAACCCGCGACCCAAGAATGAAGGAACGCAAGAAGTACGGCCTCAAAGCTGCCCGTCGTGCGCCACAGTTCTCAAAGAGATAATTTTACGCAATATGATAAGAGGCTCGACACTGTTTCGACGGTGTCGGGCTTTTTTGCTTTCCGATGATAAATTCATTCGACTTCAATTGAAATTTATGATATAATTTTAAAATCTATTTACTATATAATGTAATAATTGTATTTGAGCATTTCAATAACCCCGATGAAAGAGTTACGTTAAAAGGCTGGTGTGTTAAATTGGAAAAACTAATAGAATTAATCCAAAACAGTCAATCATTCTTGCTCAAACAGATATTATATTACGCGAAAATCCATGATTACGTAAAATACTCATCGACTCTTGAGGAAGCATGGGTTGCGTCGGTAACCGGCTTGTCCGATGCTCTCATAGGTTGTATACAAAATGATCAAAAAATTCCTGAATTAAATGTTGACCAGGACTTTATTACTGAGCCAATTACTGAATTCGGAAGAATGGAAGCCATGAGACACAGGCAGCGGGGAATTTCGCTTGAAATGTATTTAGGATTAATAAAGTATTACCGACAGACCTATATAGATTTGATTATGGGCTCAATTACAGATCAAAAACAACAGATTTTATATACGTTATGGGTTAATCGCTTTTTTGACCAAAACGAAATTGCTTTCTGTAAGGAATGGAATGTTCAATCAAAAGAAACACTCCTGTCGGAACTTCAATTAACCAACAGGGAGATTGTTAACGAAAAAAACAAATATTTAACTATTTTCGAAAGTATACCTACACCTGTTATACTTTTTGATACGGAAGACTGTTGTAATAATATCAATTATGCGGCACAGTATTTTTTACAGGAAAATTTATATTCTCCTGGATATGTATACTATACGGCAGATCAAAAACAGAGAGCCGAAAGTGTGATTCCCTGTTTTTATGAAGAATACCGGGCTTTTTGTAAGGGTGGTGAGCATGAGGCTACAATAGAAAAAGATTGCGAATCGCCAATGCACGGAAAAAAGAATATTATCATAAAGTTTCGTCGCATGCTCGACGTCAGCGGCAAATTTATGGGTACAGTGATCATATTAACCGATCAGACAGAACGGAAGCAGATTGAAGAAAAACTGCGGCATATGAGCTTTCACGATATGTTTACAGATTTATACAATCGATCCTATTTGGAACAAGAAATCAGACGGTTATCTTCTAAAAAAGGTGACTCGGTCGGAATTGTTTCTTGCGATATTGATGGACTCAAAACTGTTAATGACAATTTGGGCCACCATGCAGGAGATTCATTAATTAAATTAGTAGCAAATATTTTAAAGTCGAGTTTTCGGGAAATCGACATGGTGTGTAGGATAGGCGGGGATGAATTTTTGGCACTGATGCCGTCCATTGATGACGATACAGTGCAAAATGCATGTCGAAAAATCCATATGCAAATAGAGCAGCATAACGCGAATCATAAAAAAGAGCCGATCAGCGTTTCGGTTGGTCGGGCAACCGGCAGGGTTCTTTCGAATAAAGATATCCCCGAGATTATAAAGCAAGCAGACAATATAATGTATTCTGAGAAAAAAATAAATCATGAAAATTACGATATGTTATTTTTTGAACGTTTTAAAGAATACGGCAAGGATTTATTTAATTAATTTTTCAGCTTCAGTTCATACCTGCTTCTGATGCGGATGATTTGTATTTTGGAAGGTGAGCTATTTATGAAAAAACCACAAACCATGTGGAAACTATGCGGAACTTTGTTCCTGATTTTAGGAGCTGTATTTTTGCTTTCAGGAATCCTCTCTCAGATGGGAATATTGCATACGGATTCCTCATCACGGGGCGACCCTAAGCTTTGGTTCCCGGCTTTAGGTTCTATCTTTTTGGCGTTGGGAATTATCCTGTGTGCAGTTTCATACTGGAAAGAAAGAGCATACAAATTACTTTTAAGTGAAGGTACACAAACAAAAGCGAAGGTAACATCTGTGAAGCAGCTGATGTTTACTCGATGGAACGGCTCGTATCCATATGTGGTGTACTTTAAATACGAATTCGAAGGCTTCAGCTATACAGGGAAAAGCAGACTTCTTTGGTCACAACCGAAAGTCTATGAAAAAAGTACAGTAACTGTATATATTGATTCTCAAAAACCTTCTCATAGTGCCGTTGACTTATAAATTTTTTTAATCAGTAAGTTGATGAATATCCGATGTATTAATGGTCTTTCGCTACAAATTTGTCTTGAAACAAAATCAAGCAATCAGTTAAAAGGCTCGGCACGTTCGATGGTGCCGGGCCTTTTTGTGATGCAGCGTTGTTTTCTTTTGAACGGATTTAAAATAGTTTAGTATTTTATGGAAAGCTTACTTGACATCTTAAAACAGGTATGGTATATTATTGATGGAAAGTAAACTTTCCAAAAAGCCGAAAGAGAGGAACATCGGTTTGAAAAACAGGTTAGAGGAGATTCGGAAGCAGCGGGGAATCAAGCAAGAAGAGCTTGCAGCAGCTTTGGAAGTATCAAGGCAAACGATAGGCTCCCTTGAGAACGGGCGGTATAATCCGTCAATCACTTTAGCATTTAAAATTGCCAGATACTTTGCAATGGGCATTGAAGAAATATTTATTTATGAGGAGGAAGAGAATCATGAAAAATGATAAAGTCGGAAAGTATGCAGTGTTTTCGATGATTGGTTTTATAATTTGCGCAGCCGGCCTTGTTTTGATAAAATCAATGCCTGAGGCAACCGGCATTATGCGCACGCTGCCCTANNCAGAAAAGATCCTGAATCTGCCAAGCGCATTGAAATAGAGACAAAAGATGAGCGCAATACGACAATCAGGAATAAAGCAAAGGCAAAAGCATACGACTTGATGGTGATGGTGTTCGGAGCGTTGATGCTTGTGTTTGCGTTGATGCAGGCTGATCTGTTTGTAACGTTAGCTTTTGTAGCAGCTTATTTGTTTGTCGTTTTTTCGAGTGTATACTACCTGAGCAAGTATCAAAAAGAAATGTAAACAATTCAGTCATCTGATCAGTAAGCATATGAAAGGGAATCATTTGTATTCCACAATCAAAAACACCCAAAGGGCTTGTTGCCACTTTGGGTGTTTTGAATGTCAGGAGAATCCTTAAAACTGTATTGTTTTGGATGCGCCTGTCATATCGCTGATCGTGGCTTGCGCATGATCAATATAAAAAATCTCGAAAATAGAATCATCAACACTGTACATATCTTTCAGAAATGGGGCGGCGTCAAGCGCTGCCTGTTGGGACTGCTTGCTCGTGTTAAACACAGCATTTCCCTTTAAACGCAGCCATTGCCCTGCTTTCGAGGCGGTGCAGATTTCAATATTGGAATTTGCTTTCATCTGTTTATAAACATCTTTTTGATTACTGGTGCAAAAACAGAGCTTGCCCTCAAAGTCCATGACGAATCCGAACGGACGAACTTTTGGAAGGCTGCCGTCGACAGTAGCGAGATAAAACGTAGGATTTTCCGTTAAAAATTGAAGAACTTCATTCATAATACTTGCCCCCTTACTTTAGTTTATGCTATCATTATAAAACAAAGTAAATATAATACAAGTATGCAGATATTACTGACATAATATGAAATACAAAGTAAGGGGGAAACAATGAGTACAAAAGGAAATGACTGCGCAGCAGACAGCTGCCCGGTCAGATATGCCCTGAATTTAATCGGCGGAAAGTGGAAACTGCCCATTTTGTGGGTTCTGAGCCAATGCGAAGTACTGCGGTACAACGAACTGAAAAGAAAAGTTGACGGAATAACCAATATGATGCTCTCACAATCCTTAAAGGAGCTCGAAAGAGATCACCTGATTATCCGGAAACAATACACGGAGATACCGCCCCGTGTTGAATATACACTGACCGGCGCAGGAATGAAATTGCTTCCGGCACTGAATGAGCTTGCCGAGTGGGGCACCGGGCAATTGAGATACGTCGCCAAGGACAATCGGGCAGATTAAAACGAAAAGGAAAATGATGATGAAAACAGAAGCACCGAAGATATCAGATCTTTTAACAGAATCGAATGATATTCAGGATATTGTGCGGCAGGCTATGGATGACGAAGAGGATATCAGGGAATTTCATTTTACAAATGCAAACATGAATGAAGAAAAAGTGGAAGTTGTAGAATTTCATAGCTGCATATTTGAAAATTGCAAGTTTACACAAGGGGTTTTTATCAATTTGTATTTTGCGGATGTTATTTTCTTAAATTGTGATCTTTCAAACGTTGATTTTACAAAATGCTTTTTTCGCAGAGTACGGTTTGAAAACTGCAAGGCAGTGGGGACGAATTTTGCGGAGGCAACCTTTGACAGCGTTTCAATGAAGAACTGCATTTGTAAATTCAGCAACTTATCGTCGGCAAAGATAAAAAACAGCTTATTTGAGCAAACAGACTTTTCAAACGGAAGCTTTCAGCAGAGCAGTTTTAAATCGCTTGTATTTCAGGACTGCAATCTGATTGAGTCGGAATTTCTTCATACGCCTCTGAAAGGGATTGATTTTACAAGCGATGAGATCAACGGGATTCTTTTGTCCGGAACGGAGCTGCAAGGTGCAATTGTCACAGCAGTACAAACATGTGATTTATCCCGCTACCTTGGATTGATTGTTCGATAAGACTATACGCGGCGTACAGAATTTGCTTCGCTTCAGCCTCCGGTTTTCCGGGGGCTTTTTTTTGTTTTTGCGGGATGATAATTACCGCTTTTTCAAGCAAAAAAAGGCCGCTTATTTTTACCGTTTTCCTATACTATATATATAGCGTTTTTACTGGGAGATAAAAGCGCATTTTTTGACGCTTTTGAGGACAAGTCCAGTCACATTTTTGCGGTGAATAGAAATAGGATATCTTATAAACGAAAATCAGAAAAACGAATCATACACAGCTTGTTTTTACGATTCAAAACACCGTTTTGCTTTATAAAAATTAAAAACAAAGATTAATTCAGTAAAAAGACACAGCTATTTTAACTTGCAGAATACGATAAAATTCAACACAATATACAAATTGATTAATTTTTACAAAAGATAGGTACAGAGCCAAAAAGTTAAGTTTTTCAAGAAATTACCCGGCAAAAGAAAGACGAAATATGGTAAAAATTGCATTAAAAACAGCGCTGTAATATTTGTAACAAGTTTGTAACTATCAGATTCTTACAATTTGCACAGAAAAGGGGGATGTTGCCGTGACAAGGAATGGACAAATATTGCCTTAATGACCGATAATAAAGAGAATAAAGAATATTTCATCATTGTAACCTGTACAAAATGCACAAATTCAGTTGGAAAAATAATTTGACAACTATGCATTAAGTGAATATAATTACGCCATTGACGCATAACCTATTAACAGAAGGTCGGCGAGGTGGGGGCTAAAGCCCGAAATCAGGTCGCCGAAACAAGGAAAAAGGTGAACAAATGCAATTATTCAGCGTAAAAAGAATGTATTCGCAAAGCACCCTAAAAAGAGTGGTTGCACTTGCAATCATGATCATCATTACGGTCAGTTCTGTTGTCACCGTTTCGGCGGCAACTTATAATGCATACATCGATTATGATGGCAAGATCAAAACGGTTCAGCTGCTGTTCAGCGGCAAGACCGACGAAATTCTTGCATCGGCAGGAATTCAGGTCGGAACAAATGATTTGGTTGAACGCAGCACGGAAAAAACTCCAAGCGGGGAAATTTATATCGCTGTTAAAAGCGCATATGTGATAAACGTCGCTTTCGATCATCAAGTAAAGACCGTTACCGTGCATTACGGGGACATTGTAGCGCAGGCAGTCGCTAAGGCAGGGGTTACGCTCCGCGACGACGACGTTGTTACACCTTCTTTGGGCACAAAGGTTTCAGCAGAAACCGGCGATATCCAAGTTGGACGTAAGTTCCACGTAAATATTACCGCAGACGGCAAAACAGCAGCGGCAGTCGTCACCGAGGGAAGTGTGGAGAATGCACTTTCACAGGCGGGGATAACGCTTGGCAGTGAAGATACTGTCAGTGTGGATAAGACAGCCGAGGTTACAGAAGCGATGAAAATTTCTGTTGCAAGAGTAACCTATCAGGAAGTTACCACGACAGAAGCGGTTGCATTTAAAAGCACAACTCAAAAGTGCGACACCCTTTATAAAGGCAATAAACAACTTCAAACAGCCGGTAAAAACGGCAGCCAAACTGTCCTGACACGCCAAAAGCTTGTGGATGGTAAATTTGCGGGCAGTGAAGTAGTGAGCAAAACAGTGGTGACGCAGCCTGTCGACCAGGTAACGCTTGTCGGAACAAAGCGTAAACCGAGCGCTTACGCGATTGTTGACGCAGACGGAACTTTGACGGATCAAAATGGCAACGCCGTAAACTTTACGAGAAAGATTTCGGGCAAATGCACCGCGTACACCGGCGGCGGCACGACCTCGACCGGCCGGGCGGCGGCATTTGGGTTAGTTGCAGTCAATCCGAGTGTGATTCCTTACGGAACCAGGCTGTATATTTGCTCTCCAAACGGCAAGACCGTTTATGGTTACGCAATTGCGGCGGATACCGGCGGCTTCGCAAGCCAGGGACGCATTATTGCTGACCTGTACTACGACACATACGGCCAATGCTCAAGTTTTGGCGTTCGTAACATGAACATTTATATTCTGTAGAAGGAGCGGGGGCGACCCCGTTCCTTTTTGTTTTCGGAAAAGACTTGTTTCTGCCGCTGTACCAAAAGTGACCCCGCCGAAATTTAATGCTTGCATTTAATAGAACATATGTGTTATTATAAATGCAAGAGATAGAACATATGAGCGGTTTAGCGACCGGAGGTATAAAAGATGAATGTTTTTACCGGAATGACAATGCTGATTTTTGCGGCGGTTATGTACTTGAAATACAGGCCGAGGTCTGAAAACGGCCTTATCCTTTGTGCAATGAGCGGTATGATGGGGTTTATGGCTCTGTTGGCCGGTGCGGGCAGCTGGAAGTTCCAGTTGATTCAATCAGTGCTGCAGCTGACAGTCGCTTTTTGCTGCTTTGTGCAGCTTAGGCGGGAGAAAATCTTGCGCCGCCGCCGTGCCGCTGTTCGGAACCTCCGCGTGCATCGTTCGGGTGAACAGCCGCAAAACAAGGTGAAGACCTGTGCGTAAGCTTGACATTGCGCGGCAACTGTACTATATTTATACAAAATCCATTAAAAACATGAAATCATGTTTTTATAGCGCGAAGCGCGTTGGATTTTGCATGAGACGGGTTTTGCGCTTATTTTAAGTTCAAAACAATCACGGAGTAGCCGGGCGTTCTTCAATTGAAATCTATATTTTAATTGNNGGCGTTCTCCAATTGAAATATTCATTTTAATTGGAGATTAGTATTAGGATATTCAATAGAGCGGGGAGCGTTTCAGTTGACCTATGTTTACGCCGCGATGTGGTTTGTTGTCGGTTTGATCTTAATTTTTCGCATGAGCAGGGAAAATCGTATTTTTTATGTCGCGGGAGCTTTTTTTATTATCTTGGGTGGCTGGTGGCTTGCGGCGGCGATGGGAACAGCGGGTTTGTTTGCCGGCGTTTGGGGCTGGGTTCTGCGCGGAATTACAGCGGTTGCCCTCATTTTGATGTGTGTTGCATTTTTTAAGGAAAATAAAAAGAACAACACCAAAGCTGACAATCAGAAAGAATCTGACCATCATCAAAAATAACTTGAAAAGCTCCGGCAAAGCGGAGCTTTTTTACTGCCAAAAAACCGATGTGCGCATACAATAGAGTGCGGGGCAAATATTTTAACCGCTTTATATAGATTGTCTGCCGGGGCCCGTTCCCGGCAGGCACTATAAACATTCTTCCAACAACGCCTGAATAAGTTGAAATAAAATTTAATTTAGGGTAGAATAAAACAAAGCATTAATGGAGGTATAAATTATGTTGATTGCACCTTCCGTGCTCTCTTCTGATTTTTCACAGTTGGGTAATGAAGTGAAAAGAATGGATGTCTGCGGTGCGGACTGGATTCATTTAGATGTGATGGATGGACATTTTGTGCCGAACATCACTTTTGGCGCGCCTGTCATAAAGGCCGTTCGCAAATTTACGGACAAGCCGTTTGATGTACATTTGATGATTGATGAGCCGCTGCGGTATATTCCCGATTTTTTGGAAGCGGGGGCGGACATTATTTCGTTTCATATTGAAGCGCAGTCCGATGCGGCGAAAACCATTTCCGCTATTCAGGCGGGCGGGGCGAAAGCCGCGGTCGCGATAAAGCCGGGTACGCCGGTTGAAACGCTGTTTCCGTATTTGGATTCTTTATACATGGTACTTGTCATGACGGTCGAGCCGGGATTTGGCGGCCAAAGCTTTATGGCGGATATGATGAAGAAGGTAAAGGCGCTCAAAGCGAGAAAACCGGAGCTGATCGTTCAGGTGGACGGCGGCATTCATTTGGGAACCATTGGCACAGCCGCCCGGGCCGGTGTGGATGTTTGCGTGGCAGGGACAAGCGTGTTCAAGGCCGACGACGCAAAAGAAGCTATTCGCGGGCTGAAAGCAGCGGCGGACGAACTGATATGATAACAATGGAGATGACAGCGTGATACTCCAACATGGCGTAAGATTGGAACAGCAGAAAACACCCTCGTTGAAACAGAAAATACAGGCGCTGCCGGTTCCTGCGGGACTTGCAGCGTCTAAGCCGCTTGCGCCCCGTCAGGGAAAATTGGACGCAGCCGGGATTGTTGCCGCGGCGGAAGCCGCCAATATTGTAGACGAATTTGACGGAGCACCCCTGTTCCAAAAGCTGAAGCGGATGCGCCGGCTCAGAGTAAAGACAATTTTGGCCTGCTGCTTTGACGAGGACCCCTACACATCAAGCGCCATGGCGACGCTGCGTGAAAATACGGATGCTATTATCGCGGGGCTGGTGCTTGCGGCAAAGGCGTGCGGAGCACAGGAGAACAAAATCGCTGTCGCTACCGCGCACGAAGCGCGTGTGATTAAACGAATCAATCCACAGGCGGATTTAGTGATTGCAGGCGAACGTTACCCTGCGCGCGTGCTTTTAAAGCAGAAGCTGCGCTACAGCGGGGAAACGACCGCTTATATCGGCGCGCAGGCCTGTGCGGCGCTGACAATGGCTGTGGACAACGGCCGGGCGCAGGACTTTACGGTTGTTACCGTGGCAGGTGACGCGGTGGAGGATTGGCGGAATGTTAAGGTGCGCATCGGCGTGCCGCTGCAATTCGTGCTTGACGCCTGTGAAGTCAGCCCCAAAACAAAAATTGTTATTACCGGTTCCTCTGTGACGGGTAAAGCCGTGATGGATTTATCCCAAGCGGTAACGGCAAGTACGCGCTGCGTGATTGCGCTGAAAAAAACGCCAAGGAACAGAACATACCCATGCATCGGCTGCCAGAAATGCGCGCGTGCCTGCCCGCGGGGCATTCGGCCTTGGTTGATTTATCATGAAATGAAACGCGACAGGCCCGACCCGCTCAGACTGCAGAATGTGCAAAAATGCATCGGCTGCGCCACGTGTTCGGTTGCCTGCCCGTCCGGAATTGATTTGGGAGGAGCCGTTGCAAAAGCGGCGGAACTGAAGAAAAGCGGTGACTTTAATTGACATTACATTACTCAAGAGCCCCGCATATCAAAAGCGAAGCCTCTGTTTCATCCATGATGCGCGATGTGCTGTTCGCGCTTGCCGTACTGCTCATTCTCCCCACGGTACATTATGGAGCCCGCCCGCTGGTCATGGCGGGTCTGACGATGCTGACCTGTTTGTTCTGCGAAGTTCTGTTTAACCTCATACAGACAAAAAACATCCGTATCACTGAGTGCTCCTCAATGGTGACGGGACTGACGATTGCCATGCTGATGCCCTTAAATGCACCGATGTGGATGCCCTGTATTGCCGCTGCCTTTGCAATCCTTGTTGCGAAGGGGCCTTTCGGTGCAATCGGAAATACACCGTTTAATCCTGCGGCGGCGGGCGTCGCTTTTGTTACGCTTTGCTATCCGCAGACAATATTTGCTTATTTTAAGCCGGATGCGGTTTCCTCGCTTCCCGCTTTCAATGACTGCACGGTTCCGCTGGTCAGTTCATCGGCCGCCATTTTGAAGAACGGGTTAAAACCGGATATTTTTCCGCTCAATATGCTTTGGGGTTCTTTTGCCGGCCCTGTGGGTACGACGGCAATTCTGATCATTGGCGCGTGCGGATTATTTCTTTTTGCAAGGCGCACCGCAAGGTGGGAAATAACCGCCTGCTTTTTGGCGGCTGCAGCGCTGATTGCGGCGTTTTCGCCTCGCTTTGCGGGCGACGCGCTGACGTCGATCAAATACGAACTGATGTCGGGTTCACTGTTTTTCTGCTCCGTCTATATGGTGACCGATCCGGTGACTTCCCCCAATACAATGCGCGGACGCTGTATTTACGGCGCACTTGCCGGAGCCCTCGTCATGGTATTCCGTCGGTTTGGCGCTTATGAGCAGGGCGCGGTCTTTGCGGTGCTGATTGCCAACGCCGCTGCGCCGCTGATTGACGGCATGGTGTGCAGCGCGCTGAGAATGGGGGGTGGGCTGNNAAACGGGAACGATTTTTTTAAACGGTGTTCTTTATAAAAATCCTTTGCTTGTCGGTGCACTTGGACTGTACCCGGTGGTGGCGGCAGGCTATAACCTGAAAAACGCCGTGGAACTGTCGTTGTTGTTCTTGTTTATCTCGGTGCCGACTGCGCTGTTATTCTGCTTAATTGGCGAAATGATGCCGCTTTGGATTCGCCCGGGGTTCGTACTGACTGCGGCCGCGCTTTTTTACCTTCCGGGTTCGTGGCTGACGGAAAAGATCCTTCCGGGTTCAATTACCGCCCTCAGCATGTTCGCAAGCCTTATGATTTGCAATTCCGTGATACTTTCACGTGCCAATGACTATGCGCCGACGCATATCGGGTGGGCTGTGGCGGCCGACGCCGTGGGCTGCTCCGTTGGGTTTTCGCTGGTGATTTGCCTGATCGCGGCAATCCGGGAGCTTTGGCTGAAAGGCGGGCTCTGGCACGCTAACACAGGTGTTTACGGTACAGCGGATGCGAGTGTTTCCCTGCCGTTCTTCGGATTTATTCTTGTGGCGTTTTTGGCTGCGTTTGTACAGTGGCTCAATGAAAAACGCAGCAATAGAACCGCGAAAAGGAAGGTGACGCGCGCATGATCAGCTTTATGCAAATGCTTTTGACCGCGCTGATGGCCGTTTCAACCGAGAATATTATTTTTGCCGGTGGAATTGGGTTCAGCCGTGTGCTGCGAGCCGCGCGGAAACCGAAAACGCTCGGCATGTACGCGGGGTTCGTCACGCTTTTCTCACTGATTTCAACTGTTTTCGGCTCGCTGTGGAATCCGATTCTGATGGACAGCAGCATGATGATTATTTTGCGTCCGGTTATCTTTGCCCTGATTGTTGCTGCCGTTTACATTGTAGCGGCATACACGCTAAAATCCTTTTTGCCCGGATTTTATAAACAGTACGGGCAGATTTTATCCCCGGCGGCCATTAATACAGTGGTGCTTTCCATGCCGTACGTTCTGAAAAGCTTTAAGCTTGACCTGCCCAACGCATTGGGATTTGCAGTTGGAACCGGGGTGGCGTTCTTTTTAGCGGCGACGGTGCTTGCTTACACGTTGGATAAGTATAAAAACAATGCCGATATGCCGAAGGCGTTTATGGGGCTGCCCGCGGTATTAATTTATGTTGGAATTCTTTCCATGGCTTTTGCGGGGTTTACCGGAGGAAAATTGTTCTGACTGAGGGAGTCCGTGAAAAAAACCGCCGGGGAATTTTCATTCCTCAGCGGTTTTGTGTTTGATGGCATTTTATAATTTCTTAGTACTTGATTGCCTTCATAAAATCGTCCACTTGACTTTTGTAGGTGGAAGTCGTTTTGCCGTAAACAATGGTNNAGCGTGTGGTGAAGTTCGCCGTTGACCAAAGTATACTTGTTATAGGATGAAGAATCAACAGTCGTGGTGGTTCCGCTTGTTCCATCCGTAATACTTTTCTTGATTGAGGAATACATTTCCGAAGCCGAAGCATCCGTTTTAAACGAAATAAAAACCAGCTCTGTGCCGGTTTCACTTTTGACTGCACTAAGGTACTTGTCCACGCTTGTGTTTGTAGAGGAGTTGTCGGTTACCGTGAAGCCCGAGGACTCAGCCTGCTTCTTAAAGCCGTCTGCCGTAACCGGAGTACGAGCCGAACAAGCCGTAAAAGAGAATACGGCGGCGGCCGCGAGAACAACGGCGCAAAATTTAAATATTTTTTTCAATGTAAAACCTCCAATTAATCGGGAAAACTCATTACGCTATATTATAGTACGGCTTTCCTCTGTTTACAAGTATAACCGTGTTTGCGCAGCAGGGAAATGCAAAAAATTGAAAAATAAATTTTTCAGTACCGCCAGATCGTGGGTTTTCGGTGTCGAAAAAAATTGAATTGAAAAAAACGGCGATAAATTTTCCAAAATCAACCTTGTCAAATACTGNNAATACTGTATAGTAAAGCTTTTCCTGCGGATAATAAGCAAAGACAACACCGCACAGGAGGTAAAAGACATTGAAAGCCACAGGAATAGTTAGAAGAATTGATGATTTAGGCCGCGTTGTAATACCAAAGGAAATCCGCCGCACGCTCCGTATCCGCGAGGGAGACGCGCTCGAAATTTTTACCGATACACAGGGTGGAGTGATTTTTAAAAAATATTCGCCGGTCGGCGAACTCTCCGCTTTTGCCGGACAGTATGCGGACGTGCTTTCCAAAACCATCGGGCTGCCGCTACTTATTTGTGATCGAGACCATGTTGTTGCGGCATCCGGCATTTCACGCAAGGAATATCTTGAGCGCCGCGTGACACCCGAGCTTGAGGAGTGCATGCAGGGACGGCAAAGCTTTATCAGCAAAGGAAACTCCTCATTAAAACCCGTGGAAGGCGTGGACCGGGCGGCTTCGATTATCAGCCCGGTAATTGCTTCAAGCGACGTCACGGGAGCAGTGATTTTACTTGTAAGCGAAACCGAAACAGAACCCACGGAAACCGAAATAAAACTGATACAGGTCGCTGCGTCATTCTTAGGCAAGCAGATGGAAGAGTAGCCGGGCAGTTTCCGGCGGACTCGAGCATGTAAAAAGAGTAATTTATATGTGCTATTTTTCTCATTATCCCTTGCATTTAAGCTTTAGTTGTGATATTATAGTCAAGTAATATGATAAGAAAGATGAAAGAGTGGGGCGACCCGCTCTTTTGTTTGTATTTTGAGGTGAATGAGTTGACTTTGAAAAAAAAGAACGGCAATACGGTGGATATCGTGAGGAAGCTTGCCGAACCGCTTGCGGCTGAATTGGGACTTTCTATTTGGGATGTCCGCTTTTTAAAAGAAGGCGCGGATTGGTTTTTAAGAATTTTCATCGATAAAGAAGGGGGAATCGCAATTGACGACTGCGAAGCGATGAGCCATGCAATCAACAAGCCCCTCGATGAGCTTGACCCGATTGAACAGGCTTACTGCCTTGAGGTTTCTTCTCCCGGAATCGACCGTGAACTTGTGCGCGACGAGCATTTCAAAGCTTTTTTGGGCGCCGAGGTGCGGGTCAAACTCATTCGCCCCATGGCGGACGGCCGGCGCGAGCTGACCGCTACGCTGAAAGACTACGCGGACAGTGTGATGATCCTTCAGATGGATGGAGGAGAAAATATTTCACTTGCTAAAAAGGACGCCTCATGGGTGCGGCTTGTGGAAGATGATTTTGTTGGAGGTATTGAGGAATGAACAGCGAAGTTTTCGAGGCCCTGACCTTATTGGAAAAGGAAAGAGGCATCCCGGTCGACTTTATGCTCGACAGGATTAAAAAAGCAATTGTAACAGCCTGCAAAAACAGCTACGGCAACGAGGACTGCGTGATTACCATGGACCCAGTAAAAGGCATGTTTGAAGTGGATTTACGCAAGACCGTCGTTGAGGACATAACCGATCAGGGCAAAGAAATCCTGCTTGAGGACGCGCGCGATATCGATGCGACCGCCGGAATCGGCGACACGGTGGGCGTCCGCCTGAACACCAAGGAATTTGGGCGCATTGCCGCTCAAACCGCTCGCAACATCATCCGCCAGGGCATCCGCGACGGCGAGCGCGGACAGATGATGCAGGAATTTCAAAGCAAGCACCAGGAACTGGTCAGCGCACTGGTTGAGCGCATTGACCCGCGCACCGGCGCCGCCACCCTGTTAATCGGAAAAGCCGAGGCTGTTCTGCCGAAAAGCGAACAGGTCGGCGACGAAAAAATTACAGAGGGCGACCATATCAAGGTTTATGTGGTCGATGTAAAAGAGACCGAAAAGGGCCCGCGCGCAATGATCAGCCGTATCCACCCCGATTTGGTCAAACGCTTATTTGAAACGGAAGTGCCGGAAATTTATGACGGTACGGTGGAAATAAAGGCGGTATCCCGTGAAGCGGGTTCACGCACAAAGCTTGCCGTAATCAGCCATAATCCGGACGTTGACGCTGTCGGTGCCTGCATTGGTTCCCGCGGAGCGCGCGTTTCCAATATCGTTAACGAGCTGAACGGCGAAAAGATCGATATTGTCGAGTATAACGAAGACCCGGCAAAATTCATCGCCTCCGCACTTTCACCCGCGGACGTTGTTTCCGTAACACCGGCAGAGGATGGTTCTCACGCCTGCCGCGTAACCGTTCCCGACAGCCAGCTTTCCCTCGCAATCGGCAACAAGGGGCAAAACGCCCGCCTTGCCGCAAATNNCAAAGCGGTTTCTTTGGGGAAGAAGAGCAAGCGAAAGCGAAAGAAATTTTATCCGAGTAATTCACAAATCACAATGATCAATTGTTTATTATAAATTATTAATTCAAGTAAGGTGGTGTGTGCGATGCATCAAAAACGGTTACCGATGCGCATGTGTGCCGGGTGCAGCCAGATGAAACCAAAGAAAGAGCTTGTACGTGTGGTAAAGTCACCCGAGCAGGAAATATCTCTTGATTTGACGGGGCGTAAACCGGGGCGCGGCGCTTATGTATGCAAAAACATAGACTGCCTGAAAGCAGCACGTAAGGCGAGAAGATTTGAAAAAGCCTTCTCCTGCAAGATTCCTGAAGAGGTATATGACCGTATGGAGGAGGAAATCAGTCAAAATGAATGATAAGTTATTGCATTTTTTGGGTATTGCCCGGCGGGCCGGAAAACTTTCGCTTGGCAATGACGCGGCAATCGAAGCGATGCGCAAGGGGTACACAAAGCTGTTGCTGCTTGCAAGCGATTTGTCGCCCCGCACAGCCGGCGGAGTCCGGTCTGCGGCCGAAGATGAGGACGTTGCTCTGGTGGAAGCCAACGCAACGATGGACGAAATCAGCATGGCTCTCGGCAAGCGAACCGGGGTTATTGCAGTCAATGACGCAGGGTTTGCTAAAAAGCTGCTTGCGCTGTGCACAGCCGAAACTGCTGGCGCAAAGGAATGAGGAGGAATTTTATATATGATGAATAAATACAGGGTTCACGAGGTAGCAAAGGACTTAAACGTACCGAATAAGGACGTTATAGATACGTTGGAAAAATATACAGGCGAAGTTAAAAAACATATGACAGCTCTCGACGAAAACGAACTTGACCTTGTTTTTGAAACCTTCACCCAGAAGAACAGCACTGAAAATCTGGACACCTTCTTTGCGCAGGGTGATCAGGAAGAGACTGTTGCCCAGCCGCAGCAGCCGAGTGTGACAGAGGAGCCGGAAAAGGCTGTTGTGGCACAGCCAGAGCAAAAAGCTGCCGCTCCGGTGCAGCCAGAGGAAAAAGCTGCCGCCCCGGTACAGCCGGCAGTCAGTCCCGCGGTACAGCCGCAGAAACCCGCCGCAATTGCACCGGCGCAACCGGAACAAAAGCCGGTGCGCAAGGCTGTGAAGCCGGGTAAAATTACCATGGTCGGCCCGAAACCGACTCCGCCCAAGCCGCCGGTGGCACCAAGGCCGCAGCAGAGCGTCGCACCAAGAAGACCGCAGGTGCCGCTTGATCCGAACGCCGCAATTAAAAGGCCGGAGGGCAGAATTGTAGATACCCGCGCCACACAGGTGGAGCTGGATAAATATAACGAAAAGTACGACCGTCTTGCTTCGGAAAAAATCAATACCGCCAACACGGTGCAAAAGCAAAAGCTGACTCAGCGCAGCACCCAGTACCGCGGCCGGCCAAGAAACTTTCGCAGCAACAAGGAGACCGAGTCCCAGCGCCTAAACCGTATTGCTCTGGAACGTAAAGCGAAGCCGATTACCATTCAGATTCCGGAAGAAATTATGGTTGGTGAGCTTGCACTTCGTTTAAAAGCGACTGCCGCCGAGGTCATTAAAAAACTGATGGCTTTGGGAGTGTTTTCCGCCGTTAACGACATGATTGATTTTGACACCGCTACTTTGGTGGCAATGGAATTCCACGCCAAGGTCGAAAAAGAAGTTGTTGTTACCATTGAGGAGCAAATCATCGACGACAGTGAGGATGAAACCGGGAACCTGATTACGCGCGCACCGGTTGTCGTTGTTATGGGCCACGTTGACCACGGAAAGACTTCCCTGCTCGACGCAATCCGCCACGCCAATGTCACCGCGAGTGAAGCGGGCGGAATCACACAGCACATCGGCGCCTACCGCGTAAAGCTCGGCGACCGTGACGTCACCTTCCTCGATACACCGGGTCATGCCGCGTTTACCACAATGCGTGCAAGAGGCGCACAGGTAACGGATATTGCCGTACTGGTTGTTGCCGCGGACGACGGAATTATGCCGCAGACCATTGAGGCGATTCACCATGCAAAGGCTGCCAATGTTTCCATTATCGTTGCTATCAACAAAATGGATAAACCGGGCGCAAACCCGCAGCACGTCATGGAACAGCTCACCGAGTACGGGCTTGTCGCGGAGGAGTGGGGCGGCGAAACGCCGTGTATCCCTGTTTCCGCAGTGACAAAAGAAGGCATTAAAGATTTACTTGAAATGATTATATTGACTGCCGATATGAAGGAACTCAAGGCCAATCCGGACAGAGCGGCCAAGGGTACCGTAGTTGAAGCAAGGCTTGACAAGGGCCGCGGCCCGATTGCAACCATGCTCGTTCAAAACGGCACGCTCCGCACCGGCGATATTATTGTCGCGGGTACTTCCGTCGGCCGTGTACGCGCGATGACGGATGAAAACGGAAACAAGATTGAAGAAGCCGGCCCGAGTGTTCCGGTCGAAATCACCGGTCTTGATGATGTGCCGACCGGCGGCGATATTTTCAACGCCGTTTCGGATGAGCGCCTTGCAAGAGAGCTCGTTGACCAGCGCCNNCCCGCACCAAGGTTACGCTTGACAATCTGTTTGAGCAGATGCAGCAGGGCGAGATGAAGGAACTTCAACTGATCGTAAAGGCCGACGTACAGGGTTCCGTTGAGGCTGTGCGCCAGTCTCTTGAAAAATTAAGCAACGAAGAAGTGCGCGTAAACGTCATTCATGGCGGTGTCGGCGCAATCAGTGAGTCCGATGTTATGTTGGCATCCGCTTCCAACGCAATCATTGTGGGCTTTAATGTGCGCCCCGACCCGCTTGCGGAGGAAACAGCAAAACGTGACGGCGTGGATCTTCGTTTGTACCGCATTATCTATGACTGCATCGGTGAAATTGAATCCGCGATGAAGGGCATGCTCGCACCGAAGTTCCGCGAGGTTCCTTTGGGCAAGGCCGAATGCCGTGAAGTTTACAAAATCACTAATGTCGGAATCATTGTCGGTTCCCATATTACTACGGGTAAAATTACCCGCGGGGCACAAGTTCGCATCGTGCGCGACGGAATTGTCATCACAGAGGATAAGATCGTTTCCATTCGCCGCTTCAAGGATGATGTAAAAGAACTTGGCGAAGGTTACGACTGCGGTATCGGCCTTGACCGTTTCAATGACGTTAAAGTGGGCGATATCTTAGAAGCCTTCATAATGGAAGAATACAGAGACTAATATAAATGAACAATAAAATGATCGTGACAGCGTGATTTACACGCAGTCAATCATTTGTTCGTAAAAGTACGGAGGTATCATTATGGCCAGCCACAGAATGGGGCGTACTACCGAGGACATTAAACGTGAATTAACCGCTATTTTCCGCGACCTTAAAGATCCGCGGGTACAGGGGCTGATCAGTATTGTCCGCGTGGAGGTCACCAGCGATTTATCTTACTGCACAGCATATATCAGCGCAATGGAGGGCCTTGAGCGGGCAAAGCAAGCCGTCATAGGGTTAAAATCTGCGTCCGGCTTTATTCGTCACGAACTTGGTCAACGGCTGGAGCTCAGGCATGTGCCGGAGCTGATTTTCAAGGCGACCGATTCCATTGAATACAGCGCGAATATCTCGAAGGTGCTCGATGACCTAAGGGGTGATAAAAATGATAAGCCTGACTGAAGTTGCTGATTTTTTGCGTGCCGCCGACGACATACTGATTTTAAGCCACCAGTATCCGGACGGCGACACGCTCGGTTCGTCCACGGCGCTTTGCCGGGGACTGCAAAAAATGGGTAAACGTGTCATGATTAAATGCTCTGACCCGATTGGCCCGAAATTCCGGTACCTTTTTGACGGGATTGAACAGCAGGAGTTCACGCCCGCCGTGGTTGTCGCGGTCGATATTGCGGCACTGCAGCTGATTGGCGAGCCGAACCTGAGCCTTTACCGCGGGAAAATTGACCTTTGCATCGACCACCACCCGTCCAATACGTGTTATGCAAAGCAATGCTGCATTGACCCGAAAGCGGCCGCAACCTGTGAAATGATATTTGATATCCTGAATATCTTAAATATCGACATGGATTCCCAAATCGCCAGCTGCCTTTATACGGGTATCGTGACGGACACGGGCTGCTTCAAGTATATCAATGTAACACCGCGCACTTACCGCATAGCTGCAGATCTGGTGGAAAAGGGAGCGCAGGCGCATCGTATCAGCCGCGCGATGTTTGACACCAAAAGCCGCGCCCGCATTGAAATGGAGCGCCGGGTAATGGACTCCATTGCATATTACTATGATGACCGCGTTGCGGTCATCAAGATTACGCTGCAAATGATTCAGGACTCCGGTGCGGCAGAGGATGACATTGAAGGGCTTGCCTCCATCCCGCGCGCAATTGAAGGCGTGCTGATCGGCGTAACCATCCGTGAAAAAACGGACGGCGGATTTAAAATTTCACTACGTGCCGCGCCTCCGTGGAACGCGTCTGAAATCTGCGCTGTATTTGGCGGCGGCGGTCACGCTGGTGCGGCGGGCTGCACGTTTAACACGACGCTTGAAGACGCCAAAGCACAGATGCTTGCGGAAATCGGGAAATATTTGGACAATCATAAAGCATAACAACGCGCTGAGGGAGAGAAAAGCATGAACGGCGTAATCGTAATAGACAAGCCGCAGGATTTTACCTCGTTCGACGTGGTTGCGGTCATGCGGCGGCTGTGCGGCGAGCGGAAAATCGGCCACACCGGAACCCTCGACCCCATGGCAACGGGTGTGCTGCCCCTGCTTTTAGGAAAAGCGACACGGGCGGCTTCGCTTTTAGATGATACCGATAAGGAATACGAAGCCGGATTTCAGCTTGGGTATTCCACAGATACACTGGACAGTACCGGAACAACGTGCAAAGAAAGCAAAGTGAGCGTTAACAAGGAACAAGTCGAAGCTGTGCTGCCTTATTTCCGCGGAAATATTTTACAGCTTCCGCCCATGTATTCGGCGGTGCAAAAAAACGGGCAGCGGCTTTACACCCTTGCACGGCAGGGGATAGAGGTTGAGCGCGACGAGCGCCCGGTTACGGTTCATCAACTGCAATTAAATAAATTTGACGAAAACACCCAAAGCGGCAGCATGACCATCCGCTGCTCCAAGGGTACTTATATTAGAACGATCTGTGCGGATATTGGGGACAGGCTCGGTTCCTTCGGCGTTATGACTTCGTTAAGAAGAACACAGGCGGCGGGGTTTCGCCTTTGCGACGCGGTTACGCTCGATGAAGCAAAAGCACTTTCGGCCCAGGGTACGATTGCGCAGAAGGTGCTGCCGACGGAATCGCTTTTTTTGAGCCGTCCCGCTTTAATGGTCACACAGGCACAGGCTCAGCGCTTTCAAAACGGCGGCGCACTCAGTCTTGACCGTACATCAATTTTACCGCGGGAGAAAGAGGATGGACTGACTTTCCGCGTATTTTCGCCCGCCGATGAATTTTTGGGCTTGGGCGCTGTGGAGCTTGCCAAAGGGGAACTGAGCGTACTGCGCCTCTTTTGTGAGCATCATACTAAAATCCATTAAAAAGGTTGATCAACCTTTNNGCGAAGCGCGTTGGATTAGTATCAGTAGAATAATTTGGAGCGTATGTAATGAAAGTTTACAGTGATTTAACGCCCTCGCCTGGCAATTCCGCCGTGGCTTTGGGCAGCTTTGACGGCCTGCACATCGGCCATAAAAAAGTAATTTCCTCCGCGGTCAGCGGTAAAGAGCAGGGACTTGTTCCAACGGTGCTGACCTTTGCGCAAAATCCGCTTACCGACCTTGGCGGCAGCGCGGGTGGCGAGATTATTACGAGGGAACAGAAAATTGATCTGCTGAAGGACTTTGGAGTCGAGCAACTTTATATTTTACGGTTTTCAGCTATCAAGGATTTGTCTTCGGAAGAATTTGTGGAACAGATACTGATGAAGGTCTGTCACGCCAAAAAGGTTTGCTGCGGCTTTAACTTTACCTTTGGCTGTGGGGGCAGAGGAACCAGTCAAACGCTTTCCCAAATTTGCGAAGAACGCGGCATTGAAACGCAGGTTGCCGGCGCGGTGCTGTTTGACGGCGAGCCGGTCAGCTCCACGCGGATACGGGGGCTCATAGCAAACGGGGACGTGGACGAGGCGGCTCAGCTTTTGGGCAGACCTTACGGGTACCGCTCGGAGGTTCAGCATGGCCGGAGAATCGGCCATAAGTTAGGTACGCCCACGGTTAATCAGGCGATTCCGACCGACTTTGTACTACCTCTGTTTGGCGTATACGCTTCAAAGGTGTACTTTGAGGGCAGGGAATACTGCGGAGTGACCAACGTGGGGGTTAATCCCACAGTCGGTGTGACCTGCGCGTTGGCGGAGACCTGGCTGCCCGATTACCACGGGGAAGATTTTTACGGCAAAATGATTCGTGTGGATTTGGTGAAATTTCTTCGCCCTGAGGTTAAATTCGATGGATTATCCGAGCTCAGAGAGGCAATCCTAAAGGATGGAGAGCAGGCGAGGGAATACCTTGAAAAAAACGGCTGCAGCTGCAAATAAAAATGATTTACAAATAATAGCCTGTATGCTATAATATTACTGCATTATGCCCCTTTCCCGGATCTAGGAGTAAGCCCCAACGGGGAATTCACCAGCCTTTTTCTGCGATTGTGGGTAAATTAAAAAAAGGTGGAAAAAACAATGTTAAAAGAAGAAAAAACCGCGATAATCAAAGAATTTGCGGTACATGAAGGCGACACAGGTTCTTCCGAAGTACAGATTGCAGTTCTCACAAAGAGAATCAAGGATTTGACCGACCATATGAGAATACACCGCAAGGATCATCATTCTGAGCGTGGTTTGCTTAAGATGGTTGCTACAAGAAGAAGCCTTCTGCACTACCTACAGAATACAGACATTGAGCGCTATCGTGCCATTATCGCAAAACTAGGTATTCGCAAGTAATTTTAGAGTAATTAGGCAGGCGGCTTTTGTCGCCTGCCTTTAGGCTATTTATGACAACTATAGCAATGTTTTGAATAACTTGGATTTTTTCTTACTGTCTCCCCCGCCTACGGCGGGGGAGACAGTAAGTCGATTTTCCTCTTTATTTGTTGAATTGCTATAAACAAAACATTATGGGCAGGAATGGGATTTTAGCAGTGAAACGAGCAGCCGCACGCCGGATGCCGGTTTTATTGCTAAACCTGTTGCCCCCGTAAAAATAAAAATGGAGGAACAATATGTTTGACAATTTTAAGACCTATGAAATAGACTTTGCCGGACGTCCGCTCGTAATCGAGACCGGAAAGATGGCACAGCTTGCAAACGGCGCATGCCTGGTACGTTACGGCGAAACAGTGGTTCACGTTGCGGTAACAGCTTCCCCAAAGCCGCGTGAAGGCGTGGACTTCTTCCCGCTTTCCGTTGATTTTGAGGAAAAACTGTATTCTGTCGGCAGAATTCCGGGCTCTTTTATTAAGCGCGAAGGCCGCCCGAGCGACAAGGCAATCCTCACCTCCCGCGTGATTGACCGCCCGATTCGTCCGCTTTTCCCGAAGGATATGCGCAACGACGTTTCTGTTGTCTGCACCGTTATGGCGGTTGACCACGACTGCGCGCCTGAAATTGCCGCAATGGTCGGTACCTCCATCGCACTCAGCATTTCCGACATCCCGTGGAAAGGCCCTATTTCCGACGTTTCCGTGGGCTATGTGAACGGCGAGTATGTGATTAACCCCAACGCCGAACAGCGCAAGGTTTCACAGATGGCTGTTACCGTCGCTTCCACCGATTCCCGCATCGCCATGATTGAGGCGGGCGCGAATATCGTTTCCGACGAAGTGATGTACAACGGTATTATGGCCGGCCACGAAGCCAACCAGAAAATCATTGAATTCATCAAGGGCATTAAGGCTGAAATCGGAAAACCCAAGTTCAGCTATCCGAGCAATGAGCCGGACGAAGAAATGCTCGGCGCCGTTAAGGCATTTGCAACCGAGGACGTTAAACTTGCGCTCGATACGGACGACAAGTCCGTCCGCGATGCAAGATTAAAGCCGATTTATGAAAAAGTACACGAGAAATTCGATGCTATATATCCTGATCAAGCTGCTAAAATCGACGAGTGCATGTACAAAACACAGAAGAACATTGTGCGCCGCTGGCTGCTGGACGAGAAAAAGCGCGTTGACGGAAGAGGAATGGATCAGATCAGGCCGCTTGACGCTGAAATTGACCTTTTGCCGCGCGTACACGGTTCCGGTATGTTCACCAGAGGACAGACACAGGTTCTCACCGTCGTAACCTTGGGCCCTGTAAGCGATGCTCAGATGCTCGACGGAATCGACGAGGAGACAAGCAAGCGCTACATCCACCAGTACAACTTCCCGTCCTACTCTGTCGGTGAAACAAAACCGAGCCGCGGCCCGGGCAGACGTGAAATCGGTCACGGCGCGCTTGCTGAAAGAGCGCTTGTGCCGGTCATCCCGACGGTTGAGGAATTCCCATACGCGTATCGCCTTGTTTCTGAAGTGCTGTCCTCCAACGGCTCCACCTCACAGGGTTCCATCTGTGCATCAACGCTTGCGTTGATGGCTGCCGGTGTGCCGATTAAGGCGCCTGTCGCCGGTATTTCCTGCGGATTAATCACCGAGGGTGACCGCTGGATGACCATGGTCGATATTCAGGGCCTTGAAGATTTCTTTGGCGACATGGACTTTAAGGTTGCCGGTACTCATGAGGGTATCACCGCAATCCAGATGGATCTTAAAATTGACGGCTTAACGCCGGAAATGGTAAAGGAAGCCCTTGAGAAAACACATCATGCAAGAGATTATATTCTTGATGAAGTCATGCTCAAAACAATTCCCCAGCCGCGCACAGAACTTTCCAAGTATGCTCCCAAGATGCTTTCAACCATTATTCCGGTTGAAAAAATTCGCGAAGTCATCGGTTCCGGCGGCAAAGTCATTCAGAAGATCTGCGCTGAATGCAGCGTGAAGGTCGATGTTGAAGAAGACGGCCATATCTTTGTTTCCGGTATTGACGCTGAAAACTGCAAGCGCGCAATGACGATTATCGACACCATTGTCAACGACCCGGAGCCGGGTGCGATTTACAACGGCAAGGTAACCCGTATCATGGACTTCGGCGCGTTTGTTGAAATCGCACCGGGTAAAGAAGGACTCGTCCACATTTCCCGCCTCGATGTAAAGCGTATCGATAAAGTGACCGACGTTGTCAATGTTGGCGATGAAGTCATGGTAAAGGTATTGGAAGTTGACGATAAGGGCAGACTGAACCTTTCCCGCCGCGATGCTTTAATCGAGGTTGAGGGACTTGTTCCGGAAAATGAAATTTCCGACACCCCGCGCCGTCCGATGCCCCGCCGCGATGACCGCCGCCCAATGCCCCACCATGACGACCGCCCGCGCGAGGAAGAACGTCCCCGTGCAAGCAACGGCTTTATTGCAAATACCAACAAGCCGCGCGAGTCACAGGACTAATCTCTGAATAAAACACATCCGCTCCCGAGGCTTCACCGCTTCGGGAGTTTTTTTGTTTCCAACCCATTATTCATAAAAACATCTATGATTTCATTTCTTATATTGACAATTAATGTTATGATTACTATATCATACTAAAATCCATTAAAAACGTGCAACCACGTTTTTATAGCGCGAAGCAAGCACGGCGTAGCCGGGCGTTCTCCAATTGGAATCTATATTTTAATTGGAGGTTAGTATCAATAAACCATATTTAAGGCGGCAAATTGAGGGGAGGGTTTTATTATAAAAAAGGTATTGAGGGTTGCAGCGGTGTTTGTTCTGATCGCGATGGTTTTCTTTTCCATTCTGTTACTGCTTTTGAATCCAAACAGGGGAAGTTTTAATAATGCTGTTTTTGAAGGTGGATATAATAATTCAATAACGGCAGATAAAGAAATTATGAATAGTATTATTGAAGCGAACAGAAAAGATTACAACAATGACAGCCACCCATTTATAAAGAGAAGAAACTACGTATTGTATTCGATATATGATATATCTGTCAGCGACACGAAGATATATCATGTGTTAGGAATCCTTGCGGTTTTTAGATTAATCCCCGGCACTGCGTGACGGAACTTTTTTTAAAAATTAACGGCCTGATTCACTCATCGTTTAAATATAGTTCTTCAAAACGTCATCGAAATATGATATAATTTAATTTATCAAAAAATTTAGGAGATACAATCATGTCATCTGTAACACAGGCGAAAAGAATTGTCATCAAGGTGGGTACGTCCACGTTAACTTATGAAAACGGCAAGATGAACCTGCGCAGAATGGAAACACTGTGCAAGGTGCTGAGCGACCTGCAAAATTCCGGCAGGGAGATTGTCCTTGTCACCTCCGGAGCAATCGGCGTTGGCGTCGGAAAGCTCGGATTGGCCGAGCGACCGCAGGAAACGGAAAAAAAGCAGGCGGTTGCCGCGGTAGGGCAATGTGAATTGATGTTCATGTATGACAAGCTGTTCGGGGAATACAACCGTACGGTTGCGCAGGTGCTATTAACCGGTGATGTGATTGCCAACGAGCACAATAAAAAGAACACCGAAAACACATTCAGCGAACTGATTAAGATGGATATTATCCCTGTGGTAAACGAGAATGACTCCGTCGCGATTGATGAGCTGGTCGGCAATAATTTTGGCGATAACGACACGCTTTCCGCAACTGTTGCCAAACTGGTCGATGCCGATTTGCTTGTGATATTAACAGATATTGACGGCTTGTACGATGCGAACCCGCGCACAAATCCGGACGCGAAACGGATTCCGTATGTCGCGGAGGTAACCGATGAAATCCGCGCGCTTGCGGGTGGCACCGGGTCGAACCGCGGTACGGGCGGCATGAGCACCAAGGTGAGCGCGGCCGCGCTTGCGAACGAGGCCGGAATCGACTGCTGCGTGATGAGCGGCGCCGACCCCAAAACACTGTACCAGCTTTTTGACGGCGTTCAAATAGGGACAGTTTTCGGCAAAGAAAAGAAGTAAGATAGAATATAATTTATAATATAGAGAATGAAAAATGATGACAGCATGCTTTACGTGCCGATCATCCGGATTGAAAAGAATGATAGAAAGAGGTGACACCATGACTGCTTTAGAGCAAATGGGAAAAAATGCGAAGGCGGCTGCGCGCCGGTTAGCGGCGGCGGGCGTGCTGAAGGATAAAGCGCTTTTGGCCATGGCACAGGCAATTGAAAGCGGCGAAAACGAGATCCTGTCGACAAACACAAAAGACTTGAAAAATGCGAAGGAAAGCGGCATGAGCGAAGCCCTGCTCGACCGTCTTACGCTCAATCCCGGCAGAATTGCGGGAATGGCGCAGGGAATCCGCAGCGTGGCGGCGCAAAGCGACCCGATTGGTACGGTAATTGGCGGTGGGGTGCGCCCCAACGGACTGAAAATCGAGCATATACGCGTTCCGCTTGGCGTCATCGGCATTATTTATGAAGCAAGGCCGAACGTAACAGCAGACGCGGCGGCGCTTTGCCTGAAAGCCGGCAACGCGGTTATTCTGCGCGGCGGCAAGGAAGCCATTTTCTCCAACACCTGTGTGGCGGAAATTATGCGTGCCGCGATTGAACAGGCGGGGCTGCCCAAAGACAGTATTCAGCTTGTGGCAGACACAAATCGCTCCTCGAGCGTTGAGATGATGCAGCTGACCGATTATATTGATGTGCTCATTCCGCGCGGCGGCAAGGGATTGATTCAGTCCGTTGTGCAAAATTCGCGCGTACCGGTTATTGAAACCGGCTCGGGCAACTGCCATGTCTATGTGGACGCGGATGCCGATATCGATATGGCGGCGAATATTGTATTTAACGCCAAGACCTCCCGTCCGTCGGTTTGCAACGCGATTGAAACCGTGCTTGTACACAAGGACATCGCGGAACAGGTTTTGCCCGCGATGAAAGCGCGTCTTGACGAAAAGCAGGTTGAACTCCGCGGCTGTGAAAGGACGCGCGCAATTCTGGGCGACAGCGTGATTCCTGCAACGGAAGAGGATTGGGCGACTGAATATCTTGATTATATTATAGCAATAAAAGTAGTTGATAATATTGATGATGCGATTGAACATATTGCAAAGTACTCCAGCGGCCACAGTGAGGCGATTATCACAAAAAGCTATGAGAGCGCGCAAAAATTCACCGCGCAGGTTGACTCCGCGGCGGTCTATGTGAATGCCTCCACCCGTTTTACCGACGGCGGAGAATTCGGCATGGGCGCNNTCGGGATATCTACCCAAAAACTGCACGCGCGCGGCCCTATGGGCGTGAATGAGCTGACCTCCACAAAGTTTATTATCAACGGCAGCGGCCAAATAAGATAGAAAACGGAGCTTATTCAAATGAGTAAAAAACAAGAAAAGAAGATTGAGGAGTTTACCGCCGACTATCGTGGCGCCTATGACAAGCCAACGGAAAAAACAGAGCATCCGGAGGTAAACGGCGAAGAAACGGATATTGAAATCGATGATTTCCTGCCGAGCAGCGATACAAACGATGACGAAGAGCTTTTGACAAAATGGAACGACGAGCTTGAACCGGAGGAATCCGACTTACCACCCGAGCCCAAAAATCCGGTTCGCCACCGCAGGCACCGTTACGGGGTAGCAGTCGGCGCGATGGTACTGATTCTCGCTTTGGTGGGGGTTGGCTTTATTGCTACCTTTATCGGACAGAAGATTTATTTTGCAGCGACCGACGACAGCAAGCTGCGTGCGTACGATACTTTCCTCAGTACGGTTGTCATGCAGGACCCGAAGCCGTTCGCTTCACCGGATAAAGCCGATGCGGATTTTATTCTGAATGCTTCACTGTGGAAGACGATTACCGCGAACAACGGCACGAACTACACCAACTATGATGATTCCGGCAGAGTGCTTGTCCCACTCGGCGACGTAGTTGACGCGTGCCGCAGCCTTTTCGGTCCCGACTGCCAATTGCAGCCGAAAACGCCCGCACAGGAAACTTTCTTTGAATACAATTCAAGTGAAAACCAGTTTCATGTTGCACTCTACTCTTCGGACAGCAGCTTTTCGCCGTACACGGAGAACGCAAAAAAACAAGGCGACAGCACGGTACTGCGTGTTGGCTACGTATCGCCGAGCGACGCGTGGCGCACGCAGACCACAAGCACTGTCACCAAACCTACACCGACTAAGTACATGGAATATGTACTGAAAACCGACCCGGGTACGAACGAGGAATATGTTTACGCAATTAACGCAATTACGAATAAATAATTACATAGCCAAATACATCAGCGCAAAGATTAAGCTCGTATCCGCTTTTTCTTCGACCAAAAGAAGAATGAGTGCCAAAATCAGCGTTCGTTCGCTGTCACTTAAAAGCATTTCAAAAATGTCGTTAACAGGTTTTAAGCCCTTTGATGGAGCATGCGGCTCACGTTGCGCGTGCTGCTCGTGTTCCTCATGCTGCTCATGTGGCTGCCGCTGCGGTTGCACGGCTGCTTGGTGCGCAGGAGCCTTCGGCCGCGCGGATCGGTTTTGCGGCGGGGCCGCCTGAACGGGAACCGGAGGATTTGGAACCGGCCGGTTTACCGGTGCGGTGTTGATTTGCGCGCGCGACTGCATTTCGCGGGCGCGCCGAATGGCGTCCTGCTGAAGGCGCTGCATATCATAATTATAATTTTCGGCCATTTGTCAACACCTCAGAGTATTCCGCTGCTTTTCAGTAGCGGCAGCATCCGCATCATTTGCAAAATTTTAGAAGCTTCGTCAAGCTTTTTTTGCCGTTCCTCGCCCAGCAGGGGACGCAAAGCGCGTAAAAAACGCGTATTGTCATCCTCCTGCCGAAAATTAGCGAGCAGCGGCGCTATTTTCGTAATCATTTGAAGAGCGTCGGTATCCAATCCAAACGGGGAGCCGCCCTGCGCCGGTTCGGATGGTTCCGGGGAGGACTGCTCCTGTGCCGCTCCGCCCAGTAAACCGGCAAGACTTTTTAATTTGTCAAGGCCGCCGGGGCTGTTTAACAGCTCGCCGAGCTTCGAGGCAAGGTCATCCATTTATTTTCCTCCTGTTAATTTTTGCAGAAGCTGCTTTGCCTCCGGCGTACTGAGAATTTTTTCAGCTGCGCTTTTGTCGGCGAGCACGCTGTCCAGTTTTTTGCGGTCTTCCGCGCTGAGCTGGCTCATCAGACTGTCTAAAAGTTTTTTTTGATCATCATTAGTTGGCATACAATCACCCCGATATCATTGTATGATGCTGGGTTGTAATATATTACCCGCCCGCGGGCGGCATTCATCTGGAGGTTTTGCAATGCGAATTTTAGTGGTTTCAGACACGCACAGGGATGCGTTCGCTCTGCGTGAGGCAATTTTGAAACAACCCACAGCAGAAGTCGTTATTCACCTGGGCGACGGCGCGGAAGAAGCGCAGGAGATGAAAGAAAACTTTCCCGAAAAAATGTTTTTAATGGTACGCGGCAATTGCGACTGGGGTGTAAAAATTCCTATCGATGGCGATATCACGTTAGCGGGAAAACATATATTTTATACGCATGGTTATACTTATAATGTTAAATACGGACTGTATGAAGCAATTTCAGCCGCGCGTGGTCGAAAAGCCAATATCCTGCTTTTCGGGCACACACACTACGCGATGACGGATTATCAGGACGGTCTTTACATCATGAATCCCGGCAGCTTGCACGGCAGTCAGGGCAGCTACGGAATCATTGATATTACCGATGCAGGAATTGTGACAAACCTGTTGAAAATATAATTGACACCGGACCGGACAAATGGTAATGTTTAGTTATAGTATTGAATCTGATTTTGGAAAGGGATGTGTTTCATGACCGAATATGAAAGATGGCTCCATGCGGGGCTTGATGACCCGGATCTGACCGAAGAACTGAAAAAAATACAAGATCAGCCAGATGAGATAAATGATCGCTTTTACCGTAATTTGGAGTTTGGCACGGGCGGGCTGCGCGGAGTAATCGGCGCGGGTACGAACAGAATGAATGTTTACACTGTCTGCAAAGCCACACAGGGACTTGCCAACTATTTAAATAAACACGGCAAGTCGCCGTCCGTCGCAATTGCCTACGACAGCCGCATTAAATCCGATGTTTTTGCGAAACAGAGCGCCGCGGTTTTGGCGGCAAACGGAATCAAAGCGCACATTTATCCGTGGCTTTCGCCGACGCCCACACTTTCCTACGCGGTGCGCTTTTTGAAGTGCGACGCGGGTATTTGCATTACTGCGAGCCACAATCCTGCGAAATACAACGGCTACAAAGCCTACGGCAGCGACGGCTGCCAGATTGCCCTTGAAATGGCCGATGAAGTTTTAGCCGAGATTAACAGCCTTGATATTTTCACCGATGTGAAACGCATGGACTTTGACGAAGGCTTGAAATCCGGCATGATCAGCTTTATTAAGGATGAGGTCATCGATTCGTTCCTGTTTGAGGTAATGAAGCAAAGCGTTCTGCCGGCGAAATGCGACGGCTTAAAGATTGTTTACACACCACTGAACGGTACGGGCCGCGTTTGTGTGACCCGCATTATGAAAATGATCGGCATTGAGAATGTTACGGTTGTGCCGGAGCAGGAATTTCCGGACGGAAACTTTACGACCTGCCCGTTCCCGAACCCGGAAATTAAAGAGGCGCTGCAAAAGGGACTCGATTTGAGCGCCAAGGTTCAGCCTGATTTGCTTGTCGCAACCGACCCTGACTGTGACCGCTGCGGCATCGCGGTAAACCAGCACGGCGAATTTGTTTTGATGAGCGGAAACGAGGTTGGCGTATTGCTGCTGGACTTTATCGCACGCAACCGCGTCCTAAACGGCAGCATGCCGAAAAACCCGGTGGCGGTTTCGACTATTGTCAGCACAGATATGGCTGCGGCGGTAGCTGCGGAATACGGAATTGACTTTGTGCGCGTATTGACGGGCTTCAAATACATTGGCGACCAGATTGGCCTTCTCGAGGAAAAAGGAGAGGCCGATCGTTATATCTTTGGATTTGAGGAAAGCTATGGCTACCTTTCCGGCAGCTATGTGCGCGACAAGGACGCCGTTGACGCAAGTATGCTGATTTGCCAAATGGCATATGATTATAAGCAAAAGGGACTGACCCTTGTGGACGCGATGGACGCGCTTTACAAGAAATACGGCTATTTTGAAAATGATCTGCTGAGCTTCAACTTTGAGGGCGAAGACGGCATGAACAGGATGAATCAAATCATGGATACCCTGCGCAGCCACGCACCCGAGGAAATCGCCGGGTACGAAGTAATCGGCTGGAGTGATTACGAAGCTTCACAGCGCTGCGACGGCGGTAAGAAAAGTGAAATCACGCTTCCAAAGTCAAATGTTCTGGAGTACCGTTTGGGCAATGGCAGCAAGCTGATCGTACGGCCGAGCGGAACCGAACCCAAAATTAAGGTTTATCTTTCCGGCAAAGGCGACGACAAGGCGGCTTCTATGGAGATTATTGAAAAGCTGAGAAGCGCGGCGCCAAAGCTGCTTGGTATTTGACACAAGCGTTAAATCAAAATTTTTAAAAATATTTTTTAAAAATGCTTGACATATTTAGATAGTTGTAGTATTATAATAACAGTTATACAGCACAGAACAATCGTGGTTCGCGCGATATATTAGAATTAGCGCCATGCATCTTGCATACTATCAGTATTGATAGTAAGGTCTGTATATTCGAGAGATTAGGGATTTTCCTTAATCTCTTTTTTTGCGCGTAAATATTCGCAAAATGAACAATAGTTTTAAAATTAATTGAAAATTTATGTAAAATATTATATACTGTAACAATCAGACAACACGGTTTGTTCAGAAAATCGCGATAATCTCAAAAGGGGATGGGGTTCGTGCAGCAAATTAAATTGGAAAAAGCAGGGCCGGTATTAAAGCCTGACGGGAGTCCGGTTGTGGGCTATTCAACAAAGGAGATGTTGCAGTATAACCGCCGGGCAATCAAAGCGTTGCCGTGGCGGATTAAGGAATGGGATTTCTACCAGGTGTCGGATGGGGAAAAATGCCTCCAGTTTACGCTCGGTCATGCGTCCTACATCGGTCAGCTCTGTGTAATGCTGTTTAACTTTAAAACGGGAGAAAAAATTGCGTCAATTTCAAAACTGATTCCGCTTCCGTTTGGCTCAATGCACCTTCCGGCAAGTGCGGAAAAGGACAATATCATCGACTACAGCCGCGGCGGTATGGAGATGAAGTTCGTCACAAAAGGGAACGTGCGCACGCTTTTCTGCCAATGCGGAGAGTTCGAGGCGAACATCAGTCTGAGCAGAAAAAATGACAACGCAATTGTTATTAACATTCCGTTTGACCAAAGTGCAAAACAATTTTATTACAATCATAAAATTAACTGCATGACTGCGCAGGGAAGCGTAAAATGCGGAGATCAGGAATACAACTTCAGTCCGGAGGATTCCTTTGGTCTGCTTGACTGGGGGCGCGGCGTATGGCCATTTTCCAACGAGTGGTTCTGGAGCAACGGCACCGGAACAGTGGACGGTGAAATCTTCGGATTTAACCTTGGCTGCGGTTTCGGGAACACCTCTGCCGCGACCGAAAATATTTTGTTTTATAAAAATTCGGCGCATAAGTTAGGCAAAGTCAGTATAACGCATGAGGCGGATTTTATGAAGCCCTGGCGGCTGACGGATGAGGATAAAAGATTGGACTTTACCTTAACGCCGATGTACGACCGCACAACAAAGGATAAAGTCCTGTTTATTGACAACTGCTGTCATCAGGTGTTTGGGCTGTTCAACGGGAGCGTGGTATTGGACGACGGCAGCAGGCTTGTCATTGAGAATCTGCCGGCATTTGCGGAGCACGCAGTGAATAACTGGTAAATACATAAAAACCGTTTTGGTGATAAGCCGAAACGGTTTTTTATTGTAAAAATTCAAATTATTGCGTTATGCTGCCGGCGGGAAGACAAAGGCTCTGCTCTAAAAGCGTTAGCAGCAATTCTTTTGATACAAAGCGGTCATGCAAAATCGCAGTAAGACCGTGCATTGTCATAAAAAGCATCTCGTAAGGATATTTTAGGGAGATAACATGATCGCGAATCCCTTCATCAATTAGAAGTGCACCGTACTTTTCATTGATGAGTCTCGCACCGCTGAAAATTTCTTCCCGCAGTTTGTTGTTTACAGGAACGTACAGATCAGTGATAAGCGAAGGTTGAAAGCGGTCAATTATAAGAAAATATAAATCCACAAAGTCGAGCAACTTCGTGTAAAAGCTTCGGTTAGTATCACAAATTATTTTGTGTGCATGCGTGTCAATTTCATCGAGGATTTGATTGACAACCGCGTCAATAATGTCGCGCTTTGAGGAAAAATAATAATAGAACAGACCTTGTGCAACGCCTACCTTTTTCACAATGCTGCTTACCGAGGTGCTCTGTATTCCGTTTTTTTCAAGTAGCTCACGGGCACAGAAAATCAATTCTTCCCGACGTTCCTGCGGCTTTTTTAGTGTTCTCATGACATACCTCTGTAAAAAAATTAGGATATGTACATTATATAATAACTGGTCGCATTGTCAATTAATATAAAAGTTAATATGCCATACAAATTATCAATAGTGTCAAATAATTTGACACTATTGACTGACTGCATATACAACAATAGTCAGTCTGATGCTATAATCCAAATTATGCTGATAAATTTAGAAATATGAAATCATTTCTGTTAAGAAAGAGGGAAGTCCGGATTATGCGTTTAGCAAGATTCATTTCCAAACACAGGGTTTTTATCATTATTTTAGCGTGTCTTCTGCTAATACCTTCGGTATTTGGTTTGATTGCGACAAAAGTTAATTACGATGTTCTTCTGTATTTGCCGCAAGACCTTGAGACAGTTCGCGCACAGGATTATATTCATGAAGATTTTTCATCCAGTTCCTTCGCTATGATTACGGCAAAAGGGATGGAACCAAAACAAGTTTTGGAACTAAAGAAACAAATAGAAAACATCAACGGTGTGCAGACCGTACTTTCAGCCGAATCTTTTACAAACGCTGAAATTCCAGACAGCATGCTTCCGGACAGCGTAAAGAATATGCTGATAAACAAGGATTCAAGGCTACTGATGGTTATGCTGAAAGATACCTCATCGGCGAATTCAAGCCTTGAAGCGATCAAACAAATCCGAAGCACTATCAATAAGCAGTGCGCATTGGGCGGAATTACTGCGGTGCTGGAGGACACCAAGGAACTGGTAAACAAGGAAACTCCAATTTATGTTGGAATTGCCGTTTTGTTGGCACTGATTGTATTGTGCATTACAATGGATTCTTTTCTTACTCCGTTCATTTTCCTCACTTGTATTGGTTTTGCTATTTTATATAATATGGGAACTAATATTATGTTCGGTGAAATTTCGTACATTACAAAGGCAATCAGTGCGGTGCTGCAGCTCGGGGTTTCCATGGATTACTCCATTTTCCTGTTACACCGTTATCAGGACGAGTGTAAAATTGAACCGGATAAAAACGAAGCGATGGCTCATGCCATAGTAAATACCTTTACTTCCGTAATGGGCAGTTCGGTTACAACAATTGCAGGATTTATTGCCTTAATTGTAATGAGACTCACGCTCGGGCGAGACATTGGCCTTGTAATGGCAAAAGGAGTACTGCTCGGCGTTATCAGTGCGGTTACCATTTTGCCGGCGATGGTACTGGTGTTCGATAAGGCGATACAAAAGTGTTCACACAAGCCTTTTATCCCGGAGTTTAACAGAACTGCGAATTTTATTACAAAAAACTATAAGGTATTTGTAATTTTGTTTGCAATACTATTAATTCCGTCAATTTACGGGAACTCAAATGTAAAGGTTTATTATAATTTGGATCGCTCATTACCTAACTATCTGCCCAGTATTCAAGCAAATCAGTCACTGAAATCAAATTTTAATATGATGACAACGCATATGATACTGGTCGACAACAAAATGGACAGTAATACCACCAAACATATGATAAAGGAAATAGAAAAGGTGGATGGGGTCGAAAGCGTCATTGGACTTGATAAGTTTGTTGGCGATGCAATTCCGACGGATGTCATACCTCAGGAATTGCGCTCAGCCTTTCAAAGTGACCGTTACAAGATGTTGGTTATCGGCTCAGGTTACGGCGCGGCCGACCCGGGGGAGGTTAATCAAGTTAACCAGCTTAATACCATAGTTAAAAAATACGATGAAAAAGGCTTGCTGGCAGGCGAAGGGCCGCTAACAAAGGACTTAATCAACATTACGAACGATGATTTTAAACGCGTTAGTATCATGTCAATTGGAATTGTTCTGCTGATTATTTTATTCCTTTTTCAATCCATTTCGCTTCCGTTTATATTGGTAGGCGTTATTGAATTCGCAATTTTTGTAAATATGTCTATTTCCTTTCTCACGGGTTCTACGCTGCCGTTTATTGCTTCTATTGTAATCGGCACGATACAACTTGGCTCCACCATTGATTATGCAATTTTAATGACTTCAAGCTACAGAGAACATCGGGTCTTGGGCTTGGATAGGATGGAAAGTGCCAAAAAAGCGGTTGCCTCGTCTGGTAAGTCCATTATGGTAAGCGCACTTAGTTTTTTTGCCGCAACCTTTGGGGTGGGATTGTATTCCGATATGGAAATCATCAGCGCGCTTTGCACGCTGTTGTCACGCGGAGCAATTATTTCGATGATTGTTGTTATTTTGATTCTGCCGTCTATGCTGGTGCTTTTTGATAAACTGATTGTGAAAACAAGCAGGGGATTTTTGCCCGTCAAATCAGTTGCCAGAATAGACGCTTAAATCCACAATAAGGTAAAGGAGATTTATTATGAAATATAAAAAAATTATGGCGCTGGGGCTTACTTTGATGATTGCAATTTCGCTGCCTGCACAAGTTGCGCTTGCAGCTACAAAGGATGAAACAGTCTATGGAAATTTAGACAGTGCAAATAATGTTGAAAAAATTACAGTTAGTGACCGGTTAATAAATGACGCTCACGAAAACCAAATCACCGACACTACCGACCTTGAAAATATTAAAAATGTAAAAGACAATGTGGAACCGGTCAAAAACGGAGAAAATATCGTTTGGGCCGCAGCCGGAGAAGATGTATATTACCAAGGAGGAACGAGCAAAAAGCTTCCGATAGGCTTAAAAATTACCTATACTTTGGATGGCCAGTCCATCGAGGCAAAGGACTTAATCGGTAGGAGCGGTCATGTTTGCATCAACGTTCAGTACCTGAATTATGACAAGGGCATGGTCAGCATAGGGGGCAAGCAACAGGAGATTTATACCCCGTTCACGATGGCTTCTATTGTACTGCTGCCTAACGACACGTTTAAGAATATTAAGTCAACCAATTCAAAAATATTTGATGATGGAAACACAAAAATTCTGATGGGATTTGGTTTTCCCGGATTGAGCAAAAGCTTAGGTCTTGATGAACTGGACACGAAAGACAGTGCTATCAGTTTGCCTGAAAGCTTCAAAATTGAGGCTGATGTTAAAAATTATGAGCTTTCCAGTATCATCACTGTAGCAACGCCCAATATTATGGACATGAGTAAGACCGACAGTACAGATGTTATTACCAAGATACAGGATGGCGTAAAACAGCTTACTGATGCAGGCAACCAGCTTATGAACGGCACTTCCACGCTCTCAAGCGGCATGACTGCCTTCTCTGCTAAATTCAATCAATACCTTGACGGTGTTCATCAAGTGAATGACGGAATGGGCAAGGCTGCCAATGGCTTGGGTACACTGCGCAGCGGAACCCAGTCGCTTAACAGCGGAGTGACGTCATTAAATAGCGGACTGACCACCCTTGACGGAGGTGCGGGCAAACTTGCAGCCGGTGCACAGGCGGTGCAAACAGGAGTGGATACGTTAATTGGCTCAGTTACCCAAACTCAGCAGGGATTGGCCGGCACAGTGAGTGCTTTGCAATCAATTGATACATCTGCTTTGTCACAAGCGGATAAGGCGAAAATAAATGGCATCATAAGTCAGCTTGGCAGCAGTCTTGCGCAAGCTCAAACAAATGAGAATAAGGCTAAAATTAAGGCGTTAAGTGATGGGGCAAAAGGGGTCAGTCAAGGCGCGGCCAGTCTTAAAAGCGGATTAGACAGTGCTGTTGCCGGCAGCAATAAATTAAAAACCGGAGCTGATTCAATGAACAGTGGCGCGACGGAGTTGTTTGCTGCTTGCAAAAAATTGAAGGACGGCACACAAAAGCTCAGCGATAATGGAACAAAGCTTAATGAAGCGGCAGCTGAACTCTCCGATGGCGCGAACAAACTGTTTGCAGGCGCGACGAAGCTTAATGTTGACGGAATTGAAAAAATCTCATCAAAGCTTGGCGGTAAATCAAATAATTTGGCTGATCGTGTAAAAGCAATTGAAGCAAGAGCTAAAAATTACAAGAGCTTTTCAAAAACGATTGGAAATAACGACTCTGTTAAGTTTGTCTTGAAAACTGCGGAGCAAAAAGTGGAAGTCAAAAAGGTAACTGCAGATATAACTACAGTTAAAGCTGCAACGCAGGAAGAACCTAATTTCTGGCAAAAAATTTCAAATTGGGTAATTCATTTGTTCAACAAATAATTACTGTTAAATATAATAGCAAGGCAGCCTCAGCTAAAACGAAACTGAGGCTGTCATCTTTTTGTTTTTGAAAATAAAATTTGTTAAGAAGAACAAGCATTAAAATTGCACAACTTAAAAAACGCCTCCAAAAAGCAAACGCTTTTTGGAGGCAGAAAATGTTTAAATTGAGGTTAGATTCTTGCTACGCCAGTTCTGCGGGCTGCTTCGGCAACGGCCTTGGCAACAGCAGTGGCTACGTTGCGGTCGAGTGCGCTTGGCATGATGTAATCGGCAGCAAGTTTGTCGTCGGTGACAAAAGCGGCAATTGCTTTTGCGGCTGCAATTTTCATCTCGTCGTTGATATCGCTCGCGCGTACGTCAAGCGCTCCGCGGAAAATGCCCGGGAATGCCAGAACATTGTTGATCTGGTTCGGGAAGTCGCTGCGGCCTGTTCCAACAACTGCTGCGCCGGCTGCGAGAGCGACGTCAGGCATGATTTCCGGTGTGGGGTTGGCCATCGGGAACAGAATCGGGTCTTTGTTCATGCTCTTAACCATCTCTGCGGTGACGCAGTTCGGAGCAGAAACGCCGATGAAAACATCTGCGCCCTTAAGCATGTCCGCAAGGCTGCCGCTGCGTTTTTCGTGGTTTGTGATTGCGGCCATTTCCGTTTTTTCAGAGTTAAGACCCTCGCGGCCTGCATAAATTGCGCCGGTGCGGTCGCACATAATTACGTTCTTAAGACCAAGTGCGATTAATAGCTTGATAATGGCAATACCGGCTGCGCCTGCGCCGCTGGTGACCACTTTAATTTCTTCGATCTTCTTACCTGTCAGCTTTAATGCATTGAGCATGGCGGACAGGGTGACAACAGCAGTACCGTGCTGGTCATCGTGGAAAATTGGAATATCGCAGCACTCTTTTAATTTTCTTTCGATTTCAAAGCAGCGCGGTGCGGAGATATCTTCGAGGTTTACGCCGCCAAAGCTGCCGGCGAGCAAACGAACCGTGTTGACAATATCGTCAACATTTTTTGAGCGAACGCACAGTGGAATTGCGTCTACGCCGCCAAAGGCTTTAAACAGAACGCATTTGCCTTCCATAACCGGCATGCCGGCCTCCGGGCCGATATCGCCGAGGCCAAGAACAGCGGTACCGTCGGTGACTACTGCGACAAGGTTGGAGCGGCGGGTCAAATCGTAGCTTTTGTTTACGTCCTTTTGAATTTCAAGGCAGGGTTGAGCAACGCCCGGGGTGTAGGCAAGTGATAAATCCTCGCGGGTGTTCAGCGGCGCGCGGCAAGTAATCTCAAATTTACCTTTCCATTCGTAATGCAGTTTTAATGATTCTTTTGCGTAATCCATTTATATCATCCTTTCAATTTAGATATCAAGAGAAGCGATTGTTGATTTCAGCGTATTTGCGCTGAGGAGCAGTTTGTCGAGTTCCTCTGACGGCAGTTCAGGCATTTCCATCTTGTGAAGTCCGCTTCCGTTAAGGATAAACGGGAGGCTTAGGCATACGTCTTCAATGCCGTATTCACCGTGAAGCATACCGGAAAGGGTGACCACCGTGTTTGTGTCGCGCAGAATACACTCACAGATGCGGCGANNGGCTTGAATCAAGCAGAGTACCAGAACCGAAAACCTGGGATTCCGAAAGGCCGGTTGTTTTCAAAATTGTGTAAGTAACGATGTCGACCGGGTTGCTGACGACAACATACATGGCGTCAGGCGCGTATTTAGCGACTTGCGGCATTACGCTCTTAACAATATTGACGTTGCCCTGTGCAAGGTCAATTCTGGTCTGGCCGGGTTTACGCGCGCTGCCGATCGTAACGATGACAATGTCGGAGCCCGCAACGTCAGAATATTCGCCGTAGTGAATGTTGACCGGCTGGCAAAGTGCTGTGCCCTGGATAATGTCCATTGCTTCACCTTTTGCCTTGTTTGTGTTGATGTCAACCAAAACAATTTCGGAAGCCATGCCGTCGAGTGTGAGGGTGTAGGCGATTGTTGCGCCCACGTTTCCCGCGCCTAAAATGCTGATCTTATTTCCTTTTTTCATGATTAATCGCTTCTCCTAATCTTTACTATGCTATATAAATTTTTGTCCGTATCGTCACTGCTCGATAAATCAATCTTTGGGTATCGCCTGTTGTCAAAACAGACGATGATACAGCCCAAAAGAAGGTTTACACAGTAGGTGGCAATGCGCCAAAGCAGAACTGCCGGAATAATCGCCAAACCGAAGGTGCGGCTGCAAAAGAGCGCGAAAACGCTTGGATACCACCGGACGAACCGGGAAAAGGACCAAAATACAGTTAAATAGTTGTGATATATTTAACAAAAAAATATCGAAATCGAAATCATTATAACACGCTTAAATAAATAATATATATTCAAAATAGCAATAATAGTGAAATTTAGATAAATAATTAACACAAAAATCACAACTCAAAATCGCACAATTATTTTACTATAAAGTTATACAAAATAGCCAATTATAATAAAATACAAACGATTTTTATCGACTAAATCACAGTCTTTCGGAAAGCAGTTTGTCATTCCTGCTATAGATGATATAATGATAATACAGGAAATGATTTACTGCTGAGGAGGGAAATGATTCTTGGACATTAAACTGATTGCATTGGATATGGACGGTACTACTTTGAGGAATGATAAAACCATGTCTCAAAGAAACACAAAAGTGCTTCAGGCTGCACAGGCACGAGGCATCCATATTGTACCGACAACAGGCCGGCCGAAAAAAATGATCCCCAAGCCGATTCTTGACGTGGGCGCGATTCGGTATGTCATTACTTCCAATGGCGCCTCTGTATATGATTTGGAGGACAACTCCATTCTCTACTCGAATTTAATGACAGAACAGGAATCAGTCAAGCTGATTGATTTTCTTGCGGGTTACAACCTGTTTGTAGAGGCTTATTGCGAAGGAGGTTCCTATACCGATAAAAAGAACCTGCCGCTGATATCCACATTCAAGAATTTTCCTCAGCTTTATATTGATATTATTATGGAATCACAAACATTTGTTGACGATATGCCCGGCTTTTTGAAAAGGGAGAATAAACGTATTGAAAAAGTGAATATTCCATATATGGAGCCGGAAGTGTGCGTGGAACTGCGCGAAAAGCTCGGCAATATGAAGGAATATGCGATTACCTCGTCCTTTTTACAGAATATCGAAATCAACCGTGCCACCGCAAACAAGGGGGAAGCGCTTGGCCGCCTGTGCGGTCACCTTGGCATCCGCCCCGAGCAGGTGATGGCGTTCGGCGACGGGAGCAACGATTTTGAAATGCTGAAGTTTGCGGGCTGCGGGGTGGCAATGCAAAATGCAATTGAACCTTTGAAGCCTGTTGCGGATTTTATAACGCGCACCAATGAAGAAGACGGCGTTGCATATGCGATTCAAAAATTTCTTGATTTAAATTAGTATCTCCAATCAGCGCTAAGTTTTATGTGCAAAACAAAAAGCAGCCGGGTTCCGTTTCAAAGGACGGAATTAGGCTGCTTTTTTATGCTTTATTGCGGAAAGCTATTTTGATTATAAATTATCGCCTTTTCTTTTCTGCATATGATACGCAACTTTCAAAAGCTGTTTTTCCGGCGTAAATTTACCGAAAAAGCGGGCGAGCTTCATGGTGGTTCCCGGAACAATCACAAGCTTCTTTTGAAACATTTTTGTAATTGCGTATTCGGCGACGTAACGGCTCTCGAGGCCTTTGACACTGAATTTTACATCAGCTACCGAGTCGAACTCCGTGTGAACCGGCCCCGGGCACAGCTCAGAAATATGCACGCTGCTCCCCGCGCGGCGAAGCTCCTCGTAAATTGCTTCCGTCAGCCTTAAAACATACGCTTTGGAAGCGTAGTAGCTCGCAAGCAACGGCCCCGGCTGAAAGGCGGCAGAGGAAGCGACGTTTAAAATATAGCCCGAATTTCTCGCTTTAAAATCCTTCAAAAACAGCTTGGTTAAAATATGTACTGCCGTAATATTGGTATCGATCATTGCCAGTTCTTTTTGAAGGTCGGATGTGTCAAATGCGCCAAAAACGCCCAGCCCCGCGTTGTTAATCAGGATGTCGATATTTTCGTCCTTTACCTGTTCATACAGGTTGATGCACGCCGTTCTGTCGGACAAATCGACAGCTACAATTTCCACATTGGTTTTCAACTTTTTTTTGACCTGCTCCAGCCTGTCCACCCGGCGCGCAACCAAAATTAAATCGTACCCCTTTGCACTCAAAATTTCGGCCATATCACGGCCTATACCCGAACTTGCCCCTGTAATTAATGCCTTCATTATATTCTCCTATCGCTTTAAAAGCTAACAAGCATACATTTCATATTACTTCCATCATACTTTATAGAAAAGAAAATTGCAAGATAAGAGCATCGAAAAAATGTTCATACAATGATGTTGTTAATTAGAAATATCTGTGATATACTACAGCTAATGTAGTACAAAATCTAATAAAAAGGAATGAATTATATGACAAATTTTATTTATTCAATACCAACTAAAATATATTTTGGCAAGGGCCAAATTTCACACCTCGGCGAGGCAGTCGGGGCGTACGGTCACCGTGCGCTGCTGGTTTACGGCGGCGGGAGCATCAAAAAAATGGGACTGTACTCCACCGTAATCGATCTCTTAAAAAAGAGCTCAATTGAGGTGACGGAGCTTTCCGGCGTGGAGCCAAACCCGAAAATCGAGTCTGTTCGCAAAGGGGTCAAGCTCTGCCGCGAAAATCAGATTGACGTTGTCCTTGCGGTGGGCGGCGGCAGCAGCATTGACTGCGCTAAAGTGGTTGCGGCGGGTGCCTGCTACGACGGCGATGCATGGGACTTGGTAATACATCCCGGAAAAATCAAGAATGTTCTGCCGGTTATTTCGGTGCTTACCCTTGCTGCGACCGGTTCGGAAATGGATGCGTTCGCTGTGATTTCCGATATGGAGAAGAATGATAAATTCGGTACGGCCAGCGAGGGAATGAAGCCCAAGGCCTCCATACTTGACCCAGAGTACACCTATACCGTTTCAAAACATCAGACGGCGGCGGGTACGGCCGACATTATGAGCCATACTTTTGAAAACTACTTTACCAATGTAAAGGGTGCGTTTATACAGGCTCGGTTCGGCGAAAGTTTACTGAAAACCTGCATCAAATACGGTAAAATTGCAGTTGAAGACCCGACAAATTACGAGGCGAGGTCAAACTTGATGTGGGCTTCCAGTCTTGCAATCAACGGGCTCTTACCGAACGGTGCGGAAGTCGCGTGGTCCGTACACCCGATGGAGCACGAGCTCAGTGCGTTTTATGACATTACCCACGGAATCGGCCTTGCTATTTTAACCCCCAACTGGATGAAACATGTGCTGAACGAAAAAACCGTCGGCCAGTTTGCGGAGTACGGTGTGAACGTGTGGGGCATTGACCCAACTCTTGACCAGTTTGAAATTGCAAATCAGTCAATTCAAAATACCAGGAACTATTTTAACGCGCTTGGCATTCCGTCCACACTTCGTGAGGTCGGAATCGGCGAAGAAAAGCTTGAAATCATGGCGAAAAAAGCGGCTTCCATGGGTCTGGAACATGCCTTTGTTCCGCTCAGCGCAGACGATGTGCTGGCGATTTACAAAGCGTCGCTTTAATTTATTTCACACGCAATACAGCTTAATATAAAGAGGTCACCAAACCGGGTTTGCGGTTTGGTGACCTTTTTCTTTGAGCAGAGAAGAGCGGGTATCCTTTGTTATAAATCTGTGGCGTTAATCGTGATTGCATATGTTTTAGCGCGAGTGGAAATCTCGTATCCTCCGCCAGCTTTCTTAACGAATGCAATATCATCACCTACAGGAATGTTCGTTTTTTCAACGATAGTGAAAATACCGGTTTGACTGATTCTTCGGGAGGTTGATCCCTTTTCTATATTAAAAGCTGAGCCTTGCAGGTGTACCGCTGAAGCGGTACCGGCGGGCAGATAGGTAACCGGCTTACCAAACGCTTCTATAATTAGCAATTCATTTTTAACCGTGTTCCACACATATTTCACTTCGGTTTTGATATAAACCTCTTGACTGTAGCTGCCGCCTTTTATGGTGCCCGCCGGCTTATCAACTGTTTTATATCTTAATTCTTGGCCAGGGGATTGTGACCCTATGCTTGCTGTTTCTTCTTTGTCTAAAGTATCAGCCTGTTCATAGGTCATTTTATTTTTTAGCGCAAGGCTTGCAACAAATCTTTCTCTTGTATCTTTTTTATAGTCGTCAAGATGGATGGTGCCTTCATCGTTGCTGCTGATTTTACTGTTTCCAAAATTATTACGGAAACCAATGATACCTGCAAACATTAACACGGCTATAAATAAAATGCTGAATCCGATTTTCTTTTTCATAATCACACTCCTCTTTATATTGCTTGTGATAATTATTATAGTGAAATATATACTAATTTGCAAGAGAATTATAAAAATAAACAGGGAACAAGCAGCTCCGCACGATTCACCCATATAAAACCGCTGAGCGCTTCGGTGTATGCGCTGACTAAGAAAAGCTTTTGTTTCCCATTCATATCAAAAACAATCCGAATCGATGAAAAATAGGAATTTAGGAAAATAGTTATGATATAAGCATAAAACAATTGACATTATATGGAAAAAACTGTATAATATACATATAAATGAAAGCGGTTTCAAAACGTTTTCAGAAGCAATCAGAGAAAATAAAATTAATAGGAGGATTAGAAATGTCTAACAAACAAAAATCAAATTCTAATGGTGCGGCTCGTTTCAAAAAAAGGTCAATCGCATTATCCATGATCCTTGCTATGGCAATCCTGTTTACTTCAGTATTATCCGTTCCGGCGGCGGCAAGTACCGGTGACACCACGATCAATGTTGTGGAAATTACGGACACCCACGGAAATATTTACACAACAAGCAATGGAAAAGATCAGTATAAGATGGCCTACCTTGCCAACACATTCAATGCTTTGCGTACGCCCGGAAAAAATGATTTGGTCGTGCTGAGCGGCGGCGATATGTTTCAGGGCACTGCGATTTCCAATCTGCTCAAAGGGGCTCCTTTAGTCGAGGCGATGAGCGCCATGAAATTTGACGCGATGGCATTGGGCAACCATGAGTTTGACTGGGGTGTTGACCAGTTGGTACAAGGCGGAAAACTCAAAAATACCACAATCCCTGTTCTTGCCTGCAATGTTTATGACAAAGCGACCGGCAAGCTTTCAAGTGTGGTTTCCCCCTATACGATTGTAGAAAAAGAGGGAAAGAGGATTGCCGTTATCGGTGCGGTTGATAATATCGAATACCCGTCATCCATCCTGAAGGCCCTGATTGCTTCCTATGAGTTCAAAGACGCCGCAACGATGATTAACCAATACGCAAAAGAAATTATCGACGGTAAAAAGGCGGATGCAGTTATCGTCCTTGCTCATATCGGAGCAGCTTATGATCAGAAAACCCAAAAAAATGTCGGCAACCTTGTTGACGTAACTGAAAAGTTAGATCCGAAATACGTCAATGCGGTCTTTGGCGGACATTCCCATCAAATCGTTACCGGCACTGCCTCCAATGGGATTCCTTACGGAGAAGGCTACAAAGAGGGCAGAGGATATGTATCCATGCAGATGATCTTTAAGGCCGACGGTACCGTTTTAGCTGGGACAATGACCTACAACAGCATTTTGGACGCGGATCTTTACAAACCGGCGGATGGAACAAATCCTGCTTTGGATACAGCGGTTACTGCAATTACCGACAAGGCAATTGCAGAGGTAAAGCCTGTTTTAAGTGAAATACTCGCCACTACGCCAACCGATTTAACCAGAACCATGAGCGCGAAGCCGTATGGCGATTCCGCTTTGGGTAATTGGGTTACCGATGTGCTCAGAAGCGACACCAAGGCGGATTTTGCCTTTAATAATAACGGGGGCATTCGTGCCGATATACAAAAGGGAAATATAACGATGGGCGATATGTATTCCATTATGCCTTTTGACAATACTTTAGTTACGGTAAAAATGACCGGGGCACAGGTAGTTAAGCTTTTGGAGCAAGGAATACAGGACGACAAGGGAAAGGGAATGCAGATTTCCGGCCTGACCTTTCAGTATGATAATTCCAAACCAAGTCTGTCACGCGTCTTCAATGTGAAAGATTCCAAAGGAAATCCGATTGATTTGAAGAAGACATATACGGTTGGCACCAATAACTTTATGGGTACCGGCGGAGATAATTTTGACGTTTTTAATGAACCAAATGTAAAGAAATCATATGTGGATACTTATATCGTCGCACGGGATTCGCTTGTTGCGGCAGCAAAAAAAGCAAAAGTAATTCATGCAAGTATCGACAACAGAATTTCACAGGGAACAAAGACCAATGCGGCCGCAATTTCGGTTAATCCGCAGACTGCCGCAAATCCGGCGACCGGCTCAGAAAACAATACCGTTGTTTTAGTCAACTTGGCATTGCTTTCGGCAGCAGCGTTTTTGATTGCTCAAAAACGTAAGACAGCACAAAAACAATAAGCAAAATTCATTTAGAAAACGGAGCACATTAGATAATCTAATGTGCTCCGTTTTTGAGTGCGGTGAAGTGTGCCGGGCTGCTCTCAATATTGCAGATTCAAAAACCGTTCAAGATAGCTTTTAAACGCCGTTGGAATTGTGTATTGTTCCATCAGTTCTGCATGATTCGCCCATATAAAACCGCCTGTCTTCGCAGCTTCCGCGGCGGTCACAAGGTAGCCTGTCATGTGCCATTCGATATGCGTAAAAATATGTTTTGCCCTGGGAAGCCGTTTGAGTTGTAAAGGAGAAATGCCCTGCGTTTTCAACAATTCCTCGGCTTGTTGTGGAGAAAGTGTGCCCGAAGTGTTCGGGAATTCCCAAAGCCCCGCTAAAAGACCTTTGTCCGGCCTTTTCACAATCGCCGCTTTCCCGCCGTGGATGATGAGAAAGACTGTTTTCTCTTCAATCTTCCGCTGTTTTTTTGCTGTTTTAACAGGCAGCTCCTCTGCAATTCCCTGTGCACGGGCGGCGCATATCGCGTTGAGGGGGCAGACTTCACATTTTGGCGGGGAATTTGGCAGGCAGACGATTGCGCCCAGTTCCATGAGGGATTGGGTGAAATCCCCGGCGTGTTCTGCCGGATAAATTGCTTTTAATTGGCTGGCAATGTCGCTCTTGACCACAGTTTCACTCACATTTGCAGTGCTTGCAGTTACGCGCGCGATGACCCGCAGCACATTGCCGTCCACTGCGGGAACAGGCTTGCCGTAAGCAATGGACGCAATTGCCCCCGCGGTGTATGCGCCGATTCCGGGCAGCCGGAGCAGTTCCTCCGGGGTGTTGGGTAGGACGCCGCCGTGGCTTTCCATGACCTCACGCGCAGCCTTGTGCAGATTCCGAACACGGCTGTAGTAGCCAAGACCCTCCCAAAGCTTTAAAAGCTGTTCTTCCGGCGCGTCCGCGAGCGCTTGAATGCTCGGCAGTTCGGTGGTGAACCGTTCAAAATACGCTTTTACAGCCTCCACGCGGGTTTGCTGGAGCATAATTTCCGAAACCCAAACACGGTATGGGGTAGGTTCGTCGCGCCATGGTAAAACGCGTGCGTGCGCGGCGTACCATGCAAGAAGGGGCTGTACAATTTGCTGCAGTTGATTTTCCATATTTACTTCCTGTTATTTTTATATAAAAGATTTAACGGCGGCTGATTATGCCGCCGGATACCGATTCAGCCTTTTTTGTTTGAACGAATACCCAAAATAATATACTGCCGCCATGAGAATGAAAGCCAATATGCAGGTTCCCCAAAACGCGTGATGAGGAATGAAGAATCCGATTTTGACTGATAAGGGAATCATCGGCAAATAGAAATTTTGTGTAGCAGTTCCAATTCCGTTGAGAAAGAATCGGTGCAAAAGCACTTCCTGAAACACATTGAGAAGCAGGACAAGAGCCGCAAAACTGTTGCCGATTAAAAATGATTCTTGTGCAGATTTGGTAAGCCTAACGGAAAAAAAACCGATCAAAAACCAATAGACTAAGAATAAGATGCTGATCATGAAAGGAATGCCGCCTGCCCAATTGAATTTTTGCAGTGCGTAACTAAGCCAATATCCGATTGCCAAGGGAGAAATTGCAAAAAGTACCAAAACAAATCGTTTCATATTGTTTTTGCTCCTTTTGAATACTGACGAAAGCATTTTCTCGTCCTGCTTATTTCTCTTTAATTGTGCCGCTACGGTAGGCTTGCAGAAGGGCGGTCAGCTCTTCAATTTGCCGGTTCAGTTCAGCGCCGTTGTCGGTGTCCGCAACGGTTACACGCTTTTTAATGGCTTCCACAACCATGACCGTCGGAGAGTTTTCACAGACGGTGCAGCCTGCTTTAAGCGGCTTGTGCTCTGCCAGTGCCAGATAGCGCGAGTTGGCAATAAAGGTGTAGCCGCCGATACCGGTTTGCGACTGGTAGGCCTTTGAAATACCGCCGTCAATCATGAATAGAAGGCCGTCGGCTTTCACAGGGTTTTCGCCCTCTTTGACCGGAACATGGCCGTTGATAATATGGGACGATTTGGCGCTCAGACCGAACTCATGCAAAATCATTTCACAGGTCTTGCGGTGTTCCATGAAGGTGTAGTACGGATTCATTTCCTCATGGTGCGTTGCAGGGTCGTCGATGAAATAGCGCTCAAACGCAGCGAGCTTCGTCTTGCCGAACAGCGGAGACTTTGCGCCGCACCACAGATACCACATAAAATCGCGGGAGGTTTCCTGTTCCGCAGAACCGTACGGGGCAAAATATGCGCTGCGTGCAACACGGTCAAGGTATTCGAAGTACTCGCGTCCGGCGTGAGTTTCGCCGTTTAAAACAATCTGATCAAGGCTGCCGTCTTCGGTCAGCGGAATACAGCCGTGGTAAAGCAGCGTGGAGTTGATGCGCAAATACATGCTGCCATGGGAGTATAAAAAACGAATATGGTTTTCNNGGCGGAACGACGAGGCAATGGTCTTCATCAGTTCCGTTTCCGCGTGGGTCAGCGCAAGCGGATCTTGAGGATTAACAGTGGGGAAGAGTGTGTCGCACAGCGGATATTCCTTTCCGTCATACCGTACCGTTCCTTTTGAAAAATCAATTTTATCAAGCAGAATTCGATCATCCATGTGGTACTCGGGGTGCTTTTGGATGAGCTGCCCTTCCACCTTGAATTGTATAATCGCCATTGCTTTATGCATTTTTGCGGCGAGAGGAATATCGACGGGGTCATACTGATTTTCGTCCAGAATATGGGGAATAAATACTTCGCACGGGTCGTCACGGTAGGTTTGTGCGGCAAAAACGGAAAGCGCGCGCAGGTTAATCCCGTAACCGTCCTCCAGTAAGTCGAAATTGTTGTAGCTGATGCCCAAACGAATGACGTT
>DDHX01000016.1 GCA_002338255.1 Ruminococcaceae bacterium UBA1865 | reverse complement strand
GCGTTCGCCGACATATGTATCGTAGCCGTCGTCAAGACTCATAATAAAATCATGGATATTAGCATTTTTCGCCGCTTCCATAATTTCTCCATCCGTTGCGTTGGGTTTGCCGTACATGATATTCTCCTTAACACTGCCCGCGAACATATAAACATCCTGCTGTACAATGCCGATGGTGTTGCGCAGCGAACTTAACTTAATACTGCGTACATCGTGGCCGTCTACAAGGACCTTTCCGGAGCTAACATCGTAAAAACGGGGTACAAGGGAGCAAAGCGTTGTTTTGCCGCCGCCCGACCGGCCGACAAGAGCAACAGTTTTGCCTGNNTGCGGCAATTGAAATATTAATGTCGTCCAGTACAGTATTGGCATCATCATAGCTGAACGATACATTCCGATACTCGATTTGCCCTTTTACATCTGTGAGCTCGGTTGCATCAGGTTGGTCGACAATATCCGGATTTGTTTCAATAACTTCAATAAACCGTTTAAACCCGGAATAGCCTTTTTGAAACTGTTCGGTGAATTCAATTAATATATCGATTGGGTTAATAATGATATTGATGTAGAGTGCGTATACCGCCAAATCAGTAATTTGCAAAGTGCCGTGTGCAATAAAAAGCCCTCCGCTGATTAGAACGGTGATAAAAAGCAGACCCTCAAAAAATGAGGTACCCGCCCGAAAGCCACCCATGACACGGTAGCTGCTTTCCTTGGAATCCAAAAATTTCAGGTTGCTTTCACTGAACTTTTCATGTTCCAGTTCTTCGTTCGCAAAGCTTTTTACCACGCGAATACCGGCAAGACTGTCCTGCACGCGGGAGTTGACGCCGGCAATTTTCTTGCGGTTATCCATAAACACCGCGCGCATTTTTTTGTTTTTGGAAATGCTGAAAATAATCATTACAATCGTAACAGCAATTAAAATGAGCGTCATTGGTACACTGATGAACATCATCAGTGCGAAGCTTCCAACAATTTTCAGCATGGAAATCAAGATGTTTTCCGGGCCGTGATGAGCAAGCTCGCTGATGTCGAACAAGTCCGAAACAAGCTTACTCATCATTTCACCGGTATTGTTGCGGTCATAGTAGGAAAACGAAAGGCGTTGAAAGTGGTCAAACAAATCCTGTCGCATGTTGCTTTCCATTCTTGCACCCATAATATGACCCCAGCTGGTAATAAAATATTGGCCGCCGACGCGTATCAGCTCCATCACTAAAAGTCCCAGCGCAATCCATGGCAGACTGTGTAAAATAATTTGCGTGCCTTGGGCAAACAGACCCTTTGTTAGCCAGTTTAAAATTTGTGGGAATGCAACGTCAATTGCTGAAACAATCAGTGCACAAAACATGTCAAAGTAGAATATTGGTCGATATGGTTTATAATACCTGATAAATTTTTTAAAAATAGACATCCGTACTCCTTGTATTACTTAATATTTCTCCGGTTCACCGTATTCCTCTCCAAAGGTTTCGACCGTAACGGTTTTCATTGCCTCTTCTTCGAGGGGTCTATCACTTGAGTTTCGGCGTACCGCTACAATGCGGTCTGCTTCCTCAATTCCTTCAATTACCTTGCCGAAAGCTGCATACTGGCCGTCGAGGTGCGGAGCGTCTGCCGTCATGAGGAAGAACTGTGAACCTGCGCTGTTTGGGCTCATGGAGCGCGCCATGGAGAGAACTCCCCTTGTATGCTTCAAATCGTTTTGGAAATGGTTGCCGCTGAACTCGCCCTTAATGCTGTAGCCCGGGCCACCCATGCCCGTACCGTCCGGATCTCCGCCCTGGATCATAAATCCGGGAATGACGCGATGGAAAATTGTTCCGTCATAAAAACCTTTTTTGACAAGGGAAATAAAATTATTTACGGTGTTTGGAGCAACCTGAGGGTAAAGTTCAACCTTAATAGTACCTTTATTGGTTTCAATAGTAACAATTGGATTTTTCATATATTTTCCTCCATATTCTGATTAAAGTATCTTACTATTATAGCGTGTATCGCACTAACGTTCAAGAAAAAACATTTTTATCTATGAGAAAATCGCATATTTTCACATAAGCATCACATTACAGGTGTATAATCTAAAAATATATTGTATAATTATGGTAATTTTAAATTGTTGAATGGAAAATAGAGAGGAAGTATCTTATGATACAAGGGATAAACAGCGACTACGATCCCTATCTTAGCACTACATCTGTGTATACAAACAACGTAGTAAAAACTTCGGATTCCGATAATGAGAAGAAGGCGGACGGTACTCAAAGCGCCAGAACGGATACGGTGGAAATAAGCACGCAGGCAAGGGCAGCCATGCAGCAGGCCAATTCGGTGATATCCGTGGGCGGCAAAACGACAGCGGAAAATGGTACAAATCAGCAAAATTCAGGGGATACGGCGCAGTTGTCAGCAACTGAAGCGACAGCGAAGGCCACCGCAAAGACCACGGATACAAGTACAACACAACAAACAAATCTTTCAGGCTTAAGTGAAATGCAGATGGACAAGCTTGTAGCTGCAGGCACCATTACCAAATCAGAGGAGCAGGAGGAACTGGCAAAAAGGGCAGCCGAAAAACAACAGCAGGAATCTGCACAAAATCAGAAAACACAGTTTGAAAATAATCCGATGCCTATTCTATAGGAATACGCAGTAATTAAAAAGGAATAGACGGAAGTTTTTGTTCATCAAATGGAGGACGCTTTTCAGCATCCTCCATTTTTTATGGCGTGTAAATGCAATTTGTGTGTTCAATTTATGTTTACTATTTTATTCTAAAATATGATATAATAATAAAAATAAAGCACGATAAACAGAGCAAAATACGGGAGAAAATAATAAAATACAAGAGAAAAGTTTAGGGGGATAAAAGGGTGAAAATAATATCATGGAATGTGAATGGACTGCGCGCCTGTCTGAATAAAGGTTTTATGGATTTTTTCAGTGCAGCCGATGCCGACGCAGTGTGTATTCAGGAAACAAAAATGCAGCCGGAACAAGCCGAAATTATTCTGCCGGGATACAAGCAGTATTGGAACTCCGCCGTGAAAAAAGGGTATTCCGGTACGGCAATTTTCACCCGGATGGAGCCGATTTCCGTGAATTGTGACATTAATGCCGAGGAACATATTGGAGAAGGACGTTCTATTACGCTTGAATTTGAAGATTTTTATCTTGTCACGGTATATACGCCCAATGCACAGCGGGATTTAGCGCGGATTGATTACCGCATGAGTTGGGAGGTTGCTTTCAGGACATACTTAAAACAGTTGGACGAAAAAAAACCGGTTGTGGTGTGCGGCGATATGAATGTTGCTCATAACGAAATCGACCTGAAAAATCCGAAAAGCAACGTTGGCAACGCGGGATTTTCCAATGAGGAACGCGAAAAGATGACTGAATTGCTTGCAGCTGGCTTTACGGACAGTTTTCGTTACCTGCATCCGGAGGAGAAGGATGCTTATACATGGTGGTCGTACATGTTTCATGCGCGTGATAAAAACGTCGGCTGGCGCATCGACTATTTCCTCGTATCGGACGGTTTGAAGGATAAGATAGAGGAAAGCAGCATCCATCCGGAAGTAATGGGCAGTGATCATTGCCCGATTGAAATTGTATTATCAAATTTAAAATAAACGGAGGAATTGCGATGCAACTGATTTTTTATGGCGCAGACAAAGAAGTAACCGGAAGCTGTCACTGCCTGATGGTAAACGGCAAAAAAATTCTAATTGACTGCGGCTTGCAGCAGGGCTCGGACGAGGACGACAACCACAAACTTCCCTTTTACGCAAGTCAGATTGATTATGTAATCGTAACCCATGCCCATATTGATCACAGCGGCAGGCTTCCTCTACTTGTGAAAAATGGCTATGACGGAAAGTTGTATGCTACCGGAGCAACCTGCAACCTGCTTTCCATCATGCTGCGCGACAGCGCGCACATTCAGGAAATGGATGCAATTAACGAAAATCGCAAGAGTAAGCGTGCAGGCAGGGAATTGGAAGAGCCAATCTATACTGTTGAGGATGCACAGCAAACGCTGTCAAGATTAAGGCCTTACAATTACGGCGAGATGATCGACCTTTGTGAGGGCGTGCGTTTCCGTTTCATCGACGCGGGGCATTTACTCGGTTCAGCTTCCATTGAGATGTGGCTGACTGAGGACGGAGAAACGAAAAAAGTTGTTTTTTCAGGAGATATCGGCAACAGTAAGCAACCGATTATTCGCGATCCGCAGTATATTAAGCAAGCAGATTATGTGGTGATGGAATCAACCTATGGCGACCGGGAGCACGAAAGAGTGGAAGATTATGTTTCAGAGCTCGCTGATATTTTTGATAAAACGCTGTCGGCTGGAGGAAACGTCGTTATTCCAAGCTTTGCGGTCGGTCGCACGCAGGAACTGCTCTATTATATTCGCGAGATTAAAGAACGAAAGCTGGTAAAAAGCAATCTTAATTTTCCTGTTTATGTCGACAGTCCGCTTGCGGCTGAGGCTACAAAGGTTTACAGCGGTAATTTGACAGGTTATGCTGACGAAGAGACTATAAAAGTCATTAATGCGGGATTTGCACCGATTCAATTTCCTAATTTAAATATCTGTGCAAGCGTTGACGAATCCAAAGCGCTGAATATGGACAAGATCCCTAAAGTGATTATTTCCTCCAGCGGTATGTGTGAGGCCGGCAGAATACGACACCACCTTAAACACAATTTATGGCGGCCGGAATGTGCCATTGTATTTGTTGGCTATCAGGCAAACGGTACACTCGGACGAATGATTATTGACGGGGTCGATAAAGTTAAGCTGTTTGGAGAAGAAATTACGGTTCAGGCACATATTTATAATTTTAGAGCACTTTCAGCCCATGCTGACAGAACCGGCTTGCTCAAATGGGTTCAAGCGTTTGAACCAAAGCCCCAACGTGTATTCGTTGTTCATGGAGAATTGAGCATCTGTGAAGCTTTTACTGATGAATTAAATCACCTTGGCTACAATGCTATTGCCCCTAATTTTGAATCTGTATTTGATTTGGTGGATAATCAAGTACTTGACAAGGGCATTGTACCTCAAGAGAATCACGCTCAAATCGCGAAGGGGTCAAAATATTCAGCACCGTTTGGCCGCTTGATGGAGGCCGGAAAACGACTTTTACAGGTCNNGGGTGGGGCAAACAAGGAACTTGCGAAGTTTGCCGATCAGATTAATGCTCTAAGTGAAAAGTGGAATAGGTAACAAAATAGCTAAAAAACGGCCGATGCATTTATTTACATCGGCCGTTTCAATTATTTATTCTTCAGTAAATCACGGATTTCCGTCAGTAAAAGTTCTTCTTTACTTGGCTGGGGTGGGGGAGGTGGTACGTCTTCCTTTTTTCTTTTCAGCTTGTTCATCGCCTTAATGACAATGAAAATAGAAAAGGCGATTGCAATAAAATCAAGTACTGCTTGCAAAAATACGCCGTATGTAATAAGAATCGGTTTTCCGCCAAACGCTGCCGGAATGGAAGCTGACAGTGCAGCCAGATTAACCCTGCCTGTTATCAGCGAAAGCAAGGGCATAATAATGTTTGTAACAAGTGCGGATACAATTTTGCCAAAGGCGCCGCCGATGACAACACCGACTGCCAAATCCATCACATTGCCCCGCATTGCGAATTCTTTAAATTCGTTGAGCTGTTTTCTCATTCAAATACTCCGATTTCTCTATTGATTATTTTGCTTTTATGTTTGCTGTATGATGTTACGCTAAGTCCTTTATTTGTGTGTCTTTGGGCACAGATTGAAAATCAGTATTCTTAACCATTGCTAAATCCACTGGCGGCTTATGAATCTTATCACCAAAATTATTATTGTAAATCGAATAGCAATTTTTGCCGTGCTCTTTGGTATAATACAGTGCATGGTCAGCTTTTTCATAAAGTGTAGTATAGCTTTTTCCATCTTCCGGGTAGAGCGAAACACCAATACTTCCGGATATTCTGTATTCTCCGCTTTCATCTAAAAAGATATCTTTAAATAAATCGCATACTGCGGTCAGCTTTTCGGCCAATTTATCGGGAGAAACATAATTTTTTAACAGAATGAAGAACTCGTCACCGCCGATTCTGCCGACGATGTCGGAGGAGCGGAAAAGTCCCTGTAGCTTTTCTGCAACTTGAAGCAGTGCAGCATCACCTTGTATATGCCCGAACGTGTCGTTAATGTGCTTGAAGTTGTCAACATCAAGCATAATGGCAGCGTGCTTGCCGGAATTGCCCTCGCTCAACAGATAGTTTTCAATCAGCGACTGCGTAAATACCTTGTTGTATAGGCTGGTCAAGCCGTCTCTTTGTGATTGTTTCAAAATTTCCAGTTCACTGCGCTTGCGCGCATCAATATTTTTAACATAGCCAATCACCTTGAGGTCGTGATTATCGTCTTCACTTAAGTGAATGATTGTTGCAGAAAGCCAAACATTTTCGCCGCTTTCATTTACTTGCCGATATTCCACATTTACTTCGGTTGTATCAGTTGTGGTAAACAAATGTATCAAATTCTGACGGTTCAACGCTTTGCGGAATTTGTCAACGTCCTCGTAATAAATCGCGTTTTCAGTAATTGACTCTACAATATCGCCATATAATTCTGTTTTCAAAAAAGGGAATGTACGGTTGTAAATCTCTTGACCGTAAATCAGCTTGTTGTGAATCAAGTCTGCTTCAAAGACGCGTTCACATGTCAGCTCGAGTGCGGATCGATAAATCTTCTCATTTTCCAGCATTTGATTTTGCAAATGCCGGTTTTCAACCAATTCGTCAGTTTGTTTTTCAACAATCGTCATGAACTGGTTAAAGGAAAGCGACAATTTGTAAAAGCCCTCATTTTTTTCATCACAGGAAAACCTTGCACGGTAATCGCCGCGGATCACACGCTGAATGGTACTCAAAAAATCTATCGCCGGATTGATGAAGTACCTGCTCCAAACAAATAACAAGGAGACCAAAAGAACAATAATAGGAAATATTAAATCATTAAAAGTAAGATTTTGTCTTGAAAAATGAGGTGTTTGCAATAAGAATACAATAATTGATGGGATAAATGCAACAGGAATAATCAAATAGTGCTTAATTTTCAAGACTTCAACCCCCAATTGTTCTATGGCGGCATCACCGAAGTAAAATACGGTGAAAGCCATAACGAGTGCAGTCGGCTGGCATGCTTTCACAAGTTTAGCCCCTTGACTTTGCGTCGCTGCTTTTCAGCAGGTTTGCTATTTTACTTGCTTGGTGGGATGATTCGACTAAATATAAATAAATAATACACCTTTCATGGAATTATTACAAGACATTTTGTACAGATTTACAAAATTATACAATAAATAATTGTATAACAAAAAAATTATACATTTTTTCCCGTTACAAGTTTTTCTTTTGCAACGGCAAGCATTAATTTTATCCGGTTTTCCTGATTCACACGGGTTGCACTGGGGTCGTAATCAATTGGAACAATGTTCGAGCGTTCGTCAACGGCTTTAATACGGTGTATCATACCTTTGCCGCAGATATGATTAGGCAGGCAGCCGAACGGCTGTGTACAAACAATATTTTCGTAGCCCTGCTCGACAAGCTCAAGCATTTCGGCGGTTAACAACCAGCCTTCGCCCATCTTATTGCCATAGCCGATTACATCTTTTACAAGGCTCTTTGTGTGAGCATAAGTCACAGGAGCCAGGAATTTCGGTTCGGTTTTCACAGCGCGAATCAAGATGTTCTGCATCTTTAACAGATAGTCCATCAGTGCTTTCACAATCATAAATTTTGCGGAGTTACCGCCGTAAAGCTTGATGTCCTCAAGACGGTTGTCAACCTTAAACAACGCAAAATTCAGGATACCCGGCACATTGACCTCACAATCCTGTTCGTGCAAAAAATCCTCCAAATGATTGTTGCCGAGTGCGGAATATTTCACATAAATTTCGCCGACCACACCGACCTTGATTTTCGGGTGGCGATCAGTTTTTATCTGTGCAAATTCTTTTACAATTTTATTCAAATTCTGTGTTTGCTGTTTTAGGGACAGCCCCTGCCCTTGATTGAATTGCTTGGTCAGAAGGTCAATCCATTTTTCCACCATGCGCTTACTTTCGCCATGGTTCACTTCATATGCTTTTGTTTGGTTGTCAAGCAGCATCAGCGCATCACCGTAAACCAAAGCGGCAATGAACTTCCTCAGCATCGGCAGCGTAAGCTTAAAGCCGGGGTTATTTTCCAGCCCTGACATATTCAGCGAAACAACCGGTATCTTTTCTAAACCGGCCTTTTTGAGTGCTTTTCTCAGTAAGTGGATATAGTTTGAGGCGCGGCAGCCGCCGCCCGTTTGGGTGATGATCAGCGCAGTGCGGTCAAGGTCGTATTTTCCGGAATGCAGCGCGTCAATAAATTGGCCGATAACAAGCAAAGCAGGGTAGCAGGTATCATTATGAACATACTTCAAACCCTCCTGCACCACATTTGGACCGTCATTTGTCAAAAGCTCAATGTTGTACCCACAGTTATTCAGTACGTTCACAATCAGTTGAAAGTGAATCGGCGCCATCATTGGGCATAATATGGTATATTCCTTTTTCATTTCTTTGGTAAACAGTAACCGCCCGTCACTGCTGAATGTAAGTTCTGCCAAAGGTTTTACCTCAGCTTTCCAGCGCGGCAAACAGGCTGCGAAGTCTGATTTTAACTGCGCCTAAATTAGTGATTTCATCTATTTTAATTTGGGTATATATTTTATCGTTGGCTTCCAAAATACGGCGAACTTCATCGGTAGTGATAGCGTCAACGCCGCACCCAAACGAAACAAGCTGTACCAAATTCATGTCCGGCTTGTCGCCAATGTATTCCGCCGCCGCGTACAGCCTCGCGTGATAAGTCCATTGATTAAGCACATCGGTGGGGAAGCGCTTCACTTTATAGCTTAAAACATCTTCGGTAATCAATGCAGCGCCAAGGCTCGTAATCAGCTTGTCAATGCCGTGGTTAATTTCGGGGTCAAGGTGGTAAGGTCTTCCGCACAGGACGATAATTTGTTTGTTTTGCTTTTCGGCTTCGGCAATCATCTCGCTGCCCTTTGCACGGATTCTTTCAAAATAGTTCTCGTGCTCTGCGTAAGCTGCTTTTGCAGCCCTCTTCACTTCAATGAATGAAATACCGTCAAAGTACTTTTCAAGTATCGCGTGCATCTTAATCGGAAAGTCGCGTTTACGGTGAATCCCCACATAATCGTGGATGAAATGATGGCCTTTTAGAGCGCTCATATTCGCAGAGATGACCTCAGGATAATAAGCAACTACCGGGCAATTGTAATGGTTATCGCCCAGACCTTCTTCAAAATTATATGTCATACAAGGGTAAAAAATATTTTCAACGCCCTCGTCGATCAGTGCCATCACATGGCCGTGCATCAGTTTTGCGGGGAAGCATACCGTGTCGGACGGAATGGTGCTTTGCCCGTTGATGTACAGCTCCCGGTTGGACATCGGTGACAGCACCACCTCAAAGCCTAAGCTCGTAAAGAACGCATGCCAGAACGGCAGCAGCTCGTACATATTCAGACCCATCGGTATCCCGATTTTGCCTCGCGAACCTTTGACTGGCTGATAGGCTGTCAGGGTCTTGAGTTTGAAGGCATACATATTAAGCTCATCGTTTGACGAACGCTTTGTCACCGGCTTTTCACAGCGGTTTCCGCCAATAAAACGGCGGTTTCCGCCAAAAACATTGATTGTTAGGCGGCAGTTGTTGCTGCACAATCCACAGGATGTCACTTTTACTTCGTGTTTAAAGTCAACCAGCTCTTCTTTTTGAATGATGCTGCTTTCGCCGGTTGATTTGCTTCTGGCGTAAATACCCGCACCGTAAGCACCCATCAAACCGGAAATGTCTGGGCGGGAAACGTTGACGCCTAATTCATTCTCAAACACGCGCAGAACCGCTTCGTTCAAGAAAGTACCGCCCTGCACAACAATATTTCTGCCGAGTTCCTCGGCGGAGGCAGCGCGGATAACCTTGTAAATCGCATTTTTAACAACACTAACGGAAAGTCCGGCCGAAATATCTTCTGTTGTCGCACCATCCTTCTGCGCCTGCTTTACCTGCGAGTTCATGAATACGGTGCATCGCGATCCCAAATCCACCGGGTGCTTTGCAAACAGGCCAAGCTTTGCAAAATCTTCTATTTCATACCCGAGCGTGTTTGCGAAGGTTTGTAAAAATGAACCACACCCGGAAGAACAAGCTTCATTGAGAAAAATATTGTCAATCGCACCATGACGTATCTTAAAGCATTTCATATCCTGCCCACCGATGTCGATTACAAAATCAACGTTCGGCAAAAAGCATTTTGCAGCGGTAAAGTGGGCGACGGTTTCAACAATTCCAAAGTCAATGCTGAATGCGTTTTTCAAAAGTTCTTCGCCATAGCCGGTCACCGCGCCCGCCGCAATATGAATGTTCGGGTAGCGGGTGTACAGGTCAAGCAGGTATTCCCGAACAATGGGTACCGGGTTGCCTGAATTGCTGCGGTAAATCGAGTTCAGGACCTCGCCGTCTTTTCCGAGCAGCACAGCTTTTACTGTGGTAGAGCCCGCGTCAATTCCAAGGTATGCGTCGCCGGTGTAGCTTTCCACATCACCTCGCGGTGCCTTGCATTCAGCGTGGCGTTTCGCAAATTCATCATAATCCGCCTGACTTTTAAACAGCGGAGGAATTGATAGAAAATTGGAAGTAGTCCCATACGTTGCGATACTTTTCAGTGCAGTATCAAGATCCGTTTCAGTGTCGCTGTTCAGCGCTGCGCCCATCGCAACAAAGTATAACGAATTTTCCGGGCATATGCCTTCCGTTTTCAGCGCTTTGTTAAAACTGACGCGCAGCTGTGGCAAAAAAGTAAGCGGCCCGCCAAGATAGATGACCTTGCCGGCGATGCGCCTGCCCTGTGCCAGCCCCGCAATGGTCTGATTGGCTACAGCGGCAAAAATGCTCGCTGAAATATCACTTTTTCGGGCACCCTGATTCAACAAGGGCTGTACATCCGATTTAGCAAATACGCCGCAGCGGGAAGCAATCGTATATATTTTTTCGTACTGTTCGGCCAGTTTGTCCATGTCATCAAGCGAAATGTTCAGAAGTGTTGCCATCTGGTCAATAAATGCTCCCGTTCCGCCAGCGCAGGAGCCGTTCATGCGAACTTCGGTTCCACCGGACAAAAACAGCATTTTTGCGTCTTCTCCGCCCAGCTCAATAATCACATCGGCGTCGGGAATTAACTTGCCGATTGCAATCCGTGTTGCGTAAACCTCCTGAACAAAAGGTAATTTGCAGGACTCTGAAATACCCATGCCGGCCGAGCCTGAAACCGTCAGTTTTGCAGCTTCTCCGTGAAGGATTTCCTGCTTGATTTTTGTGAGAAATTCTGCCATCTTTTGTGTAATCTGAGAATAATGCCTCTCATAGGACTTATATATAATTCTGTTTTCGTCGTCCATCACTACACATTTAATTGTAGTGGAACCAACGTCTAAACCCACTTTCATAAGCCGCCACCGTTTCTAAATTTATAATCTTCTATAATATGATATTATCATATTTTAATTCAAAATCAACTTCATTGTCAAGCACTCGAATGTTAAATCTTCTGGTTATCACAATTGTCCGGTAGGAGAAGCGGCACACAAGTCATGCGGAATTTCGCACAGTAGCTCTGATGTTGGGTTTTTGGACTACAGTAGATGTGGTAAAATAAATATTATATTTTGTTATATATTGTTATTCACACAGGTAAATGATAATATATAGTTCAATTCAGATGATGGGAATTCGGTTCCTGTGTGCACCATTATGGTAATTTTTCGGTTATATTAATAGACGAGGGGTGATTGTATGCCTGAAAATACTGTGATGAAAGAACAATTATGCGGGCAAAAACAGATTCTCGTGCTTTTTGGTTCCCCACACAAAAGCGGTACCACAGCACGGCTGCTGGAGGCCTTCTTGGAACCGTTTCCCAATGCTAAAATCCAGAGCGTAAACGCATTCGAGCGCAATATTGCCCCGTGCAATGCCTGCAATGTCTGTACAACAGCGGAGAAATGCAGTATAGCTGATTTCGATGAAATCGACAGCCTGCTTCGCGGCGCGGATGTCATTGTGGTTGCCACGCCGGTTTACAACCTCAGTTTCCCAGCACCGCTCAAGGCAATTGTCGACCGCACACAGCGGTATTTTTCGGCGCGTTTTTCGCTCGGCTTAAGACCTCCGATTGAAAAGCATAAGCTTGCCGCACTGCTTGTGACAGCGGGTTCATTGGACCTGGACGGTGCCGACATTATTTCACGGCAGTTGAAAATGGTTTTTTCAGTTATGAACACTTCTATTGAAGGCAGGGCCGTGTGGGCCGGTACGGATTCTGATAAAGGCTGCCAAACCTTTGCTGCTGCTGCGAAATCTGCAAAGGACCTCGCGCTTGCTATCAAAAGTAAATTGTGATATCATAAAGTGTAGCATTATTATTTGGGAGGACTAAAATATGTCAGGTCATTCAAAATGGAATAATATTAAACGTAAAAAAGAAAAAACAGATGGTGCGAAAGCAAAGGTTTTTACAAAAATAGGCCGCGAATTGGCGGTGGCAGTTAAAGAGGGCGGCGGCCCGGACCCGAACACGAACTCAAAATTAAAAGATTGTATCGCTAAGGCTAAGGCAAACAATGTGCCGAATGATAACATTGAGCGCATTATTAAAAAAGCAGCAGGTGACGGTGATGATACAAAATACGAAAATATTACTTACGAAGGCTATGGCCCTAACGGCGTAGCTGTTATTGTGGAGACTTTGACAGACAACCGCAACCGTACCGCGGGCGATGTCCGCCATTATTTTGACAAATTTGGCGGGAATCTTGGCACCAGCGGCTGTGTTTCCTTTATGTTTGCCCCCAAAGGGGTTATCATCATTGAAAAAGAAGGACAGGACGAGGACAAGGTTATGGAAGACTGCCTCGAAGCGGGAGCCTCTGATTTTCAAGGTGACGAGGATGTTTTTGTAATTTACACAGAATCCGATGATTTCAGCGCTGTGCGTGATGATCTTGAGAAAAAAGGTTATGAATTTGTTTCGGCAGAGGTCGAAATGGTTCCCAACACTTATACCGCTTTGACGGAAGAAGAGTCCATCACGAAGATGCAACGTCTGCTTGACGCCCTTGATGATAATGACGATGTACAAAATGTTTGGAACAATTGGGATAATCCGGATGTGGATGAGTAAGAATAATAGTAAGTTTTTCCATATTGTGTAGAACATGGAGGAAGCAAGATGACAGGCTTTGAAAACCTATGTATGAACTGTATGTCCGATACAAACGGTAAAACCGAGTGCCCGAATTGCGGCTTTAGTTCTGCCGAGCCTCAAATGCGCCATGCGCTTCCCTATAGAACGAAATTACAGCAGAGATATATCGTCGGGCGCGCAAAGAAAAGCAACGGCGAAGGGATTACTTATATCGGCTACGATACGGTTCTCAATATACCGATTGAACTGCGTGAGTTCTTTCCTCAAACGTTGAGTGAACGCTCCGACAGCGGAGAGAGTGTTCGTGTAATCGGCGGCAGCGAAGTTACCTTTAACGAATGCCTTACCGGATTTTTAACTTATTCAAGGGAAGTTGCCCACATGCGTGAGCTTTCCTCAATCGTTCAAATCTATGATATTTTTGAAGAGAACCACACGGCGTACACTGTTTCAGAGTGGAACGAGAGCATCACGCTGCGCTATTTTGTGGAGCGCAGCGGCGGCAGCCTTAACTGGAATGTCGCACGACAACTTTTTATGCCGGTACTGAGCGCACTGAGCGCACTGCACGCTGCAGGAATCCGACATCTTGGGATTTCTCCGGACACCTTAAGCATTATGAAGGACGGCAAAATGAAGCTTGGCAGCTTCTGTATTGGTGCCGTGCGCAGGATGGATACCGACCTGCCGCCGGATATGGTTGCCGGCTGTGCGGCAATCGAACAGTATGTCATGGATTATGTGCCGAATGAGGCAACAGACGTTTACGGGTTTGCTTCTTCGCTTTTTTTTACTTTAACCGGAACGATGCCCCAGGATGCGTTAAAGCGACGCACAGATTCACGCTTGATGATTCCAACAAGCATTATGCGTAGTTTGCCTCCCCACGTTGTGACCGCGATGGCCAATGCACTGCAGGTTTCACCCGATAAACGTACACCGAGTTTTGAGCGGCTGCGCGCAGAACTTTCCGCCGCGCCAACGGTTACAGCGAATATTGAGGAAACGCAAAGAATTAATAAAATAGCGCCGCCGTATACCGCTGAACCTGAAGAGGAAAGCGGTAAAAAAGGTGTTCCAAGCTTTGTGTGGGTCATTCTCACCTGTGTGGCAGCGCTCATTGTATTTACAATCGTCGGGATTATTTGGATTTCCAATTCCGACCCCGGTGGAGCAGCGGCTCTCACTTCGGAAACTTCACAGGTTGATTCCACTGACTCAAGCGATGCCCTACTTAGTTCCGAGGAATCTTCGGATTCCGGTCAGATTGCCGCTCCAAGCTTAATCGGGCAAAATTATGAAGATCTTTCGGCATCAAGCGCAGCATCCGGAGATTCGGAATATCAGGTGCNNTCAGCGATACAATCCCGGAGGGCAGTATTATTTCCCAGTCGCCAGCGCCGGGCACACAAATGGCCAAGGGAACAGCTATTGTTGTTGTTGTCAGTGAGGGCGCTGCCGTCCGAACTTTGCCGTCAATCGCCGGGAAAACACTTGCGGAAGCTTCTACTGCGGTTACATCAGCAAGTTTCGTTCCGACCAAAATTGAAGAATACAACCCCAGGATTGCACAGGGAATGGTAATTGGCTACAAGGACGTAAAAGAGGGAAGCCAAATGGCTTATGGCTCAAAAGTGGTTATTGTTGTCAGCAAAGGCCCTGACCCGGACACCGTCACAAGTAATGCCTCCAGTGGGGCATCTTCAAATTAAATGGGAATTAGTGGATTGTTTGATAAGTATCCGAACTGCTTTAAGTTGTTCGGATACTTTTGCGTTTACGGCAGAGAGCCCGTAATCACCGAACTCAAGCGGATTTGGGAAACGGGGAGTCGACCTTTCTATGAAAAATAGCTGTTAACATTAAAAAAATTTAAAATCATTACAAATTTTTAACTGTCATTTCATGCTGAATACGCATATAATGTAAACATAAACAGAATTTTGATGGAATTTGACGAGGAACGTGTGATATGAAAAGCCGCAGATATAGAAAAGTAAATATAAAAACAAGGCATATTTTAATTGTGACCGCAATTATTCTTCTTGTTTTTTCTGTGGGAGCAGCAACTTTTGCATTAACGGATTCTTTTGCTATGATGGGGCTGTCGAAGAAGACGATGGGTACAGTTACACAGTCAGCCCCAGCTTCATCACATTCATCCGTAAGCTCGTCGGCTTTGAAGCCCAATTCGTCAAAGCCGAGTTCACGAACTGCCGAATCCTCATCATCTTCTGCCGTTTCATCACATTCTTCCGCTTCGTCAAACTCCGTTGTTTCTTCGGCTGCACCGCCGATGGATCCTTCAATCTATCAGGGAATGTACCCTAAATTGTATGCTGAAAAAGTTGAGCCTGCCGCTGAAGACGATGGCAAAGTGGTTTATCTGACTTTTGATGACGGCCCGTCTGATTTGACCATTCCGCTTCTGGATGTGCTGGACCGTTATAAAGTAAAAGCAACCTTCTTTTTAATCGGTAAGACCGATGCACAGAGCATCAAAGAAATGAAGGAGATTGTTAATCGTGGAAGTGTGGTCGGGGTTCATTCCTACACACACCAGTACGATAAGATTTATGCTACACCCGTCGCTTTTCTGGACGATTTTGCGAGAATGCACGACCTTCTTTTAAGTGCAACCGGTGTTGATACACACATTTACCGCTTTGCCGGCGGAAGTATCAATTCACACAACAGCAAAACGGCCAAGGCCATTATTGATGAAATGGACAGACGCGGCTATACTTATTACGATTGGAATGTTAGCTCCGGCGATGCTGAACATGGTTCAACGGCTCAGTCGATTTACACCCAGACCATCAAGGGAGTTCATGGACATAAACATTCGGTCGTTTTGTTTCACAATACTAAGTTTAAAGGAAACACACTTTCTCAAATGCCGAAAATTATCGAAACGCTTCAAAAAGAAGGCTATCGTTTTGCAACACTCGATCCTACGGTTGCCAACAAGCCATATATATTCAGAGTGCCCTCGTAATATAAAAAAGAAGCCCGCTTCAGCGGGCTTCTTTTTTTGCTCTAAATTCGGCGAGCAGTAGGTCGACCATTCTGCCGTAGCTCTTTACTCCGTCCTCCTGCCTGTTGGCCTTTAGGTATTGGTCATTCACAGTGTTGGCGGCACTGGCAACCGGCCCCTCAAACTGCTTCCAATACGCCGCATTGTTTGCTAAGTCACGTTTTACTCCGTCACTCAGCTTAGAATAAACTATGTTAGCTGCGTTACTGTCCGTAGCATAAAGCGCGTTGGAGGCATAAATAAAGGCAAGCATATCCCCTGAATATTGAAAGTCCGCGTTATCGCTTTTTTCACACACCAGGTACCCGATGAAATTGGCTTCGTCCTCGCGCATATATCCGCGCAGATGCGAGAGCTCATGGCACATGGTCACCGGAATCGAATAGTCGAGCACGTCTATGTTTACATTCGCTTCAAAGGTAAACGGAAAAAATATGCCTGTAATATTGCAGTAGGACATCAGCCGTGAGCCGAAGACCGGCTTTGGTTCGCCGTAGCCTGCGCGCAAAAGAGGATAATCCGCACTGATCTTGTTATACGCTGTTTGCGCTTCTTTTGCCGTCCCGTAAATATTTTCATTGTTTAGTTTCATGACGGAGTTTCCATCCGTTTTCACTTCTGTTCTCAGCGTATTTACTCCATCTGCCAGTTCGTTGCACAGTGCAATCAATTCTGTTTTGGAGGACGTTCTGACATCAAGGCCGCAGGTTTGTGCAAATGGATACCGGGAGTAGTTGATTCCGCAGGAAACTGTAAATGCAAAGTACAGAACACACGCCGCACAAATTGGGTTGATTATGAATCTCCATCCGTTTTCAGCCCGATTTTTCTTATCCTTTATCAATTTAATTATGTAAACAATCAGGTACGCCAATGCTCCAAAAATCAGCAGAATGATCAGAACTTCCGCTAAGGAAAATGGCATAAGCGAGGTGAGAGCATTGATGCAAAGGGAAAGCGGGGGAAAAATCACGGTTGCATACCACTCCGCAAAGTCGGGATGAGCCGCCGCCATAAGGGTTAAAAGCAGCGCAGCCGGTGCAAATGCCAAAAGCCACAGCCTTCTGAGTTTAAAAATATTTTTCAAAACGGATGCCTCCTGTTCCGCTTTATTGTAGTATATTGCACGCTATACGTCAACCAAATCCATATTTTACGAAGTGTTGTGACCTATGACAGAATTCTGCCTCATATTGTTCGCATCTGTAAAGCTACCTGCAAAATTCAGTTGCCTATGCGTTGTAAAAATGATATAGTAAAGATACTGTTTTATTTTATTATGGGAGGCAGCTGCATGAAGTTTTACCTAAAGCAGAGCACAGACACGGATGCTCTTTTTACTGTAATAGATTCGCTTGGGCAGGCTGTCTATCGTGTGACCGGCGATTCTTTGTCCATTGGAAGTAAGTTTTACTTAATTGATAACAATGAAAACGAAGCTGCCCACATTTTCAGTGTAGGGCTGACCACTATTTCAAAATATTCAATTTCTATTGACGATAAGGAACGTGCGCGTGTAACTTTAAACCTAAACTCAAAGCATTCACCGATAAAAATCAAGGGTGTGAACTGGCATTTTCGCGGTGACTTGCTGACGCGCTCTTTTGATTTGATTGATCTTAATTCCAGCGTCGTTATGACGCACGGCCGCTGTTGGAACCAAAACGGCGACTGCTTTGGAGTTGAAGTAACCAAAGAGTCCGATGTGCTCTTGTGTTTGTGTATCGCGGTTATCCTTGACAATACCGTAATCGGCGGCATCGCGGCAGCACTTCCGGTAATCTAAATACTAAAATCATATACGACCTTTTAGGTTGGAATTAGTATAACTAATTGACAAATAATCCTCGGAATGCCATAATAAATTGATTATACAAATTTTGGATTCTGAAATTGACGGGATAAATTCAGGAGGAAACAATATGAGCAAGGAACTTGCAAAAACCTATGATCCACAGGAGGTGGAGGACAGAATTTATGATTTTTGGCTTTCAGGCGGCTATTTTCATGCAGAGCCGGATTCCAAAAAAGAACCGTATACGATCGTCATTCCGCCCCCAAATATCACAGGGCAGCTCCATATGGGTCATGCGCTTGACGAAACCTTACAGGATATTTTGATTCGCTGGAGAAGAATGCAGGGATATTCGGCACTTTGGCTGCCGGGCACCGACCACGCGTCCATCGCCACTGAGGCAAAAATTGTTGAAGCAATGCGCAAGGAAGGCCTTACCAAAGAGGATATCGGCCGCGACGCATTTTTGGAGCGCGCATGGCAATGGAAAGATAAATACGGAAGCCGTATTATTGAGCAGCTGAAAAAGTTAGGCTCCTCCTGTGATTGGGAACGGGAGCGCTTTACACTGGATGAGGGTTGTTCCAAAGCTGTCCGTGAAGTTTTTGTAAGGCTGTATGATAAGGGGCTGATTTATCGCGGCGAGCGTATTATCAATTGGTGTCCCCATTGCCGAACCTCTATCTCCGACGCGGAGGTTGAGTTCAGCGAACATGACGGATTTTTCTGGCATATTCGGTACCCGTTCAAGGACGGCAGCGGCTCTATTCAACTTGCAACAACAAGGCCGGAAACCATGCTTGGCGATACTGCCGTAGCGGTACATCCAGACGATGAAAGATATGCGGATTTAGTTGGGAAAACGTTGATCCTGCCTCTTGTCAACCGCGAAATTCCCATTATTGCCGACACCTACGTTGAGCGTGATTTCGGTACAGGCGTGGTGAAAATCACCCCCGCCCACGACCCGAACGACTTTGAGGTGGGATTGCGCCACAATTTACCGGTCNNTACCGGTTATTAATGTTATGGACGAAAACGGAGATATTAACGAAAACGGCGGTAAATACGCCGGAATGCCCGGGCTTGAAGCACGCAAGAAAATTGTTGAGGAACTGAAGGAACAGGGATTCCTTGTTGCGGTCGAGCCGATCAAGCACAATGTTGGTTCCTGCTACCGCTGCGGTACTGTGGTTGAGCCGAAAATTTCAAAACAATGGTTTGTGAAAATGAAGCCTTTAGCCGAGCCTGCAATTGAGCAGGTGAAAAATGGCGAAATCAAATTTGTTCCGGAACGTTTTGAAAAAACTTACGATCACTGGATGGAAAATATTAAAGACTGGTGTATTTCACGCCAGCTTTGGTGGGGCCACCGTATTCCGGCGTGGTACTGCGAGGATTGCGGAGAAACGATTGTTTCCCGCGAAGCACCGCACTCCTGCACAAAGTGTGGCTCCAAAAAACTGAGACAGGATGAAGACACCCTCGACACCTGGTTTAGTTCCGCTCTCTGGCCGTTTTCTACGCTTGGCTGGCCGGACAATACCGAAGAACTAAAGTATTTTTACCCGACGAATACTCTTGTAACAGGCTACGATATTATTTTCTTCTGGGTTGCCCGCATGATATTTTCGGGCGTTGAGTATACGGGACAGGCTCCTTTTAACACCGTGTTTTTCCACGGCCTTGTGCGTGACGCGCAGGGCAGGAAGATGAGCAAATCGCTCGGCAACGGCATTGATCCGCTTGAAATTATCGACAAGTACGGTGCGGACGCACTGCGCTTTACGCTCGTAACGGGCATCAGTCCCGGAAACGATATGCGTTTTTCCGATGAAAAAGTGGAATCCAGCCGCAATTTTGCCAATAAGATTTGGAACGCCTCCCGCTTTATCTTGATGAATATTGACGGTCATGACGTAAAGAACGAGTTGCCCGCCGACCTTGCCGTGGAGGACAAATGGATTATTGATTCCTTTAATCATGTAACGAAGGAAATAACGGATAACCTTGAGCATTTTGAACTTGGAATTGCCGTTCAAAAGCTGTATGACTTTTTGTGGGACGAGTTCTGCGACTGGTATATTGAGATAGCTAAGATACGCTTGAATTCCGAAGACGAAAAGGCTGCTCAGAACGTGAGGCAGGTGCTTGTGTGGGTTATGACCGGAACCCTGAAGCTTTTGCATCCGTTTATGCCGTATATTACCGAGGAAATTTGGCAAACTCTCCCTCATGAGGGAGAAGCAATTTTGGTTTCAAAATGGCCGGTGTTTGAAGATGCCCATGATTTTCCGCAGGCTGCAGTTGAAATGCGCCGCATCATGGATGTTGTGCGCGCTGTGCGTAACCGCCGCTCCGAAATGAATGTGCCGCCATCGCGCAAAACACACCTTTACATTGCTGCTGCTGCGCAGGAAACCTTCCAAGATGGTGCGGCAATTATCAAACGGCTTGCGTATGCCAGCGAAGTAGAAATCGCAGCAGATTTCCAGCTTGACGGTGTCGCCACAATTGTCACCGCCGATGCAAAAGTGTACATTCCGATGTCGGATCTTGTGGATAAAAAGGCAGAATTGGAGCGCCTTTCAAAGGAACTCGAATCCGCCGAAAAGCAATACGTTAACACACAAGAAAAGCTGAACAACGAAAAGTTCATGTCAAAGGCTCCCGCCAACGTGGTTGACGGCGTAAAACAGAACGCCGTTAGGCTAAGTGAGCATATTGCGCTGATTCAGTCCAGTATTGAAGCATTAAAATAATTTTGAGAAGGACGGACTTTTTGTTCGTCCTTCATCTCGTTAGAAATACAGGTGTAAAAAATGACTTATGAAGAAGCAATCAATAAAATAACTTCGCTCCTGCGCTTTGGAATGAAGCCCGGTTTGGAGCGTGTGGAAAAACTGCTTGAACTGCTGGGCAATCCGCAGGACAAACTGAAATTTGTTCACGTTGCCGGTACAAACGGAAAAGGTTCCACCTGCGCACTGATATCGTCGGTAGTCAGAAAATCCCTCTATAAAACCGGACTGTTCACTTCGCCTTATGTGACCGACTTTTGCGAGCGGATGCAGATTAACGGCGAAATGATATCGCATGAAGACTTGGCTGCGCTTGTCGAGAAAACTTTTCCGGTAGTGGAGCAGATGGCTGCAAATGATGAAATTATTACTGAATTTGAATTTATTACCGCAATTGCCATGCAGTGGTTTGCGCAAAACGACTGTGAGATTGTTGTACTGGAGGTAGGTCTTGGCGGCCGCCTCGACGCAACCAATGTAATTAAAGCGCCGCTTGTGTCAGTCATAACCTCTATCTCACTTGACCATACTGCGGTTTTGGGGAACACGCTTGAACAGATTGCCTATGAAAAATGCGGGATTATAAAAGAAAATGGAATTACCGTTTGTTACCCGGATCAAAAGCCGGAAGTGCTCGAAGTTATCCGCAGCACAGCGGCTGCCCGGCATAATCAGTTCATTCTTGCGGATATGAACAGTGTTACGCTGCTTTCCATGAATATTACCGGAACCGGGCTTGAGTACAACGACTTACTGGTGAGCCTGCCGTTTATCGGTGAGCATCAGGTGAAAAATGCTGTCACTGCGCTTGCGGTGATTGAAGTTTTAAAGGGTGAGGATTACGATATTGCCGACCACAGCATTGAAGCGGGCTTTTCATCTGCAAGTTTTCCGGCAAGATTAGAGCTGATATCGTCTGATCCGACCATTCTGCTCGATGGTGCCCATAATCCTGACGGCACTGCTGCGCTTGCCGATGCAGTCAGAAAATACCTCGCGGGTAAAAAAGTCGTTGCCATTATGGGGATGCTTGCCGATAAAGATGCTGCATCTGCGACCCGAAATCTTGCCGGTTTATTTTCTCATGTCATTACCCTTGCACCCGCTAACCCGCGTGCGATGAGTGCGGAAGCGTTGGCTGCCCAATGGACAAGCCTCGGCACAAGTACGGAAGCAATGACCGATGCGGATGAAGCTCTTGAAAAGGCACTTGGTATGCTCGGCAGCGATGGCGCCCTGCTAATTTGCGGCTCCCTTTATCTGGCGGGGGAAATCCGTCCGCGTATCCTAAAATTGCTTCATATAAAATAAAAACGGCTTGTCCGCAAATTTCGAGCAAAATTTTAAAGGAAATCCCTTATCGTTATAGATAAGGGATTTTTTATTGCATATAAATAGAAATCCGGTGTATAAAGTACAACTGTTTTGCCAATACTATAAAATTATACTAAAATCCTATAAAAACGTGGAATCACGTTTTTATAGCGCGAAGCGCGTTGGATTTTGCATGAGACGAGTTTTGCGCTTAAAATAAGCGTAAAATAAGCACGGCAAGCCGGGCGTTCTCCAATTAAAATATACATTTTAATTGGAGAGTAGTATTACATAAAATCAATGGAGGTAACGGTATGGGCGTCAGACTAATTTTGAGGGAGAGCGAGCTGACCGCAGTACTCAGCGGTGAAATCGACCATCACTCCGCGCGGGAAATCCGCGGTGCAATCGACGAAGCGGCAGCAAAGGTAAAGCCGAAGCTTTTGATCCTCGACTTTTCCGGGGTACAGTTTATGGACAGTTCCGGCGTGGGGCTGATCATGGGGCGCTGCAAGCTGATGCAGCTATGGAACGGTAGGGTTAAAATTGCAAATTTACAGCCTAAGATTGAAAAAATTGTAAACCTCGCGGGCTTGAATCAGCTCTGCAGTATTGTAAAGGATGTGAAAATCAATGAAGCCAACGAATGAGATGTCTGTTTCCTTTTTAAGCTGTTCGGCAAACGAATCTTTTGGCAGGGCGGCTGTAGCGGCATTTGCGGCTCAGCTTGACCCGACTATCGATGAACTCAGCGATATCAAAACGGCGGTCTCCGAAGCCGTCACCAACTGTATTGTTCACGCTTACCGAGATTCTATTGGTGTTATTTACATAAACTGCAAATTGTATGACAACGGCAGGATTGCAATCAGAATACGTGACAAAGGCTGCGGTATCGAAGATATTGGACAGGCCATGCAGCCATTGTTTACAACGGCGGGTGATGAGCGTGCGGGGCTGGGTTTTGCGGTAATGGAAAGCTTTATGGATAAGCTGAAGGTAACTTCAAAGATAGGTCATGGAACCTCTGTTACCATGAATAAGACAATCGAACGCCGTCCGATGCAAAAGACGAATTGAGAAAATGGATAGAAATCAAATTATCAGCGAAAATATTGGCCTTGTCCATGCCTGCGCAAAACATTTCAAGGGACGTGGGATGGAATATGACGACCTTTTTCAGGCGGGATGCCTTGGTCTTGTCAAGGCTGTCGATAACTTCGACAGCGACAGGGGCGTTAAGTTTTCCACTTACGCTGTGCCAGTGATTCTCGGTGAAATCAGACGGCTTTTCCGGGACGGCGGCGCTGTGAAAATTGGCCGCGGTTTAAAGGAACTTGCGATGCGTGCTTCGCGTGAGGCAGCGGCTTTCAGTGAAAGAGAGGGGAGATCGCCTACGGTCGGCGAACTTGCCGAAATACTTCAGGTTGAACCTGCCGAAGCTGCACAGGCGCTCGGCGCTTCACAGTTTCCGCTTTCGCTTACAGCTTCACCGGAGGACGGCGGTGGCCAGATTGATATCAGTATCGATTCCGGCGATGATAAAATCGCAGAGCTTTTATCTCTAAAGCAAGTGGTAACCGAGCTTGAGCCAAAGGACAGGAGTATTATTGTATTTCGTTATTTCAAAAGCCGCACGCAAATGCAAACTGCTGCTGCACTTGGCATGACTCAGGTACAGGTTTCACGGCGTGAAAAAGCAATCCTCAGCCAGCTGCGCGCAAAACTTTCTTGATCCGTTCCTAACAACTTGTACAATACAAAAATGAGGTTGTAACATAAGGTGTTTTTTCACCTATTTGTTACAACCTCGTTTTATTCAGCACTCATTATCGGTAAGATCTTTCAAATCGTAAGGGGTTTGCTGATATACATAATAATTAAGCCAGTTGATAAATAGCAGGTTCGCGTGACTGCGCCATACAAATGGCGGCTCCCGTGTGATGTCATCGTTCGGAAAGTAATTTTGGGGAATGAGAGGATGCATCCCTTTTTTCAGGTCCCTCAAATATTCATTGGCAAGCGTATCCTGATCATATTCTAAATGACCTGTAATAAAAAACTGTCTGCCATTCTTTCTTGCAACCATATGAACCCCGGCAGTATCAGAAGTCGTTAATACAATTAAATCATCATGTTTTTCAATATCCGCAAGCCGCACTTCGGTATTACGGGAATGCGGTGCATAAAAGGTATTGTCAAACCCTCTTACAAGTGGATGCATGCTTTCAAGTACAGTATGANNGCGAAAGCTTTTGCGGTAATTGGTATTTGGGAATACCAAAATGATAATACAGCCCAGCCTGCGCACCCCAGCAGATATGCATTGTAGAATACACATTTCGACGACTCCATGCCATGATTTTGCAAAGCTCGTTCCAATAGTCAACTTCTTCAAAAGGCATATTCTCAATTGGTGCGCCAGTAATAATCATTCCGTCAAATTTTTCTTCTTTTATTTCGTCAAAATTCCTATAAAATGTATTAAGATGAGAAGAAGAGGTGTTTTTTGAAACATGGGTGGCCATTTGCATCAGTTCCACGTCAACCTGAAGGGGTGTATTGCTCAAAAGACGCAGAAGCTGCGTTTCGGTATCAATTTTAATCGGCATCAGATTCAGTATCACGATCTTCAGCGGGCGAATATCCTGCGCCATTGCACGCTGATTTGTCATAACAAATATATTTTCCGACTCAAGCACTTCAACGGCCGGAAGATTTTCTTGAATTTTAATCGGCATTTTGATTCCTCCCAAGTTATAAACGGTGAATTTATTATAGCAAACATCAGGAAATACTTCAATATCCAACGAAATATCAATAAGATTGAAAAAACTTTCAAAAAAGCGTTGACAAACCATATTGTACATGGTATTATAGCTAAGCCGTCGAAAAAGCGGGAACAAAATACTTGACAAGCTCACCTAATCGTGATAAGATATCTAAGTATTCTCCTGTGAAATATGACGGAGATTTAGGACCTTGAAAATTAAACA
>DDHX01000065.1 GCA_002338255.1 Ruminococcaceae bacterium UBA1865 | reverse complement strand
AGCCGGGCGTTCTCCAATTAAGATAAATAAATTCAGAATAGGAGCTTATGTAATGAACAATTTGAAAAAATATTTAGATGTTTCCCCTGAGGTACAAAAGGCAATCGATGAAGGTAAACCAATTGTTGCACTTGAATCCACTATTATTTCACACGGTATGCCATATCCCCAGAATGTTGAAACGGCTTTACATGTGGAGTCCGTTGTCCGCGAGAACGGTGCAGTACCCGCAACCATCGCCATTATTGGCGGCAAGCTGCGTGTTGGTTTGACAAAAGAGGAAATCGATCATCTGGGCAAAAAAGGACTTGCCGTCACAAAGGCGAGCCGCAGAGATATTCCTATCCTTGCAGCAAGGGGTGAAGACGGTGCAACAACGGTTGCTGCGACCATGATTATCGCGGCGCTTGCCGGAGTTTCCATCTTTGCAACAGGCGGCGTGGGCGGCGTTCACCGCGGAGCAGAAACAACCATGGATATTTCCGCAGACCTTGAGGAACTTGCCATGACCCCTGTTATGGTCGTTTGCGCAGGTGCGAAATCCATTCTCGACCTTGGTCTGACACTGGAATATTTAGAGACAAAAGGTGTCATTGTCATCGGCTACCAAACCAAAGAACTTCCGGCATTCTATACGCGCCAAAGTGGATTTAAGGTTGATTATGAATTAGATACTCCAAAAGAGATTGCAGATGCATTCCGTGCGAAAGAAGATCTTGGCCTCAAAGGCGGCATGCTGGTAACAAACCCGATTCCGGAACAATATGCAATGGATCACGATTACATCTCTGCATCGATTGAAAAGGCATGCGAAGAGGCAAAGTCTCTTGGAATTAAAGGGAAAGAGACCACGCCTTTCCTGCTCGATAAAATACAAAAAATCACCAAGGGAAGCAGCTTAGCCGCAAACATTCAGTTGGTTTACAACAACGCCGCACTTGCTTCCAAAATTGCTGTGGAATTTTGCAAATAAAGGTCTATCAACAGATTTTTTATAATAACGTCCAATAAGCACAGCACCATAAAGGGCCGCATGAATTACTGAAAGCTCAGTAACCATGCGGCCCTCTATTAAATTTTGCTAAAGTTGTTAAAACGGATGCTCATGAAAATGATGATGCCCGTCACCTTCGTGCCGATGATAGTATTCATCAACCAAATTAACTTTTTTGAGCAATTCGATATCTTCCAATAGTTTCTCTGTTTCGGTATCCGCGACAATTGAATGACTTTCATCAAACAAAATCGCTCTGTTTGAGATTTCCTGTATCATTTCGAGATTATGCGTGGACGAAATCAACGTTTTCCCCGCCTTGTTCAGGTTCATTAAAAACTGCACAAGCCACCGCTGGGTTCTTGGGTCAAGTCCGTTCATTGGCTCATCAAGAACAAGGACATCCGGATTTAAAGCCAAAACACACGCAATGGCTACCTTATGCCTTTCTCCCCCGCTAAGGTGGTAAGGAGGCCGATGTTCAAAGCCTTGAATACTTAACAAATCAAGACAATCGTTTACCCTGTTTTTCACATCGGTTTCATTCATACCCATTTGTCTTGGACCAAAAGCAATCTCATCATAAACATCAGCGCAGAACAGCTGGGTATCGGGGTTCTGAAATACAAAGCCGATTTTTTGATGAAAGAGCTTAGAGAAATTCGCGTTTTGAAGTTTTTTGCGTGTAACTTCTTCTCCGTTAAAGCTGTAAGTGCCGCTATCCGGAGATATAATGCCATTCATTAATTTCAGTAAGGTAGATTTTCCGCTTCCATTCGGTCCCATTAAGGCGATAGATTCACCCTTTTCGATGTGCATACTGATATTATTCAATGCGTTCATGCCTGAATATGAGTAAGTAACGTTTTTTATATCAATCATTTTATCTCATCCTAAATACGCAAAAATTAATATCATTCCAATATTGATGGTAATATAGATATAATCTGCAAAAGTGCATTTGAATTGACTGCTTACATGGTATTCGCCTGTAAAACCCCTGCACTCCATGGCGGCATACATATCTTCAGCCATTTCTTTTGATTTTATAAACATTGTTCCTGCAATTCCTGAAAGCGACGAATATTTGCTTTTGTTTCTGCCGACCGACCTCAGTTTTAAAGAATAGAACATATTGAGCGAAAAATCACCTAACATCACAATGTATTTAATCGTGATGTCCAGAACAAATATAAAAATATCAGGTACAAAAAATCTTTTAAGCGCGCTTGTAATGGAACTCCATCTTGTCGAACGGGATAAAATTCCCATGGCCGTCACAGTTGCAAAAGTCTTAAAAGGTATCATGATGACACTATACCAGTTGCCCATAAACGCAGCAGGCAAAAGAATGATCAGCGAAAATACCGCTATTGCAAAGCTTGCCTTCAAAATCCCAATGATCTTTTCCGCCTGCATCAAACTCAAAACAGCAAGTAAATATACGTTGATAATCACAATAAATATAAAACTTTTCGCAATGGAAACAAGTACAATCAGCAGAATCGTAAATACAACCTTTAAGGTTGTATTTAAATAGTATTTACTTTCTTGATTACTTCCCTGCATTTTGATTTTAGAGAGAATGCCGATTAAAGATAGGATGCTTTTATTAATAAAAGTATCCTTGTCTGATAGCGGAGTATAATTTTCGTCTTTTAGCAGCCATTCAGGCATATCATTTTCCTTCATTAACTGTTTTCATTTTTAGTAGACTTAAAGTTAGAAATAATTTTAAATAAAATCAATAATATGGCAACTCCCGCAACCGCTGACAGAATATATCCTGCTATTTCCGACAAGCCATTGAGTGAGTAATCAGGCATGATCGCTGCAAAACTAAATCCATTTTTCATTCCCTGCGGAACGTAGCCCAATGCATTCCCTCCGGATACTACATTTTTAATTTCGTCAGTTCCCCATTCACCCCAGGCTGTACCGGTGGCGAGAAGTCCGAGCGGCGTCAAACAAATCAATGCTACGATTAGACCGTAAATGGCTTTTGTCTTTTTCTTTGCCCCTTCATAGATTGTGCCGGGCGAAACCTTTTTAATAAAAACAAAAATTGCAACGGTAAATAAGGTTTCTACAACACCGGCGACAAGAAGATGAGGAATCGTCATTGCCGGAATGGATATCGACAGAGGGTATGGGCTGTAAAGAGACTGCCCCGATGCATTTTTAAAAAGAAGCGGCTGTATTCCAAATTCAATAGCAGCGCATAAAGCCCCGGCATTAATACCTAAGTAAGAACCCACTGCAATTGCAATATATTCGCCCTTTTGAGTGTGAACCCTGTCTTTAATGAATTTATAAACAAAGTATCCGAGGATGGGCAAAACAAAAGCCATATTAAAGCAATTCGCGCCAAACGACAGCACTCCCCCATCTCCAAAAAACAACGCTTGAATCAGGAGTGCAACCGAAACCGAAATGCAGGCTGAAAACGGCCCCAACAATATCGCAAGCAGTGTTCCCCCCACTGCGTGGCCTGTTGTTCCTCCCGGAAGCGGAACATTAAACATCATCATCAGAAACGAAAAAGCGGCTCCGATCCCAAGTAAAGGCATTTTTGCCTTTGTTATTTCCTTTTTAACTTTTTTTACCGAAATTGTCCAGACGGGCAACATTGCGGCACCCATAACCGCGCAGGTTGACGGACTTAAATAATTGTCCGGAATATGCATTTTCAATCATCCTCCCAAAAAAATATGAACCCAAAAAGATACTACTTCTGTAGCGTCTTTTGGATTCATCCCTAAATTCACGTATGAATCTTTTTAAAAGAGAAAGCCTTCATGGCTTTTAATCTTATTCAATATATCATATTCTGGTTGTTTTGTCAATTGAATTTAAGTCAGTGTCAAGCATAGTTCGATAATTTGCAAATTTTCATACCGTAATATGGTCTTTTAGCTTTGCAAAGGTTTTATCGCCTATCCCGTCCACATTTTTGATTGCATCAATACTTTTAAAACTGCCATTTTCCTCACGGTACGCGACAATGCGTTTTGCCATTACGTCGCCAATTCCATCCAGTCCATCTCGAAGCTGCTGGGCTGTGGCGGTGTTGATGTTGACTTTCCCGCTTACGGACTTCACAGAATTTGTACTGGATAACAGCTGAGAACTTGAATCCGCCAAACTCGATGATACACTCGATTGTATTGAAGATCGCGGGGTGTACGCCTCATCGGCATAAGAAGAAGTGTCCGTAGTAACCGTAATATTTGACATAGACGCGTCCGGCACATAAAAGGCATTGTAACCGATAATTAACGCGCACAGCACAGCCGCAATCACAATTAAATATCGCACATGTAAGGATTCCTCTTCCATATAAAAACCGCCTATCTTTGCGTTAACACTGCTTCAATTTAGACAAAAGATCGGTAAAATAAGCAGGAAGATCACTGCTTATTTCAATGTAACGGCCGTCGCGCGGGTGATTGAATCCAATCACTCTTGCGTGCAGACATTGCCCATTCAGATGAGGCACGGGGTTTTTCGGCCCGTAAACTGTATCACCGGCAATGGGGTGCCCAATATAGGCCATATGAACCCGTATCTGATGGGTACGACCTGTTTCCAGTTTACACTCAACATGAGTAAATCCGTTATACCGCGCAATGACGTGATAGTGTGTAGTGGCACAGCGCGCATTTTTCTCAGTAACCGCCATTTTCTTCCGATCGAGCGGGTTGCGCCCAATCGGAGCGTCAATCGTGCCATCATCCATTTTCAAATCTCCATAAACGACCGCCTCATAGATGCGTGTAAAGCTGTGCACTTTAATTTGGGCAGCCAAATTATGATGTGCAAAATCGTTTTTGGCTACAATAAGAAGACCACTTGTATCCTTATCGATGCGGTGAACGATCCCCGGACGGATCACCCCGTTAATACCGGAAAGCGAGTCCCCGCAATACGCCAAAAGCGCATTTACAAGTGTGCCGCTGTAATTTCCGGGAGCTGGGTGAACAACCATACCTTTCGGCTTATTGACGACAAGCAAATCGCTGTCCTCATACATGATTTGAAGTGGGATATCCTCAGGCAAAACATCAAGCTTGACCGGCTCAGGCAAAACAACATCAATGCAGTCGCCCACTGCACCTCTATAACTCTTGTTAAGAGCTTTCCCGTTCATGGAAACGCAGCCTTCAGCAATCAGCTTTTCTGCAGCAGAGCGCGTAATTTCATTTGCTTTTACACTGATCAGCTTATCCAACCTTGTACCGGCATCCTCCGGCTCAATGATAATTTGTATATTATTTTGCATTATCTTGACCGAATAACCTTTTCTGATTTTCCGTCTCTCTCTGCAAAAAAGAGAATGTGAATAATCAAAAAGACCGTTCCAACCGTAACGCAACAATCTGCAAAATTAAAAATCCACGGAAAAAACGAAATGCTGATATAGTCGATCACGTAACCGCGTACGACACGGTCAATTAAGTTTCCAATGCCGCCGCCCACAATCAGGATAGACGCAGTATATGAGAAAAACTCATGATTTTCATACTTAAACAACGCAACAATAATCGCTGCTGAAATAGAAAGCGTAATTAAAACAAAAAGCCAAATTTGATTTTGCAGCATACCAAATGCCGCCCCGTTGTTTTGAATGTAAAAAATCTTAAAAAATCCTTTAATAACCGGTACCTGATCGTTCAATTTTATGTTTGCAGTCACAAGCATCTTAATTACCTGATCAGCCGCAATTGCAACTGCAGACAATAATAAAGCGATAATTGCCAATGAAATTGCCTCCCTTTGTTTTGAGATTAAAAAAAGGCGAACACGAGGCCCGCCCTTTTGTATTATTGATCGGAATTCAAGAGACCATCCGGAGTACTGTTATTGTCGGAGATATCATAATCACCGCTGAATTGAATGGAACTGAACCGTGAAGCCGTTTCCTTACTGATGGGCAAATCATCGTCAAAGTTGGAAATATCAGCATTAAAAGTGACATTTGGCTCTTTGTCAGTCGTATCGGCTTGCTTGGGCGCAACTGGTACTTCAGAAGATGCATCAAGCTGCGGTGCAGGCTGTTCCTGCTCGATCGCTTTTGGCGCCTCTTTCTGTGTCGGCAAAGCGTCAATCAACGTAAGGTGCTCCTTATAGATGTTAAGGAGCTTCGAACGAAAATCAGAAACCGTCTTATGCAGGCGTTCAAGTTCATCCTGTTGTTCAATGACACTTTGTTTCGCGCCTGAGATAATTCGTTCTGCCTTAATGTTGGCATCTTTTATAATAATTTCAGCCTTATGGCGTGATTCACGAATAGAAGCGTCACCAAGCTTCTGAGCGCTGACAAGGGCGTTTTTAATTTCGTCCTCCTCCACACGGTAATCTTCAACCTTAGCGGCTAAAATTTTAAGCTTTTCAAGAAGCTGGTCATTCTCACTTTTTAACTTTTCGTATTCTTCTTTTTGGTCAATCCCTTTTTTAATGAGCACATCGTAGGATTCTTTCACCTGATCGATAAACTGATCGACATCGTCAGTGCGATATCCGGAAAAACCGGATTTTCTAAAACTGGCATTAATAATATCATTCATTGATAACATATTGGAACCCCCCGTTAAATATATTTCCTGCCCGCAATGCTCAGCCTTCCCTTTTTGGTAACAGGACCAAGTCGGTCAAAAACAAAGCGGCCTTTTCCCCTAACCGATACCTTGCTGCCCTGCGTAACGGCAGCAGCAACCGATGTGTTCACCTCATGATTGAGCATAACCAAACCGGCACGAATCATCTCGGACGACTTTTCCCTGCTTGTGCCCACGACAGCGGCAACGATACAGTCAAGCCGTGCGGAAGCAACAACCGCGGAAAAATCTTCAAAGTGTGCGCCCTGCGGCAGCGACTGCGGAACACCTGTCGTTAATTTCACGCCGACTCTGCCTATTTTTGTCGTCTGTGATAAGATGAAATTGGTAATCTCGCTGCGCGAATACAGCACGCAAATTCCTTCATCAACTAAAATATCGCCAATCGTCTCGCGGTTGATGCCGTTGGCAAGAAGCGCACCCAAAAAGTCGCGGTGACTGAGATTGTCGCACGAACGAAAGCTCGCCGTAACCGCCGTAATGGGGAACTTCTCGCCGTCCGGCTCAACAAAGTCCGGAAACGCACCAAAAACTACACGCTCTGCGCCATCATGTCCGCCATAGAGCATATAGTTTTTATAATTCATATGAGACATTATTTGTTGTGCGGAAAGCGCCTGTCGCTCATCCAGAAAACCGACAAATCGCGGGCTGGAGCCGTTTTCCGCCAAACGAACCGCATCGCAAAGCTTCGCCTTCAGCACCGCATCATCCGACTGCCTGTCCATTAAAAATAAACGCCGTTGTTTTCTAATTCATCTAAAACGTCATCGCCGGTCAAATCAACATTATAAGGGGTAATGATAAAAGTGCTTGTGGCAACTCTTTTGATTTTACCGCCGTTAGCATAGGCAACACCACTTAAAAAGTCAATAATTCTGCGGGAAACATCCTTGTTTGTGTTTTCAAGGTTGAGAACTACCGTATGCATCTTCAGAAGTTCATCCGCTACTGCACAGGTTTCTTCTCCAAAGCGTTCCGGTTTGAACAAAACCACTTGCAGCTGTGCAGTCGCATGAATATTAACAACCTTGTTTCCGCTGCTTGGGGTAGCCGTACGTTTAATTGTGTCGCGCTCACGGATTTCGGGTTCTTCCTGCTGACGGGAAGTGATATCTTCCTGCTGAGCGTCATCGTAATCATAGTCGTACTCGTCTTCCGGTGGATTCCACATATCCTTAATTTTATCAACAAATCCTGCCATGAATATAGCCTCCTAAAATGAATTTAATTATTATATATTCTTGGGCCAAAAAGAGCCGAGCCGACTCTTACCATATTGGCTCCCGCCAAAATTGCTTGAGAATAATCAGCAGACATTCCCATTGACAAATAGTCCATGTTCACATTATCTATTTTTTTGTTCTTTATGTCAACCGAATATTGGGACATATTGAAAAAATAACCCATTGTTTCACTATTATTTGCATTTGCAGGCGGAATCGCCATCAGTCCGCGAATATGAATCGCCGGTAATGCTGAAATTTCCTGTACCAAATCAAAAAGATTTGGCGGTAAAACGCCGGATTTATTTGGCTCATTTCCAATATTAACCTCAATCAATATATCGGTCGTAATTGAATTTAAATNNAAAGGCGCGAAATTTCACCCGCAAGCTTTACGCTGTCAACTGACTGAATCATACTGACCTTACCAATGATATTTTTCACTTTATTTGTTTGCAGGTGCCCGATAAACTGAAGTGCACAGTCGGTAAGCTGATAAGCGTCATACTTTTCGCAGAGCTCCTGCACCTTATTTTCGCCAATATGGTCGATACCGAGTACAATGCCATGGTTAATCACTTCAACCGGCACGGTTTTTGTCGCGGCAAGCAGCGTGATATCCTGCGGGCGGCGACCGGACTTTATAGCTGCTTCGGCAATGTTATTTCTGATTTCTTTTAAATTCTCTTCCAAGTCTAAAAACCTTTGTTGAAAATCAATTGATAACTTTTCCATCAAATAAATCGGTCCCTTCCACCACAACCTCATCAAACAACTTAACGGTTGAATCAGTCATTAGTTCATCCTGAGTCGGATTGACTTTACAAATAACATAATTTTCGGTACTGAACAGCGAAATAATCTGCCTGAATTGTATTTCACTGCCATGCATTACAAATACGCCCTTCACTTCTTTTTTCACTGTATTGGATTTTCCGTTTTTGTCCTTTGTAGTCTTCTCCACAGTTACAAAATGAATTGCTTTTTGGCTTACCCTAATTCCCGTATAATCCTCAACTTGAATTTGCGCTGTTGTATTACGGATTGAGGCGATTGATGAATTCATGTTGCTGCTTTGTAAAATCACCGCAGCTTCGGCATCCTTGTTTGCCTGATTAACCGCAGCAACAGTTACCGGAATGGACTCACTGGAGGAAAACGGAAATGTAATAGATGCTTTATCACCTTCATGAAATTTAACCGCCTGGTCGGCCGGAACCACACAGGCAAAATACCAGTCAAAATTCTGACAGATCTTGCCAACTGCACCGTTTTGAGGCGCCGGTTTGATTTTTTGCTTTTCCTTTAGTTCCGCAGCAGTCATAGTAAGCACTTTGGAATAATCGAACACCGATTCAAAGCCGTCGGTTTTGCTGATAAAATACCCCGAAGCGTTTGCGGTAATCGCCCCTATGGCCGGGCTGCTGGCAGCAGACAGTGTGTTGCGCTGGGCTTGCAGCGTAGCAATGCGGGTGTTAAAATTCTTTACCTTAGCCGTAACAATTTGGCGTTCGTTCAACAGGTACTGTAAATCCTCCCTGCCCAAATCATTGTACTCTCCAGAGTTAATTGTGCCCAGCAGGCCGGTCAGTTTAAGGTTGATCTGCTTACTGATAGAATCCAGATTGGCGGCATACGTATCACCCGGCGTACTGAGCCTTTGCAGTTTGGCAATTTCACTGTCAAGATTTTCAATCTGCCGCTGGGCCTCAACATTCTGCTCACTTGCGTAAACATTGGCAACCTTACCGCCATTTGCAATCTTACCGCCATCGCTGATTACATAAGTGATCACGCCATTTACCTGTTTGTTGATCAGGCTTTCTTTTCTGATTGCCGTCCCCGTTGCCTGTACCGAGTCGGAGGTACTGGCATAAGATGCTGTTTCCGTCTGAATCTGCTTGTAGTTGGAATTATAAACCTGATATCCAAGGTAGATAAACAGCAGAATGGCCACAACAGCCGACATTACTCTTTTGAGCAAAGGACTGTTCATCTAATCACCCTTTCTGATTAATAATCCGCATTGCTTGTTCTATCACCGTATCAAAGTTTGGTGCATCGTCCACCATAATCCAGTTGATATCTTCGTCACGCCGGAACCATGTAAGCTGACGTTTTGCATAATGACGGCTTTCTTGTTTGATTTTTTCCACGGCTTCATCAAGAGTACATATGCCGTTAAAGTATGGCAACAGTTCCTTGTAACCGATAGCCTGAAGCGCGGTTTGGGAACCGGGTTGAGCCAAGACCTCTTTTGCCTCCTGCAATAAACCGTCATCCATCATCAAATCAACCCGTTGATTAATTCTGTCGTAAAGCTTTTGACGATCCTTAAAATCAAGACCGATCACACAGGAATTGTACGGAGTCGGCTTTTGCTTTGACCTTTTCATTTGCTCCGTCATAGTAACACCAGTAGTACGGTAAATTTCAATTGCCCTAATAATGCGGCCAAGGTTATTGGGATGAATTCGCTCCGCCGATTCAGGTTCAAAACTTCTTAGTTCGGCAAGAAGCGGCTCGGCCCCTTCCTGCGCGGCCTTTTGCGCAAGCTTTTCCCGAAGTGTTTCGTCCTTGTCGTCATCGGCAAACTGAATATTATTGAGCAGGGAACGAATATAAAGCCCTGTACCACCCGCGATAACCGGCAATTTCCCCCGCGTGTTCAACTCAATAATGCATTTTGAAGCGAGCGCAACATAATTTGCGACACTGAACGGCTGCGAAATATCGGCAAAATCAATCAAATGGTGTGCCACGCCGCACATTTCCTCCGTATCCGGTTTGGCCGTTCCAATGCTCATTCCCTTATAAATCTGCATGGAATCAGCGGAAATAACTTCCCCATTTTTACGAAGGGCAATTTCAACCGCCAAACGGCTTTTACCGGATGCGGTTGGTCCAACAACTGCAACAACAGGTATTTTATCAGTTGTATTCATCATATCATATACGCCCGAATTGGCGCTCCAAATCTCTTTTTTTCATAATAATGGACACCGGACGCCCGTGCGGACAATAGCGGATATCCTCTTGCTCCAACCTTTGCGCAAGTGCAATCAATTCCTCCGTCGAGCTTTCGTCACCGGCCTTGACCGCCGCGCGGCACGCAACATTGTGGTAGAGCCAATCAAGCTTTTCAGTCGTAATATCATTTTTAGCAGACAGCAAATAGCCCGCGATTTCCATCACCGCATCTGCCACGTCCTCCCCGCCGAGAATTAGCGGCGCACTGCGGACAAGCACGGTTCCGGAACCAAAATCTTCAATTTCAAAGCCGGCTGCGGCATAGGTTTCAATGGAATTCAGCACTGCGGCATACTCATTTTTATCGAGCGTTACAGTGATTGGTTCAAGCAACATCTGTTGTTCCGCCTGACCGTTCTGCGTTTTCAGCTTTTCATACAGCATTCTCTCGTGAGCCGCGTGTTTGTCGATGAAAAGCAGTTCATCGTTTCCACGCTGAATAATGATGTAGGTGCTGAATGCCTCGCCAACAAGCTTTTTTGATTTTTCCGGCTCAGCCGGTTTCTCTGTTAAAGCCGGTTCCCGGGCTTCTTCAATGACGGGCTGTTCCAAATGCGGTGAAACCTGTTGTTGATTTTGCTCAATTGGCTGAGGTTCTGAAAATTCTATATTCTTCGCTTCGTAATGCGTGTTGAATTTAGGAGCGTGCACGTCGCTAACCGCGTAGCTGCGCGGCGGTTCGCTTGATTTTACAAATGGAGCCACAGCCTGCGCGGCTGAATTTACATCAGCTGGCTGCGGTTTGGCAGCGGGGTTAAACTGCATTTGAACGGAAGCTTCGGGTTGTGGAAACGCGGGCAGCACCGGCTTATTCAAAGCCATCACACTGGGGGCGTCGCCCTGATTCAATGCGGTTTTCACACCGTGGTACACGGCATCAAAAATAGGCTTTTCATTGACAAAACGCACTTCAATTTTAGCCGGATGAACATTTACGTCTACGGAGTGATACGATATTCCGAGATGAAGGACACAGGCGGGCATTTTACCGACCATCAGCGAGCCCTTAAAGGCTTCTTCCATGGCGACCATAGCCGTACGGCTTTTAATGTACCGTCCGTTAATAAAGAACTGCTGCATACTGCGGTTTGGACGTGCAGCCGACGGTTTGCTGATAAAGCCCCAAAGCTTTACACCGTTCAGTTCGTAGTTGACAGGAATTAAACCGGAAGTAAATTCCTTCCCGTAAACCGCGTAGACCGTTGACTTTAACTTACCGTCACCGGGGGTATGGAGCGTTTCACGCGAGTCACGGATCAGCCGCAGCGAAACCTCCGGGTGTGAAAGTGCAACTTTATCGAGCACTGCGGCAATGGCATTTGCCTCGACAACATCCTTTTTCAAGAATTTCATGCGCGCGGGCGTATTGTAAAAAAGGTCGCGCACAACAATGGTTGTTCCCTGTGCGCAGCCGGCATCTTCGCACGACTGCTCGGTGCCGCCGTCAATCACATAGCGCGTTCCCGCAAGTTCGTCCTGCGTAATCGTCAGCAATTCAACATGAGCAACAGCTGCAATGGAGGCCAGTGCCTCACCGCGAAAGCCCAGTGTCGCGATATTGTCCAAATCATCTTCATTATGCAGTTTACTTGTAGCGTGGCGCAAAAAAGCAGTCGCAACGTCTTCGCGCGATATACCGCAGCCGTTGTCTGTAACGCGCATATACGTGATACCGCCGTTTTTTATTTCCACGGTAATAGCGGAGGAACCGGCATCTATTGCGTTTTCAACGAGTTCCTTGATGACAGAAGACGGACGTTCGACTACTTCCCCTGCTGCAATCAGTTCGGCAATATGTTTGTCCAAAACATTGATTTTACTCATAACACGGCTCCTTCCATGCATTTATCCTTAAATCTATGATATTTATTTTGATAGTGTTGCAAGTTCAAACAGAGTATTCATACACTCTATTGGTGTGAGTGTGTTAACGTCGAGCTTTTTCAGCCTGTCCATAATTTCCGTTTCGTTCGGCGGGGTTAAGGAAAGCTGAATATCATCCTGCACTTCCTGTTTTGGCCCTCGATTTTTCGGCATCGTGACATACTGGCCGCTTTCGAGTTCCGCCAAAATATGTTTGGCACGATTGACAATTTTGTTTGGTACACCGGCAAGCTTGGCAACTTCAATACCAAAGCTGTCGTCCGCACCGCCCCGTACAATCCGGCGCAGGAAGGTGATGTCGTCACCGCGTTTTTTTACGGCAATGTTATAATTTTTCACGCCGCTGACCAAATCTTCCAATTCGGTCAATTCGTGATAATGCGTTGCAAAAAGGGTTTTCGCTCCCAAAGACTGTTTGTTTGCTACATATTCAAGAACAGCGCGGGCAATGCTCATTCCGTCAAAGGTAGAGGTGCCGCGGCCGATTTCATCCAAAATTAAGAGGCTGTTGTTGGTCGCATTTCTGATAATATCGGCAACTTCGGACATTTCAACCATAAAGGTCGACTGACCGGAAGCCAAATCATCCGATGCGCCGACACGCGTGAAGATTTTGTCGGTAATGCCGATTTCCGCATAGGACGCCGGCACAAAGCAACCGATTTGAGCCATAATGACAATGAGCGCCGTTTGGCGCATATAGGTGGATTTACCCGCCATATTGGGGCCTGTGATGATTGCAACGCGGTTTTCGTCCTTGTCAAGCGTAACATCATTGGGCACGAAAGGCGCGTCGAGCAGCATCTCCACAACGGGGTGACGACTTTCCTTTAATATGATTTTGCCGTCTAAATTGACATTCGGCCGAACGTAATTCTGATAAGCGGAAACCTGTGCAAAGGAAGTCAAAACATCAAGTTGTGCGACGGCGTGCGCCGTCTGCTGCACACGGGTTAGCTGCGCGGCAACGTCCTTGCGGACAGCATCGAACAGCTGGTACTCCAATTGTACGGATTTGTCGTGCGCGCCAAGAATTTTCCCTTCCAATTCTTTTAATTCGGGAGTAATAAAGCGTTCACAATTCGTAAGCGTCTGCTTGCGTATGTATTCAGGGGGTGCCTGATCTTTGTACCCGTTGCTGATTTCAATATAATAACCGAACACCCTGTTGTAGCCGACTTTCAGCTTGGGGATGCCCGTTCGTTCGCGCTCCTGCGCTTCAATTTGGGCAACGATTCCCCTACCGTCACTCATGTCGCCCTTTAACAGGTCAAGCTCTTCATTGTAACCGGGCAGAATCATCCCGCCCTCGCGGATGGTGAACGGCGGCTCTTCAACAATAGAATGGTCTATCAGCTGAAAGACATCTTTCAAAATATCAATATTTTCATAAATTCCTGTAAGGAGGTCTGACTTTACACCCTTTAGCAATTCCTTCAGCGCGGGCAGCCGGGTGATAGCCGCAGACAGCGAGCGAAGCTCCCTGCCGTTTGCCGAACCGTACACAATGCGGGACATCAGCCGTTCCAAATCATGGATGCCGGAAAGCTGTTCAGCGATACTGTCGCGCAGAATGGCATCCTGTAACAACTCTTCAACCGCGTTCAAACGGCGGCCAATCTGAGCCGGGCTAAGCAGTGGCTGCTCAATCCAGCTGCGGATCAGACGTTTACCCATTGCGGTTCGCGTTTTGTCGAGCACCCATAGAAGGGAACCGCGCTTTTCCTTATTGCGCATAGTTTCCAGCAATTCAAGATTACGCCGCGCATTCAAATCCAAATGCATGAACTGCGCTCCGGTGTAAAGGTCAATACCATTAATGCGCTCGATTCCGATTCGCTGGGTACGTTTCAAATAACTGAGCAGCGCACCGATTGCGCGGACAAGTTCCGGCTTATCTTCAAGATTTAAATCGTCCAGATTTTTTTTGCTAAACTGGTCAAGTACAAGTGAGGAACACGTTTCCTGTAAATATTCGGTGTTATCAAGCAGTTCCAGACTGGCGGATAATCTCTCCTTGATAAACTTTGGCAGTTCGGCAAGTTCCAAGATGTTTTGGTTGATCAAAATCTCGCGCGGTGAATAGCGCGAAAGCTCATTTTTAAGCAGTTCTGATAAATTCCCGTTACACAGTGTGGTCGCGTGAAGCTCACCCGTGGAAATATCCGCAAAACAAATTCCGGCAGTAGTACCATCAACACAAATTGAACAGATGAAGTTGTTGCGTGTTTCATCGAGCATGCTGCTTTCGAGCACCGTTCCGGGCGTAATCACGCGGATGATATCCCGTTTTACAAGGCCCTTTGCCAAGGCGGGATCTTCCATTTGTTCGCAGATGGCAACCTTATAGCCCTTTGCAACAAGGCGGGCGACATAACTTTCATAGCTGTGAAAAGGGATCCCGCACATAGGGGCACGCTCTTCCTGACCGCAGTCACGGCCTGTCAGCGTCAACTCAAGTTCCCTTGACGCAAGCTTGGCATCTTCGTAAAACATTTCATAAAAATCACCAAGGCGAAAGAATAAGATGGTATTTGGATTTTTCTCTTTGATTTCAAAATACTGCTGCATCATTGGTGAAAGATTTGCCATGCGCCCGCGTCATCTCCTGCGTAAATTATTTTTAATCAGATTAGTGGCAGCCGCCGCAGCCGGAGCAGTCGCCGCCGCAAGAAGATGGTTCCTCGTAGTCGGTTGTTTCCGGGTCTTCGCCGTCGGCGGACTGGCCGATGATTGTGCTGACGCGCTGAAGCAGAGCATCCATCGCTTCTTTTGCAGTATTATAAGCGAGCATATTCGGATTTTGCATAATTTTTGCATAAATAGCGCGCAGCTCCTGATTCAGTGACTGCATTTTATCATTATCCTGCTCTTCTTTTTGTGTTTCGCTGTTAATTGCCACTCTCTTCAAATTAAACTCACCTATCAAGTCTTGCAGTTCCTTGTCCTCGTCACTGTTCTGTTTTGCAAGCTGCATGCTGAGATATCTTTGATCCTTTTGTATTTCTTTACCCATTTCTCTTGCTAAGCTGATGATATCCATTGTGTTAACTCCTTCATATTTTTAATTATTGAATTGATTCTCCATATAAAATCCAGTTGCGCGCGGCAGTAATCTTAACCTTTATAAAACTGCCAATGAGCTGTTCATCCCCGGTAAAATCAACAATGATATTTCCGTCGGTTCGACCGGACAAAAGCCCGTTTTTTTCATTGCGTTCTTCAACCAGAACCCGCTGGGTCGTACCGATCATTTCTGCACAGCGTTGGGCGGCAATTTGCTCCTGTGTGCTGCAAAGTTCGGTAAACCACTTTGACTTTTCGTCCGCGGAAACGGGGTCCGGCATTTTTGCCGCCCTTGTACCCACCCGCGGAGAGTAGATAAAGGTGTAAAGCGATGTGAAACCAACAATTTGAATGAGGTCGATTGTGTCAAGAAACTCTTCGTAGGTTTCGCCGGGAAAACCGACGATAATGTCGGAAGTGAGCGAAAGGTCCGGTATGGTCTGTTTGGCATAGTCCACAAGCGCAAGATATTTTTCGCGTGTGTAACCCCGGTTCATCTCTTTTAACACCCGGTCGTTTCCGGATTGGAACGGCAGATGCAAATGATGGCTGATGTGCCTGCCGTTTGCAATTGTATCGATTAATTCGTGAGTTGCATCCTTAGGATGTGACGTCATAAAGCGGATTCGGTAGTCACCGTCAACTGCGTCGAGCATTTTAAGCAGTTCGGAAAACGAAATGGGTTTATCCAAACTTTTCCCATAGGAATTGACGTTCTGCCCAAGCAAAGTAATGTCTTTATAGCCTGCCTTGACAAGGCTCTTGAATTCTTCAAGAATCGCCTCCGGTGTGCGGCTGCGCTCCCTGCCTCTAACATACGGTACTACACAGTATGAGCAAAAGTTATCGCATCCATACATAACCGTGAGCCATGCTTTAATGTCCCCGTCACGGTGAATCGGCAGGCCCTCGACAATCTGCTTGTCCTCGCTGTCGTCACCGCGTTCAAAAACACGGTGGCCGTCGGTAATTGTGGTGAACAAAAGCTCCGGCAGCCTGTGAATAACATGAGTTCCGAAAACCAGATTGACAAACGGGAAGCTCTTTCGAATACGTTCCGCAACATGCTCCTGCTCCATCATGCAACCGCAAAGGGCAATAATAAGCGATGGATTGCGCTGTTTCACATTCTTCAGCGCGCCCACGTTGCCAAACACTCTGTCTTCCGCGTGCTCACGAACAGCGCAGGTATTGAATATAATCAAATCCGCTTCGTCTTCTTTATCTGTAAAGGAAAATCCCATTTCCCCAAGCTGGCCTTTTATTTTTTCTCCGTCGGCAACATTCTGCTGACAACCGTAGGTATGAACAAGTGCCATCGGTACCGGGCCGCGCGCTCGAACAGCCATTATTTGTGCAATATCGCTGATATAATCAGCCTGCGGGCGCACCGGCGGCGCCAAATGAATCGGGAATTTATCTGCCAAAAGGATATACCTCCCATATTGTATGGTTTCTATGATATTATACCATGTTGTGTATTACACTTCAAGAAAAAACGCAGAAAAGCCCCGGCACAGCAAACCGGGGCTTCAATCTTCCACATTGGCATTTAATTGGAAAAATCAAGATTGATAATTGCGTTGGTAGTCGAAGCTGTCAGCTTCTTACTGCCGCCCGAGCGGTCGTGAAGGTTGCTGATTGCATTGGTCGTGTGTGTCTCAATTGTATAATCCGATTGAGCTCCGTCGATTGTACCGCCAATGATTGCGTTTTGTGTTTGCAATGAAATCTCCTGTGCTGAAATATGATCAAGCGAAATCTTGCCGTTTTGCGTTTCTGCTGAAAGCTGATTGCCTGCGGTGATGTCTTTCAGCGTGATGGCGGCATTTTGTGTTTCCATAGTAATGTTTTTAGCGTCCACTTTTTCCATTTTAATCACAGAATTGGTAGTTTTACAGCTTAAATCCCCTAATTCTGAGAAATCCGAAATCTGTATCACACTGTTAGTCGTGCTGATAGAAATATTTTTCGCATAGTTCTTGGGTACGTAAACTATAATTTTAGCAATGTCATGGTTGCCCCAATCAAAGAATTGAAAAGAAAAGGAACCATGTCGATGACTTTGATTCACCAAGGTTACCGAGCCATTTTCGTTGGTAACGGAATAATCCTCATCTTTGTCTTCCATATAGCTGATCTTGATATCATCAGAATCCACAGCGATGACTGTAACCTCTTTATTTTCCGCCTCAATACGGATGCTGCTGATGCCGGCTTCCGGTGAAGTGAACACCTTATTTCCAGCCGTGACTTCATGTGTCGAAGCTGTGACGCTGTTTGCTACCTTGTTACCCTGAAAAGTAGCAATCCCCAAAATTCCCACCGTAAGCATAGCGACAAAAATCACTCCAAAAACAGAAGCAAGTACAATTCCGACAATTTTCCCTACATTGACCGGCTTTCGGTTCGGATTTTCCATCAATATTTTTTGCGCAAGCACGTTCACGTCACCCAGTTCCGCGACAGCCTGTGCTTCAGATACTCCACTCTCGATTTTATCCTGAATAATTTCACGGTAAAAATCAATGATTGTGTTTCTCTCGTTATCCGGTAAAGATTTGATCCGCCTTCTCAGTCTTTTCAAATACAATTCTGAATTCATAATGATTGATTCCCCTCCTGCATAATAAATTTATTGATTCGTTCTAACTCGCTCCACTCCGCAAAAAAATCATTGATTCTATGCTTGCCAAGGGCAGTAATACGATAATATTTTCTAAGACGGCCATTGTGTTCCATTGAGTAGGTCGAGAGGCAGCCTCCCGCCTCAAGTCGTTTTAAAATCGGATAGAGGGTAGATTCAGAAATTTCGATACAGATTGAAACGTCTTTAATGATCTGATAACCGTAAGAGTCCTTCTTGTTTATCACAGCCAAGACACATACATCAAGCAGACCCTTCTTAATTTGTATATCCAATCGCGATACCTCCCATCGAATTATATTATATATAGCATAGTATACTTTGTCAATAATTTATAGAAATATAATTCCTGTAATCCGTTAAAATAAAAGAAATACCGTCAGGAAAAGGGTTTTCTTTTCCACGACGGCAAGTTTAATCAATAAAATATAAATTCAAACAAGCTATTTTGCTTTGTACATCCACGGAATGGTATGCCACACGGTGATACGGCGCCTGAGCGCCAAGTCGGTCTGCTTGCCGGTAATTAGGAACTTATTATAACCCGAAACGCGCAAATAGCCACGAATTGAGCTGTAACCCGTACCTTCTTTTAATAAGACATCCACCCCGTCCATAACCGTAAGAGGCAATTTTTCACGTTCGAAAAGCTGTATCAGCTCCGTGTCATCACGATGGCTTGTTTTGATGATATCTGCAATCCGAAGCATCGCGTCTGTATGCTGAAAAATATTTTTACCAACCGGCTTTTGCTTTCCGCGCTTCAGTTCATAAACATTATCCCGCTTTATAATAACAGGTGACTGGGCGATAACGTCTGCTGCCAATAGACAGCGAAAAACAAATTCTTCCGCATAGCCATGGCTGCATGCGTCAATAAAGTGGATCTGCTTTCCGACAATAAATTTGCGCCTTAATAAAACAGCAGAAATATCAATGTGAATATTATCTTTTAATATGTTTTTAATGTATTGGCTGCCGGTTACCTGCCGAACTGTTTTGCTAACCAAGCGCCGTTCCGAAGCGCGGGATTCCTCTTCGCTGACGCAGCCGAAAACAAAGTCAGCCGATGTGCGCGCAGCCGTATCCAGATAGCCCTGGATAAAATCACGATAGAGCCTGCGAGCAAAGATGAAGGTGATATAATTACCGCCGGCCTTTTGAATTCCCGTATTTAAAGCGGCAGCAACCGTGCTGTCCCCGTTTTGAATCACAAATCCGCGGAGTTTCAGTTCCTTAATCAGCTGAACGGCCTCCAGTACAGTCTGATCAGCGGAACCCATGTCCACAACGATCAATTCAACTTCAATGCCGTTGGCCTGAGCGGCAACAGAGCGTAAAATCCCAGAAATCTGCTGTTCAATATTGCGAACAGGAATAATAATAGAAACNNGCCCCTACATCATAATGTGTTCTTATTATATCATATTGCATATAATATGGAAGACTAAAACTAACACATAACAATTCGTATTATTTAAATTCTTTTGTATGTTTTAACTTGATAAGAAACAGGCCCCGCTGTGCAAAAAATGATGAGCACAGCGGGGCCTGTTTTATTTACTCTTATGCATGAACCGTTTCAATTAGTGCCTTTTGTTTCTTTTC
>DDHX01000037.1:79940-105987 GCA_002338255.1 Ruminococcaceae bacterium UBA1865 | reverse complement strand
TGCGCATCTGCTCGGGCAAGTTCGAAAAAGGTATGGAAGTCATGCATATGCAGGGCGACAAAAAGATTAAACTGACACAGCCGCAGCAATTGATGGCACAGGACAGGGAAATCATTGATGAGGCGTATGCGGGCGATATTATTGGCGTGTTTGACCCGGGTATTTTCTCCATAGGCGATACCTTGTGCACACCGTCTCAAAAGTTCAAGTTCGGAGGAATCCCCACGTTTGCTCCCGAGCATTTTTCACGGGTTCAGCAAATCGACACCATGAAAAGAAAACAGTTTATTAAGGGAACTTCACAAATTGCCCAGGAAGGCGCTATTCAAATCTTTCAGGAACTGGGCGGCGGCATGGAAGAAGTTATTGTGGGTGTTGTCGGAACCCTACAGTTTGACGTTTTAGAGTATCGGCTTAAGAATGAATATAACGTGGATATCCGTATGGAGGGACTGTCTTATNNNTGGATCCCAAAACGTTGAATCTCACTTCCGATACAAAAAGAATTCAGGATTTAAAAGGAAACCACTTGCTCATTTTTGCAAATGAGTGGAGCATCCGGTGGGCTTTGGAACACAATAAAGGACTCAATCTTTCGGAATTCGGGAACTGATTTTGTTTTGCAGCCATCTAAAAGGACGCTGGGTGAATTCGCCCGGCGCTTTTTCTTTTGTGTTTTTCAGGGGGAAGTCTGATTCACTAACTTGAATTGAGCAATTTTGCAAACACTGTAAGGGGGGGGGATAGGGCATGCGCGTTCTGTACACATTCAATCGTTTTATCGAGAAATGGATGGCTCTGGTTACGCCGTTGTGCCTTATTGTGGGCGTGCTTTTCCCGGATCAGCTTAGTCATATTTTATTTTTGGTACCGTATGTTTTTGCATTTATGACTTTTTGCGGAAGCCTNNAGTCAGCGTTATGTGGGTTTCCATTTATCATGGCAGTACGCCGTTTACTCTTTCAGTGATTTTGATTGACACCCTTTTAGCACCTTTCCTTGTGCCGCTGAGCCTGCGTCTTTTTATCGGCTCCAATGTACAGGTTGACTCATGGGGCATGATGCAGGATCTGTTACTGATGGTTGCCATTCCGGCCATTGCGGCGATGGCGCTCAATCAGTTCTCCGGCGGTAAAATGAAGCAGAGGCTTTCACCAAAGCTTGCACCGTTTTCAAAAATAGCACTGATGGTTGTGGTCTGCGCCAACTCTTCCAAGGTTTCTCCGTTTATCAGGCATATGACCCCGTTGCTTTTTGCTGTCGCAGGCACCATGCTCCTGATCGCAATCTCAGGCTATTGCTTCGGCTGGGTCGCTGCGCTGATTTTAAAGCAGAAACGTGATTTAATTGTTTCTATGACCTTTAGCTCCGGAATGAGAAATATCAGTGCGGGTGCAGTCATTGCCGCAGCGTACTTTCCGTCGGAGGTGATGTTCCCGGTGATGATCGGCACGCTCTTTCAACAAATTCTGGCGGCTACTTTTGCACAGCTTATGACCAAGCGGTATGGAACAGGTGAGGAAGCCACATAATATATATTAGAATAAACAAGCGCCATTCGCAGAAGGAAATTTTCCCTTTGTGAATGGCGTTTTACATAGGATGAGCGAAAAGGGTTTGCTACTCTGTCAGTCTAAGATTTCTACCCAGTACCCGTCCGGGTCTGAGATAAAATACAGGTCCATATCGTGATTTTCATAACAAATGCAGCCCATTTGCTTGTGCAGGGCATATGCCTCTTTCTTATCAGGTACGTGGAACGCAATGTGAATTTCGTTGTCGCCAAGGTTGTACGGCTCTTTGCGATCACGCATCCAGGTCAGTTCAAGCTGGTAGTCGCTTTGACCGTCACCCAAATATACAAGGATGAACGAACCGTCCGAAGCATTTTTGCGCCGTACCTCAGTAAGGCCGAGCGCTTTTTGATAGAAATCAATGCTCTTATTCAAGTCAAACACATTGAAATTTGTATGAAGAAATTTAGCGTTCATAAAAACACCTCCGTTTTCAGTAATCATAGTATATGCTTTTTTTAATGTTTTTTCAAGGAAGTAATCATACGCCGTACGGTTGTTTTTTCAATGAAATGACGGTATAATATTTTAACATCCTGAAGCCTGAAAGAAAGTGATTTTATCTTTGAATCATATATCAATATACTTTTGAAGTGCGTCTTATTCAAGGAAATTGCAGCGGAGGAGATTGCTCAAATGTTCACCTGCATTTCCCCGCGCACAGCGGACTACGAAAAGGGTGAGCTGATGATTGAAGCAGCCGGCCCTATGAAGGAAATTGCTATTGTGGCCGCCGGAACAGTTGCTGTTACAAAAGAAACACCGCTTGGGGAACGCATGGTGCTCAATAAAACATCCGCAGGTGGAATTTTTGGCGAAGTAGCCGCTTTGTCCGATTCACAGCGTTCGCCCGCTACGATTTACGCACTGGAGAAGAGCACCGTCCTGTTTATCTTACCACAGCGGATTCTTACGCCCTGCCAGAAGGCCTGCCCGTGGCATCAGAAGTTAACCGCGAACCTGATTCATCTTGTTGCAGATAAGGCGCTGTACCTTAACCGGAAAATAGATTATTTAACCATTAAAAGTATGCGTGGAAAGTTGTGTACCTATTTGTATGAGCAGTACCGCAAATCGGGCGGTGTTCAATTCACTTTACAATACAACCGGAATGAGCTCGCGGAGTTTTTCAATGTTTCACGCCCCTCCATGTCGCGAGAGCTCGGCAGAATGCGCGATGAGGGAATTCTTGCGTTCCATGGGGATACATTCGAACTGCTGAATTTGGAAGCCATAAAAGCTTGTGTGCAATAAAAAAACGGTTTGGAAAACGAAAGGGAGGCTTTAAAATGAAAAATCAGATTGCTGCAATTATTCAGGCGATGATCCGCTACAATGAATCCGACCCAAGAAGAATTCATCACGCGCTAAAGGTTTATGGCTTCGCAAAAACCATCGGTGAGCTTGAGGGCCTTGATGAAGATCAACTCGAAATTTTAGAAATTGCCTCCGTTTTACATGATATCGGCATTAAAAACAGCGAAGTGAAATACGGCTCGTCCAGCGGTAAATATCAGGAACTCGAGGGGCCGCCGGTCGCGCGGGAGCTGCTGCTTGAAGCCGCTTTGCCGGAAAACGTTATTCAGCGAATTTGCTTTTTGATCGGTCATCATCACACCTATACCCAGATTAACGGGGACGATTATCAAATTCTGGTGGAAGCCGATTTTTTGGTGAACATCTATGAAGACGATATGACCGCGGTTCAGGCTCAAACGGTTCTGCAAAAATATTTTAAGACAAAAACGGGCAAAGAGTTTCTGACTGAAATGTATTTGCAGCAAATCTCATGAATACAGCAAATGGAGCGAGGAATGTAATGGAAAATCCGTTTCTATATTCCAATGACAATAAACGATATCACACCCTCAGCTATCATCTGAAAAGCAAGTTTGACCGGCGGGTGTTCAAAGCGGTAATCGACGCGGGGCTGACCTGCCCGAATTTAGACGGCACAAAAGGAATCGGCGGCTGTACCTATTGCCTTGGGGGCAGCGGGGATTTCACGCACGGCGCGGATAAAAGCATAAAAGAGCAGGTACAGGCGGAGCTTGAGCGGGTGCGCAGAAAGCGGAGCGACGCGGATGTGATCGCTTATTTTCAGGCGCATACCAATACCTATGCGCCGCTTTCGCAGCTGCGGGAGCTGTATGAATCTGCGCTTGCGGTTGATGGCGTGTGCGGAATCAGCATTGCCACCCGCGCCGACGCGCTGAAGTTGGAAACGATGGACTATCTGTCCGAACTTTCAAAAAAGACTTATCTTTCAATCGAACTCGGGTTACAGACGATTCATGACGGCACCGCCGAGCGGATTCACCGCGGCCACACCTATGCGGAATTTTTAGAAGCATACGAAGCGCTTCACACACGTGGTATTCGCGTGTGCGTGCATATCATCAACGGCCTTCCCGGCGAAACAGATGAAATGATGCTTGAAACGGCGCGTGCAGTTGGCGAATTGCACGCTGATGCGATTAAAATCCATCTTTTGCAGATTATGGAGGGTACAATGATGGCGCGTCAATACGCCGCCCATGAGATTGCCCCCATGACTAAAGAAAACTATATTGACCTCGTATGTTCACAGCTTGAAGTTCTTCCCGCCAAGATGGTGATTGAACGGATTACCGGCGATGGTTCCCATGACAAGCTGATCGCACCGCGGTGGGGGATTGATAAAATCGCCATCCTCGGCGGAATTGATCAAGCTCTTGCCTTAAAAAATACATGGCAGGGGAAACGACAGCGGAATTTATAAAATTCATGAATATAATCTTGTACTTTTTTAATAATGGGCTATAATAATTATAAAGGAGATGTTATTATGAACAAAAATTTTTATGATGCAATAAAAGATAGACGTACCTTTTATGCAATCAGCAGCGAAACAACGGTGCCCGATGAAAAAATCACTGAAGTAATCGCACATGCTGTTAAATATGCACCTTCCGCATTCAACAGTCAAAGCACCAGGGTAGTTGTTCTTTTTGGCGAGAACCATAAGAAGCTATGGAGCATTGCCATGGAAGCGCTTCGTAAGGTTGTTCCGGAAGAAAATTTTGCACAGACCGAAGAGAAAATCAACTCTTTTGCTGCGGGACATGGTACGATTTTGTATTTTGATGATACAGCGATTACCAACGGTCTTGCCGAACAATTTCCGCTTTATAAAGACAATTTCCCGGTGTGGGCGCAGCAGTCGAACGGTATGCTGCAATTCGCCGTGTGGAATTCACTGGAGCTTGAAGGTCTGGGCGCAAGCTTACAGCATTACAATCCACTGATTGACGACGCGGTCAAAAGCAACTGGAAGCTGCCGCAAAATTGGAAGCTGATTGGACAAATGCCATTCGGAAAACCAACCGGCCAACCGCAGGACAAGGAATTTACGCCGATCGAAAATAGAATGCTGATATTCAAATAATCATAATAAAGGAGCTGCAAACGAGGCAGCTCCTTTTCTCTGTATACACGTTATTCAGCAAATGAGATTGTATTGCGATTTACAGCTTCGGGATAAAAAACCGAGCTCCTCTTTGCGCAAGGCACACAATTTTGTCGCGGTAATCATCCGCGCGGGCGTCGGTTTGCAGTTCGTCAAAGATCACTGTGTTGCCGCCGAAATGCATGGGTACCGCACAGCCCGCACCCACTGTTTTCATAAAGTAGTCAAGGCCGAGCAGGTAATTTTCTTCAAGCCGGGGGTCAACCGGAACAAAAGCAAGGNNATTTTTTCTCCTTTTAGGGTATCGATTTGCTCTCGGTAGCGCCGTGCCATTTCAAGATTATCCTTGTCAGGCTCGCCGTTCCAGTACCAATCGTTCAAATCGCCCGCGTGGTAGATGCAAAGCCCGTCCGCCTTGATGAGAAAAGCCACTCCCATATCGGTGGACTCAAGTGTGCGTACACGGATGCCGTCAAGGCTGTACTCCTGCCCGGGGCTCACAATCAGCGCTTCTTCTTCGGTGATAATATCATCCGAAATCACATAGCGGATGTGGTTTATCGTTTTGCGCCAGTCGAAAATTTTAGGGTTGTAGTGGTCGGCATGACTATGGGAAACGAAAACAACGACATCAAGGTCTTTGATGTCATCAGGGTTAATAACCCCTTTGTCAAGCCCGCCGCCTTCGGGCGTGTCCAAATAATAATCAAAGATAAAGAAATGCCGGTCTGTCTTTACCGCAAAGCCACTGTGATATAAATATCGGATTTCAGCTTTCATGTAAATCCCCCTCACTCAACCGATTCCTGTAGTTGCATTTATAATAGATTACATTATTTTCCTATAAAAAACGTAAATTTGCATTGCAGAACAGTTATAATGTTAAGTATCACTGCATACTTCCGCCTTCAATAATGCCTCCCTTGGCAAGGTTTGCTTTGTGCTCATCCAACGTCTTGGCATAATAATAATTTCCGGCCTTATCGGCTGCAAAATAAAGGTAATCGGTGCTGTCGGGATTGGCAGCTGCGCTGAGGGCCGCTTTACCGGGGTTGCAAATTGCGCCCGCAGGCAATGCAGAGGCTTTATAGGTGTTGTAGTAGGAATTGTATCTGTTTATATCACCGCTTAGATTCGGCTTTACGTATTTTTCAATATAGATGATGGTAGGGTCCGCTTGAAGTCTCATACCGGCATTTAACCGGTTATGAAAAACGGAGGAGATTTTCTTCATCTCTGCTGCGCCGGATGCTTCCTTTTCAATAATTGACGCGAGCGCAACGACCTGGTCGGTGCTCATGCCGGAATAACTGTAGTTGCTGCCGATTTTACTTTCCGCGTTCTTCAGCATTTTGCCGAGCACGTCCTGCGGCTTCATGCCGGTATAAAACTCGTATGTATCGGGGAAAAGGTAGCCCTCCAATTGATAACAGCGTTTTGTGCTAAGGCCAAGCTTACCAATCAGCGAATAATAGCTGAAATCAAAAGAGTTGGCGGTGTTCAAAAGATCTTTCTTTTTGCAAACGCCGTTCGCTGCGAGCCTGTCGCCGATCTGGGAAAGTGTAAAGCCCTCCGGAATCACAATGCGCACGGTTTTTGCGGTCGCCGGCCGTGATGAAGGGGAGATGCTTTGCGNNTGCTGATGGCGCTGTTTTGCCCGTCGGAGGTTTCGGAACCGCCCTCACTTTGTGGCAGACTGCTTGCTTCGCTGCTCAATACGTTTCCAGTTCCACTGGATGCCGTTATCGTATTGCTCTCATTTTTTGCACATGCGGAAAATGAAAGGCAGATTGCCAATATAATTAAAATTGAAACATATTTTCTCATTGTTACCCTCACTTTATTTCTCTATATTATTTCATTTTATACTTATTTTCGCTGTAATTCAATAGAATTTGATCTGTCTCAGTAAGCTGCCAAAATCAATTTCTCAGGAATGAAACAATGCGAATCAATAATCAACATCGGGAGGAAATTTTTATGAGATTCAATTTTGAAAAATATGGGCTTCAGCTGATGGGCTATTTAGAGGCCGCACTGCCAAAACTAATCGGCACAATACTGATTTTAGCAATTGGCTGGTGGTTGAGCAATCAGCTTGTCAGGCTGATGTACCGTGCCATGATGAAGTCAAAAACAGACACCGGCATCATAACTTTTATCTGTTCACTTATTCGTGCACTATTCAAGATTATTGTTTGTATTACCGCGGCGGCGCAGCTTGGAATGAACGTTAACTCCATTGTTGCGGCGCTGGGCGCGGCGGGTCTGACCATCGGACTTGCACTGAAGGACAGTATGTCCAACATTGCGAGCGGCGCTCAGATTATTTTCACAAAACCATTCCGCGTCGGCGATTATGTTGCGCTTGCCGATATTGAGGGCACAGTGGAGCGCATTGAAATTATGTTTAGCGCGCTGAGAACCTTTGATAACAAGGAAGTGGTTATTCCAAATTCTACAATCACAGCCAGCGTCATTACAAATTATTCCGCAATGCAAACCCGCCGCCTTGACCTGCATTACTCCATCGGTTACGACGATGATATTGCTTTGGTAAAGCGTCTGCTGGGAGAGCTGACGGAGAGCAGCCAGCTGGTTTTGAAGGACCCAAGCCCGCTGATTGCTGTCGGGGAACATAAGGACAGCGGCATTGCGATGGAAGTCAGGGTATGGTGTAAAACGGAAGATTATTTTACATTGTATTTCGAAATGCAGGAGAAAGTAAAGTTTGCATTTGACAAAGCCGGAGTCTCCATTCCTTTCAATCAGGTCGACGTTCATATGAAGCCGGCCGGCTGAAATGAATACAGTGAATTTTAAATGTAAAGCGGCAGCCTGCAAATGAAGCAGACTGCCGCTTTAGAAAATACATATGGAACTCTATGCAAGGGCTTGCTCAATATCAAAGAGTAAATCGTCAATGTGCTCAGTTCCTATGGAAAGACGAATCGTGTTGGGCTTAATACCCGATTCCAAAAGCTCACTTTCATTCATCTGGGAGTGAGTGGTGCTCGCGGGGTGAATGACAAGCGATTTGACATCGGCTACGTTGGCCAGCAGCGAGAAAATCTGCAGCCGGTCAATAAAATCAGTCGCTTCCTTCGCGCCGCCCTTAATTTCAAATGTAAAAATTGAGCCTGCGCCGTTCTGGAAATATTTTTTATATAAAGAGTTGTATTTACTGTCGGGCAATGAGGGATGGTTTACATGTTCGACCTTTGGATGCTTCGCTAAAAAGTCTACTACTTTTAAGGCGTTCTCAACATGACGCTCAACACGAAGCGACAAGGTCTCAAGCCCCTGTAAGAGCAGGAAGGAATTAAACGGGCTGATGGTTGCACCTGTATCTCTTAACAAAATAACGCGGATTCTGGTAATGTATGCAGCCGCGCCGACATCTTTTGTAAAGCTGATGCCATGGTAGCTCGGGTCCGGCTCGCTCAGCAGCGGAAATTTGCCGGAAGCGGCCCAATCAAACTTGCCGGAATCAACAATTACGCCGCCTAACGACGAACCGTGCCCGCCGATGAACTTCGTGGCGGAATGTACGACAACATCCGCACCATGCTCAATTGAACGCAATAAATACGGTGTTGCGAACGTGTTATCCACAATCAGCGGAATTCCGTGTTTGTGTGCAATCGCGGCGACCGCGTCAATGTCGATAATGCTGGAGTTTGGGTTGCCGAGTGTTTCAATAAAAATTGCCTTTGTGTTCGTCTGAATGGCATTTTCAAAGCTGCCCTCCACGTCGGCGTCTACAAAGGTTGTGGTAATGCCAAAAGGCTTAAGGGTATGAGCCAACAAATTATAGGTGCCACCGTAAATGGTGTTTGCGGAAACAATATGGTCGCCTGCATGTGCTATATTTTCAATGGCGTAGGTAATCGCCGCCGCACCCGATGCGGTAGCCAACGCCGCGACGCCGCCCTCGAGCGCTGCGACGCGCTGCTCGAACACATCAGAGGTAGGGTTCATCAGTCTTCCGTAAACGTTGCCGCCCTCGGTTAAGCCGAAACGGGCAGCCGCCTGAGCAGAATTCTTGAATACAAACGATGTTGTCTGATAAATCGGTACGGCTCTTGAATCCGTAGCCGGGTCCGGGTTTTCCTGCCCTGCGTGTACCTGAATTGTTTCAAATTTTAATTTTCTGTCACTCATTTTAATTTTACTCCTTTAAACATGATTTGAATTTGATTACCGCTGTGTCGGGAAACCGGCCAGGCAGCACATTCGTTCATGCAGACAGTAAAAAAATAAACTAAAATTAGAGAAGCTGTTTGCTTTCATAGTGACTCCCCCTTTACATTTAATATTACAATTCATATAAGATTAGTAATATATAATGCTGCTATAATACTACGGTAAAAAAATATTGTCAAGTATATATTTTTAAATATTAAAAAAGCATTCCTGCAAAATACGGCCAAAAATCAGCTGTATTCTGCAGAAATGCTTATTCATTAGATAATTATGCAATTTGAAAAATGTAAAATTTCAAATAATTTGTTTCCGGTACATTCCAGAGAATCGGATGGTCGGGTGATTGCTGGCGGGCTTCGACCTGACGGAGCATCACCTGCGCGTCAAAGGCGGCACTCCGGAGCATATTGCAGAACAGCTCCTCCGTCAGAAAATGTGAGCAGGAGCAGGTTGCAAGGTATCCGCCGCGTGGCAGCAATTTCATTGCCCGCAGATTGATTTCTTTATACCCTTTCATGGCGTGCTCAACAGTTTGGCGCGATTTGGTAAACGCCGGCGGATCAAGCACGATTAAATCATAACCGTCCTTTGCACCGCTTTGAATTTGTGGCAGGAGGTCAAACACATTAGCTGTTTGAAAGGTCATGTTGCCCTGCAAATTGTTGAGTACCGCGTTCTCCTGTGCCATTGCAATTGCATCGGCGGAGATATCGACTGCATGCACGCGGGCCGCTCCGCCTTTTGCGGCATTCAGCGCAAATGAGCCGGTATGTGTGAAGCAGTCCAATACCCTTTTACCACGGCTGATCTTTGCAACGGCCTGCCGGTTGTATTTTTGGTCAAGAAAAAATCCGGTTTTTTGGCCGTTTTCAAAATCAACACCATATGAGATTCCGTTTTCAACGATTGTCGTTTTTGTTGATTGGGGCGTAATTAATCCATCAATGGGGAAGAAGCCCTTATTTTGCTCCATGCCTTCCAGTTCGCGGATTGCCACATCGTTTCGCTCATATACGCCGTCAATGTGCTGCCCGTCTTCCTTTAGAATTTTGCACAGAAGCGAGAAAAGCATCGGCTTTATTTTCTCCATCCCAAGAGAAAGAGTCTGTGTAACCAGTATGTTGTTAAAACGGTCTACCGTCAGCCCGGGGAAGAGGTCGGCTTCGCCGAAAATAATGCGGCAGCACGAAGCATCATCTCCCATGACGGTTTTGCGGTATTCGTAGGAGTGACGCAGCCGGCGTTCAAAAAAGGCTTCATCAAAGACATCGTTCGCGCTGCGAGAAATCAGCCGAATCCGTATTTTTGAGTGGCTGTTGATAAAGCCTGTGCCGAGATATTTCTCCCGTATGCTGAACAAATCAACCAGCCCGCCGTCTTCGGCAGCACCTTCCACTCTTAAAATCTCCGTATTGTAAACCCACGGATGTCCTGTCTGAATGCTGTTTTCCGCTTTGCGGGTCACTGTAAGCTTGGGGTATATCCTGTTCTGCTTCATGTATTTTCCTCACAAATTTATAATTTTATTACAGCTGGCTGCTGAATTCCCGGATCACCGCGACGGACTTCTTGAATTGAAGAAGCTCTTCGTCGGTCATGCGCACTTCTACGACCTCTTTAACACCGTTTCGACTGAGTACGGACGGTACGCCCGCGAACACATCGTTTTCTCCGTATTCTCCGCAGAGCAGAGTAGAAACGGGAATAATTTTACTTTCGTTGTTCAGGATTGCCTTAATGATCCCGGCTGCCGTTGTGGCTATCCCATAATTGGTGTTGCCTTTTCTGTGTAAAATTTCCCACCCGGCTTCGGCTGTTTCATGCCCCATTTGTTTCAGGTCCGCACCAGCAAGGCGTTCTTTGTTATCCGCAATAATATTGAAAAAGTCCTTGCCGCCGACAGTTACGCGGCTCCACGGAACCATCTGGGAATCACCGTGCTCACCCATTACGGTGCAATGAACGCTGCGTGGGTCGACATCTATTTTATCTGCAATCAGGCACTTTAAACGCGAGGTATCCAGTGCCGTTCCGGTTCCGATGATTTGGTTTTTCGGCAGTCCGCAGAGCTTGTAAATGTAGTAGGACATAATATCCACAGGATTGGAAATGACGACGAAAATACCGTCAAAGCCGTTCTTCATAATTGGGTCGACAATGCTCTTTAAAATCTTTTTGCTTGCACCGAGCATATCCAGCCGATTTTGCCCCTGAATATAGGGGGCGGACGCGGTGATAACAACAATATCCGCGTCGCCGCAATCCTCATAAGTTCCCGCGCGAACCTTGACATTGCGGTTCAGGTACTCGATACAATGCTGCAAATCCATTGCCTCACCGATCNNATCGGTTAATACGACTTCGTCGCAAACACCCTGTGTCACAAGGCTGAAGGCGGTTGATGAACCGACGGCGCCCGCGCCGACAATCACTACTTTGCTTTTATTTATGATCATAATATAAATACCTCTTTAATCATTTAATTTACGAATTTATTATAACACGGATTTACCGTCTTACAAGTAAATTGCTGTGATAAAAATGTCTGAAACGCTAATATATATAAAAATTTGACTAAATTACGGCTCCTGTTTTATCTTTAAATACAGCTATTTTTCGGGAGAATTTACAGTATTGTAGCAACCCCTTACAGTTCTGTTGCTTTTGTTGATTTTGGTCAAAAGTTAGCATATGATTAAGCTATCAACAAAGGTTGGTATAGGGGGAATTACAATGAAAATAAAAATCGTTGCGGCAGTGATGGCTTTGGCTTCTGTCATGTTCGTTCTGACTGCGTGCGGGAACCCCGTCGAGTTCCGGGCAAACAACCCCGCTGCACCTCTGGCCGTTCAGTCAGAGCAGAATATTGACCAGAGCGAAGCGGTCAATGTGGTTAAAAATATGATTCGTGTGGATTACACCAAATATAAAATTGATTTGATTAATAAGAACTTGGAATACAATGGAAACGAGTATTATCAGTTCCTTATTTCAAACAATGAGGCTTCAATCGAGCCGTCTCTTATAGTCAGTAAAAACGATGGTACAATCCTTTGCTATTATCCGGACAACACCGTGACACAGGTCGATCAGGACGGGGTATTCAACTCAAAATTCTAATCGTTCAATGATATAAACAGCAGCAGCCGAAAGACTGCTGCTGTTTTGTGTATCCATTCTAAACCATTGAAATATTAAACAAAATCTTACAATTCTATTATTAATTATCGACAACCTTTATTAAATTCTTGTTGGGATATTGTAGACATTCCCAGAATATGGTACGATTATGCCAATAAAATCAAGCGTACAGCTTGGGAAATGGTGGCAGAATGAAGCTCAATACGAAACGGACGGTCTTTGTCGGACTGGCATTCATGTCTATCTGCGCTTTCTGGCAACTTTATGACGNNTCCATGCTTTTAATTCCGGTTGCCGACGATATTCGGTCCTTGACGCTTTTTATCATCGGTTTGCTGCTCGTGCTGCTTGCAATGAGTACTTACCGTTCCCCCGCAGTTGCGCTGATGCCGGATGTAACGCCCAAACCCCTGCGTTCAAAAGGGAATGCAATTATTAATCTGATGGGCGCGGTCGGCGGAATGCTCACCCTTGTGCTGATTTCCGTGATGGTGCCCAAAACAGGCAAACCCAACTATTTGCCGCTGTTTGCGGTTGTAGCGGTTATCATGGTAATCTCGGTTATTGTACTTGTTTTGAAGGTCAAGGAACGGACCATTGCCGATGAGATTGCCGCACAGGATCCGGAAGAAGAACCTGCGCTTGATGCGGGTGGAAAATCTGCTCCAATGGACAAAGCAGTCAAACGCAGCCTGTTATTCATTTTATTTTCTGTTGCACTTTGGTTCATGGGCTACAACGCCGTTACGACCGCGTTTTCAAAATATGCGCAGGTCTATTGGGGACTCAAGGGAGGCGAATTTGCTTACTGCCTGCTCATCGCCACCGGTGCCGCAATCCTTTCTTACATACCGGTTGGTAACATTGCAACGAAAGTCGGCAGAAAAAAGACAATTTTGTTTGGTGTTGGTATTCTTGCACTTTGTTTCCTGCTGGGTTCGTTCATTAAAACCTTTTCGCCGCTTGTCAATGTGCTGTTCGTTTTTGTGGGCGTCGCATGGGCGGCTATTAACGTGAATTCCTACCCTATGGTGGTGGAGATGAGCCGCGGCAGCGAGGTGGGGAAATTCACAGGATTTTATTACAGCTTTTCGATGGCTGCGCAAATTATTACACCGATTTTATCGGGTGCGCTGCTCGAGCATGTTGGCTATGGTACGCTGTTCCCTTACGCGGCGATTTTCGTCACGCTTTCGTTTGTCACGATGCTTTTTGTGAAACATGGTGACTCCAAACCGGTTCAGCCGAAAAGCAAGCTCGAAGCTTTTGATGTTGAGGACTGATAGAAATGTGGGCTGTTTATCTCATTCTGCTTTCACTGTTGTACGTATGCGCGCTTAAAATTTCTTTTTTAAGTGCCGCCGCCGCTGCTATGATTGTTGTTATGTTATTGTTGATAGTATGGAGTTTAGTGCTGGCGCCCCGTATGCGCAATCAGCCGGATCTCACTCCGCTGAAAAACCGTTTTTACGCGCACCGTGGGTATTACACGGAAGACCAGTCAATTCCGGAAAATTCCCTGCCCGGATTTCACCGGGCAGTTGAGAACGGCTTCGGCATCGAATTGGATGTTCACTTAACCAAGGACGGCCGTCTTGCTGTTCTGCACGATGAAAATTTAAAGCGCATGTGCGGGGCGGACGTAAATTTGTCCGAACTAAGCTGTGACGAGTTAAAAGAATACCAATTAAAAGATTCGCAGGAGCACATCCCGCTTTTTTCCGACGTGTTGAAAGTGGTAGACGGAAAAATCCCGATGATTATCGAGGTAAAGCCCTACGGCGGAAACATCCGCACGCTTTGCGAAAGGCTTTGCAAAGAGCTTGAGGGCTATACCGGCGTTTATTGCGTGGAATCGTTTGACCCGCGCGCAGTTTACTGGTTTAAAAAGCACCGGCCGGCGCTTGTGCGCGGTCAGCTGACAATGAGTATGCACCGGTACGAGCATATTGCTCCTCCGCTTACTTTTGCCTTGAGTAACTGCCTGACCAACTTCATTACCAGGCCGGACTTTATTGCCTACTGTGTGGAAGACCGGAAAAATTTGAGCTTTCGCTTGTGTAAAAAACTGTACGGAGTACAGGAGGTTTCGTGGACAGTTCGTACCCCTGCTGATGCGGCGGAGGTACAAAAAACAGGGGGCCTCGTAATTTTTGAATATTTCGATCCAAGAATACAACAAAAACAATAACAAAAAGGCGTTTGAACCAATCCTGTTTGATGGTTCAAGCGCCTTTCTATTTATTACACTATTTCTCAGTGAAATCGCTTATTTTGTAAACCGTACTTTATCAGTTGTAATGTCCGCTAACGTCGCGCAGCCAGTCATCTTCATCGCCTCCTGCAATTCGGCTGTGATTTTACGGGTGTACAGTGCCACACCCTCGGCACCACCGCCACAGGCAGCCACAACATAGGGCCTGCCGATTAACACAGCGTCCGCACCGAGTGCAAGGGATTTGAATACATCGGAACCGGTACGGATTCCGCCATCGACAAAAATTTTAACCGCATTGCCGACCGCCGCTTTAATTTCTGGAAGAACTTCAAGTGTCGCTGGGGTGTTGTCAAGGACACGGCCCCCGTGATTGGATACGACGATTCCGTAGGCTCCGCTTGCAGCGGCCTTCTTTGCGCCTTCCGCTGTCATAATTCCTTTTATAATAAATGGGACGGAGGCGTAAGCCGCTATTTCGGTCAACTCGGCAGTGCTCTTAGCGTTGACCGGTTTGCCGGCCGCGGCTAAAAGCGGAAGACCGGCAGAGTCAATGTCCATTGCAATCGCCATGGCACCGGCTTCAACCGCTAAATCCATTTTATGAAAGATATCTTCCTTCGCCCATGGCTTTATGGTCGGTACAGCGACGCCACCGGCAGCCTTAACAGCTTTTAGAGGATCTAAAAAGAAATTATCCCCTGCTCCGTCACCCGTAAATGCTGCGCACCCGGCCTCAATGCAGCCCGGTACCAATATTTCCGCATAAGTCTGCTCATTCAGATAGCCATTGTAATTGTTGCTTAATCCGCTGATCGGGGCGGCAAAAACAGGAGCGGCGAATTTCCTGCCGAAAAGTTCGACGGAAGTATCCTGCCCTCTGTTTTCATAAATTACATCCATATTTATTTTAATTTTGGAAAGATAGTCGTAGTTTATAATGAATGCGTTTCCGGTGCCTTTTCCGCCGACTCCGGGAATTTCACCGCGGCATACAATGCCGTTACATTCTCTGCATACCCTGCATTTCGGGGCCATGTTTTTTCTGGCAGTTTCCAAAACATCCTGATAGGTCATCTATTTATCCTCCATTCAACATTTACATGGTCATTGCCGTACATTTCTCATGTCATTATATCACTGCAAATATGCCGCGTCAAACGCTTACTTTGTCTATATTCCTATTGTGATATCACTGATTTTGTTATATACTAAAATATAGTTACCGACCAAATATGACCGCAATCGACAACTGCGGCTTTTCTTAGAAAGGAACATAAACATATGAAAAACGCAAAACCTATAAGCTTAGAAATGCGAAACAAATTTGAACAAAGTTACCAATCGAGCAAGCTGCTAAAGGCAATGACAAACGCACTTGCCAAAAATTCCGTGGATACCATTGCTTTCGTGCCGTCCAGCGCGAAAAACACCCAATTTAAATTTTCAATCGATATTCCCACGATGGAGGTCACCAACCAAAAGAAAAGCGGACGCTGCTGGATTTTCTCCGGTTTAAATGTGCTACGTGAAATGATCGGCAAAAAGTACAATATTGAAAAATTTGAGTTTTCTCAAAATTACATAGCCTTCTGGGATAAGTTTGAAAAAATAAACTATTTTTTGGAGTCCGTGATTGATTTGGCTGACCAGCCGGTTGACGACAGAACGCTTACCTATGTGCTGATGACAGGCATACAGGACGGCGGCCAATGGGATATGCTCGTTAGTCTGATTAAAAAATACGGTCTTGTTCCTAAGGACGCGATGGACGAAACCTATCAGAGCAGCAATACCAGTGCAATGAACGGCCTGATCGACACAAAATTGAAGCAGTATGCATCTGTTTTGCAGCGCCAGTTCGCTGCCGGCAAGAGCCGTGAAGAACTTGACGCCGAAAAACAAAAAATGCTCAACGAGATGTACAGTCTGCTTTGTGCCTGCTTCGGCGTACCGCCAACAGTTTTTGACTTTGAGTATGTTGACAGGGAAAAGAATTATGTCAACAAGAAGAATTTAACCCCGAATCAATTTTATAAAGAATATTTAGGCGATATCCTTGATGATTATGTGAGTATTACCAATGCACCGACGAAGGATAAGCCGTTTAACCGCACTTATACAGTCGATTACCTTGGAAATGTACTTGGCGGCAGCGACATTGAGTATCTGAATTTGGAACTTTCCACCTTCAAAAAACTGGTTCTGGCACAGCTTACCGACCGTCAGGTCGTTTGGTTCGGCAGCGACGTGGGCAAGTTTGGCGACCGTGAAGCCGGTATTTGGGACGATAAGGCTTACGATTATGAAGCGGCTTTTGACATGAGCTTTGATTTAACGAAAGAAGAGGGCCTCGATTACCGCCAGAGTGCGATGAACCATGCGATGGTCATTACCGGTGTGAACCTTGACGAGGACGGCAACCCGACCAAGTGGAAAATTGAAAACAGCTGGAGCGACGAAAAGGGCTGCAAGGGCTATTTTGTGATGAGCGACAGCTGGTTTGACAAATATGTATATCAGGCGGTTGTGAACAAAAAATACTTGGATAAAGCTTTGCTTGAACTGTTCAAACTCGAACCAATCCACCTTAGCCCGTGGGATCCGATGGGCTCACTTGCCGACTGATAGGGAGTTATTTTATGGATTACGAAATCAAGCCCGGCCTTTATCGCCATTTTAAGGGAAACCAATACCGCGTTCTCTTTGTCGCGACGCACTCCGAAACGCTTGAGCAGATGGTTGTGTACCAGGCGCTTTACGGCGAACACGGCATGTGGGTGCGCCCCGCTTCCATGTGGAATGAAATGGTGCAAAATCCAACAGGCGCTGAGAGCGAACTGTGCGCGCGATTTGAGTATATTGGGGAGTGAAACAATGAAAGAGATTGCAATCACAAAACCGAAGGGCACTCTTATCATGAGAACCTGCACGGAAGCTGATTTGGACAAAATGATGGCATTACAGGAAATTATTTGCAATTCAATACAAAATCAGGATATTTTTATGCCGTCTGACCGTGAGGATAACGCAGCTTATTTGGAAGCACCGAATTTTGTTATCGGCTGTTTTGATGGCGAAATGCTGGTTGCGTATTCTTCTTTTGTTTTGCCGGGGGAAGACGCTTGTAATTATGGTTGGGATTTGGGTTGGCCTCTCGAAAAAACGCTTTCCTGCGCCAAATTGGATACCATAGTTGTTCACCCGTCTTACCGCGGAAATCATCTTCAGCAGCAGCTGATTGCGTTTGCGTTGGAGTTTGCACGGGAAAATAACGACCGGAATCACGGCATAAAATATATTCTTACCACGGTGTCGCCCAGTAATAAACATAGTCTGCACAATGTGCAGGAGATGGGCTTTGAAGTATTGATGCAAAAGCAAAAGTATGGCGGCAAAGAACGTTTTATCCTATGCCGAACTCTTTATTAACAAAATATCAAAATGCGAGAATAATGGCCGGCAATGTATTGCCGGCCATTGGCTTGTTGACAAATATTGTCTTTTTCTGCTGAAAATTATATAATGATTCCAACAAAAGAGTTATGAGGTAAAAACAAATGATGCAGAGCAGTTTTCAGTACACAGATTATCCATCGCTTTTGGAACATATCCGTTCGCTTGCGGACGAGCCTTACCAGAAGATGCAAAATAAGATTGTTCCCGGTGTGGAAAACATCCTCGGCGTGCGTGTGCCAAAACTGCGCGCGCTTGCAAAGCAGCTTGCCAAAGGCGACTGGCGGATTTATCTTTCCACTGCACAGGACACTTTTTTTGAAGAAACGATGCTGCGCGGTTTTGTAATCGGGTACGCTAAAATGGAGCAGGGCGAAGCTTTTCAGCGGATTGCGGATTTTGTGCCGAAAATCAACAACTGGGCGGTATGTGATACTTGTTGCTCCTCATTTAAAACGGCCGCAAAAGACAAAGAGAAGCTGTTCGCGTTTTTGCTGCCATACCTGAAAAGCGACAAAGAGTTTGAACTGCGATTTGCCGCGGTAATGATAATGGACTTTATGATTACCGATGAATATATTGATGATGTTTTAAGGATATACGACGGAATCCATCATGACGGTTACTATGTCAAAATGGCGGTGGCTTGGGCCTTGTCCGTCTGCTTCGTGAAATACCCCGGCAAAACAATGAAATTTCTCCAGGACAATAATCTTGATGACTGGACGTACAACAAGGCGCTCCAAAAAATCGTGGAATCCTACCGTGTGGACGACAACACAAAGACAGTTATTCGCGCAATGAAACGTAGGGTGAAATAGATGGAATATCAACTCGTTCGTTCAAAGCGCAAGACAATTGCCATTTGCGTCAATCGGGACGGCAGTGTTACAATACGCGCCCCGCTGCGGGCAACGCAAAGCACGATTGACCGTTTTGTGCGCGAAAAACAAGACTGGATTACGGAAAAATCCACTCAGATGGCGGCAAACGCCGCAGCGCGTAAAAATTTTGAAGTTACCACAGGTTCTACGCTTTCCTTGCTTGGCCAAGATTATCCGGTTGAACAGGGGGAGAGCGTTGCTTTTACCGGCAGCTGCTTTACGATTCCAAATGGGGATTTTAAAACATTGAAACCCCTGCTTGTCAATTTATACAAGACCTTGGCTCAAAAAATCATTCCGGAACGAACGGCACATTTTTCAAAGCAGACTGCGCTGTTTCCCGCTCATGTCCGCATTGGTTCGGCAAATACTTACTGGGGCTGCTGTTCGGGGAAAAACAGCCTCAATTTTAGCTACAAGCTCATCATGGCGGAGCCTGAGGTCATTGACTATGTAATTGTCCACGAGCTTTCTCATACTGTGGAACATAATCACTCCGCACGGTTTTGGAAATTGGTCCAAGGAATTCTGCCTGATTACAAAGAACGGCGTGCGAAACTAAGGCTCCTTGAAAAAAAATTACAAAAACAGGGTTGGAGTTAGCAATTGCTAATTCCAATTTAAGTATATATATGCTATAATTAGGTAAATTAATAATATTATAAAGAATAGAGGATTGACTTATGGTTTCACAAAAATCATTGCAAAAATACGCGGAACTTGCCGTGCGTACAGGGGTACATGTGCAGAAGGGACAGCTTCTTGTTATTTCGTCCTCTGTTGACTGCGCGTATTTCACCAGATTGTGCGTGGCAGAGGCTTACAAGGCCGGAGCGGGAGAGGTACTGGTCAAATGGGACGACGAGCTGACCACAAAGCTGATCTATCAGAATGAAAGTACCGAAACACTTGCCGACATTGCCCCGTGGCGGCTGGAGCAGCAGAAAAACTGTATTGATAAAAAGTGTTGTTTTTTATATATCGAATCCGCGACTCCTGGCTTGCTTGCAGACGTTGACGGAAAAAAATTGCAGGCCGTCCGAATGGCAAAAGAAACCGCTTTTGAGCAATTTGAATATTATACGATGGCAAATATCGGCCAGTGGTCCATTGTTGCCATTCCAACCGTCGCTTGGGCGAAAAAAGCGTTCCCGGATTTGAGTGACGAAAAGGCGCTTGACGCGCTGTGGGATGCCGTGCTTATGAGCGTAAGAATTTCGGATGACAACGACCCCGTTGCCGAATGGGAGCAGCACAATAACAGTCTGACGCATTACTGTGAACTCTTAAACAACTATAATTTTAAATCCCTGCATTTTACAAACGCAATGGGCACCGATCTGACAGTCGGACTGATCAAAGATCATGTTTGGTTGGGCGGCAATGAAACAGCGAAGAACGGCGCGGTTTTTAATCCCAACATGCCGACCGAGGAAGTGTTTTCCATGCCTTCTAAATTTGGCGTGAACGGCCGTGTATACGCTACAAAGCCTTTGAGCTATCAGGGGAAACTGATTGAGAACTTCCATCTTGATTTTAAGGATGGCAAGGTCGTGAATTTCAGTGCAGAAAAAGAGCAGGACACCCTTGAAAATTTGATTGGATTTGATGAGGGCAGCAGCTACCTCGGCGAAGTTGCATTAATTTCCTACGACTCGCCGATTTCAAAATCCGGGGTTCTGTTCCTGAATACACTGTTTGATGAAAACGCTTCCTGTCATCTGGCACTGGGCGCGTCCTACCCTGATAACGTAAAAAACGGCACGGAACTTAAGCGAGCGGTGCTGAACGAGCTCGGTTCCAACTATTCCAAGATACACTGCGATTTCATGTTCGGCAGTGCTGACATGCACATTACGGGCACAACACAGGACGGAAATGAAATCGAAGTATTTAAAGACGGTAATTTTTGGGGTGCTTTTACTCACTCCTAAAGAAAATAAAACAGATTTTACACTTAGAAAGAGGGTAATATGATGGTCAATATTAGAAAATGTGCAATGATAGGCTGCGGCTTTGTGGGAGCAAGCGCTGCGTTCAGTTTGGTCGAAAGCGGATTGTTTTCCGAGCTTGTACTAATTGATGCGAATCACGATAAGGCCGAAGGGGAAGCCATGGACTTAAGCCATGGTATGCCCTTTGCAAGGCCGATGGATATTTACGCCGGCAGCTACGATGATTTAAAAGACTGCGGTCTGATTATTGTTACAGCGGGAGCAAACCAAAAGCCAAACGAAACGCGTATGGATCTGGTCAATAAAAATGTAGGAATTTTTAAAAGTATTATTCCCGAAATTAAAAAGAGGGAATGCGAGGGTATTTTATTAATTGTATCCAATCCGGTGGATATTTTAACCTATGTGGCATTAAAACTTTCCGGTTTTCCTGCAAACAGAGTGATTGGCTCCGGTACAGTGTTGGACACGGCAAGGTTAAAGTATCTTTTAGGCGAACATCTTGATGTTGACAGTCGAAGTGTACATGCCTTTATTATCGGTGAGCACGGCGACAGCGAGCTTGCCGTGTGGAGCAGTGCGAATGTTTCCGGTATCCCGTTGGATCACTTCTGCGAGCTCTGCGGTCACTACAACCACATGGAGACCATGCAGCGGTTGTACGAAGGCGTGCGCGACAGTGCTTATGAGATTATTCAGAAAAAGGGAGCAACCTATTACGGCATTGCAATGGCGGTGCGTCGTATTGCCGAGTGCATCGTTCGCAACGAGCGCTCAATTTTGCCGGTTTCCAGCTTGATTGAAGGCCATTACGGCCTCGATGGAATTTGCATGGGCGTTCCAACCATTGTCGGCAGCTCCGGGGTTCAAAAAGTGTTGGATATTCCGCTGAATGAGGAAGAACAGCAAAAATTGACGGCTTCAGCCGATGCGCTCAAAAATGTACTTGATACAATTGAACTTTGATTTTTAATATGGGAAGTCTCCAAACGCGGTGTGGTGAGAAGTTAAACCGCAAAGAACCATCTAACAAAAGTGTTGGATAAGCTAAATTTGAAAGCCCCGCCTTTTTCATGCCCGAAACTCATGATGTTCCGCAGATGACCGCGTAGAAACAGGATACTATACTGATTCCAGAAAATGAGGAGAATTACAGTGAATCAAACAGCAATCGCGGGCGCCTTTTGTTTCAAGCGGCAGAGCGCTTGAAACTTTCTACAGCAAAGCAAAACTGGCACCGTTAAAATACGGTGCCAGTTTTTGTTTACAGTTGACCGGTCTTTCCACTCAGCACGTTGTTTCTGATTGCATATAACGACGTGGCGAACTTAAATCCTACGGTCTTATAGGAAACTTAGAAATGGAACATCAGGCTGGTATTGTGCATCGTCAGCGTCAAGGCCATGAATGTAAGTATTGTAGCATTGATCATACCGGCGGACCACGCATTCCCTGTTCTCTTGTATATGTATCTTCCGCTGATTGCTATAAAAATCATAGGAGCAAACAGGTTATAGGCCATTATTCCCGGTTGGCTTGAACTGTTCCAGAGAAGCCCTGTGGAGAACAAGGTACTGTAGTTGATATACGTCAGAAGCATAATAGGGAGAGCATTTGCCACTGCACAGATTAGGACCGTTGCCCACTCCGGCAAATCCTTGAACCGGGTATCTGCATTCAATATGGCATTCGGAACAAGGAAGACAATCCAGAAAGGCAGATATTTAAAGATCATATCCGGCAGCCACTGCATTCTGGGCAATCCTACCGTATATACGGCAATACCAAAATTCATATGAAATACATTATATGCAATGTAGCAGGGGATGTACATCAGCACAATGACGGTAGCAACGAAAGCAATTGTTTTCAGGAAATGAAGCCCGCCGTCAAGTTTTCCCGGAGTAAACGGATTAAGGACAGGCTCTTTGTCGTTAAGGTGGCACAGTTTTCTGAGCGCGTAATTCACTGCGATCATAAAGATGCAAAATAGTCCGCTACAGAATGTCCACCATGCAACACCATTTGCGGTTCCCATCGGAAACGACATGTTGTCAAAAAGTGCAGTCCCTTTATCATAGTACTTGAAATAAGTAAAATAGGGGAACAGCAGTAGTGGTATAAATGTTACAACTAAAGGAATCCATTCTTTCCAGCTCTTAATGGAAGGAAGGTCTTTCTGCGCCGTAACTTCCCTCTTCAGGTCGGCAAACACTGGGGTTTTCAGAAGAACGCTTACAAGCGGGAGCGCCAAAGCGAAGAACCCGAGCAGACCAAGCAGTTGAAAGAAGGTTCCGATCGGCCATGTTTGACTTGTCGCAGGAATATAGGGAGCCCCGTTCGGTGTCCCAAAGGCAGAGTAGAAGAAGTTAATTGCCAACGCGGCGGCATCTGTTGAAAAAGTACCCATTGGATGTGTATAAGACGGATTCCAGAATGCAACAGCCGATTTTACGTCCAGTGCTTTTCCTTCAGCCGGTGATTCAATTGCCCCAGTCGATGAAAACCACTTTCCTTCCGGAATTGAGGTTGAATCGTATGAGGAATCTTCCAATTTCATTAAACTAAGTGCTGTTTTCGAAGTCAGAAACTTATATGTTCCGAAAAATGACGTGTCAACTTCATCAAATTTACCGGCAGCTACGCCCCAAATAAGATCGGTAGTGTCCTGCTTTTTCATGCTGACCGCCGCCATTGTCCCCGAAGAACAGAACCATGCGGAAATGTGGTTGGATGAATTCGGTGTATTAATCGCCTTGATGGTATTATAACATGTGCTTTCACCACCGCTGTGTCCGGTCATACCTATTTTTGTGTTATCAACACAATCCAGGCTCATTGCATATTCGGTAGCAGCAAGAGTTCCTTGCGTGCCCTTATTGTATTTGTCTATTTCAGGATCTGTCCTGCCTTCCGATGACATATCGACCGAAATGACGACGAAGCCGCGTTTGGATAGTTCTGTGTAGTTTTCAAACTGCATCTCTTTAGAATTGTTGTTTCCATGTACACAAATGACGCAGGGAACCGGGTTTGATTTTGTGGCATTTTTAGGAATAAATGTCATGAAGCAGATTTGCGAGTTTTGAGTGCTGAAGTCATGCTGAAACTGGATGTCTACCTTTTTCCCATTCCCTTTCGTGTTGTCTGCTATCATTGTAGCCAGATCATTCAATGACCCCGTATAGGTGGAAACACCTACGCTTCCGCCGTTGCTCTGAACAAGAGATGTACCTACCATACTGATTAATAACACAAGCAATACTAATAGTAAAGCAATTGTAGACTTACTGATTTTTTTGGCATTCATCAATTATCCTCACTCTTTCTAATTTTTTTTCTAACATGTTATAAAGCGGAAATCGCGTAAACCAAAATCTTGTTTTCTCCCCCTCTTCTTTTCAATGACCGACTAATTGATTGAAAACCATTACGAGTTTCCACGTCCGTGAGCTACCAGCCATACCCTTGAAAATTTCATTTAGTTAGTCGGATCGTCTTTTTCGAAAATGTCATCCATCTGTGCAAGTAAAAACTTGTACGTACAAATACGCTAACTAAAGATAAGTGTATACAATAATTCCACGAAATGTAGCACTTTTCTTTTAATTGTCCGTACAAGTTGTATTATAAAACAACTTTCGACATAAATCAATGATTTTTTATAATATATATATGTATTATGTACAGAGATTCTGTTCGGCGTGGTATTGCCTTAAGTGAAACCTTAAAAGTTCAGCAGTGCAACGGAATTACGTATCACCAGTTCCGACGACAAAACAACGTTGACCTGCGGTTTCTTCCTCAATAACCTTCAGAAGTGTTTTTCAGATATCGGATCTTATTTTTTGTTGAAGATCCGGATCTTCAGTGGTATACCACAACACAGCGTTTTCGTTGATGGAAATCCCCATTTTGTGACTGCATTCAATGAAGCCCTTGTATGTTTTATATCCCTGCATATCCTTGAATATCTAATAAAAACCTGCTGCTGCGAATATCGTTTAAAAAATAGACCAGCAATTAGCAGAAATATATTAGCTAACGTTCGATGAAATTTTATGTAACGCACTGTGTTCATTCTTGCTATTTCGGTAATACCTTGCCTTGGAATCACTCACCTGTTAATATAGGAAGTTAGCAGAAGAATCACAAAATCACCTCGGAAAGGTGCTCAACGAAAAAAATCACGACAGTCCCTGACTTTTTCAACCAGTAAAGCGTTATATATAAATGAACAGATTAAAAGGAAGTGCAGCAGTGGAAGATGAAAACCTGATTCAGCGCATCAAGGTCGGTGATGCCGATGCAATGAATCAGCTAATTCAAAAATATTATGACACGGTCTATGCCTATTGTTACCGCAAACTGGGAAACCGTGATGACGCTCAGGATATTACACAGGAAACGTTCCTGCATTTCTGCCGTAATTTTGACAGTTATGCACAGAAGGGAAAAGTAAAAAATTACTTATATACGATTGCCCACAACCTTTACGTAAGCATGCTGCGAAGAAACACCCCAGCCCATTTGGAAGAACCAGAAAAAAGTGCGTCCAGTGATAATGTGGATCAATTTGAGGCGGCTGATTCCATAAAGACAGCCTTGACCGAATTGCCGGACGAACAAAGAGATGTTATTCTTCTGCGGTTCTATCATGATTTGAAGCTCAAAGATATTGCACAGATTACAGGTTCGGGATTATCTGTCACAAAATACAGACTGAGTCAAGGGGTAAAGGCTATCAAGAAACTTTTGAAGGAGGATTGGATATGAGTAGGAATGATCTAAAAACACGCGAATACTTGCAACAGTATCAGGTTCCACCCTATGACCCGAAAAAAAAGCAGCAGACGATTCGTCTTGCACAGCAGGCATATCGAGATCACCTGTTGTCCAAAAGGATCGGGTTTTGGGAGTTTATACGGATGCAGGTGCACTTTATTGGACGTTGGGTTTGGTTTGCACAATCCGTGCTCGTGTTGGGGTTCCTTATTCTCCTCACAGTGTATCATTTCGGGCAAACCGATTTGCAGCACATTTTGTTGCTTTTTTCAACCATTTCGCCAGTGATCGCTTTTATTGGCTTCCCGGAACTTATGAAAAGCTACACCCATGGTATGGAAGAAATCGAATCCTGCAGCCGCTTTTCCATGCGAAAACTGATG
>DDHX01000037.1:28624-79900 GCA_002338255.1 Ruminococcaceae bacterium UBA1865 | reverse complement strand
TTTGTCCTGACACTCGTCTATCTTGTCATAGAAATTGCACGGACTTTTCAAAGTTTCAATCGTTTTTGCTCAAGGGAAGAAACAATTTCAGTAACTTGGTAATAAATTCATGGAGGAAGAAAAATGGAATTAACATTCAGTAATCTGACAAAAAGGTACAAGGACAATACGGCGGTCAACTCGCTCTCCGTTACGATGACACCTGGAATATATGGACTACTTGGCGCAAACGGCGCAGGTAAAACCACATTGATGCGCATGACCTGTGGTATTTTGGATCCTACCTCCGGAAAAGTTTTGCTCGACGGAAAAGATACGCTTAGCATGGGTGAAAACTATCGGGATCTGTTGGGATATCTTCCACAGCATTTCGGATATTATCCCGTTTTTACCGCGATGGATTATTTATTATATGTTGCTGCATTAAAGGGACTGAGCGCGAGCGCGGCGAAAGTCCGTGCAAATGAGCTTCTGGAGCTGGTATCCCTTCAAAGTGTATCAAAGAAAAAAATANNAAGACGTTTTCAGGAGGTATGAAGCGGCGACTCGGCATTGCGCAAGCCCTTCTGAACGATCCCAAGATTCTGGTACTCGATGAGCCAACGGCCGGGCTCGACCCAAAAGAGCGCGTCCGATTCCGAAACCTGATTTCCGAGATCTCGAAGGATAAGATTGTAATCCTTTCCACCCATATCGTGTCCGATGTGGAATACATTGCGGACAAAATTCTTGTTATGAAGGACGGAAGACTAATCCACCAGGGCAAACCAAGTGAAATTACATCTTCTATCAACGGTTATGTCTGGGAGTGCCGGGTTGACCCGGAGCAGGCAGAAATGCTGAATAGTGAGTATACAATTTCTAATCTGAAACACGAAGGCAATGAGGACATGCTCCGTATTGTTTCCGAGTATAAACCGACTAAAAACGCGGTACAGGTGGAACCGACATTGGAAGATCTGTATCTGTATTATTTTTCCGAAGAATGCTCAAATGAGGAAAACGATAAAAATTAGCTACACGGTTAAGCAGCTCCGGAAGAAATGATAAAAGGAGATAGAATAACAATGCATATTTTTATTTTGGAACTTAAGCGTTTGACCAAAACGCGTATTACGTGGATTTCAATAGGACTTGCGATTGTATTATCTGTAGTTATGGCATTTTCGGCAATTTCAAACGAGGAATATGATTACACGGGTAAAAACGGGAATATGGAAAGCATCACCGGAGTGTCTGCAATTGCCGCCAACAAAAAGCAAATGGCCCCATATGAAGGAAAAGTTACAGTCAGTGAGTTGCAATCGGATTTGAAGATATTTCATAAGCTGGTCAATAAATATGGAGAAAATATTCCATCCGATATATTTTTAAAGGAAGTCACTCCAAGATTTCAGCGCTTAAGCCTGATTGCTTCCTGGTATTCAAGTAGTCAGAGTACTTTTACCGCTTTGGAAAAAGTTCAACCGGATGATATCCAGAATTTCTATATTCAGCGGAATCAAAAACTTCTAAGTATGGTGGAATCAAAATATCCTCATAACTCTGCCGTGAAAAATGTAGTAATGTCGCTGAACAGCAAGGTAAAGACGCCGTTTACATACTTTTATGGATTGCCGAACAACAGCTTTTTCATCCTCGATTTTTTGATCTTTCTTTTGCTGCTGATCTGCGTTGTGATTAACACACCTGTTTTCTCAGCGGAATACCAAACTGGGTCGGATGATATTCTCCGCAGCACCCGCAATGGAAGGGCAAAGCTGGCAGTCAGTAAACTTCTTGCCGCTCTGCTGATCGATTTGGTTGTGTTTGCCGTCAGCCTTGCTATTTTCATTCTGGTGGTGGATAAAACGTTTGGGTGGGAGAGGCTTCTTAGTTCCGCGCAGATGAATAATGTCCTTTTATTCCTGCCGATAACGACCGGTCAGGAGCAGGTGCTTTTGATTCTGGCAGGCTTTTTTACCCTTTTCGCCACTGCCTGCTTCTCGATGTTCCTATCGGCCAAATGCCGGAGTTCCACAACCACGCTGATTCTTGCTGTTGCGTTTTGCCTGTTTCCGGAAATTCTGTATCTGATCACACAGGGAACCGGAAACTTTACCGGACTATTGGGCTGCATTCTTCCATCCAGTGGCCTCGGCATCAACAACAATCTTTTTTACCAATTGGGGAAGATGCTGTTTGTTCAAGTAGGCCCGTTCAGCATTTGGTCACCATATCTTATCATGGGTGCCGCCATTGTGGAAATCCCTCTATTCTTTATTCTTTCAGTACGAGCCTATTGCAAACATCAAGTAGCCTGAACGTTCAAAATTTAACTGTGTATTCCGTTAAGTCAATCTTTCAGTTTGGCGGGATATTCACAGATTAATGAAGCTCATAGGACTTAAAAGGAGTCTCTCCATTCATTATACATAAAATTAATTCTGATAAGATTATTCCATTGGCCTTGCGCAAGTGTCCAGCAGAATAAAAATAGCAGTTTCTGCCAAACAAAGAAACATGGGCTTCGTGGGATTGATTTATTGCCTTGTTTTTAAATAGGAATCCTCCAAGCTCATGGGTTTGGAGGATTTTTTATGCCCAGCCAAATTGTCTTAAAACCTCACGGGCCGCTTTAAAGCGGTCGGGCGTGACCGGAGGACATCAGAAATTATCAGTTACCGCTTGACCTTTGGGATACTTTCCCATCGGGCTTTTTTAATTTTACCGCGGACCATATAAGCTGAATCCTGATATAATATGGGCCGAATTCGTTTAAAAATATAGCAATGGTGTAGCTTTTCAATGTGGACCAGATACAGTTTAAATACCTATATAAATGAACTGATTGAGAGGAATATGGAAGAATAAAAAGTAGAAATACAGCACAGCTTAATGTGACTATCTGAAATCCATTACAACTATTAAGGCTTTGCTCTATTTTGGCTAATGCTGATAATTGTGATACGACGAACACTCTTAACGACCAACCGTTCGCGATGGTATACCTTTCGTAATCTAAAGTATCAATCGTAAATACGGGTGTTTAACCAATGACAACCCGCAACCTGTCATTATATAGATTATACTCATTTTATTCGGTAGATAGAATCTGTAAATACAGTTCAACAATCCAATTGGCATTTTCAGAAATAGGCTTTGTTCCATCTGCATGTAAAACAGGACAAGTTAATTCTTTAACCCATTGTTCGTGCTGTACCATACACATCTGCGGAGATATGTCCTGATCATATACTTTCGCACAAGCCAAATGATCCTTATTTACATTGCTGCTTTCATACATATCACCGCCTGGCAAGACCCTGTCACCCCAACGAGTAATGGAACGTATTCGGATACGCTCTGCACGGACTTCAGCAGGTGCGGTCATAAATACTGCCATATCAAACAACGGCTCAAATGTTTTACGAATGCTCCACATAGAACCTGACATAACAAAATGTGGATGACCTGTTATCGCTTGTAAGATACTTTGTGTTCGATCTTCTCTTGAGCGAAATACGGTATAAGGAATGTTTGTATCCCAACGCCAATGGTAATCATCCAAATCAAAATGAGGAAAGTTTAGTCTTTTGGCTATTTCTTTACCAAGCGTAGTATCACCCACGCCCATTGCGCCAAATACAATTATGCCTTTGCACATTTCGTATCACCTTCCCAATAATATAATATTATAAAATGCAAAGAACTTCAGCTTCAATATCTTGCATCAAAGCTGAGGTTCTTATTATGGCGGAGAAGAAGGGAAACAAATTATGAGCCACAAAAAGGCGGCTTATCGGCTTATCATTTGTCAAACCGCCATTTTGTATAGCGAGGTTATCACATTTAAGTGATGTCGCACGGTAAAAGAACTAGCTGTGCGACGTTTTCGTATGTTAGCATTTCGGGGTAACATAGTTCAATGACCCCTGCTTTGTCATAGATAGCTTATAGAGCCTCCAAAACCTCGTGGTTTAATAGCATGATAAGATATGATAAAATAGAGTTAGATGCTTCTATAATAAACTACGAATCTGAGTATTCGTGTAATCTTGGAGGAAAGTATGGTAACAGATATATTATGTCAAATACATTACTGTAAAGGGCAAAAATTAAAGGACCCTATAAAAGTCACGGACAAAGTTACGAGGACATTGCAACATCACGAGATGATCTTTGTTTGCGAAGGGAACGGCCATATCGTAATTGGAGNNATTGGAGCAAGCAGATATAAAATAAAAAAAGGCATGCTGTTCTATATCCCTCCGGGTGTACAGCAAACAATCGAACCACGTGCCCAAAATCCCGAACATTATATTACGGTGCATTTCAGCGCCTCGCGTATGGTGCTTGGCCCCGATACAAAATGGAAATACATGGAGAATATCCAAATTTTACGACAACAGTCAGCACAGAAAATAACGGACTATAGCACTTTGGAAGGGATGTTTGAAAAGCTCTTGGATACATGGAATGACAAGGGGCCAAGTTATGAGTTTGTTGCCGCAACATTACTTCGGCAATTGTTTATTTGGACTTCTCAAAACAATATGAAGCAGAGCAAAAATCAGGCTATATCTTTGAAGATTGATCGGATAATAGAATATATGCGTCAGAATATCGACAGGAAGATCACTTTAGAGGAATTATCTGAGATAGCAAGACTATCCACATTCTATTTATCCAGAGCATTCAAAGAAGCAACGGGCTATCCGATCATTACGTACTTTAATAAAATGAAAATAGAAAAGGCCAAAGAGCTGCTTATTGAGGAGAACAAAAAAGTGAAAGAAGTGGCATATGAGCTGGGATATACCAACGAGTTCTATTTCAGTAGGATATTTAAAAGAATAGAAGGACTAAGCCCAAAAGAATTTTATAGCAAGAATGTGTATGAAATATAGAATTGTGTATGGCGTGGGGCCGTTATTCCTTTTAGAATAAAGAGGTAAACGAAGGTCGACCTTTTAACTCTTGAAAGGAAAATATCTATGTCTGATAAAAAAATCAAAAAAGTGCCGTCTGCGGAGAAGAAACTTGATCCGAAGATGGTAAGGATTTCAATCATTCTTGTCCTGGGCGTATTGGCGCCGCTGTTGGACAGCACCATGGTCAATGTAGCGCTTAAAATCATGGCCGCAGATCTAAAAACAACAGTTTCCATCATCCAATGGGTCACAACAGGCTATGCACTTAGTATGGGGATCGCGGTGCCGTTCTCGGGCTGGGCAGTCGACAGGTATGGCGGCAAGAATGTATACACGTTTTCCCTAATGCTGTTTTTACTTGGCTCAATTTTATCCGGCGTATCCTGGAACATTGGTAGCCTGATCTTCTTCAGGCTGATCCAGGGCTTCGCCACAGGACTCATGATCACGACATTGACGACGCTCCTCGTACGTATCGCCGGCGGAAAGAATCTCGGCGCGCTGATGTCTATCGTTAGCATTCCCTCACTGATGGGGCCGATTCTCGGCCCGCTACTGGGGGGACTCATCTTGAACAACTTAAGCTGGCGCTGGGCGTTCTATATCAATATCCCGATNNTCTTAGTTCCCGGAGACGTTTCGCCTAAGGTAAAGACGTCGTTCGATTTAATCGGAATCCTGCTGCTCTCGCCGATGTTTGCACTCTTCATATACGGCATATCCCAGGTGAGTACCCACGGTGGATTTGGAAATACGGCGGTTCTTGTCCCAATTCTCCTGGGGGTACTGCTGCTGGCGGTGTTTATATTTTATGCCCTGCGGACTAAAAACAAGCCGGTAATCGATCTGCGGCTTTTTAAATCCCGCAATTTTACGGCGTCGACAATCATGATGTTTTTGTCGGGGATGGCGACAAACGGCGCGATGCTGCTGCTCCCATTATACTACCAGCAGGTACGTGGTGAAAGTATTATAATGACCGGTGTCATGATGATCCCGCAGGGGGTTGGCATGCTGATGACGCGCAGCAGGATTGGCCGCCTGACGGATAAAATCGGTGCGCGGGTCATCGTCCTGGTGAGCCTCGCCATCACAGTGCTTGGTACGATTCCGTTTGCGTTTGCGGGGGCCCATACAAGTAATATTGTGCTGATCCTCGCTCTGATGGTCAGGGGCGCGGGGCTCGGCGGAATTACCATTCCGGTGATGGCCGCAGCCTATCTGGGGCTTGGAAAAGCCGAAGTACCGCAAGCCAGTATTGCCATCCGGATTCTGCAGACAATCGGCGGGGCGTTCGGCCCGGCAATTCTGGCCGTCATCGTCGAGTTCCAGACGACAAGCGGCATACTCAGCTCAATGGTGCCCGCCTTCAACACGGCGTTCTGGTGGGCGATCGGCTTTTCTGTGATCGCTGCTGTCCCTGCATTCTTCCTGCATCAGATTAAAGCGCCTAACCCGCCGATACCGGATAAACAGCAATAAACAAGCAGACCGAGGGGAATTTCTTACGAGGCTTTGTAACAGGAAGGAGATTCACATGAAAATAAAGTGGTTTGGGCAATCGTGCTTCAGTCTCACCGCTGAAAATGGCACAAAGATCGTCATGGACCCGTATCACAATATGCTTGGCTATAAACTGCCGGAAATTGACGCACTCATCGTCACAATCAGTCACAATCACGGCGACCATAACAATGTCAGAGCGGTTAAGGGCGACTTTGTGCTTATCAAGGAACCTGGAGTGTTTTCGCAGGCAGGCATCGGCATTAAAGGCGTACAGACCTTTCACGACAACGTTTCTGGGACAATAAGAGGCAAAAACATTGTCTATAATTTCAAAATAGACGGATTAAATGTCTGCCATTGCGGCGATCTGGGACATCTGTTGAGTCTTGAACAGATCAATGAAATCGGAAAAGTGGACATACTGCTCCTTTCCATAGGAGGGAGAGCCGTACTGGACGCCAGCGGTGCGACGGAAGTCATGAAGCAACTGAGTCCGTCTGTCGTGATACCGATGCACTACAGGACGAAAGCGTTGGGAATCCTCGGATTCATATTTGGAACGGTCAATACATTTATAACCGTTTCAAAAAAAGATGCAAAAAATTATAAAGAGCTTGATGTTAATTTATCAAATATAAAAGATCTCCCGGGAATTGCGGTTCTACAATATAATTGAGTGCAATTTTCAGTACCCGGACCGAAAGTCTCATGGTACTGTTTTTCAGTTGTCGTTTGGGACTCCAAGCTATGCCGGGAGTCCCAAAAAGCTTTAGCGGTGAGTACAGTAAAAAAATTAATCCCACCAGCATAGCTGGTGGTTTTTTGCGTTTAAGTTGCAAGAAAAAAGCCGCATGAACTCAGCGTTCATGCGGCTTTGGCGGAGAAGAAGGGATTTGAACCCTTGCGCCAGTTACCCGACCTACTCCCTTAGCAGGGGAGCCCCTTCACCACTTGGGTACTTCTCCATGTTAGTGAAAATCAAAAAAATATTTAAAATTTCAGCGAAAGAAAAAATGGCGGAGAGGAAGAGATTCGAACTCTTGGTCCCTTGCGGGATCACTAGTTTTCAAGACTAGCTCCTTAAACCACTCGGACACCTCTCCATTACAAGTGCGAGAATAATAATATCATATTTTAGGTGTTTATGTCAATGCATTATGTAAAAATATTTGATTAATAATAGAAATGAACCAGTCCGCGGTCCTTGTTTAAACACAGACAACGGACTGGTCTATCCTATTTTACAAAAAAACGAGATTTTTCACATAGACCGCAAATTCCCATTGCAGGAAGAGTAGCCAGAAACCACAGAATCGAAAACGGCAGGCAGATTTGCCCCATGATGTTCATCGGCATCGCGGAATAATCCCATACATTCAGCTTCAATGCCACGTTGACAAGCAGTCCGGTTGCGAATTCTACCGCTGTGATAATGCTTGACCCGGCAAAGCATTTTATGCTCAGCGGTGCGCTTTTCATGTTGTGGTTACATACACGATCAATCAAACAAAGGCAGATTCCACCCGCTGCGGCCATGGATATATCTGTTTTCCCACGACAGGTAATTTCAAGCAACGGATAAATTGTTCCACCTGTCAAAAATAGAAATGCGTATTTTTTCATCCCTTTTCACCCCCACTTGGCTTTCATAAGAATTGTTTGCAGGGTATGAAAAATTATGCGTTGACCTATAAATTTTTAAAAGTATCATCCGATAATTAAAGTACTTATATTAATTCTTTTTTAAAACGACATTTGCTTTATTAATTCGTCTAAATTTTCATCTCAACAGCTAATTTTGAAACATTGTCAGGAATGCAAATCAATATGAAACGGGTGATTGTGTGGATTTTAAAAGACACAAAATCGTTTTGACGATAGTTGCGGTTGTAGTGATTTTAGTCATTATTGGAACTTATTTTGTTTCTGGAGTACGTAATATCCTGATTACAGACACGCAGACCTCACTGCAAAAAATATCGGAGCAGGGCGCAAATGCGGTACAGACAGCTATTATTGGCCATCTTGACGCACTGAGCGCACTTTCTGAACAAAGCGCGCTAACGGACAAACACAGCAACAACGAAAAAATTAAAATTNNTGAAGTGGAAGCCAGCCGCAAGGATTTTGTGCGCGTAGCCTATGCGGATGCAAATGGAGATGCGATTACCAATGACGGTCAAACCGCTTCGGTGAGCGGGCGGGAATACTTTAAAAAAGCATTAAAAGGGCAACCTAATATATCAAGTGAATTGAGTGATATGTTTGGCAACGGGAGTAAAATTGTTGCCTATGCCGTTCCGGTCTCACGCAGGGGGAAAGTAGTCGGCGTATTGATTGCGACAGCCCACAGCGACGGCCATCTCAACATTATGGATAATGTTGCTGTCAGTTCGGACAATGCAATCTATGTTCTGTCGCATAACGGCAATGTTATTTCCAACAGGACGGGGCAAGACGATATTAATGATTTCTTTCAATATATCAGTTCGGAATCCAGTGAACAGGACGTCGCTGATATTCAACAGGACTTTCTTCAAAACAAATCCGGAAAAGGTTCCTACTCCATAAACAATTTAGAAAAGCTTGTTGGGTACAGCTATATTAAGGGAACCGACGGCTGGATGTTCATGGTTGCGGTTGAAAAAAGTAAAATTATGGCACAGGCTAATCAGATTCTTCTCATGAGTGGTATTTTATTTGGAATACTGATTATAGAATTTATTGTGATATCAATTTACTTTTTTAAGCTCAAAAGAAATAGCTATGAAGCACAGGTGAGAAGAGAACAGGAAATCAAATATTTTACTTATACCGATACACTGACGAAGCTGCCAAATCGGAATGGAATCAAACGGCAAACGGCTGGTTGGCTTGACCAGTGCCGCACGAATTGCCAAAACGGAGGCGCATTTTTCCTTGATGTAGACAATTTTCAGTCCGTTAATAATACGTTTGGGCACGATGTCGGCGATGAGTTTCTTGCTGAAGCAGCGGTACGTCTGACCAAAATAGAGGGCAAAGAAAATATTCTCGGAAGAATTGGCGGCGATGAATTCGCTTTGCTTATTTTGAACGTAAATACTGTCGAGAATCTTGAAGAATATGCAAAGCATATCTTGGAACTTTTTAAAGAGCCGTTTTTGATTCATGAAAATATTATTCAGCTTACCGTGAGCGTTGGCGCAATCTTGTTTAATTTCAATGAGAAAAAAAGCGATAGTGAGTTTGACGAGATTATCGGCCGCGGTGAATTTGTGCTCAGTGAGGCAAAGCGCTTATCCAAAGGAAGCTATGCGTTATTTAACGATGACTTTGGAGGCATAATCGACCGTCAGCACAAAATGGATAGTGAACTGAAACAGTCAATTCAAAATAATGAATTGATTTGTTATTTTCAGCCGCAGTACAATAGTACGACGAAAACCATTGTGGGTTTTGAAGCACTTGTTCGCTGGAACAGCGCTACATTCGGCATGATTGCTCCGCTCCAGTTTATCGAAATGGCCGAAAAGAGCGGGTTTATTATAGAGCTCGGAAGATTTGTGGTGGAACAAACTTTTGCTTTTGCGAAGAGTTTGGAGGGAAGAAATCTTCGGGTTTCGTTTAATACCTCACCAACTGAGCTGCTGCAGGTGGACTTTACCGATTATGTGATTGGCCGCTTTAACCATTATGGATTAGCCCCGGGGAGCGTAGCAATCGAGGTGACTGAATCCTGTTTGATTGAATCCTTTCAGGAGGTGGCTGAAAAGCTGCAAATTTTGAGTGACCACGGTATTATGGTATACCTTGATGATTTTGGCACCGGTTTCTCTTCGTTGACCTATCTGAAAAATTTACCGATTTTCTCTGTGAAAATTGATAAAAGCTTTATTGATGAAATTGCAACCGATAAGACCGGGAGAGATATCGTGGACATGATTGTACTTTTGGCGCATAAATTAAACCTTGAGGTGATTGCGGAAGGAGTGGAAACCGAGCAGCAGATTCAGTGCGTTTCCAATTGCGGATGCAACATCATTCAGGGGTACTACATCAGCAAACCGGTTCCCCCGGAACAGGCAAAGCAGCTGTTGGATGTACTGCATAAATAATGGTGGTATCATAGAGTGAAATTGATTGATTCTGCCCTGTGGCTTTTTTTCTGTTCTGTGATATAATTTAATAAAAGAAAGACTTTTTCAATTATTAGTCGATGAATTGAAAATATTTTCCGATTAAGACATACCTATTTAGGACGAGTTACATCATGAAAGGGAGATTCATATGAAGATCATCAGCGCACCGGAGTATCAAAGCATGAGCAGAAAAGCTGCAAATATTATTTCGGCTCAGGTTATCTTATTTCCAAATTCTGTTTTGGGACTTGCAACCGGTTCAACACCGCTTGGTGTTTACAGCCAGTTGATTGAGTGGTATAAAAAAGGCGATATTGATTTTTCAAGAGTTCACAGTGTCAACCTCGATGAATACTGCAATTTGCCGGTTGAGCACGAACAAAGCTACCGCAATTATATGAATACCAACTTTTTTCACCATGTTAATATTCCAATGGAAAACACAAACGTTCCAAACGGCCTTGCAAAGGACATTGACGCGGAGTGCAATCGGTACGACAATGTAATCAGCAGCTTGGGCGGAATTGACTTACAACTTCTGGGTATCGGTCACACCGGCCATATCGGGTTTAACGAACCTGACGAAGACTTTGATAAAACCACACACTGCGTGAAGCTAAAGCAGCAGACTATTGATGCAAATGCCCGCTTTTTTGAAAATGCCGGCGAAGTACCTAAGTATGCTATTACCATGGGAATCAAGGCGATTATGCAGGCAAAAAAGCTTTTGCTGGTAGCCAATGGTGAGGGAAAAGCGGAAATTCTTTATCGTTCGCTGTTTGGCCCAATTACCCCTGCGGTTCCGGCTTCTATTCTGCAACTGCACAATGATGTGACCATCGTGGCAGACGAAGCGGCGCTCGCGGTTATTCGTGAAAAAGTTCCAAGCGCGATTGGCTGATTTAACTCAAATTTAACAGAGCGGACTTCGGTTCGCTCTTATTTTTTTACTTTATTTGTGATATAATAAATCCAATATCAGTTATGAAAGGAAGTATCCAAATGAGTTTTGGAAGTAAAATATTAGACTATCGTGAAGATATTTTGAAAGATTTGGCGGAGCTGATTACGATTCCTTCTGTGCGCAGTGAAGCGGAAGAAGGAATGCCTTTTGGAAAAGAACCCGCAAAGGCCTTGAACCGCATTCTCGACATGGCGGATCACATGGGTTTTGTCACAAAAAATATTGGGAATTACGCCGGTCACGCTGAATATGGCGAGGGCGATGAAGTCGCGGCGGTGGTTGCCCATGTTGATATAGTTCCCGCAGGAGAAGGCTGGGATACCGATCCGTTTACCCTGACGCGCAAAGGCAATCTTTATTTTGGCCGCGGTGCTGCCGATGATAAAGGTGCCGCTATTGTTGCGCTTTACTGTCTGAAGGTTTTAAAGGATGAAGCGATCAAGCCGAAACGTCGTCTTCGTGTAATTTTCGGCGCTGGCGAAGAAACCGGAAGCAACGATCTTGAGATGTACCTGAAGTCCGAGCAGATGCCTGTCATGGCCTTTACGCCGGATTCCGAATATGGTATCTGCAACCGTGAAAAAGGTCTTCTGCGTCTAAATGTTTTAGCAAAGGGAAATGATTCAAGTGTTATTCGGAAATTTATTTCCGGTACAGTGGTCAATGCGGTTCCCTCAAAGGCAACGGCCTTTATTAAATGCAACGAAGCTGCGTGCGCCGCGCTTGAAAGCGCAGCGAAGACAGCTGAAGGAAATTTCAACTTTATAAAGACGGACGATGGCTTTGAAGTTACTTCCATCGGCAAGGCTTCTCATGCTATGCAGCCGCAGGAGGGCTTTAATGCCGCGACGTATTTGATGAAGCTGTTGGGGAAGGTCTTTTCGGCAAACGAACTTGGCACTTTGGTCAGCTTTATTAATAATAGCATTGGCACGGAGCTTCACGGTGAATCGCTTGGAGTTAATACAAGCGACGAGGAATCCGGTCCACTCACGCTGAACCTCGGCCTTGTCCGTATCGACAGCGACGGCGCGTCCATCGGCGTTGATATCCGTTATCCGGTCACAGCGAACGGGGAGAAGATTCTCAGCGCTATTACAAAGGCTACGGCGGCAGTTGGTCTTGAAACATCGCTTAACTCCGATGTGAAGCCCCTCTTCCTGCCGGAGAGCAGTCCGTTCATATCACTTTTGCAGGGAGCATATGCCGCAGTTATCGGCGAATCAGCCAGTATATACGCTACCGGGGGCGGCACCTACGCGCGGGCATTCGACGGCCACGCAGTCGCATTTGGCCCGTTTTTCCCCGACGAGCCGGACCGCCGTTTGCACAATACCAACGAGAGCATTGATATTGACCGCTTTATGCTCCACGCACAGGTTTGCCTTGAGGCAATGTATCGTATGCTTTCAGAATAAACGGGGGTAGTAATGGAAAAATATAATCTTGTTACACTGGAAAGTATTCTGAAAAATGAAGAAATTAACGCTTATATTACCAAGGGAAACGAAAATTTAGGCGTAATCGGATATACAGAGCATGGCTTTGCCCACGCAAAGCGCTCTTCAAATTATGCGAGTTATATTTTACGGTGTCTTCAATATGACGACCGCACCTGCGAACTCGCCGCCATTGCGGGCTATATGCACGATATCGGCAATGTGGTAAACCGTGTTGACCATGCGCAGAGTGGTGCTCTGATGGCGTTTCAGATACTCAACAGGCTTGGTATGTCGCCCGTTGAAGTTGCGCTGATTGTAGCCGCCATCGGCAACCACGATGAGGGCACAGCCGCTGCGGTTAACCCGATTGCCGCCGCGTTGATTCTTTCCGACAAGGGCGATGTTCGGCGTACCCGCGTTCGTGATAAAGAAACAGTCAACGCAGATATCCACGACCGTGTGAATTATGCGGTTGAGCGCGCTTCAACAGAGGTGGATGCCGAGAATAAAACAGCCACGCTCAATATTACGATCGACACGAAAATTTGCCCGGTGATGGAGTATTTTGAAATTTTCATGACCCGCATGGTACTCTGCCGTCAGGCTGCGCAGTATCTTGGTTTACAATTTGAGTTGATTATCAACGATACAAGGCTTTTATAGATAAGGCTGTTTCTCAAACAATAAAAGGCATGGAATCAGATGAGATTCCATGCCTTTTTATGTCATTGGTGCTATTTGCTATTCTGGTGTACGGGTGAAGCTTTGTCGAGAACCCATTTCGTTCCGTCCCAGTTGTAAAGGAATTGGCCGATGCCCGTGCGGGTGGCCTGCAGTTCCGTCTGGCCGTTGGTATTCAGCTCTGTGGACGAAGGATCATCCGTCCCACTATAAACATAACCGNNGGCATGTTTTTCAGCTTGCCGTCTTGATCAAGGCTGAAAATAAGGTAACCCATCGCCGCGCCCTTTGGCGGATTGGTGGCGGTTGCCTGCCCAATATTGAAATCCGCTTTGCCGGTTCTGGGATAATAGTTAGCTATGAGTGAAAAATTTGTGCTGAATCCCATCTTTTTATTGCCGAAGAGTGGGTTTAGCGCAATTCTGTCTGTTTGATTTCCGTCCGTATCATAGCAGATTAAATCAAATTTACCGTAATAATGACTTTCATATATTGAAAAGTTTTTATCCTCCGGAGTAGGCGGTGTTTGTGTTTCTGTCTGTTTTACCGCGATACGGTAGGTCTTATCTTTCATCGTCACATAATTGCTCGCAATTTCAGAACTAACCGGTGCACCGGGTTTCTCCAATTTGCCCGAGCCGTCCATTTTTACCCGGAAAGTGGCTGTTTTGTCCACATTGGTAAAAAAGACGTAATCGCCCGCCACATTAATGTTGTACGCGCGCTTTTGTGTAATCGGTATATCGGTGCTGCCTTCTGAAGTTTGTTGGGACATGCGTAGCTCATTCTTTGCGCAGTAAACTATTTTGTGATTGTTTGACGGTACAGCATTTATGCAGGTAGGAGAATTATTGGTGAATAGAATCAATTGCTTGTTGCTCGGCGTGCTTTTGTTCATATCCAACGCCTGCAAGTGATGCTCTGTACTTGAATAGTACAGGAATCCAGCGTGTTCGTTCACGCCGCTTTCTGTTTTAAGACCTTCACACAGCTTTTCCACAGTGTTCGTAACCGTGTTAAGGGCGTAATAAATTTCTTTGTCCCCTTCAAGCAGCGAGTAGTAAAGTCTGCCGTCGCTGCCGAGCGTGAACCGGTGAACGGAGCCTTTCACCTTAATTTCGACGGGATTTGCAATAACATACGAATCAGCACTAAATTGACTTTCACATTTGAAAATCATGCCGCTGCTGAGAAAGTAAAGTGCATCGTCTGACAAAATCAGGCTTTCTATCGGCCCCGGACCACTTGCGATGCCGTCGTAAATTTCCCAGTTCTCAGTACCATCCGTCTTAACGCAATATATAGAAGGGCTGTTGTGAGAATTATTAATATAATAAATATATCCGTTTTTCACATTCAAATAGCTGCTTGCATCCGAGTTCAGCTTCATCGCCTTGGTACCGTCTTTTTCAGCGCGCCAGATGGAGCCACCGTCAAAGTAGTTGACATAATAAATATAGCTGCCGTCCTCTGCCGCAAGGCCGCCGTTTGCCAAATTGCCCGTGGAGTTGCCCAATGTGGAGGTTTTGTCTTGAACCTGACTGCTTGCTTCACTGCTCGTGCTGCCTGATTGCAGGAAAAGGCTGCTGTGCATCATAGGGAGAAGAACCGCAACGCAAAGCACAATGACCGCCGTAATGGCTGCAAAGGTCAAACGCTGTGTCTTCTTCTTTTCCTGCTTGCTTTGGTCGAGTATTACATGCAGCATTTTTTCTTTCTGTGCTTCACTTGGAGTGATTTTATCAAGAGAAAACGTAAAACTCGTGTCTTTCATGCACCTTCATCTCCCATACTGATTTTTAGTAAATTTCTGCCGGTATGCAGTTGAGAGCGGATTGTGGATTCGTTTTTCTGCAGCATCTTTGCAATTTCCACGGTAGTGTAACCCTCATAGTAGTACAGATAAATAACGGTTTTATATTTCGGTGGAAGCTTTAATACCCATGAAAGGGTTTCGTCCTGCGGGTCATTCTCCGCAAGCACTTCCGATAAACTGTCGATATCCGTCCGCTTTCTCCACCATTGTCGAAGAATATTTTTGCAGTGATTTGAGGCCGTGACAATCAACCATGCTTTTTCATGTTCGGAATCGTGAAAAGAACCATTGTAATTCATCAGCTTCATAAAGGTACTCTGTACCGCATCTTCCGTATCGGGAATGTTTTTTAAAAAAAGATAACAGACGCGATAGACTGTATTTACATGCCGATTGTAAATCTCCGTAATTTGTTTGTCTGTGCGCGGAACGTCACCGGTCATAATATCCCCCCTCATCTATAACACAATCCAAGGACGTAAAACGTTGTATAAAAATAAAATAATTTTAAAAAAGCCGCCAATTTTCATTGACGGTTTTCATAACACAGAACGGGAGCACTTGACTATTCCGATTAATGGGAAATAATCGAAGGATAAATTCGCAATATTTCAATCAGTGAACAAAATTTATCGGAAAGGCTGACAATGAAGGACTCCTTGTATTTGGGAGGGTTCGTGAAAGTAAGGGGCCACATGTGTTTCACGATAATATCCTTTTCCATATTGTTCAGCGGAAAATGTTCCTCAGCGTTTGCCAGGGCAGTTTTTGGATGCGTAAATCCGTGCAGCCCTTTTCGGTCGCTGCTTAGATGCCAGTCATAAAGAAAAAAGTCATGCAGCAGCGCGCCTCTGATAATGCTCCGGTAATCCACACTTAAATTCAGCTTTCTGCACAGCAGATAACTGTAATACGCAACCGAAATGCTGTGCTCCAAACACGAAACATTGGCATGCTGAATAAAGGTATCCATCAACTGCACATCGTCGGACTTCAACAATTCGGCGGCGCAGCCTTTAAAATATTGTTTTTCAGTTTCAGTTAATTTCATTTGTTTTCTCATCTCCGGTTTGCTTTATACCTTTTTTAATCATAGTTCTTTTTTACTGCCAAAGCAAGCAGAAAATAAAAAAGTGCTTAAAAAACAAAACCGCCCCGATTTGCGGGACGGTTTTGGAAGGCTTATTCTTCCAGTCTTTTTGAAATTTTTTCCATGCAGTCACGACAGACATTGTGCCCTTTAAACGAAGTGATATCATTCATGCCATTACAAAAAACACAAGNNCAAGAAGGCTCGTATTTTTTAAGTATGATTTTTCCATCCTCATCAACAAAGATCTCAAGAGGATCCTTTTCGTTTATATTAAGAGTCATTCTTAGCTCTTTCGGCAGCACGATACGCCCTAATTCGTCAACTTTTCGTACAATACCAGTAGATTTCATTTTATTCATCGCCTTTCGTTATAAATCAAGCTACATACTTTTCGTCGGCTGTCATAATTATAGTATATTTTCCCAATTTTGTCAATTAATTGCATATGGCAAAACAACGAATTATGTGATATGCATTTAAGTAATTGAATACATATTATACGAAAACAACTATGAAAGGTGTGAGCGCGCTGCTGAATTATATTTGGGCGGGCTTAATTTTGCTAAGCCTGATTTGTGCCGCCGTTACTGGGCGTATGCCTCAACTTTCAGCTGCAGTAATGACCGGTTCGGCTGGTGCTGTCGAACTTGTCATTGCCATGTTGGGAATGATGTGTGCGTGGACCGGTTTGATGAAAATCGCCGATGAGGGTGGTATTACGCAGATATTGTCAAAGCTTCTCGATCCCTTAATGCGCCGTCTTTTTCCAACTTGTAAAAAGGGAAGTCCTGCCTCAAAGGCAATTTGCATGAATATCACCGCGAATCTTCTCGGGTTGGGAAACGCCGCTACGCCGATGGGAATTGCAGCAATGAAGGAAATGGCAAAACTTAATCCTACCCAAACCGCGGACAATTCCATGGTTATGTTCGTTGTCATCAATTCGGCATCCATACAGCTTATTCCTACGGTTATGGGTACATTACGGGCGAAGTACGGTTCTCCGTCTCCGTTCGACATTTTGCCCGCAGTATGGCTGACCTCAATTTGTGCGTTGATTGTAGGCGTCATTACCGCCAAACTTTTGGAAGGGCGAAAAAGTGGATAAGCTCGGCGCGTACGCCGTCCCCGTGTCGGTGTTTTTGATTATTATGTTTGGACTGATGCGCGGCGTACCGCTCTTTGATACCTTTATCATAGGAGCTAAGGAAGGTTTTTCCTCCGCAATTTCTATTCTTCCATCCCTTGTCGGCTTGATGATGGCGGTGGCTATGCTGAACGCTTCCGGCGCACTGGATATTTTGTCTTCGCTGTTGTCACCTGTTGCGGCGTTTTTAGGGCTGCCGCAACAAGTCATGCCGCTTGCGCTTATTAAGCCGGTTTCCGGCAGTGGTGCGACGGCTATCCTAACACAGATTTTCGAGAATAACGGCACGGAAAGCTTCGCGGGCCGAGTTGCTGCAGTTATGTCCGGTTCCACCGAAACAACCTTTTACGCGATTGCGGTTTATTATGGTTCGGTCGGCATAAAAAAGACGCGCCATACCGTTCCCGCAGCACTTACCGCGGACTTGACCGCCTTTATTGTATCCGCGTTGGCAATTCATCTATTTTTTAAATAAGGAAAGTCTATGAAAGATAAAAATGAACAGAGTCATTTTACGTTTGCTCTTGCGGGCAACCCCAATTGCGGCAAAACGACACTTTTTAACGCTTTGACCGGTTCTACCGCTTATGTCGGCAATTGGCCGGGTGTAACGGTGGAGAAAAAAACCGGCATGGCAAAGTACTTGAATGATACAATCGATATCATTGACTTGCCGGGAATCTATTCGCTTGACGCGTATTCGCCGGAGGAAGCGCTGACCGGAAAATTCCTTGAACAGGAAAGACCAGATTTGATTATCGACATTGTCGACGCGTCCAATATTGAACGCAATTTGTATCTTACCACCCAGCTCATGGAGCTGAATATTCCGATTGTGATTGCATTCAATATGATGGATGTCGTAAAGAAGCGCGGAGATTCGATTGACTGCGAATTGCTTTCCGTGTTAATCGGAGCGGCAGTCGTACCGATTTCCGCGTCAAAAGGGGAGGGCCTTGCTGCGCTGCTCAAAGTTGCGGACAGCGCGGCAAAAAGGCCGGCCGTGTACCGCCATGTTGCAAGGCCTGCCGCCGGATGCCATGACCCGGAAACGGAGCTTGCCGATGCGCGATACCGATACATAGGCAGCATCACACATAAGGCGGTCAAAAAGCACAGCTCAGCGGGGAAGAGTATCACTGAAAAAATTGATTTGATTGCAACGAACCGCTTTTTGGCAATTCCTATTTTTTTAATAATGATTCTTTTGATTTTTTATATTACTTTTGGTTCAATTGGTTCGTTTTTCGTACACGGTGTAGAGTATTTTATTACCGCGTGTGTTTCCCCGTGGGTACAGACGGTATTGGCGGCTTTCGGCGCATCGAACTGGGCGCGCAGTCTTTTGGTGGACGGCGTGATTGCCGGGGTAGGCGCAGTGCTGAAATTTCTGCCGCAGATTTTGCTGCTATTTTTACTGCTTTCGCTTTTGGAGGACAGTGGTTACATGGCGCGCGCCGCTTTCATTATGGACGCACCGATGCGAAAAATCGGCCTGTCCGGTCGTGCGTTTGTTCCGCTGTTAATGGGTTTCGGCTGCACTGTTCCGGCGGTGATGGGCACCCGCATTTTGGAAAGCGAAAAGGATAAGCGGCTGACAATCCTAATCACTCCATTTATGTCGTGCAGTGCGAAAACACCGGTTTATTCGTTGTTTATCGCGACATTTTTTGTAGGATACCGTCCGTTCGCAATGTTCTTGCTCTATTTTCTCGGCATTGTGATGGGCCTTTTATCGGCACTCTTATTTAAAAACAGCATATTAAAAGGTAAACCGGCGTCATTTGTTATGGAGTTGCCGGATTACCGTTTGCCTACGGTCAAAACGGTATGGCTGCATGTTGAGCGGCGGATAAAGGATTTTTTGCTGAAAGCGGGCACGTCCGTATTTATTGCGACAGTGATTATATGGCTGTTACAGTCATTCTCAATTGAGTTACACATGGTTGCCGACAGTTCACAAAGCATTCTCGCAATGGTCGGTCGGCGGATTGCACCGGTGTTCACACTTTGCGGATTCGGTGAATGGAAGCCTTCTGTGTCGCTCTTGACCGGACTTGTCGCAAAGGAATCTGTCGTCAGCACCATGAGCGTGCTCTATTCCGGAAATTTAGCAGCTGCTCTGCGTGCTAATTTCACCCCATTGAGTGCTTGCTCCTTCATGATTTTTGTCCTTTTATACACCCCTTGCGCCGCCGCGCTTACCACAATTCACCGCGAGATGGGTAGCCTGAAATGGACGGCTGTCACCGCCGCTTATCCGCTGATCACCGCGTGGTATTTATCCGCTATGTTTTACCAGTGCGCTGTTCTAATTCAAAAATTTTTCACTTAATTTGTTTACTGCCACTGCAAATACGTTCTTCGCCTGCAAACTAATTTTAAGTTTTCTATGAAGCAAGAACGTTAAAATTTATTAATAAATAACAATGGGATATAATTCTTGTTTAATAATTGTTAATTAATTATCAAATAGCATTGCATATTTCCTAATTAATTGATATAATTTTGATATCATACAGAAGATTGGGGAGTCACAGCATGATTTTGGCGTTGGATATTGGAAATACAAATATTACAATCGGTGTTTACGATGATAAAAAGTTGCTTTTTGTTTCACGCATGGCCACTGATGCCTCCCGCATGGAAGACCAGTATGCCATTGAACTACGTGATATTTTAGATATTTACGGAGTTTCACTTCAGGAAATCGAAGGCGCGGTAATCAGTTCAGTTGTACCGCCGCTCACTACGTTTATCGTGCGTGCGATTCAGCGTCTGAGCAAGGTTAACCCGATTTGTGTTGGCTCTGATACAAAAACCGATATTAAAATTAAGATTCAGCGGCCGGAAGCAACCGGCGCGGATTTGCTTGTCGGTTGCGTTGCCGCAAGTAAGATGTACGATGGCGCGTGCATTATCCTCGACATGGGTACCGCGACGACTTTCGTCGTGTTGGACAAGGATAAAAATATGCTCGGCGGTGCGATTGTTCCCGGTGTCGGAATTTCTATGGATGCCTTGACCCGCCGTACCGCCCAGCTTCCAAGTATCAGTTTGGAACCGCCCAAGCGCGTGATCGGCGACAACACGGTGGACTGTATGCGCTCCGGCATTCTTTTAGGCACTGCCTGCTTGATAGACGGAATGATAGAACGGATTGAAGCAGAGTTGGGGGAAAAGTGCCATGTGGTGGCTACCGGCGGTCTGTCAAAGGAAATCGTGCCGCTCTGCCAGCGCAGCATTCACTTTTGTGACACCCTGCTGCTTGAGGGCCTCAGAATTATTTACGAAGGTAATAAATAAAATATCGCCAAACCAAAGACCAGCAGCCGCGTGTATTTTTCACGCGGCTGCTGGTCTATTTAAATTATTAAATAACAATAAATATATATTGAAAAACAATAAATTAAATGATATTATGTTGTAAATACAAAATGAAAAGAGGAACTCCATTGAAACGGAAAACGATTTTAATTGTATTTGCCATATTTAGTTTATTGGTGTTTACTTCCTGTTTCGCTCCGATTGGCCCGGGGGCAAGCGATTGGAGCTATGACCTGCCGAACCAGTATCAAATTGTTCGCGNNATTTATGACGGAGAAAAAATTTACGGGGTCGATGCGTATGTTTGGGAGTTTTGCGTAAATGACAGATACGTCGGTGTAAAACAAGTGGATGTCCCCGAGAAAGCGCGCGATAAGGTTCGCTTTTTAAACCCACGGTATTATTTAATCGATACATTAGAACAGAATGTATACGGTCTGTATAAAGAAGAGGAATACAACAAAGAATGTAAAAAACAGATGGCTTCCGGTCTGAGCGGATGGCAGGCGACCGACCCGGCGCCTGGGGGCGCAAATTACGATTAAACAGCACCGTGTAATTTTTCACGCGGTGCTAAAATTTATATAAATATGTATAGCCCATAAAATGATTGTATTAGCTCCTTTTCTTACGGAAAATATAGGTAACAAAAAATCCCCGGTCATCTTGACTTTCAGCATATTTAATTAATACAAATGATTTTTTAACCTCTACAAAATCAGCTGTTTGAATCAAATCCTCTTTTTTGATTTTTGAGTCGACAACATGCTTGTATCCAAACCCGCAGATAAATAAAATTCCGCCATCGGATATGTGATTCTTAATATCTGCAAGTTGCTCTCCACTTAATTTGTAATGGTTTATTAAAATATTATCAAATATTCCGATATCTTCTAACGCGTTTGCAATACTTAAATCAATTTGCTTTGTATCAACAAAATAATTCTTTTTATCTGCAAATAGTTTTAGGCGATTAAGTGCAATTCCGCTGTAATCGATTCCTAACACCTTGAATTTGTTTTTAAGCAAAAACAATGTATTCCGGCCATCACCACATGCAATATCAAGAACAGAGCCATTTTTGAAACAGCTGATATTTTCAACCAGTGATGCTTCCGGATTTAGAGGATTATCACTTCTGTTCGTGTATTTTTCATTCCAGTAGTCTTTACTTCCTATAAAATCCACTATAAATTCTCCTTATGTTAACTTATTTGTACACCTATTAAAGAAAAGCAATCAGCACCGTGTGAATTACCACACGGTGCTGATTGTAATCTATATATACTTATTTATGATATTTCTCAACAATGTCCTTTACGGCATCAATCACATACTGCACTTCTTCGTCGGTTATGGTGGGGTAAAGCGGCAGTGAAATTAAGCGGTCGTAATGCTTTTCGGCGTTCGGGAAATCGCCCTCTTTAAAGCCATAGCGTTCCGTGTAAGCGCTCATGTACGTCACCGGAATGAAGTGTACGCTTGTGCCGACATTGCGCTCATTCAATTCTACAATAAACTGGTCGCGGTCAATCGTGAGCAGCTCCGGAATAATCCGCAGGACATACAAATGCCAGCAGTGCGTTGTGTATTCGGGAACAAACGGCGGGTCGCACGCATCAATTTTGCCGAATTCCTCCTGATATTTCGCGGCGATTTTAAGGCGCGCAGTCTGCATTTCCTCAAGGCGTTCAAGCTGCTTTAAGCCAAGCGCCGCCTGAATGTCAAACATATTGTATTTAAAGCCCGGCTCACAGATATCGTATTTCCATGTGCCGCCCTTCGCGTAGCGGTTCCATGCGTTTTTGCTCATGCCCTGCCCTGCGAAGATTCTCGCTTTTCTGTCGGTTTCATCGTCGTCGGTGACGAGCATTCCGCCGTCGCCGGTGCACAGGTTCTTTGTGGCGTAAAAGCTGTAGGAAGCAGTACCCGGCAGCTTGTTCCCAATTAGTCTGCCTTTATAGCGGCTCCACAACGCATGCGCGGCGTCTTCGGAAACGAACAGGCCATGCTTGTCCGCAATCTCATAAATACGGTCAAGGTCACAAACCTGGCCGCTGTAATGTACCGGAACAATGGCTTTGGTTCTCGGGGTGATTTTTTTCTCAATTTCGTCCGGGTCGATGCAGGTGGTTTTGTAATCAATATCGGCAAAGACCGGGGTCGCTCCCGTGTGAATAATGGTGCTCGCGGTGGAAGCAAAGGTCATCGGGGTCGTGATAACCTCGTCGCCCGCGCCGATGCCTTGGGTGAGCAGCGCAACATGTAAAGCTGCAGTGCAGGAATTCATTGCAATTGCGTGCTTAGCACCCAAATACGCAGCAAATTCGTTTTCAAACTCGTTGGTGCGCGGCCCTTTCGCCAACCACTTGGATTTCAAGGTGTCGACAACCTCATTAATTTCAAGGTCGGTAATGTCGGGCAGATTGTATGGAATAAATTTTTCTCTTTTCATAAAGTGACTCATTTGTTTCAATCCTCTTTTAAATGCTTTATTTTAACCAGTTTAAACAATAAATCAATGTAAATGATAATACCATTGATATCTATTGTCAACTATATTTCATATTCAAATTGTTGACTATAAGCCGCATCGGATATATAATATACAAGTTAAAGCAGAATAATTTATGGTAAAGAATGGTGTTAACGTGAACGACACGAAAGAGTTTTTTGCTCATCCGAGCGCGTGCGTGGATGACGGCGCGGAAGTTGGGGACGGCACGAAGGTATGGCATTTTACGCATATTAGCAGCGGGTGTACAATCGGCGGAAACTGCACAATCGGCCAGAATGTTTTTGTCGCACCCGGCGTAAAAATCGGTGATTACTGTAAAATTCAAAATAATGTATCCATCTACGAGGGCGTTGAGCTTGGCAATTATGTCTTTTGCGGCCCTTCCATGGTGTTTACCAACGTGCAGCGCCCACGGTGCAAGTACCCACAGCGCGGCGCGGCTTTTTATGCCCCGACGCCAATCGGCGAGGGTGCGAGCATCGGCGCGAACGCAACCATCGTTTGCGGCCACCGTGTCGGAAAAAATGCGTTTATTGCAGCCGGCAGCGTGGTGACAAAGGATGTGCCTGATTATGCTGTTATGATGGGAAATCCTGCCCGTCAGCACGGCTGGGCCTGTGAATGCGGCGAAAAGCTCGGTGAAAGTTTAGTATGCCCGAAATGTGGCAAAACATATATTCAAGGCGAAAAAGGCCTTGAGGAGGTAACAAAATAAATGGAAAAGATACAGTTTAACGACCTTGGCGCACAGTACAGCCATTTAAAAAAAGATATTGATCAGGGAATTGCCGATGTGATCAGCGGCTGCCATTTTATTTCCGGCCCACAGACGGAAGAGCTTGAAAAAGAACTCTGTAATTATACCGGGCGTAAGTACTGCGTGAGTACCAGCAACGGAACCGATGCACTTCTGATGCCTTTGATGGCCAAAGGGGTCGGTGAGGGTGACGCGGTGTTTGTTCCTGCCTTTACCTTTTTCGCAACTGCCGAAGTAGCGAGCTTTTTGGGTGCGACTCCTGTTTTCTGCGATGCAGAAGAGGATACGTTTAACATGGACCCGAACTCTTTGACAGAACAGATTGAAAAAGTGATTCGTGAGGGGAAATTAAAGCCCAAAGCGGTGATTGCGGTTGATTTGTTTGGTCAGCCGGCGAACTTTATTGAAANNCGCTTGGCTGCTACGGCGACGGCGGCGCAATTTTTACGGATGACGAAGAAATGTACAAGCTGCTTGTTTCAATCCGTGTGCATGGTAAGGGTGCTTATAAATATGAAAATGTCCGCATCGGCTTAAATGCAAGGCTTGATACTTTGCAGGCGGCGATTCTTCTGCCAAAGCTGCGCGAATTTGATAAAGAGGTAGAGCACCGCAACTGGGCGGCTGCACGCTATGCGGATCTTTTAAAAGATAAATTCCAGGTTCCTGTGGTACGGGACGGATATTTTTCCAGCTTTGGATATTATACTCTTAAAGCGGAAAATGAGGAACAGCGCACTAAAATGATGGGTGCTTTAAATGAAGCGGGTGTTCCGACTATGATTTACTACCCTGTTCCGCTGCATCTGCAAAAGGTGTATCAGTCGCTTGGCTATCGTGAAGGCGACTTGCCTGTGAGCGAGAAGCTCAGCAAAACTGTTTTCAGCCTGCCAATGCACGGCTATATCACAGAAGATGTTATAAATTATATTTGCAAGACAATGCAAAATATCTAATTTTATGAGGAGAATTTAAATGTCAAACGTGAAAACAGAGTTATTAAATAAAATTCAGAACAAGTCCGCAGTTGTCGGTATTGTTGGTCTTGGGTATGTTGGCCTTCCGCTCGCTGTGGAGTTTGCCAAAGCGGGCTACAAGACAATCGGCTTTGACGTACAGTCACAAAAAGTTGATTCTGTCAACGCCGGCCACAATTACATCGGCGATATTGTCGGCGATACATTGAAAAATGTTGTAGAAAGCGGCAAGCTTTCCGCCACCAGTGATTTTTCCTTTATCAAGGATGTTGACGCAGTTGCAATCGCTGTTCCTACTCCGCTTGATAAATATCAGCAGCCGGATATCAGCTATGTAAAAGGCTCCACTGAATCCGTTGCAAAGTATATGCACAAAGGTATGGTCATTGTGCTTGAATCCACCACTTATCCCGGTACAACCGAAGAGCTTTTAAAGCCGATTCTTGAAGCGACCGGACTGAAATGCACCGAGGATTTTTACCTTGCATTCTCGCCTGAACGTGTTGACCCGGGCAATCAGCAGTACAAAACGAAGAACACCCCGAAGGTTGTCGGCGGAATCGGCAAGGACGGTACCGAAGTTGCCGCCGCGTTGTACCGCAATGTGCTTGAGGGCGGCGTTTACGAAGTTTCCTCACCGGCTGTTGCCGAAATGGAAAAGCTTCTTGAGAACACCTACCGCAATATTAATATCGGTTTAGCCAATGAAATGGCAATTATCTGTAACCGTATGGGCATCAATGTTTGGGACGTAATCGACGCCGCAAAGACAAAGCCATACGGCTTCCAGGCGTTTTATCCGGGCCCGGGCCTCGGCGGGCATTGTATCCCGCTTGACCCGTTCTACCTTGCTTGGAAAGCGCGTGAATTTGATTATCACACCCGTTTAATTGAAACTTCAGGTGAAATCAACACCGGAATGCCGGAGTATGTTGTTGATCGTGCCATGAAGGTTCTTAACAGAAATAAAACAGCAATGAACGGCGCCAATGTGCTCGTTTTGGGCGTTGCTTATAAGGCTGACATCGACGATTACCGCGAGAGTCCGGCACTGAACGTGATTGAGCATTTAGTGAAAGAGGGAGCGAAAACGACCTACTTTGACCCGTTTATTCCGGAGTACAAGCATAAGGGCGTTACTTACAAGGGTGCAGTCGAACTGACGGACGCCATGCTGAAAAATGCGGATATTGTCATTATTTGCACAGCACATACCTGCTTTGACCACGATCGGATTCAAAAGTTAAGCAAGGCGGTTTTTGATACGAGAAATGCCATGAAGGACGTCACCGACCGTTCCAACATCGAACTCTTATAATTTATTTTCCCCCGTTTCGATTTGTAACGGGGGAATTTTGCGTTGGGAAAATATTTCTGAATACAGATATTAAAGGAGATTAATCATGAAAAAACTTCGTTTTGCCCTCATTGGCTGTGGAAGAATTTCCAAGAACCACATTGCCGCCGCGATTACGAATTCTAAAACAATGGAGTTGGCTGTTGTCTGCGATCCGGTAATTTCGCTCGCGGAAAAGCAGGCAGATGTCTATTTTGCGGCTACGGGTGTGAAACCGCTTATTTATACCGATTATAAAAAAGCGATTGAGGAGCAGAAAATTGATTGCTGTGCGATTGCGACCGAAAGCGGTTATCACGCTGAAATCGCACTTTACTGCATCCGCCATGGCAAAAATGTGCTTATTGAAAAACCGATGGCTCTGAGCACCGGCGATGCGGAACAGATGATTCATGAAGCGAAAGATCAGGGCGTCACCTTGGGTGTCTGTCACCAGAACCGTTTTAACCAGCCGGTTCAGGAACTTCATAAAGCTCTTGAGGACGGCCGCTTCGGCAAATTGGTCAGCGGTACGGCCCGTATTCTCTGGAACAGGGGTATGCCGTATTATGAGCAGGCACCGTGGCGCGGCACATGGGCACAGGACGGCGGTACCTTGATGAATCAGTGTATTCATAATATTGACCTGCTCCAGTGGAGTCTTGGCGGCGAGCCGGACACTATTATGGCAATGACCGGAAATTACCTGCGTGATATTCAGGCAGAGGACTTTGGTGCAATCTTAATCCGCTTTAAGAATGGCGCAATCGGCATTGTGGAAGGGACCGCGTGTGTGTACCCGAAAAACCTCGAAGAAACGCTCTCTGTTTTCGGCGGAACCGGCACGGCGGTCATCGGCGGTCTTGCTGTAAATCGTATTGAAACATGGAACTTCGAAAAACCGGCCGAACAGGATGCCGGCGTTGCGGCACTTACCGGAACAGACCCGAAAGATGTTTACGGAAGTGGTCACACCACGCTTTACGCGAACTATATTGACGCGGTCAACAATCATACCGACCCGCTTGTGAGCGGTACTGAAGCCATCAAGGCCATGAAGATCATTCTTGCGGCTTACAAATCACAGAAGACCGGAAAGGCTGTCGAGTTTGACAATCTCAGCTTCTCGACACTTGATATGAAGGACTCCTATGTGCGTTACCAATAATTAGTATAGAGGTTAAAAGATGAAAATTGTAACCGTAGTCGGCGCAAGGCCGCAGTTTGTCAAGGCTTCGGTCGTTTCGGCGGCGTTAAAGCCGATTTGCACCGAAGTGCTTGTCCACACCGGTCAGCACTATGACCATAATATGTCCGATGTATTTTTTGAGGAGCTTTCGATTCCGAAGCCCGCCTATAACTTAGGGGTGGGTTCCGGTTCGCACGGTCACCAGACCGGTGAAATGCTGATGAAAATTGAAGATGTACTGCTAAATGAAAAACCGGATATCATGCTTGTTTACGGCGATACCAACTCCACCCTCGCGGGTGCGTTAGCCGCTTCCAAGCTGCACATACCCGTCGCTCATGTGGAAGCGGGGCTGCGCTCTTACAATATGCGTATGCCCGAGGAACAAAACCGCGTTTTGACCGACCATATTTCAAGATGGCTGTTCTGCCCGACACAGACTGCGGCGGACAACTTGAAAAAAGAGGGCGTTACGGCAGGCGTGGGTGTTTGCGGAGATGTGATGCTCGATTCTGTTCTTCATTTCCTAAAGTTGGCGCAGGGTAATCCGCAAAAGACTGCGATTTTTGAACAGCTTGGTATAGAGCCTAAAAATTATCGTCTTGCCACCCTGCACCGTGCGGAAACGACTGACGGCGGCATTGACGCGGTTGTCCGTATTTTTAAAGCGTTCGAGCAGCTTCCGCAGCTTGTTGTGCTGCCAATTCATCCGCGCACAAGGCCGCTTGCTGAAGAAGCAATTGCGAAATGCGGCTTTCAGAATATCAAATTAATCGATCCGGTCGGCTACCTTGAAATGCTGCTTCTTACTTCAAATGCCTGTCAGGTTTTAACGGATTCCGGTGGGCTGCAAAAAGAGGCATGGTTTATGAAGGTACCGTGTGTTACTTTGCGGCAGGAAACCGAGTGGGTGGAAACGCTCGTCGGAAACTGGAATATACTCGCTCAGCTCACCACAGAAGATATTTTTGCCAAAGCGACCAATACAGTTGTCGATAAGGCTGCCCATGAGCAGATGCCGTTTGGTGACGGAAAAGCTTCGGAGAAAATTGCGGCGGTGCTGGCACGGGAGTCGGGTGCAAAGTTTTAAAAACAGCTGCTTGCAGTGTATAAGGGGAATATATGAATATCCTATATATTAATCACTATGCCGGTTCCGACCGGCACGGAATGGAATTTCGCCCGTATTTCATGGCGAAACGCTGGGCGCAGGCGGGGAACAACGTAACCATCGCCGCCAGTTCCTATTCGCATCTGCGCACTAAAAATCCGGATATGCAGGGCAAAAAAACGATGGAGCAGAACATTGACGGAATCCGTTACTTTTGGATTAACGGTTCTGAATATCACGGAAACGGCGTCGGCAGGATTAAAAATATGCTGAGCTTTCTGCATGGACTATACCGATATGGCCATGAAATTGCGGCGCAGGGGAAGCCTGATGTTGTAATTGCCTCATCCACCTATCCGCTCGATATTTATCCGGCCCGCAAGCTTGCAAAAAAGTACGGTGCGATGCTGATTTACGAGGTGCATGACCTTTGGCCGCTCAGCCCGATTGAGCTCGGCGGAATGAGCCCGCGCCATCCGTATATCATGCTCATGCAGGCGGCGGAAAATTATTGCTATCAGCACAGCGATTACGTTGTTTCACTTTTGCCAAAAGCGCAGGAGCACATGGTTGATCATGGGCTAAAACCTGAAAAGTTTATTTGCATCCCCAACGGGATTGTCAAAGCCGACTGGGAACAGCCAATGGCGAACCCGCCGGTTTATTATGATAAGCTGAAACAATACCACGACGAAGGGTACTTCCTGATTGGCTACACGGGCGCTCATGGAATCGCAAACGCTCTAAACAGCTTTGTCGAAGCGGGAGAACAGCTGCGCGATCAGAAAATCAAGCTGCTTTTGGTCGGCCCCGGTCCGGAGCGCGATCACCTGATCCAAAAGGTAATCGACTTAGGATTAGAGGATACGGTGGAATTACTGGAGCCGGTTAAACGAAATCAGGTACCGGAGCTTTTAAACCAAATGGACGCGCTCTATGTTGGTTTGCAGCGCCAGCCGCTGTTTCGTTTCGGGGTTAGCCCAAACAAACTGATGGATTACATGATGGCTGCAAAGCCGGTCATTTTCGCAATTGACGCTGGAAACGACATGGTAGCGGACGCGGGCTGCGGAATTTCGATTGAGCCGGAGGACAGCACCGCGATTGCACAGGCCGCTCAAAAGCTTGCGTCTCTCCCCAAGGAACAGCTACAGGCAATGGGGGAACACGGCAGAGAATACATTCTCGAAAACAATGAGTATGATGTGCTTTCGCAAAAATTTCTCGATGTGTTCAAAATGCCGTATTAATTGATTTGTATATTCAATAGGACGAAAAGTGGGGCAGTCAATTGACTGCCCCACTTTTATAGTCCCAGTTCATTCATTTTGTCGCGCAGCTTGATGAAGTCATCAAACGCAGCCGGTTTGTTGTTCGGGTTGCGCAGCAGCGCGGCAGGGTGGAGCGTCGCCATCATCAGCACGCCGCTTTTTTCAAAGAATATGCCGTGCTCCTTGGTGATCTTCATATCCGGTTTAATGAGTTTCATTGCGGCGATTCGTCCGAGGCAGACGATGATTTTAGGACGAATGAGGGCAACCTGATTGCGCAGCCATTCGATGCACAAATCCTGCTCCTCCTGCAGCGGGTCACGATTTTGGGGCGGCCTGCATTTGACAATGTTGGCAATATAAATATTGGTGTGCCGGTCAAGGTCAACAGCGGTCAGCATCTTGTCGAGCAGCTGCCCGCTCCGGCCGACGAACGGTTCGCCCTGCAAATCTTCATTTTCACCCGGCCCCTCGCCGATAAAGAGCACTTTGGCATCTTTGTTCCCCACGCCGAACACCACGTTGGTGCGCCCTGTACACAGGTCGCATTTGCGGCAGCCGAGGCACGCGGATTGAAGTTCTTCCCAGTTATCAAACAATTTTGAGGTCACCCTTTCTTTTGATGATTATATATTATTATAGCATGAATGGCAGAAATGCAAAAGGTTAACATAGGGTTTTATGTTGTAATTTGAGCTTTTATGAGGTACAATAAAAGAGTTACACAACAAAAAATTTTATTTGAATTACAGGAGATGCTCACATTGAAAATCATGGTAGAAACGTCAGCACGCCACATTCACCTGACACAGGAAGATTTGGAAACTTTGTTCGGTAAGGACGTTCAACTGACTCCTAAAAAAGCATTATCTCAGGTAGGCCAGTTCGCCTGTGCTGAAAAAGTAGAAATTGTCGGCCCAAAGAGTTCCATTAAGATGTCCATTCTCGGCCCTGTTCGCCCTGAAACACAGATTGAGCTTTCTAAGACCGAGGCTCGCACCATCGGAATCGACGCTCCAACCCGTATGTCCGGTGAACTTGCCGGAACTCCCGGTTGCAAAGTAATCGGACCCAAGGGCGAAATTACACTTGACCACGGTGTTGTCGTTGCAAAGCGCCACGCGCACTTTACGCCGGAGCAGGCAGTTGAATTTGGTGTGAAAGACGGCCAGAATATTCAGATAAAACTAAACTATAACGAGCGTGCGCTGATTTTCGGTGATGTCATTGCCAGAGTCAGCAAAACAGCGGGCCTTGCGGTTCATATCGATACCGACGAAGCCAACGCTGCAGGCTTGCCCGGTACTGTTGACGGCGAAGTCATTCTTTAATATTGATTATTTAACAAAGTGGGGCTGTCTCGAAAATGAGACAGCCCTTTACTGTATCTGAGAGAATAATTATTCGACGTTGGTTGCCGGATTTCATGAAGGAAATGAAGTCTTTTTTACTGCTCTTTTATGATTTGCTCATAATTTTTCATACCGGTTGTTTTTTGCTGGAACGATGGTTTCATTTTCATAATCAAGAACAGCGCCGTGAGCGCGACTACGAAAGCAAAGCCTTCACTTGCCCATATGTTCACATATTTTGATAGTGCAACAGCACCGAAGTCAAGCACGGCGTGCGCACCGATGGCAAGAAAATAGTAGCTGATTTTATGTTCGTTAAGACCTTTGAAAATCAATACGGTGGCGAAAACATGGAATGTGACGGCGAATACCCTCTCCAGAACGCCAATATAGACCATGGATGGTTTTACCGCAAGCATGGTGGATAAAAGCTGCTGGCTCGTCGCTGCTGGCAGTTTTGAAGTGATTGTGCTGAAACTGCCGTTGTTAATTATAACGGTATAAATGATGTTGTTAATCTGTGTCATTCCGGTCAGCAAAATAACCTCGCAAAATCCGTGGCCTAATCCGAACGCAAGTGCGTCGTTAAAACCGCGCTGCTCTTTTAAAAAGCCTCCTGCGAACACATAACGCGCGCTCTCTTCAAACAGCCCAGCAGTGACGGCGAGTGCGATGAAGTAGGGGATGACATTCAATGCAAAGGCCTTGAACCAGCTTTGTGCCCCTAACACCTGCAAGATTGGAATTCTTAGGCAAATTTGCGAAACAAAGAATGCCGCCGCGCCAAGGAACATCGGTTTCACTGAAATTTTCTTTCTCAAGCAAAGTACCAGTAAAATCACGATTGGCAGCAGCAGTTCAGCCGCCGCCGAAAAAATAAATGCGGCAAGAACAGAAGTCGAAATGGTCATAAAAGCAGCTCCTTATTTTTCATTTTTCAGTTTATAAAAGATATTGTGCGCATAGACACAAACAATGACGGTTAATATCAATACAGTTGCAACTGTAAATGCCAATGCAAAGGCCTCCGGCACAAAAATACAGCAAATTGCTGAAATCAACCCACCAATCATGAATACTTTTCCACCAAAGCGGTGCGTGCGAAACCATACTTCGTCATTATCCAAAGTCCAACTGACGCGGATTCCGACAAGGGCGTTCCGTTTGCATTTCGGCAGATAATTTCCAATTACGATATACATAAGGCAGAGAACTACGGCAATAATCCGGTTATAACCAAAGCTGTTAAGATTTTTCACCGAATGGAAGCTGGTGTAAAGAAAAATATAGGTCATTACGTTCAATACCACTACCAAACTATAGCCTGTGGCATTGACCGCTTTTTCATTGGGATTTTTTTGCTCTCTCAAATTGCGAGTATTCGTGCTTATCTGAGATTTTGAAAACCATTTCATAAATAGTGCAAACACCAAGGTCATAATCGGCAGGATGAACAGTTCGTATTTGCTGCCGTAGCGGTCAACCTGACCAAAAGCTCCAAAATGCGCCGGAATAACTTCCGGCATTGCGGGAAGAACAAGCAGGGTTACGATTGCCGGCAGGATTGCCAAAACCCAGTAAAGGCTGTCCCGACCGATTTCTTCCAATTTATTTTTCATTGTCAAGTCCTCCGGATTTCTCTTTTTGATAAATAAAATAAGAGTATGCCGCGGGTGAGGCAACCATGAAAATGATGGTACCAATCATCAGCCAATCAAATGGGAAAAAAGCACTGACGGCAATTAGAATGCCGCCGATAATCCACACGAATCCGGCGAACCGATGCGTTTTTCTCCAGTTCTCCGCATTGGACAGCGTCCACGGCAGCCTGATTCCAATGGTGTAATTGTATTTGCATTTCGGAAGATAATTGCCGATAACGGCAATTACAAAGCCAACCAGTACGGTAATAAAAATACTGATCTTGAGCTTATCATTCATGGCCTTAAAAATGGTCACACACTGCGCGGCGTTGGCAATAATGACAATGAACCATTTGGTAATAAATTTTATTTGCGGAGACCGGTCAATATTCTGCTTTTGCGGATCCGCGGAGATACGAAAATTAACAAGAAGGATGAGAACGAGGAGAATTGCCGGAAGTCCGAACGCTGCGAAGGGGCGTGAGGCGTAGCCGTTTGGATTGTCTGCCGCATCCCAATGCACGGCGACCTGCTCCGGCAGGTAGCGATAAAATGCCGCCGATAAGATGAATGGGAATACCGCAAGTATCCAGTAAAGATATTTTCCAACTTTATTTTTCATTAGTCGTGCTTCTCCTTGAAACCACTGAACCAACCGATTAATTCTTCAAACACGGATAAATTCAGTTCGTAATAGATGTACTTTCCCTCATGCCGGTCTGAAATCAGGTCGGCCTTTTTTAAAATAGAAAGATGATGGGAAATGGTCGCACCTGTCATATTGAAATGTTCCACAATTTCACCGGCGGGAAGTGGGCGTTCCTTCAGAAGATTCAGGATTTCCCGCCGTGTGGGGTCGGAAAGGGCTTTAAAAGTTTCGGGAAACGGCAATTTCTCACTTCCTGTCATTTAGAAATCCATCTAAATGTATTATAGCGCTTTTTTTACACATGTCAATATGATTTAGAAATATTTTGAATATCGGAATCTTCATATTTAAATCTTGTCTTTTGGGACAGGATAGTTTATAATATTGTAGTTGGTATTTATGAAGCAAGGCAGAAATGCGTGCAATAGGATATGCAGGCGGGCGGGCTCTGTACGGCGGGGTACCGTGAACCATGTCAGGCGGGGAACCGAGCAGCATTAATCGGATTGTCCTGTGCGATACAGGCGGTCTGTCCGTCTGTATATCCTAATGCATGATAACCGTTTGAAAGCGGTCTGTCTTGCTTTCAATTTGTCTAAAGGGGGTGCTCGTGTGTATCAGGTGCTGTATAGAAAGTGGAGGCCGAAGGTGTTTGCCGACGTTGTCGGTCAGCCGCAGGTCACTGTTACGCTGAAAAATGAGCTGATGGCCGGCCGTATTGCACACGCGTACCTTTTTACCGGTTCCAGGGGAACGGGTAAAACCACTTGTGCGAAGATTCTGGCAAAGGCGGTCAACTGCCTCAGTCCGGTTGACGGTGACCCCTGCGGCGAATGTGAAATCTGCCACGGCGTTGACAGCGGCTCCGTAATGGATATCGTCGAGATAGACGCCGCCAGCAACAACGGCGTGGACAATATCCGGTCTTTGCGTGAAGAAGCCAACTTTACTCCTGTGGCAGCGAAATACAGGGTATATATTATTGATGAGGTGCACATGCTCTCGACCGGCGCGTTTAATGCTTTGCTGAAAACGCTCGAAGAGCCACCCGCTCACGTTATCTTTATCCTTGCCACAACAGAAGTGCATAAGCTTCCCGCCACAATTTTGTCGCGCTGTCAGCGCTTCGACTTCCGCCGCATTCCGCCAAAGGAAATTGCTGACCGGCTCACTTATGTTACAGAACATGAAGATGCTGTCATTGACCCGCAGGCGGCGCTCTTGATCGCGCGCCTTGCGGACGGCGCACTGCGTGACGCACTCTCCTTGCTGGACCAGTGCCTCGGGCGAAGTAAAAATGTGACGGTCGAAGTCGTGAATGAAACGGCGGGGCTGGTTGGCAGGGAACATCTCTTTGAGCTGACCGATGCGATTCAGAAACATGATTCCGGTTCGGCGCTCGAAATTATCGACCGACTGCACAATTCCTCAAAGGATATGGCAAGGCTCTGTGAGGAGCTTTCGTCGCACTTTCGGAATTTAATGCTGATAAAAACCATGAAGGACGCACACAACATGATTGTAGTGTCCGACGCGGAATATGAAAATATAACAAAGCAGGCGCTTTCCATTCCATTGCCTGCTATTTTGCACGGACTTGATACCATTCAGTCCGCGCTGGAAAAAATGTACCGCGGCGGCGACCGGCGCATTGAGTTTGAAATGGCGATGATCCGCTTATGTTCGCCGGAACTGGACTCCACAACCGACGCTTTGGTTCGCCGTTTGGAAGCACTGGAGCGTGGGGGAGTAAGGCTGCAGCCTGCAAAGGCCGCACCGCTCAGCCGTGAACCTGTCAAGGAGCTAACTGTAAGCGGAGCCGCGTCCAGCCACGCACCGCCCCTCTCTGAAGAAGACGAGCCTGCTCCTGGGCCGGTGAGAAATTCAGGTGAAGCGATATCGCCTCAAGAAGTGCAAAGCCTTGAAAGTGGTGCCGAACGTCTTGTTGAATGGCCTGAAATTCTCCAAATTTTAAAAAGTTATTCCCATGTCATCGCATCCGCGTTTAACGGTTCAACCGCTTATATCAGCGGACCTTATGTGTTGGTTGATGCGCCGAATGAAATCGCGTTCCGGCTGCTCCGGGAGCCGGCACAGCGCGAAAATATGCGCCGTGCCATTCAGCAGGTGACTGGAAAGACTTATAAATTAGGTCCTTATAAGAGTCAAAATGAACAAGAGGAAACAAATGACCCGCTCGCCGAGCTGGCAGGGTTGGCCGAAAATCAAGGCATTCATGTGATTAAAAAATAAAAAATCAGGAGGAAGTTTATATGAAAGCAAGATTACCACAAGGATATGGTGGAGGCGGCAATGCGAATTTACAACAGCTTGCACGTCAGGCACAAAAGATTCAAGAGGACATGGACGGGGTAACCGCTGAGCTTGAGGCAAAGGAATACACAGCAACTGCGGGCGGCGACGCCGTTAAAGCAATCGTGACAGGAAAAATGGAACTGAAGGCAATTGATATTAAGCCGGAAGTCGTTGACCCGGAGGACGTTGAAATGCTTTCCGATTTAGTCATCGCCGCAGTGAACGAAGCCCTTCGTACCGCAGCTGCGGATAAGAACGAGAAAATGGAGAAAATTTCCNNTTTAATTATGCCGTCTTATAATGTGGCACCGTTATCGCGCCTGATTGAGCAGTTTGAGCGTCTTCCGGGTATTGGGCATAAAAGTGCACAGCGCCTGGCTTATTATGTGCTTGGCCTTTCAAAAGAGAGCGCTGAAAATTTTGCCAATGCGATTACAGATGCGCATGATAAAATTCATTATTGTAAAATATGTTGTAACCTGACAGATCAAGAGCTTTGCCCTGTGTGTCGTAACGACGCCCGCGATAAATCGATAATCTGTGTTGTCGAGGACCCCCGTGATGTGATTGCACTTGAGCGCACCCATGAGTTTAACGCGACTTACCATGTGCTTCATGGTGCAATTTCCCCGCTTGGCGGTGTCGGACCCGACCAGCTTACCATCAAGGAACTGCTGGCACGCATCAATAATGATGTTGTCAAAGAAGTCATCATGGCCACCAACCCGACTGTTGAAGGCGAAGCAACTGCTATGTATATTTCGCGTCTGCTAAAGCCACTCGGGGTCAAAGTAACTCGCCTTGCATACGGAATACCTGNNTTGGAATATGCAGACGAGGTAACGCTTTCCCGCGCGATTGAAGGCCGCAGTGAAATTTAGTTTACATAACACTTGACATTTTTAATTTGTTATGCTATGCTCAAGTACCGATATAAATAGTAAGGGGGCTTTTTTATATGGCTAAAGATAACTTGAAAACATTGGCACAAAATAAAAAAGCCTTCCATGAATATTTTGTTGAGGAAAGCATGGCAGCCGGCATAGAGCTTTGCGGTACCGAGGTCAAGTCGCTTCGCAAGTCGCAAGCGAATCTTAAGGATGCTTGGTGCTCCATTGTGAAGGGCGAACTTCTCATTAATGGGATGCACATCAGCCCGTATGATCACGGAAATATCTTTAATCAGGATCCCATGCGTGTTCGCCGCCTTTTGATGCATAAGCGGGAAATTACGCGCCTGTTTGCTTTAGTGAAACAGGATGGTTATTCTCTAATCCCGATTTCAGTTTACCTCAAGGGTTCAATGGTAAAAGTGCAGGTTGGGTTGTGCAAGGGTAAAAAACTGTACGATAAGCGTGCCGATATGGCCGCCAAATCAGCCAAGCGCGATATTGATCGCGCAATGAAGGAAAAAAACCGCTGATTCAAATATTATTCATATGTTTATCATATAATAATAGCAATTTGATTTTTCATTTTTACATGGGGATGTAAAGGTTTCGACGGGGATTGTGAGCCTTAGCAAGCGAGTAGCGAAGCGGAACGCTATAATTCTGCAAGCATAATTTAAATGACAAAAATCAAAACAAAAACGTTAACTATAATAACAATTATGGGATGGCGTTTGCAGCCTAATTAGACTGCCGTCTTTACCGGGAGTACCGCGGCTCGGATAAGGGCGTCACTTAGCGGTGAACGTGAATCGGAGAACGCCTTTACTCTGATCATGACTTAAAGGCTACTGAACCGCAGAGCCTGCCTTTGGGCGCTGCGCGGAGGGAATGTAAAATCATCGGCTACACTCGTAGAAAACTCTGGTAAGCAATTTTCGGACACGAGTTCGACTCTCGTCATCTCCACCACAAAGGTAGTCAGTCAATGATACAAATTGACTGACTACCTTTTAATTTTGCTTATTGGAAAAGCCCGTAATACAAGGAAAAAGCGAGATAGAGGGGTGCAAAAAGCCCGTCCTGTCTCGCTTTTTTGTTTCGATACGATTTGCAGTAATACTATGACTGATATTTTTTGCACCCCTCCTCAAACGGCAACAGAGGCAAAATTAAATTGTTTAGGGCAAAATTAAAAGATATAAATTTACCATGCTTCCCCTAACAGTCTAGAACGATAGCATCGGATTAATGTCTGGTATGTGTATGGCTATTTTTCCGTTTGAGGGAATAGGTCGTTGGTAGGGTTAGAATTGATTTTCCTCCATCGTGTTAACCTCAATTGATTGATACAAATGCAACGGAGCTGTCAACTTGTGTCGAGTGCAACGGTTGCATTCCACCAACAAACCCATAGCTTATATTTCAGCCTTCATTACAATCATATTCCATAATTGATAATTTTCTTTTTTCTAGTGTCGCTTTGAANNCTATAAATAAGTATTTTGAAGTTCTCTTTAAGCAAATTAAATGCCACTCTCAAAAAGTTCTCTATCTCCGGTTGACTGATAGGCTCACGCCTGATTGACAGAATTACCATGTCATTATCTCTGTCATAGTCGACTAATAACAATCCAAAAACATAAGCGGACTCTGCAATTTGGATGATAATATCATCGCCTAGCGTTTCCTGGCTTTTTGACAAAAGCACCCCTTTAGTATCAAGAATACTATAAAAGTCCACAGATAGCAAAGTGTGAATTGTTTTATGCATATACAGCAAGGCATCTATAGCATGCAATACTTGAAGAATATCGTTCTCGACAAAAACAGCTTCTTTTTGTTGCTTTTCCCCATACCATATTTTTATTTTGCCGCCATTGATACTGTAGTTGGAATGGTATGCTATATTTCTCCATTGAGCAATTGAAATACCGAAAAGCATATCACGGTAAACTGCTTGCAAAATATCCTTCTTGTTTATTAATTCATTGACAATAATACCGAGCTTTGGCTCGTTGGTGGCCTTTCCATCCGCAATTCGAATAAGCTGATAAGTAAATAGTAAGTGTGGATGTAATGAACATTCAATACAATCTCCTATGACTTCAAAAGCAGATTTTACGAATAAATCAAGTCGTTTTTGTGGCATTGACGTATTATGGAGCCATGCTAGCTGAGTATGACTTGCATAGCCTTTAGAAACATCATAATAGTTTTTTTGAAAAATTTGCGCACAATCGTTCGGGCACTGAGCGTATGCAATCCGAAACAAGCTTATCACATACTCTATGACTTCATCAAAAAGCGTTCCTTCAAATATACCCTTATACCACACATACTCGTAGCTAAATATTCCCATATCTACAAATGAATGAAGAAATTCTTTGTCGCAAATAAAACGTTCAAACGTATCATAAACATCCGTTCTTGAAAAATCTCCTGCGGCTGAAATTTCTCCGTTAAGTCCTTCGATATATTCTTGAATATCCATCTATACGCTCTCCTTAGATGATGGCTTCATTCTTTTTCAGCCATTTTACCAGTTGACTTGCATCTTTAAACACTTCAGGATCGACATCGTCAAATTCATACTCATCCTTGGCAGACTCTTCTTCGCCTTCGATTTCGTCAAAATCGCCATTGCGCTCACCCTCATCGTCATTAAGTATTTCGTCAGGTATAGTCTCTTCTTCAGATTCAAGTTCGAAGCTCAACAAATCAAGTTCGATATCGATGTCGCCCACGGCTTCTACTGAACGAGATGCTGGTTCAATGTAATCATCACCGTATGCTTTTTCTGGTGCAGTAAGTATTTCACGAATAGTCTCTTTTATGGTTTCTTTATCAATTGTATCTGAGATATCGGTTGCCCCAAAGAAATTAACTGGAAGCAAACTATACATGGTATTACTATCAGTTGCCGATCGAAAATAGTAATCGCGAGCGATACAGTAACTCAAATCTGACACAAATTCTTTTGCAGACGATAAGGAGAAATTGGCTATATGTAAGCGCTCTACAAAGCTGTCATAATCTGTATCTACATTGTACCAATCTGAAAGGATTAAATCTGAGCCAGAGCCCCATATAGACACCATCACTTCATCGTCATGCCTAAATAAAACAATGGACATGTCTGCCTCAAAAGCAGGATGCAACAGCATATGTGTCTCGTATGCTATTTGACTTCGACTTTTCTTTTCACATTCGATAACAATCGAATAATAGGACACCTTTTCTCCAATTTGAGCAGTAAATACATCATCGCCTATATCAAACAGATGAGAAATGTTTACGGCATATTCCAAGTCGCGTCTCTGAGCATTATCAATTAGCAGTGACTTTTTGGTATCAAAATAAATGACCTGCTTTACTGAATGATTAAAATATACTGGAACAGAAGATGCAGCGTGTCCGGCTTCAATAAAAAAATCCATAGCATTTTTATAGAAGTCTTCAAAACGGATGGTATCCACACTGTCATCTCTTTCCAATATTAATTGGCTTTACTTTATTAACTTAGCCAGTTCCTCATCATATGCGTAACCTTCAATTTCTTTTTTGAAAGTTGTAACCACCTCATACACTTTGTTTATGTAGTCATCGCGAGTTGAGCAACCGTCTGTAAAATGCTCATATATCAACTCAATTCCGCCACGTACATAATCATGGAAAAGCTCCATGTTTTCACGAAAAGCGTCAGCTTTTTCCGGCTGAGTATCATACCTGAATGCCCTATCAACACGTTCGTCGGGCGTTAAATCTACGCTTTTATCAAGGAGCATTACCATACGATAAAGGAAAACGCAGTTGTCCCGCTCATTTGCGAAGGCGTCCGCATAAACTCGTGCTCTATCGTCAGACGATGAGTCTCGTTTGGCTTTTTTTGAATAAAGCAACCCCCAAATTGCTGCGTTCATGTAGACATCGATATAGCGTTCAAACAACCGGGCAGAAGATGTGCTAGCATCGTCATCTTCTTTCGAGTTTTTTACTGCCAAATATTTGAGGTATGTGGCATGCTTACCGGTAATCGTATAATCATTTTCAAACATCACATATTCCTCCTTATTGAAGCTTCGTATATGTTTCGCTGACCTTGTTGAGCTGATATTGTTGCCCAACTCGATGAGACATGACAGGTTCTGCGTAGCGCCAGTCTTTATGCATGACAAACATTATTACTTGTTCGGCTATTTCAGGAAGCACTTTAGAAATGTTAGCCGTGTGTGTTTCATCTGCATTTGAGAACGGAGCATCCATTACCAGCGGGTACGGTTCGGACGAAAGGTCGAAGCCATTCTCTGAACCATCTGTCATTATCCGTTCTTTTGCCAATGCAACAAGGCCAGCAATAAATGCGAAGTTCTTAACACGGTTTGAGCCTTCGGATTCTCCAGCCGCAATTTCCTTGTCGGCTATTGTAGTCAACAATGAGACTTGGTATTTTTGGTCAATAACAACACGCCTGTGACCATGATACATTTTTTCAAAAATGTCGTTGACCTTGGTTTCAAGAGACTCGCGTATGGTACTTTCTTTTTCAGAATAGGTCTCAACGAGCCAGTCATGAATTCCTTCTGCGTATTCAATCAAGGTCATTATTTCCTTGTTTTTACCCGAAACAGCTACGAGACTATCATAGACTTTCTTGTACTGATCTATATCACGTTTTTCAGTTGCGTCGTCACGTATAAGTCGCTCTTTTTTGACATTTAGCTCACGTAAGCGGCTTTTTACATCAACAAGCTCCGCTTCGTACTGCTTCATGTTTTCCTTGCCTTTTATTTGAGAGCTTATTTCCGTCAATTCGTCTTCCCATTCTTGTATACGAGTTTTTGAACGGTATATAGACTGATAGCGCTCAGACAAGCTGTCATAGATGCGTTCAGCAGGACGGGAGAAGCTATTAAGCCGGTCACGATAATGACGGACAGTATTTCCTATAGATTCAGGTGGAACATATGCCAGTTCTGCCATTAGGTGCTGATAGGCATCATTGCCTTCATGTATCTCCGCACCGCATATGCAACGTCCACGCTTAATCAATTCCTCAATTGTTGGCTTAGTGAGATCTCGCACCCCTTTGTCGTCAACTTTTACTTCCTTTAAGAAAGCCCCTGTAGTGGCAAGGAGAGGCTGTGCGAAAAATGCTAAGGAGCCTTGACTGAATTCCCTGAAAAATGCAGCCATGGTTGAATCGAGGGCTTTCCTTTCCTCCGCGGTGCGCCGATCCAAATCTTCTTTCTTCTTCTGTAAGGTGGCCGTTGTCTGGTTATCACGCAGAATCGTGTCGAGCTGTTCTTTTCTACCTTCGTAGTGATTGATTTGAGATTTGCACTCTTCCAATTGCTCGGCGATGGCGGCTCGTTTTCCTTCAGCCGCTTGAATACGGCGAAGTGCATCCTGTGCCTTGCTGTCGCCATCCGTATCCATGCTGGCGTAATATTTTCCAATAACAGAAGTCTTTGTGCTGCGGGTGCCTAAGTGCTTGATTGCGCTATCCAAAATTGTTAAGCCCAACAATCCCTTTACAGCTTCAGCAACATCTCGACGAGTGCTTATGCTGTTGACGCGTTCAGTATCAAAGAAGAAGTAGGTAGATAAATCTTGTGGCAGAATGTTATTGATAACATTGTTCACCTGTAATGCTTTCACAGACTCCGTTTGTCCATCTGGCTGCTTATACGACACCTTGGGTTGAGGCATTACCTCGCCACGAACCTTGCCATTGTTGCAGTTATACCGCTGTGTTCGAGTAATTACATATTCCGTCCCATCATGGATTACGATGATTTCAACCTCTACCATTCTCGTATCACCATTGAGCATCTCACTCGCGACCTCAAGGTTTAGTAGGTTATCTGGGTTCTGATCAAACATGGCAACACCATAAAAGCACCAGTTGAAAGCTTGAAGTAGCGTGGTTTTACCAAAAGTATTGTCACCGAGAACGATTGTGACATTTTTCTTCGGATCGCAAGAGAACTCAACCCTGTTAGTACCTTTAAACTGACGGAAGTTCTCCATTCTTAGTGATTTTATAAGCATGTTCTTCCTCCTCAGTAATTTTTCTTTGCTTCATCATTGATGATTCTGCGAATCGACTCGACCATTTGGTCGTTTGTTTTTTCACGGGTTTTCAAGTTCTCCTGCTCTGCCTTAAGGATTTTCGCCTTCATAGTATTGAGCTTTTTCTCATTCGCATCAGACATATTCGTCATCCTCCTTGCTTGAAGTTTCAATGTCATAAACACTTTGTATCGTTGAAATCAATGAATCCGAGTCAAATGGGTTTTCAGCTATGGAAGCAAAATCCTTCATACGCGCTATCTCTCGTATTGCAAGAGCCTTTGTGCTGCTAATTATTTCTGGGTTGTGCCCATCAACCTCGTCAATAGGAATTGGAAGTGTGATAAAATCAAAAATAGTCGCATACCGCTTCCCTGGAAATTTTCTTAGAACACGTCCTCTGCGCTGTATGTATTCCTTTGGATTAGTGCTACTAGCCATAATAAAAGCTGTTCGTATGCTTGGAATATTAACACCTTCATCAAGGCATCGGATAGCTACCAACGCCTGAAGGTGTGTGCCCTCCGAAAAATCTGTTTTAATTCTTTCACGCTCTTCCGCGTTTTCTTCCGATGTAAACTTCGTAACACGCATCCCTAGTTCATTGCCGAGAATGTCGGATACTATATCAATCTGCCGGGCTTCGTCTATCGGAGGCTTCCCTTCACGATAATCCACATCGTGCATGGTGGTTGCGCCACAATATACAAGAATCTGGTTATCGTCACGGTAGTCCTCCATAAGTTCGCGCAATTTAGTTAGTTTTTCTGCGGCTCCAGCTACAAGCCGCGCTCTCTTAATGAGAAGTATCTTTGCATAGTCATTAAGTTGTAATTTGCCTTTCTTATCCTTGTGGACATTTCGGCTGATTTTTGTCGTCAACTCCAAGTAGTTCTCCAGCTCATCCTCATTCAAAGATACAACTATTGGATGGTAGTAATACGGTGTAAGCATATCGTTATCGATAGCGTCTTTGAGAGAATATTCAATGCATTTCTCCCCAAAATAGTCATATAACTTTTGTGTGCCTTCCTCATCACCGTGACGGTCAATTGTTGCTGATAAAGCGAGCCGATATGGAAAATTCGGAAGCAGAGCAGCGCTTAGGTGTTCAGCACCAAAATTGTGCGCTTCATCTACAACTAAAACAGCGTTGCCGTTCAGTTTACAAATAATCTCCTGAACGTAATCGAGGGCAAAAGTGGCATTTGTCGTAACCATAGAAAAATGCTTCTGCACTCCAAGATTGAAGCTTGTAACGGCTGTCTTGAGCCTATTTCTCCAATTGCGCTGCGATGATGCAGAATAGCATACGATCGGCTTCATTCCGAAAGCTAAAATATCTTCTTTCCATTGCTCTACCAAGTGCTGGTAGGGGCAGATGATAATCACCGCCAAATTTTCATCCATCTGCTCATATAGATGAGCAAGCGCCGCAAGTGCGGTATATGTTTTTCCAGTACCTGTTGCCATGTCAAAGATTCCACGGTAGCCGCTATCAGTCCATGCTTTTATTGCCTCAAGCTGATAAGGCCGCATGGTAACATAGTCAGGTATGGATGGTCCAACCGAGATTGCTTTGTCTCTGTTATTTGAATTATCAGGCATATCTTTCGGAACATAAATGTTAGTGTCAACAGTATCAGTGATACGATATCTGCCAATAATTTCAGCTTCAACTTTTGGAAAGGAAACCACATGAATACTTGGCTCGTAATCATTCCACATAGCATTAAATGCTGCCTGCTTGTTTAAAACGCGTTCTTCATCCTGTGTCCATGAAGCATATACATCTATTGCCTCATAATTTACAGAAAAAGCATTTGAACTCTCGTTCATCGAACCAGTAAAAGCCACAATGTTATCTTCTTCGTCATACATTAATCCAACCTTTTCATGAAACATACCAATTACATTGTCTGTTTCAAGAAAGGCTATTTTGATTTCCAGCCTTCCTGCAGCAATTAAATTGCTGAGCAAATTGAGCCGGGCTTCTTCAAATTTTCCTATTGGAGTAAGAAGCTCTCTAAGTAGAGCTTCTTCAATAACTTCATCTCTTCTACGTAGACCGTCATTTATCGCCGCAACATCCTCCGTTGATAGTCTTGGAGAAGCTATCAGTTGGATTTTTCCGCCATTTTCTACAAGTCCACTAATACCAGAGGCCAAATCAATCAAAGCAGATGAAGAGAAAAAGCCAACCGCTCGTTTATACAGCACAGATTGTTTTAGAACAGGAACATAGAACTCGCTTATTACATTGTCTAATAGTGAGCGATATTCGGTTTTCAACGAGATGTCCTTCAAACTCATGATGCTGCTCCTCTCTGAATCAATATTCTTGTGATATTGATTCTAACGCGTTTTGCAATTCTTCAAAATCGAAATCGGTTGTTAGGCAACTGACGCTAAACCTTATTGTTCCGGCAGGGAAAGTGCCTAAGAATTTATGCGCAAGCGGTGCGCATTGAAGACCTGTGCGAACGGCAATATTTCGTTCGTTGAAAATGGTTCCTGCACTATCATTACTAATTCCATCAATGAGGCAGGAAACAATCCCTACATATTCTTTGCCGGGAACATTTCCAACCGTAGTAACAAAAGGATACCGAGACATGAGTTCTAATAACTTTTGCCGATTATTATGTTCGATTTTCCATAAGTTTTTTATACCCTTTTCTTCAATCCAACGAAGTGATGCATTCAAACCGGCAATACCAATGACATTTTGTGTTCCCATTTCATAACGTTCAGGCAGGCTGCTGGGCATGTCTTGGTTAGCTGAGTCATAGCCAGTTCCACCAAAGATGATCGGAGGAATATCAAAGTCAGGCTTCATAACAAATCCAGATATCCCTGTCGGACCAAGTAGCGTTTTATGTCCAGCAAACACTGCAAAGTCAAAGCAAGCCTGTCCAACATTGCAATCAACAAGCCCAGCGGATTGCGCCATGTCAGCCAGGGTAATCGCATCGTATTTTTTAGCAAGAGTAAAAATACTCTCTATCGGAGCAACTAACCCTACCACATTACTGACATGGCTTATTACGACCATATCTGGCTTTGAAGCATCAAATTGGTAGCGGATGCGTTCAATATCAAATTCAAAATCATTTGATACGTTAAGCGTTTTTACTTGTATCAGCCCATTTTTTTCATAGCTGTGTAAAACTCTTGTTACTGCATTATGTTCGAACGGACTGATATAAATATTTTTTGCACCCTTTTTTATCATCCCTTGAATGATAATATTGAGTGCGACTGTGGCTGTTGGCGTAAAGATAACCTGTTTTGACTGACAATGAAGCAGCATCTGAATGCGTGCCCGAGTATCAGAAACAAGACCACCTGCGGACAGGGCTTGTCTGTATTGACCACGCCCATAGCTTCCACCACAGTTGCGGTAAAAATCATCCATATGCTTATATACGCAATCCGGTTTTGGATATGTCGTTGACGCGTTATCAAAATACGCCATATGCTACCTCCTGTTAAAATAGTTGCTTCAAGACTTCGATGAGAATCTGACGTTTTTCCTGTTCGGAAATGGAGCGTCCCATAGCATCTACGGCAGACTTGACTTGATTTAGTAGCAACTTACCTCGTTTGCTATAATCTATTCTGTCAAATCGCTTTGTTACGACTCCGCCATTATCATCAACGAATGTGATTTGGTAATTGTTTGTTAGCGCGGAGTCGCCTTTTACTATTTCGCTGTGGAATTCCTCAGCGGTTTTTTTGTACTCTTTTAATGTTGAGATGTACTTCTTTTGAGTGTTTCCATCCCAATCTTCAATACGCAAATCTGTGCAGAGCTTTGCAAGCCTTGCCACTAATGCAGACTCGTCATTTGTCGCTGTTTTAAACATCTCAAGACATTTTTCAGTACCGTTACTAAACATTTGTTCAAACACAGGGGAGTCTAAAGTGTCACACCAGTCTCTCCCCACGGAGGCGAGAGACATCCTTGCCATTTTACTTTCGTTGCCCCGAAGCGCAAACACTTTTTTAGTTTCCTCAATAAGAACGTCGCGGAGCGTTGACAGCAATTCATCATAGCATGTCTTTGCAAGAACAACGGTGTCTGCTACGACAGGATTAAATTCGTCGTGGAAGTGAAAAGCTGATGGTAACTTCTTGAATAGAAGCTCATATCCACTTGTGTTTTGTCTCAACAGCCCAATCATATCCAAATATCTCTTTTGAATAGCAACACCCTTCGCATCTGTTCTGCATTCTTTGGAATATTTAGGCAACGACATATACCAACGTTTCATTGCGTTGGCGACATACTCGTAAGAATTATTCCGCATCTCTGCCTCAATAATGTATTCTCCAAAGGCATTAGCGAGCGTGTGTATATACTCCTCTTTTTCCTGATCCCATTCAACATAGGATAAAGAGTAGTTACTTGGATCTGCGTTTATCTGCAGAAGGACATCCGCACTCGTTGGTACTTGCCCGTGATTGTCCATAATAAGAATTTGCTGTTTGTGCTCATGGATAGCAACAGCAAGATATATTGGAATTAGTCCTTTCCGCAGTCCAATATGATATTCCGGTGCGATTAATAGGTTATATAGCTCTGCAAAGCTGACTCTGTCAGCCTGTCGCGCATTGAGAATGAAATTCTCTATTGTTGTAAGCATATTATCAATGCATGCGTCTCCTGTCCGAAGATGCAAACATGGCATTCCGTTGTTCTCATCCCATATGCCTGTCCGAATTAATGTGCTTCTCATTACAGAAACTTCTTGCCCCGTACCCGTAAGCCCTAGTCCACTTTCAAGTTCGTTCCTTAAAAGAGCAGCAACAATTTTTCCTCTACTGTTTGATGCGATACTTGTGACATCGTTTCTGTTGACGGCCTCATTATTTATAATGGGGGTAAGGGAATAGGTGTCATCGCAGATGCTTGACATAAGTTCAGTTAGCGCAGCTTTCCTCCGAATATCTCTACGCTGTCCGTTATGGATGAAGATAGATTTACATTCATCCGGACGAGTATAGGAGCTCATAAAAGATTTGATTATTTCATACAGATCCTCAAAAACAACCTCGTATTCTTCAAATAACACGGGGTCGTCTACAACCTTTTCCTTTAGTATTGAAACAGCATTGTATTCACGGACAATCGACTCTATTTCGCGGTAGTGCTTTGGAAGCACAAAAATATATCGACTCAAGCCTTGGCTTGTCTTTTCAATTGTGCGCGCAAGTTGGCGAATGCTCTCTTCGTTTGCCGGAATAACAGCATAAATAATACCGTCGGCTTCAATGCTTTCACTCTTTAAATTCCAGTCAATATCGTTTGTTATTTCTTCTCCTTCAATAAACTCAAAAGAGAAGAACCTCGTCATTTCATGCTCATCATTATAGCGTGATGGATACATATAGCTATCAAAATTTGAAGCGTTTAAGGTATCCTTTGCGGTTACCCTTGCAGACTGAGTTTCCATCAGGTCTTGTATTTTTTGCTTTACATCCACGCCGGATGTCTTCTTTAGTCGGAGAAAGCCGTTGCTACGCTTTAGATAAATGACATATTCGTGTTCAATGAGCTCTTCGATGGCATGCTGAATATCATCAACGCTATAAATAGTTGAATACACACCCACTATTTCTTCAACAGTAGGCGAGATGCGTTCAAACTGTTCAAGTATGTAGATGAGAGAGATCGTCTTAACAATTTTGCTTTCCAGCGAATTCTCTTGAATCTTATCAAGAATAGCATGAGTTAATATATAGTGAGAATGAATATCGCTGGCATAGGCCTCTTTCATAAAAAGCGGTTCGAAGTAATCGTAGATGAGGTCAGGTGTAATCAGCCTAAACTCATTCGAGCAATTGTCACGAAGAAACGCTGCCAAAGTTGACGTTCCCTCGGCGGATAAGAACGTGAACAGCGTCCTCTCGTTTTGAGCAACTTTTTCTGACAATCTCGGCAAAATGAAAGTTGAAACAGGATGTAACGGGTAACAGCCAAATATCGCTGTATCTATTTCGCCTTTAGCATCTGAGAATATTGGATGTTTTACGTACCGTTGCTCTAAGTTTTCAAAATCTTTTTTATGAGATTTGCGGAATCGATCCCACATTTCTTCGTCTTTTTGGATTACTGAAGAAATAATCTCGTAAGTCTGTGAGAAGTTGTTATTCAGATGAATATGCGAAAATCGTTCTGAAACGCCACGCCAGCCATCAACTTTTTGCTGTGGTAGTTTGTCTATATAGTTAGATATTTCTTTGTGAGAAATCAGCATTAAATGCATCTGTGTTTCGCCACTGCGGTTGCATTTTTCAGCAAAGTCCTGAAGCATTTTTACATCACTCACTGAAGCATCTACGATATTTGCTTCGAGAAATTTGCTGAACTCGTCGTATACTACATATATTCCAGAATACCCCTTACTTTTCAGCGCGATAGCCGCATTTTCATACAGCTCAACAACATCAAATCCCAAAAACGGATTGAACACGCTTCCAGCGGTAAGCTCAGGATAAATACGCTCAAATTGCTCGTAAGCCGAGATGTTGTAGCTCTCAAGATTTTCTACAAACTCTGCAATCGGCGTATCAATACACTTTTTCAGTTGCTCGTAAGTGTCAGGGAATTCAGTTTTCCAACGGCTAATAACCGAAACAGCAGCTTTGTAATTAGACTCCGGCATAATATCAAGTAGGTCATTGTCAGAAAGGGTTCTTTGCAAAGCAAGCAGGAATGCCTGCGTTAAACTGGTATTGCTGCCTGTTATAATAACGGGCAGTATTCTGTTGGCGCTTTCATAGTAATTTTGCACACGCTGCATCAGCCTCGGGTTTTCTTGAATACGAGGCATAAGCTTTTTAAACAGTGACAAATCTTTTTTCATGAGCATGGAAAGGATGGTCAATATTATATGAGATTTTCCTTTTCCATACGCGCCAATAAGCACACGTGCACGGTTTGTTGATGAATTGTTTGTACTCAGAAGAATTTCGTCGAGCAAATGGAGCGCAGATTTAGTCGGTATAAAATTCGCTAATTTTTCTTTGCTGTTCAAGTCGTATCCTATATTAACGGAATACTGGAATCCCGAAGCAATCGAGATCATTTCGCTCATACTCATACCTCCTAATTCTGCTCGTTTATAGAGCTATAGTATTGTGCAACGCATTGATCGAATGAATACTCATTCTGCAAAAGTATAACATCAAGCCCCGCGGTCCGGTTTATTTTCACCCCCCCGAGGCGCTCAATCCGATAGAGAATATCAAGCATCGCTATCGAGTCGAGATTAAACACTTTACCCATATTGCAAGGCGCGGTCAGCAGTTCATTGAGAGGTATTTCTTTTCTCCCTTTTGCATTGTCAACAATCACAGCGAGTGCCACCCACGGATTAATTGTGAAAGCCGCAGGTGTGCTCTTTTTATACGTCTTCTTTGTTTTGCTCAAAATGTCTATTAGTCCAAGTTCCCCAAAAGGGCAATCAATATTGTTTTCTGCCGAGACTTTTGAAGGATTGGACTTGTATCGTGGANNAGCAAAGTCGTCTCGCGAGAATTCCGATAGTGAAAATTCATTAAAGAAATAGTACCATGCAGTTGCATCTTCCTTATTTGAAGCTAAGCGATATTGCAACAAATACAGCGTCCCTATCTCTTCAATGTATCGGTCATTTTCATATATCATCTTGCCAAGAGATGTCAATGTTTGTACACGTTTCCCACTGCGAGATTCTTCCGTAAGATCAACGGCTTGCATCCAGTACCGTAGGGCCTTTACCATGTTTGCGCCAAGTCCAAGAACATCCATTGGATTTTCCTCTTTTGAGACAAACACATCTTCTTTAGCTACGATGCATTTCATGCCTTTGCTAAGCCAGCCTTTTCTTATATAAAATGTATCGTGGGCACGAAATTTCATTGCCATGATATCTTCCTCCAAGTCGTTACTTTGTGCGCAGATATTTATCCATCATGCAGCCACCATCGAGATATTTAGCTGTCATACACATTTTGCAGTGCACACATTTATCTGGGTTTATATAGTAATACCCGCCTTCGATGGATATTGCTCCAGAACGGCAGAGCGATTCACATTTCAAACATTTTCTACAGGCATTGAATTTGCGTATCTGATATCCAGCCATCCGTTGCAAATCCTCGTGATTCGCAACATTCATGGTACGCACCTTCA
>DDHX01000037.1:0-28464 GCA_002338255.1 Ruminococcaceae bacterium UBA1865 | reverse complement strand
CAATTGCCAGAATCCACATATTCTTCTGGGTCAGGCTTACCAATTTTCTTTGCAAAACTGATTAAAAACGTTCTCCATTTTTTTGATTCTTCTGGCATATATATGCGGGAAAGGAACTGCGCTCTTTGGTTGTTATTTGGACAGCACCAACAACCTACACGATCATACCCAAGTCTGTATGCCTCATTGAAGTCAATCTTTTCAGATAAGATATAAAGCCATATATCAACATCATTCCAGAAAAAGATAGGAGAGGCAACGGTTTGCTGCTGAATTTTAACAGACTCTGAGTTCTCCTCAATCCGGTTATACTTACTTCGACTCACGGATTCGGATTTGCGAATGCCATAGAAAGTCAGAATCTGTTGGTTTCTATACAAGCTATTAATAACTCGCGATATTGGTCCGGTTTTGAACATTGAACAACACCAACGCATCATACGAGCTGGAGGACCAATATCTTCACAAACGTCATGAAAAATCTGATCCTCGTTTTTTGCCACTTGAAATATAGCAAGCGGGTGTGAAACTCTATATCGGTCTGCGTAATCTGTTGTATAAGGAAATTCCAAAGTCGTGTTACCAAATATGTGAACAAGGCTTGGATTGCTTAATGCTTTTATTGTGACATCTGCTGTTACAGTTGAGTCTTTACCGCCGGAAAAAGAAATGACGATGTTTTCTTCAGGAAATCTCTTTGCTGTGTCACGCACAAATCTTGATGCTTCATCAATCAAATAATTAAGTCGGGTACTATTCGCTTTTATAAATTGCTGAATGTAAGCATTAAAAGCGTCATAATTGTTCCCGGCTTTTTCCTTATTTAAATGAAGGGTCAAGGTGTCAGTATCTGCCGTAGCAAAGGTATTCGAAGAGAGAGAGAGGGGTTTGCCATCGACATAANNCTGTGCGATGCCCAAACCGAAGCCTTTATATATTCGTGAGGCTGTTTCCCTAAAAGAAGCTCAATCAACAGTCTTTCTTCAGGGAAAACCGGGCGAATATCAGAACTCATATATTTCGTTTTATTACTGCAGAGCGGGCACAGTCCCTCATCTGCTTGACTGGCTGTTTGAATAATTGGTGTTTTACAATGCTTACACCAATAGATTTTTATAGGAAGCCCAACGGCGGTCTCGCTGCCGCATACAGGACACACTGGTTCATTCGTTTCAATATAACATGTTTTGCACCACATCGTTTTTCTTCCTTCTTTCTTCTATATAGTAAGCACGCAATTATCACAGTGAGCGTAAAAGCGAGTTAAGACTGCTCTTTTCCATCAAGATCGACAATGTCTTCTAATTTACAGTTGAGCGAATCACATATTTTAGATAATATCTGCGTCGAAACATCGCCGCCTTTTCCCATCTTAGCCATGGCATTGGAAGAGATACCGGTCATCTGTTGCAAGTCTTTCTTTAACATGTTTTTGTCGATGAGTAATTTCCATAATTTGTTATAATTCACAGCGCACCTCTCATTCTCGTCAATCAAGCGTATACTGCAACTGAATTAGTATAGCACAAAATCTCTCATAATCCAAGATAATATTGCAAATTTCAAGTCTATTTGCGAATTATGAATATCATCCTTTGCCGAATATTTTGCTGTCTTCCAAATACAATAAAAATGTTTTTTAAAAACACACAGGAAACTATTGACAAGCCAGTTGAGCATGAGTATACTAAAAACATTAGGAATGTTTTTGAAAAACAGGAGGTAATTTTATGAAAACACTCGGATGTATTCGAGCAAAAATGGGAAACACACCATACTATATGGCTAAGATGCCAGCTGGTGAGCTTATTGACTGTGTGGGAATCGCTAAAGAGATGCCTGAGTGGGAAGATATGACAGTAGATGAAAAGATGCAGCGCGAAGTGGACATGCGCAGGATAGTTGACGAAATTGTCCCATATATCTGCAACGATCCAGACCGATTTTTTGGAAGCCTAATCGTTGATATTTATTCTGGGATGGAAGAGGTGGAATTTGAGCCCATATCCAGCGTCGTTAAAAACATTCCCCGTGCTTACGCTTTATCTATGAATGACATGGGCTATATCACTCTACCCGGCAGCGAACGACTAATTGCACTGGATGGTCAGCATCGTCTGTTAAGCCTGAAAATTGCAATTCGAGGAAAAATGGGTGTACCTGCTGGAACTAAGCCGTCACCGGCACTGGATAAACTTGAACCGCACCCGGAATTGGGCAATGAAGAAATCAGTGTCATCTTCGTAGAGCATACAGACACGAGGAAAATCAGAAAAATTTTCAATAAGATTAACAAGTATGCTAAACAGACCAGCCGAAGCGATAATATCATCACAAGTGATGACGATCCTTTTGCCGTGATCGCCCGTCGCTTGATTAGTGCTGGTGAAGCCCTCGCACCCATCAAAGGAATCGAAGTTGTGAACTCTAAAAACAATACGCTCTCCACGCGTAGCAAAAATCTTACTACATTAAGTGCACTTTATACGGTCTGCGAAACGCTTCTTAAAGGTATCGGATTCAAGAAGATCATGCTACTACCAGATACCGAATCGCTTGAAGAAGCATATGAATATGTATCTTCCTTCTGGAAGTGTCTTCTTCAAAATGTCGAGGTGTTCAGAGAGTATATCCGGCTAACGGGCAGGAACATGACTATACAGCTATTACGAGAGAGTAACCTTCTATTAAAGCCAGTCACCCAAATGGCTCTTGCACATGTTGCAGCTATGGCGAAAGCTAAAGGTATCGAGTGGAATACGGTCACAGAGAAGCTGAATGCTATCGATTGGTCTTATAAAAATGATATGTGGTTCAATATCCTTGTTATCGGCAGCGCAAACAAACGCATGATTACAGGCAGGGACTCAGTACGCTACGCTGGCATGGTCATCTCCTACATAGTTATGGGTGACGTGATGACCGACGATGAGAAATCTGATGTAAGCAACATTATTAAGAATGCCAGAAATGATGATGCAGCAGAGATGCCTGTGATTATACACTAAAAGAGGAACGCGTATGGATAATAGTGATGTACGCATACCATCTCATGTTTACAAGTGTCCTAACGAAGGAAAAAAATGCAAGTGCGGGAAGCACTGTCATGTACTCGAAACGGTTGGTGAATTACCCGATAAAATAACAGTTCTTGTACAGTGTCCACTGCAAAAGACTAAAATTTCGGTAGTCATCGGAATCTAATTCAATATTAAGTTGCTCACAGGAAAGCCGCTTAGACGCGCTAAGCTGTAGAACTCAATCAGAAATGATTGTTTTCTATGGTGAAGTATGTCTAAGCGGCTTTTTTCTATGAAAAGGGCGATGTCTATGACTATATTGCGAAAGAAGGAGTTTATATAAGCAGTAATTTTCGGGAATTAAGAAACTCAGAAAACCATCTTCTATGCAAAGCAGACGATGCTACTGGGGCGGTTGAAACCCAAGGACCGCACAAAATAAGTTATCTCTTTGTCATCCCAGTAGGCGGCACTTTCACTGTTGTCCGTGGCAGTGTCAAATCACTTGTAACCCGGACAGCCAGCAAGTTCATCGTGAACGACGATCCCATTGCCGCATAATGGCGGCACTAACTAAATACTGCAATCCGCAGAGCTGCTCGACGGCCTGGATTAGTTCTCATACCAGAGGACTATCCCGGCCGTTTTTCTGTCTCTACGGATAAAAACGGCTCCTGCGGATTTCAGAAATCTGAAAAACGAAGGAGCTATTTTTATGTCAAATCAAGCAAATCAGAATCAGGACAAGAACTACAAGGTTTACCTGCCCCGCCTGAAACAGTGGGTCGAGGTAACAAAGGAACAGTACTACGGTTACTACAGGGACATCTGGGCTACCCGCGACCGTGCGCAGAACCACGGTCAGTGTATGTGTCCGAAAAGAAAAACATGGACTTGCGACGGCGACTGCCTCGTCTGCCCTTATCACTCAGCCGGAGATATACATTCCCTGGACTACACCACAGAAAACGAAAATGGCGACGAGTTTTCCTTGCTGGACAAGCTGGAGGACGGTTCTCCCAGCATCGAGGAAGTTGTCACCGACAAGTTCATGCTGGAGAGGCTTTTTGAGAGGCTGGCAGAAATCATGCCGGAAGCCNNTGAGCTTCGCCTTGCCGGACTGAGCGATACGGAAATTGCAAATGCCATCGGCGTGTCTCGCACTACTTTTCTGTCCCGCCTCAAAAAAGTGGCTCAAACCATGAAGGACGAATACCCGGACATGTTCTAAGCAGTGGTCTCCGGTCGGCTAATAACCGGCCGGAGATTTTTTTCAAAAACTTTTCGTTTTCTTCGTCAAAACGGACTCCTCATCTCCAGTGGGTAGTGGAAAGAGCAAAACGACAATCGCTCCTTCCGAGGAGGTGAACCGAATGTATAAGACTCAAGTAAAACCCGGATACCGCGCTGCGGATGATGAACTTGTTGATGTTCTCACCGAAATCAGCGTCGTGTCCATGCGGCTGGCAAGAAAACTGACCTTGCTTGCCGGACAGTGCCAAATAGCGGAAGGAGGAAAATCAGATGAGCAAAATGAGCGAAATGGCCGCGACCATCGAAGAACTGCGCAACGCCGCTGCAGCTATTAACGAAGCCGCAAGCTGGCTGGCGGAGCAGTTCAGTGGTAATGACGAACCGGAAGCACCTGTAAAGGAGCCGCCGCTCACACTGGAAACGGTCAGAGCTGTTCTTGCGGATAAGTCCCGCAACGGTCATACGTCTGAGGTCCGCTCTCTGCTTCAGAAGTACGGTGCAAGCAAGCTGTCGGAAATCGACCCCGCCAATTATAAGGCTCTGCTTGCAGATGCAGAGGTGCTGTGATGGGAAGACACTCCCTGTTATCCGCATCATCTTCCCATCGCTGGATTAACTGCCCGCCGTCCGCTCGACTCTGTGAGAGCTACGAGGACAAAAGCAGCGATTATGCCGCAGAAGGCACGGATGCTCACAGCCTGTGCGAGTACAAGCTAAAATCGGCGCTCGGTATTGAGGCGCAAGACCCCACCGAAAACCTGATCTACTACAACGAGGAGATGGAGGATTGCGCTAACAGCTATGCCGCTTATGTGATGGAACTGGTCGAGGCTGCGAAGGAAAAAAGCGCCGACCCCGTGGTTCTCATCGAGCAGCACCTTGACTACTCCCGTTTCGTGGAGAGCGGCTTCGGCACCGGCGACTGCGTAATCGTAGCTGACGGTACGCTTCACATCGTGGATTACAAGCACGGAAAAGGTGTGCAGGTCGAAGCGGACAACAATCCGCAGATGATGCTATACGCTCTTGGCGCTCTGGAAATCTTCGACGGTATCTACGATATCGACACGGTTTCCATGACAATCTATCAGCCGCGCCGTGCCAATGTCAGCACATTCGCGATGGCAAAGGACGACTTGTATCAGTGGGTGGAAGAAACGCTTAAACCCGCCGCCGAGCTTGCCTACGCCGGAGAGGGAGATTTTAAGTGCGGCGACTGGTGCCAGTTCTGCAAAGCAAAACAGGACTGCCGCAAGCGTGCTGAGTACAATATGGAACTCGCGAAATACGACTTTCAGCTTCCTCCACTTCTCACCGATGAGGACATTGAAATAATTCTCGATCGCATTGACGGACTGGTTTCTTGGGTGAATGACATCAAGGAATACGCTCTGCAGGCGGCGGTCGGCGGCAAGGAATGGCACGACTGGAAATTGGTCGAAGGCCGCTCCAACCGTAGATACACAGATGAAAATGTCGTAGCCTCAACCGTTACGGCGGCTGGCTTTGATCCTTATGAGCGTAAGGTTCTCGGCGTAACAGCCATGACCTCGCTGCTCGGCAAGAAACGCTTTGAAGAAGTCCTTGGCGGTTATATCGAAAAGCCGCAAGGCAAACCCACACTCGTGCCGGAGAGCGATAGACGTCCGGTGATGAACACAGCCAAAAACGATTTTAATGAATTTGTGGAGGATAAATAATATGTCTACTAATGTAAAAACAAGCAATCCCATGAAGGTTATCACCGGTCCTGACACCCGCTGGAGCTATGCGAATGTCTGGGAAGCCAAGTCAATAAACGGAGGCACGCCGAAGTTCTCGGTCAGCCTTATCGTTCCGAAGTCCGATACTCGCACCGTACAGAAAATCAAGGCTGCGATTGATGCCGCTTATGCAGAGGGTGAATCTAAGCTCAAGGGCAACGGTAAATCCGTACCGCCTCTCGCTGCTATCAAAATTCCGCTCCGCGATGGTGACACCGAGCGCCCGGACGACCCTGCCTACAAAAACGCCTATTTTATCAACGCCAATTCCGCAACGGCACCCGGCATCGTTGACGCCGACCGCAATGTGGTTATCTCCCGTTCCGAGGTGTACAGCGGCGTATACGGCAGAGCCAGCATCAGCTTCTATGCCTTTAACAGCAACGGCAACAAAGGCATCGCCTGCGGCTTGAACAATCTTCAGAAAATCCGCGATGGCGAACCACTCGGCGGCAGGGCTTCGGCGGAGTCTGACTTTGTTTCCGATGAAAACGACGATTTCTTGAGCTGATGTAATGAGGTGTGGATATGAAATTCTATGAATTTGCAAAGCAAGTCCTCGTTTATGGAGGCTTCGGGGCATTCGTCGGATTGGCAGCTTGGACATACGGCTATTGGATTTACCAGTTGGTAGACTTTATCCGCAAAAAGGTCAAGTCCCTCAAAGAGAAAAAAGCTGTTAAGAATCAGGATAAAAACTAAGGAGCAATGGGGCGGCGGAGACTTGTTCAACGCCGTCCTCTCCTATAGGAGGCCGGAATGAAAACACTCAGTATAGATATTGAAACCTACAGCAGCGTCGACCTCTCCAAATGCGGTGTCTACCGTTATACGGAAGCGCCTGATTTCGCAATCCTTCTGTTCGGCTACTCCGTAGACGGCGACGAGGTTCAAGTGGTCGACATTGCAAACGGCGAAAAGCTGCCGCAGTATGTCCTCGCAGCTCTGACGGACGATGCAGTCACGAAATGGGCGTTCAATGCTCAATTCGAGAGAGTCTGCCTCTCGCGGTACCTTCGAGACATCGACCGTTTCGATAACACCGGCTATAGCATTTTACAGGATACGGTCGGTGACTATCTCAATCCGGAAGCGTGGCGCTGCACTATGGTGTGGTCGGCATATATGGGACTTCCGCTCTCCCTTGAGGGTGTCGGTGCGGTTCTCGGTCTGGAAAAGCAAAAGTTGACCGAAGGCAAAGACCTCATTCGATACTTCTGTGTACTCTGCAAGCCGACCGCTGCAAACGGGCAGCGCACACGCAATCTGCCAACCGATGCTCCCAATAAATGGGCGACATTCAAATCATATAACCTGCGCGATGTGGAGGTAGAAATGTCGATACAGCAGAAATTGGCGAAGTTTGCCGTGCCGGACAGGGTATGGGACGAGTACCATCTCGACCAAGAGATAAACGACCGTGGCGTGGCACTGGATATGACACTTGTCAAAGAAGCCATCGCTATTGATACCCGCTCCCGTTCGGAGCTTACAGCCAAGATGCAAAAGCTCACCGAACTGGATAATCCGAATTCGGTTATGCAGATGAAGCAGTGGCTTGCAGATAACGGCATGGAAACGGATACGCTCGGTAAAAAAGCCGTTGCGGAGCTTCTAAAAACCGCTCCACCAGAACTACGTGATGTCCTTATGCTCCGTCAGCAGCTTGCCAAATCTTCCGTCAAGAAATATCAGACGATGGAAAATGCGGTCTGCGCCGACGGACGCGCACGCGGAATGTTTCAGTTTTACGGAGCCAACCGTACCGGGCGCTGGGCTGGCAGGCTAATTCAAATGCAAAATCTGCCGCAAAACTATCTGCCGGACTTGGAACAGGCTCGCGGGCTTGTGTGCTGCGGAGACTTCGATGGACTTGAAATGCTCTATGAGGATATTCCTGACACTCTCTCCCAGCTTATCCGCACGGCATTTGTACCGATGCCCGGACGCAAGTTCATTGTAGCAGATTTCTCTGCAATCGAAGCCCGCGTCATCGCATGGCTTGCCGGAGAGACATGGCGGCAGGAGATTTTTGAAAGCGGTGGCGATATATACTGCGCGTCCGCTTCACAGATGTTCCGCGTCCCTGTCGAAAAGCNNACCTGCGGCAAAAAGGCAAAATTGCTGAATTGGCACTCGGCTACGGCGGCTCCGTGGGTGCGCTCAAAGCGATGGGCGCTCTTGGAATGGGACTTACCGAAGAAGAACTGCCGCCGCTGGTGTCAGCATGGCGTTCTTCCAATCCAAATATCGTGCGCTTCTGGTGGAATGTTGACCGCGCTGCGATGAAAGCTGTCAGGGAGAAAACCATGACAGACACGCATGGCATCTATTTTGTGTATCAGAGTGGGATGCTCTTTATCATCCTGCCATCCGGCAGACGGCTTACCTATGTAAAGCCGCGTATAGGAGAAAACCAATTCGGAGGCAATTGCCTCACATATGAAGGTGTCGGTAGCACGAAAAAGTGGGAACGCATCGAGAGTTACGGACCTAAAATTGTGGAAAACATCGTTCAGGCAACAGCCCGCGACCTTCTTTGCTATGCCATAATGACACTCCGTCACTGTTTCATCACCATGCATATTCACGATGAAATGGTTATCGAAGCCGACAAGCGTATGTCACTCGAAGCGGTCTGCGAACAGATGGGACGCACACCACCTTGGGCGCAGGGACTGAAACTCCGCGCTGATGGCTACGAATGCGATTTTTATAAAAAAGATTAAGAGATTTTCGTCAAAGGCGCGGCTTAATCTCCAGTGGATAGTAGGTGGACTTAAAGCTCGTCGAGAATGGAGGTAAACATGAGTATAGATAGATTCAATGCCGAGGGATATTACGACCTGACCGCCTATGGAGCGCTGTCCGTTATTGAGAAAGAAGAACGGGCGCTGCGGGCTTTTCGACCGATAGTATATATCTGCTCGCCATATGCCGGAGACACGGATAGCAATATGACTGCGGCGCAGAAATACAGCCGCCATGCGGTAGACAAAGGATATATTCCTATTGCACCGCATCTGCTGTTTCCACAGTTTTTGAACGATGCAGATCCCATAGAGCGCAAGCTCGGTCTGTTCTTCGGAAACGCCCTAATGAGCAAATGCTCCGAGGTGTGGGTTTTCGGCCGTACCATCTCAGCCGGTATGGAAGCTGAAATCAAACGCGCCCGGTGGAAGAACTACCGCCTGCGTTATTTTACCGAGAATTGTGAGGAGGTTCAAAACCATGCGTAATCTGCCAGTGGCTTATGGCAATAGCTGCTTTGCCAAGACATGGCCTAATAAAGCTATAACCTTCGATGAGCTCTGCTCCCGTCTGGAACAGACCATCCGCACAACGGAGTCCGTAGAAGAATATCCGAAGCTGGCGAAAACGGAACGCGACCGCATCAAGGATAAGGGCGGCTTCGTCGGCGGGCAGCTCCGTGACAACCGCCGTAAACGTGAAAATGTGGTCTGCCGCTCCATGCTAACGCTGGACTGCGACCATGCAGAAATGGACTTCATTGCCCGTTTTATGTCCGGCTGCAAATATGCTGCTTGCCTCTACACCACCCACGGGCATACGCCGGAAGCACCGCGTGCCCGCATCATTGTTCCCATGACCCGCGACATCACTCCTGACGAATATGTCGCCATTGCTCGATACTTCGCCGACGAATGGGGTATTGACCAGTTTGACGAGTGTTCCTACCGTCCGCATCAGCTTATGTATTGGCCTACCTCACCGGCAAACGGCGAGTATGTGTTCAAGTGTATCGACGGCGTATGGCTCGACCCTGATACCTATCTCGCAGCCCATCCCAATTGGCGGGACTGCTCTCTGCTCCCGACCTCCTCCCGCGAAAGCTCTGTCCGTGTTGGCAGCAAAAAGCCGCAGGAGGACCCGCTTGCGAAATCCGGTGCAATTGGCGCGTTCTGCCGCGCTTACAGTATCCAAGCCGCTATAGCAAAATACCTGCCGACCGTATATGAAGCCTCGTTAATGGAAGGGCGCTACGATTACATTCCCGCTGACAGCAGCGCGGGCGTAGTGATTTATGATGATAAATTTGCTTACAGCCACCACGCTACCGACCCCGCCTGCGGCAAGCTGCTCAACGCTTTTGACCTTGTCCGTATCCACCTTTATGGTGATGACGATGAAAAGAAGTCCTTCAAGCAGATGAGTGATCTTGCCCTGAAGGATGATGAGGTCAAGACGCAGCTTACGAAGAAACGCATGGAACAGGCGAATGCTGACTTCACAGATGAGGACGATTGGCAAAAGGGGCTGGAACTGGATAAGCAGGGACACGTCAAGGATACGCTCGACAATCTCGTCATTATTCTGCGCCACGACGAGTCCCTGCAGCACATCGCGTTCAACTGCCATCGTGACGGTATCGACGCCAAGGGCGGTCTGCCGTGGGAACAGCTGAAGGACGGCTGGAACGACTCCGACAATGCGGCTCTCAAGGTTTATCTTTCTAACCACTATGGCGTTTATTCCCCGACTAAGACGAAGGACGCTGTGTTGGCGGTCGCCGCCGAAAAAGCATATCACCCCATCAAGGAATATCTGGAGGCACTACCCGATTGGGACGGCATACCCCGCGTGGAAGCGCTGTTCATCGACTATTTCGGCGCGACGAATTCTACTTATACCAGAGCGGTCAGCAGAAAATCTATGGTAGCGGCGGTTGCTCGCATCTATCACCCCGGCACAAAGTTCGACAGCGTACCGATTCTGAACGGACCCCAAGGCATCGGAAAATCCACCTTCTTCGCAAAGCTGGCTGGCGAATGGTTCTCCGACAGTCTGACCCTTACTGATATGCGCGATAAGGCAGGACCCGAAAAGCTGCAGGGCTATTGGATACTGGAGCTGGGCGAACTCGCTGGGATGCGCAAGGCCGACGTGGAAACAGTGAAGTCCTTCATCTCCCGTGTGGACGATAAATACCGCGCCAGCTATGGCGTGAACGTGGAGAGCCATCCTCGGCAGTGCGTCATCGTAGGCTCAACCAATGCGGAGACCGGCTTCCTTCGTGACATCACCGGCAACCGGCGTTTCTGGCCAATTCGCGTCAGCGGCAGCTCTCTCAAAAAAGCGTGGCAGATTACCAAGGACGATGTTGCGCAGATATGGGCGGAGACTCTTGTGTTCTACCGCAAGGGCGAAAAACTCTATCTCGAAGGCGAGGATGCGATGCAGGCAGTCGAGGAACAGGCGGACGCTATGGAGACAGATGAGCGCGAAGGTCTGGTTCGTGAGTACCTTGATACACCGCTGCCGGAAAACTGGAATGAGCTCGACCTGTATGGGCGCCGTAATTTTCTGAGTGGCACCGGCTTCTCTGACATCGGCAAAAAAGGCACCGTCCGTCGTACCAGAGTCTGCAACATGGAAATCTGGTGCGAGTGCTTTTTCAAGGACAACTCATCCTTGAAAAAAGCTGATTCCTACGAGATCGGAGCCATCATGCAAAAAATTGAAGGTTGGGACAAGTCCGAGCGGGACAACTTCTCGTTTTACGGACGACAGAGGGCATATACGCGGGACAAGTAAGGACAAACCATAGCTCGTCCCGTTAGGGTGTCCAGCGTGGAATATCCCAATATAACAAGGTTTCAGGAGGGCATTGGGACAAGTGGACAAGATTTTTCTTATGGGAATAAAAAACAGAGAAATAGAAGCATTAAGTGGGCGTATATAGGCACCTGCGCACACGTATAGGAAATCTTGTTCCACTTGTCCGCTTGTCCCACGGAGGTAAAAAATGCGAGAAAAACAGATTGAGCAGAAATTATCCATAGCAGCAAAAAACATGGGCGGCATTGCACCTAAGTTTGTAAGTCCCGGTTTTGACGGTATGCCAGACCGCATCGTATTTCTCCCTCATGGGAGGCTGGCATTTATAGAACTGAAAGCACATGGCAAGAAGCTGCGACCGCTGCAGGAAAAGCGAAAAAGGCAACTGGAAGCGTTAGGCTTTTCGGTATTCGTAATTGACAGCATAGAGCAGATTGGAGGGATTCTTGATGAAATACGAGGCACATGATTACCAGAACTATGCGACAAACTTTATTCTTGAGCATCCAGTGTCTGCCATCCTGCTTGATATGGGCTTGGGTAAGAGTGTCATTACACTTACGGCAATATACGACCTGCTGTTCGATAGCTTTGAAATACACAAGGTTCTCGTCATTGCACCGCTCCGAGTGGCACGGGATACATGGCCTGCGGAGCTTGAAAAATGGGAGCATCTGCATGGACTAATTTATTCCGTTGCGGTCGGCACCGAGGTACAGAGAAAAGCGGCTCTGCTGCAAAAAGCCGACATCTTCATCATCAACCGTGAAAATATCGAATGGTTGGTAGAAAAAAGCGGTCTGCCGTTTGACTACAATATGGTGGTGGTCGATGAGCTTTCGTCCTTCAAATCCTATCAAGCAAAACGATTCCGCAGTCTGATGAAAGTCCGTCCATTCGTAAAGCGCATCACAGGCCTGACGGGTACTCCGAGTAGCAACGGTCTTATGGATTTGTGGGCGGAGTTCAGATTGCTGGATATGGGCGAACGCCTTGGTCGCTTCATCACTCACTTCCGCAGCGATTATTTTGTGCCGGACAAACGCAATCAGCAGATTGTGTTCAGCTATAAGCCAAAGCCCGGTGCAGAGGATGCCATATACCGCCTTGTGTCGGATATCACCATCAGCATGAAAAGTACCGACTATCTCAAGATGCCGGAATGCGTGATAAATGAAGTTCCCGTGCGGCTTTCTGAAAAAGAAATGGAATGCTACCAGACACTGAAGGACGATTTGATTCTCAGCCTTGACGGTCAGGACATCGATGCCGCCAATGCCGTGGGTCTTTCAAATAAGCTGACGCAGATGGCAAACGGCGCTGTTTACGGCGAGGGCAACAATGTAATCGCCATTCATGACCGCAAACTGGACGCGCTGGAGGACTTGATTGAAGCGGCAAACGGCAAACCTGTGCTTGTGGCATACTGGTTCAAACACGACCTCTCCCGCATTGAGGAGCGTCTGCACAAACGGCACATTCCGTTTTCCAAGTTGGACACAACCGATTCTATCAAAAGATGGAATAACGGCGAACTGCCCGTGGCACTGGTTCATCCAGCCTCTGCCGGACATGGTTTAAATCTGCAATCCGGCGGTTCCACGTTGATATGGTTCGGTCTGACTTGGAGTTTGGAACTGTATCAGCAGACCAATGCCCGCTTGTGGCGGCAGGGACAAGAAGCCAATACCGTGGTGATCCACCACCTCATCGCCAAGGACACCATTGATGAAAAAATCATGGCGGCTCTGAAAAAGAAAGACAAAACGCAGTCCGCACTTATCGACGCGGTCAAGGCAGACTTGAAAATCTAAGACAACATACGACAATCCGTGCCATTCCGAGAAAAACACAAATATCGGAGGTACAGATTATGACCAATTTATATGAAAACCTCGCAAATGCCATAATCCTTCGTGCTGTTGACGATTATCGTCTGGTCGAGGACGAAAGCGACCTTGCAGAAATTGAACGCTTCTTCCGTTCTGGCTGGTTTGGAGTTCTGACGAAGCTGGAGCCGGAGCTCCTGATCACCAAACTGAGAAAGGAGAAGAAGCATTATGAAGTCTAAGGAATATCTTTCTCAGGCGCGTTATTTGGATATGCGCATCAAATCAAAAGTCCAGCAGATTGAATCCCTAAACGAGTTGGCCACCAGTTGTNNCTCTGCGATAACAGGGATGCCGCGTAATCCGAACAAAAGCGGCTCTCGTATGGCAGATGCCGTTTGTAAAATCATTGACCTGCAGACGGAGCTGAACGCTGACATCAATTCTCTGGTGGATCTCAAGAGGGATATCATGCGTACCATCCGGTCTGTTGCCAACGACGAGTATCAGACGCTTCTGGAAAAGAGATACCTGTGCTTCCTGTCGTGGGAGAAGATTGCCGTTGAGATGCACTACAGTATCCAGCATATCTATCGAATGCACGACGAGGCGCTCACCGAAGTAAATGTTCTTCTCACCATGAGAGGTAATGAGAGTGATTGAGAGTCACTTTTTATGTTAGTATTATAATGCGGAAGCAGAATAGAAATTGGCCTTGCGGGAGTAATCCCGCAGGGCTTTTCTTATGCCCACGAGGGGGTGAACAGATGCCATACAAACCCAAGCGCCCATGCGCTTACCCCGGCTGCGGTCGGCTTGCCGAAAATGGCGGGCAATACTGCGCCGAGCATCAGAAGGTTATGGACAAACGCTACAACCAATACGAACGCGACCCTGCATCCAATAAACGGTATGGCCGTGCATGGAAGCGTACCCGCGACCGCTACATCAAGGCGCACCCGCTGTGCGAGAAATGTCAGAAGCAAGGCAAACTGACACCCGCCGAGGAGGTACACCATATCCTTCCGCTCTCCAAAGGCGGCGGCAATGAAACGAGCAACCTTATGGCTCTCTGCAAGCCGTGCCACGCCCGCATCACCGTCGAGATGGGCGATCGGTGGGGAAAATGATATTGAAAGAGGCATCGTTTACATTTTAGTACGATGTCTAAAAGCTATCTATTTTTTTGGTCACTCCCAGTGGGGGTATCAAAATCTCTAAAAACAAAAAAATCTGGACAGCGGCGTGGGGCTTCGTGTTAAAAAACGCGGTTTCAAACGGTGGAATAGCCCCCCTGCGAATGTGAGGTGAACAATTTGGCAAAGGACGGCACAAACCGTGGCGGCGCCCGTGCTGGAGCGGGTGCGAAAAAGAAGCCGCTTGTCGATAAAATCGCCGAGGGCAATCCCGGCGGAAGAAAGCTGACCGTCATGGAATTTTCGGACACAGCGAATTTGCAGGGTCAGGCGATGCCGGAGCCTAACAAAATGCTCGAAGCCATTCAGAAAGACGGAAAGACGCTCGTTGCGAGTGAAATATATAAATCCACATGGCAGTGGCTGAATGAGCGCGGCTGTGCCGCTCTCGTATCACCTCAGCTTCTGGAACGTTATGCCATGAGCGTGGCGCGCTGGATTCAATGCGAGGAAGCGGTTACCGAATACGGCTTTCTGGCAAAGCACCCCACCACGGGCAACGCAATTCAAAGCCCGTATGTTGCAATGGGTCAGAACTACATGAACCAGACCAATCGCCTGTGGTATGAGATTTTTCAGATCGTCAAGGAAAACTGCACCGGCGAGTACAGCGGCGCGAACCCCCAGGACGATGTGATGGAGCGGCTGCTCTCGGCAAGGCGAGGAAAATAACATACACAGATTGGAGATAGCCATATGCAGATAGAAAAGCTGAAAACTGACCGCCTAATCCCAGCGGATTACAATCCCCGCAAAGACCTTAAGCCCGGCGATCCAGAATATGAAAAGTTGAAACGCTCGCTTGAGGAGTTTGGTTATGTTGAACCCGTTATATGGAATAAGGTCACCTCTCATGTTGTCGGCGGTCACCAGCGTCTGAAGGTGCTGCTTGATATGGGCATCACCGAGGTCGAGTGCGTGGTGGTCGAGATGGACGCCGAAAAGGAAAAGGCGCTCAATGTCGCACTCAACAAAATCAGCGGTGACTGGGATAAGGATAAGCTGGCTCTGCTGATCGCCGACCTGCAGGGCGCGGATTTTGATGTTTCGCTCACAGGCTTCGACCCCGGAGAGATTGACGACCTTTTCAAGGATAGTTTGAAAGACGGTATCAAAGACGACGATTTTGATGTGGACGCGGAACTGCAAAATCCCGCCGTCACAAAACCCGGCGATGTCTGGACGCTTGGCCGCCACCGGCTGGTCTGCGGCGATTCCACCAAAGCCGACACCTTTACCGCTCTGATGGACGGCAAGCTGGCAAATCTGGTTGTGACTGATCCGCCGTACAACGTCAACTATGAAGGAACGGCGGGTAAAATCAAAAACGACAATATGGAAAGTGGAGCGTTCTACGGTTTTCTGCTTGCGGCGTTTACGAACACCGAAGCGGCAATGGCGCAGGACGCTTCCATTTATGTGTTTCACGCCGACACAGAGGGGCTGAACTTTCGCAAAGCTTTTTCGGACGCGGGATTTTACCTCTCCGGGACTTGTATCTGGAAGAAGCAGTCCCTTGTTCTTGGGCGCTCTCCGTATCAGTGGCAGCACGAGCCGGTACTGTTCGGTTGGAAAAAGAAAGGTAAGCACAACTGGTACTCCGATCGCAAGCAAACCACTATTTGGGAATTTGAGAAGCCGAAGAAAAACGCCGACCATCCCACCATGAAGCCGATTGCGCTCCTGGCATATCCCATTATGAACAGCAGCCTCACAAACTGCATTGTGCTCGACCCCTTTGGCGGCAGCGGATCTACACTCATCGCCTGCGAACAGTCCGATAGGATTTGCTTTACCATTGAGCTTGACGAAAAATACTGCGATGTCATTGTAAAACGGTACATCGAACAAGCTGGGAATGCGAACGGTGTTTCTGTGATGCGCGACGGGCTGGCATACAAATATGGTGAACTGCCAGGGGTTNNTGGCTCCGGCGGATTTCCGCTCGGCGGACTGTTCTGCGGCATCGAACCGCTGTGGGCAAGCGAGATTGAGCCGTTTCCGATACGGGTTACCACAAAGCGGATACCGCATATGAAGCACTACGGCGACATTTCCACTCTGAACGGAGCGGATTTGCCGTTGGTGGATATTATAACCTTTGGCTCGCCCTGCACCGATATGTCGGTCGCCGGGAAGCGAGCCGGTCTGGACGGAAGTCAATCCGTCCTTTTTTATGAAGCGATACGAATCATCAAGGAAATGAGGTGCAAAACCGATGGCCGATATCCAAGATACGCAATCTGGGAAAACGTTCCCGGCGCGTTCAGTTCAAATAAAGGCGCCGACTTCAAGGCAGTCCTCGAAGCGGCCGTCGGCATCGCCCGGCCGAACGCCGAGGTGCCTTTGCCTGAAAACGGCAGATGGCCTTACGCAGACTGCTATATGGGAAGCGGATGGAGCCTTGCTTACAGAACTGTGGACGCACAATTTTTCGGAGTTCCCCAACGCCGCCGCAGAATCTACCTTGTCGCGGATTTTGCAGGCGGATGTNNCTTTGAAGTACTATTTGAGCGCAAAGGCGTGTCAAGGAATTTTACGCCGCGCGGCGCTCCGTGGCAAGGAGCTTCCCGAGATGCTGATGATGGCGCTAGAGCATCAGGCGATAGCGTAACCTGCCTGAACGATCAGGGGGGAGCGTTCCTATCGGTTTCAGATGACATTGCCGCGACGCTCCGGGCTGAGGAACATGGGCATCCTTCCTGCGTCATGCAGTCGAGCGGCTTCTGCACCGAACACAGCGCAAAGAGCCGAGGGGTTGGGTTTGAGGAAGAACGCTCGCCGACGCTCCGGGCCGGCGTTGTTCCGGGCGTGGCGATTGAGCATCACCCGATGGACAGCCGCATCAAAATAAGTAAGGACGGAAAAGTCCAGACGCTTAGCGGTCGTATGGGAACTGGTGGCATGAATGTCCCGCTGACCATACAGGCTTACGGCATCTGTTCCGACAAAAGCAACTCTATGCTGTCGGATAATCCCAACAGCGGCATCTATGAAGCGGAAACCTCACGCACCATCGACGCAAACGGCGGGAACCCCGGCTGCAATCAGGGCGGTGTCGCCGTTGTCGCACTGCAGGGTTCCATGATCGGTCGTGAGGAAAAGAATGGCCCCCAAGGCAGCGGCATCAATGAGGATGTGAGTTTTTCACTGACCGCTGCCGACCGTCATGCCGTGGCTTACGCCATGACGACAGGCTATTTTTCCGAAGTGCATGAGGACATTGCTGCGACGCTTATGGCGCGGGATTACAAGGATATGCAGATCGTGAATCAGCCGCAATATGCCGTCCGCAGGCTGACGCCCACCGAGTGCGCCCGGCTACAGGGCTTCCCGGATTACTGGTGTTCCGACCTTGGTACGGAAAATCCGACCGAGGATGAAATCGCATTCTGGTCTGAGGTCTGGGAAACGCACCGTAAAATCATCGGCGCAAGCAAGAAACCCAAAAGTCGCAGGCAGATTATCAAATGGCTGAAAAATCCGCACTCCGACGCCGCCGAATATAAGATGTGGGGAAACGGCGTGGCTCTGCCCTGCGTCTGCTTTGTGCTGTCCGGCATTGTGTCATGTACACAAGAAGCCGCCGAATAATCGGTACAGTATTCTCCGCAGAGATCGCATAAAACCGTTGCTATATAAGCGGTTTAGAGTGATTAATGTAATACCGAAAAAGGNNGCAAATCACTGGTCGGGGCGATCAGTCAGGAACTGAATGTTCCAGTAAAATATATCGGTGCGCCTACATTCGCCTATGAGGTGGGCAGCTACCATATCGACAGGAATGGAACGGTCACAGGTCCCGACAATCTTGATTTGGAAAATGCCTTGCATCAGCAGGGGTTTGACACCGAAGAACGCGAGTATGACGAACCCGACCGGCTGACCATCGAAATGCCCCGTTCGGCTTTTACCGACACGGCGCTTGAAAACATTAAGCGACTGGTGGAAAGCAAGGCATCCCTCATTAAAAAGGCGCTCGGCACGGAAACACTCAAACTTGAAATAACAGATGACAAGATGCGGTTTCCATGGTTTGAGAACAGCACAGACCATGATGCAGTCAAGGCATACACACATTTTGTGTCTGCGCTCTGCGAGATGGCGAGGGTGCAAAAGCGTGTCACCGCAAAGGAAAAGGATACCGATAACGATAAATACGCTTTCCGTTGCTTTCTCCTGCGGCTGGGCTTCATCGGCGAGGCTTACAAGGGTGAGCGCAAAATCCTGCTCCTCAACCTGTCGGGCAATTCGAGCTTCAAGAGTGGTCAGAAGAAGGGCTTCTCGCAGGATGATCTCGACCGCGCAAAAGCGGACCCAGACACCTGCACCGAGATAAATGCGATTCTGAATGGAGAGGACAGTGAATGGGCATGACTGAATACACAAATGGATATTTCATGATGATGCGAGATATTGGCATTGGCTATGAAAACGCGAAGGTTCAGCGACTGCTTGAAAAAACGGAGATCTTGAAAAAGCGTGACAACAAAGAGAAATTAAATGCATGGTTTGACCGCGAGGAGAAATTTCCATTCCCTTTTAGCAGAGGGCAAACAACCGCGTACCGTGCTTGGTCAGAAAGCATAGATAATGATGCAGACTATTTTGAATGTAATGGCCTGCCATGGACAGAAGATATTCCGGAATTTGTGGCAACGTTACGTGAAGCAGGAGTCGATTACTTTGCTGTCACGGATCGTAGTAGCGCGCTAATGGATGGAATTCATTGCATGGTGAATAACGGCTGCAAACTAATTTCTCTCTGTAAGGTCAAGCGCAATGAGAAGAGATGGAGTAATACCGAAGAGATTGTGCGGTATGGAATATTGCTGAAAACGAATATCTCGCAGAGTACACGTGATAACGCCCATGTGTAAACATGAGTTCTCTCTTGGGCAATTGTATATAACGCGAACGACAGCATGTGCCTTTCCAATGGATTTTGTCGCTTGCTGCATAGAACGGCATAGCAATGGAGACTGGAGAGCATTGTTCGCTGAGGATAAAATTGCAAACGACAAATCCGTGATTATTGGCATGCAAATCCTTTCTGCGCATACATTTCAGGGCAACAAGCTGTGGATTATAACAGAAGGGGATAAAAGCGCAACGACAGTTTTGCTTCCCGATGAACACTAAGGAGCTGGCAAAATGAATTACAACTATCTAATTATGACGGAAGACAATAATCAGAATGGTAAATATTACCCCGGTTCATCCGGATATGCAGCACTTAAGAAAATGTCTACATCTCCCGAGGAGCTGAAGTATATTGAGCAGGTAGAACAAGAAAACTTTGGGTTTGCGTATAATATGATTTACATTATGCGGCAAGCGTGTGGGCATTATGAAGTTTTTCAAACACATGTCGCTAATAAATGCGAGGCAATTGCATGGTTGAAACAAATGGAAATTGAATCTTCTAAACGTAAATGCACGAGATGTACTTGCCTTTGGCCGTAATCATACAGTTATTACGGCCAAAATAATACGAAGCGAAAAAACAATGGATAAGGAAAAGCCCAACTGCACGCCGATCGGAGCGGACGGAAACATCTTCAATCTAGTCGGCATCGCCTCACGGACATTGAAACGCCACGGTATATATAATGAAGCAAAAGAAATGGCCTCCCGCGTTTTCAGCAGCGGCAGCTACGACGAGGCGCTCATGATAATCGACGAATACGTTAACTTCACCAGTGTCGACGACGTCGATGACGAGGAATAAAGCACTGTAAACTACGCAATTCTGCGGGTCGTATTCGCTTGAAAGATCGTGCAGAATATGCCCCGACTGATCGCGTAATTACCTGGATATAGTGTGCTTTTAGAGTTAACATGTGACTACCGAAAGGGAAAAACACAACAAACGGAGGAAACGAAAATGAACGAAAAGCAGATAAAGCAAATCGAAAGCCAATTGCCGCAGGGCGAGAGAATCGACAGAATGTACACAGCCTTTGAAGGCGGCATTCGAGTGATTACCAAAAACGCTGACGGCTTTGAAATCCGCTACAACGTGAGCTTTGATGCCGATGGCAACGCCAGCATCAAGAAATTTTAGGGAGAACGGTACCATGTGGAAAGAAGGAAGTCTGAAAATTCAAGACAGCATTTTTCACTATTGGATGAAGCAATACGATGAAGGTTCACAATACGGCATTGAGGGTGGCAGAATCAGCAAACTGATGCTCAAGCGTAACGGAGAAATCGTGTGCAACTACGACAGAGGCTGGGATGTTGAACCCTCCGACCCCGACACGCAGCTTGCCCTTGAGCTTCTTGTGCACAGCGAAAATCATTAACCCACGCTAATAAAATAGCCGAGGACGCGCCGGAGACGGCGTGTATCTCGTACAGATAGACTTTGAAGGCTTGCTTATGCAGGTCTATTTTTATGCTCGGAAAGAGGCGGTGCGATTGCGAAAACTGAAAAAGTATACGCTAACGAAGTTCAAAGCGTCTGATTCGGTTTATGACAAGGCCACTGCTGACTATGCGGTGTCTTTTATACAGGCGCTCTGCCATACCAAAGGCACATGGGCGGGTAAGCTGTTTGAGCTGATCGACTGGCAGGAGCAGATTATCCGTGATGTATTCGGAACACTCAAGTCCAATGGTTATCGGCAATTCAACACCGCTTATGTGGAAATACCGAAAAAGATGGGAAAAAGTGAGCTTGCGGCGGCTGTTGCCCTGTTGCTCACCTGCGGCGATAACGAGGAACGCGCCGAGGTTTACGGCTGTGCCGCTGACCGCAACCAGGCGTCCATCGTGTTCAATGTGGCGGCGGATATGGTTCGGATGTGCCCGGCATTGTCGAAACGGGTAAAAATCCTTGATTCTATGAAGCGGCTGATTTTTCAGCCAACGGGCAGTATCTATCAGGTGCTGTCCGCCGACGTCGGCAACAAGCACGGCTTCAACACTCATGGTGTGGTGTTTGATGAGCTTCACACGCAGCCGAACCGAAAGCTCTACGATGTTATGACCAAAGGCAGCGGCGATGCGAGAATGCAGCCGCTGTATTTTCTGATTACAACTGCCGGTGACAATCAGAACAGCATCTGCTGGGAGGTACATCAAAAGGCGCTGGATATTCTGAACGGCAGGAAGCATGATCCTACTTTCTACCCTGTAATCTACGGTGCCGCGCCGGAGGACGACTGGACGGACCCGAAAGTATGGAAAAAAGCGAATCCCTCGCTGGGCATCACGGTTGGTATCGACAAGGTAAAAGCCGCCTGTGAGAGCGCAAAGCAGAACCCAGCCGAGGAAAACAGCTTCCGTCAGCTTCGTTTGAACCAGTGGGTTAAACAGGCGGTGCGTTGGATGCCAATGGACAAATGGGATAAATGCGCTTTCCTTGTAAATGCAGACAATCTGCGCGGGCGTGTCTGCTACGGCGGACTTGACCTTTCGTCCTCCACAGATATAACGGCGTTCGTGTTGGTATTTCCGCCGCTTGATGAAGATGATAAATACAACATTCTGCCGTTCTTCTGGATACCGGAGGACAACATTGATTTGCGTGTGCGACGAGATCATGTGAATTACGATGTGTGGAAAAAGCAAGGGTTTCTGCAGACCACCGAGGGTAATGTGGTACATTACGGTTTCATTGAGAGCTTCATTGAGGAACTCAGCACCCGTTACAACATCCGCGAGATCGCGTTTGACCGCTGGGGCGCCGTGCAAATGACGCAGAACCTCGAAAACCTCGGCTTCACCGTTGTCCCGTTCGGTCAGGGCTTCAAGGATATGTCACCGCCGACCAAAGAGTTAATGAAGCTCACGCTTGAGGAAAAGCTCGCTCACAGCGGGCACCCTGTCCTTCGCTGGATGATGGACAACATTTATATCCGCACCGACCCTGCCGGAAATATTAAGGCCGACAAGGAAAAATCCACAGAGAAAATTGATGGCGCTGTGGCGGCAATTATGGCTCTCGACAGAGCAATTCGGTGCGGTAATGAAAGCGGCTCTTCAGTCTATGACGACCGAGGGTTGCTTGTATTTTAACGAAAGAGCGTGGTGATTTTTATGGGAATGTTGAGCGGACTATTCCACTCCCGTGACAAGCCCCAAAACAGCATGAACGGCAGCCGTTACAGCTTTTTGTTCGGCGGCACAACGGCGGGTAAGCCGGTCAACGAGCAGACCGCCATGCAAATGACGGCGGTCTACTCCTGCGTAAGAATACTGTCCGAAACGGTGGCGGGGCTTCCGCTTCATGTGTACCGCTACAACGATACGGGCGGCAAAGAAAAAATTCTGCAGCACCCGTTATATAAACTGCTCCACGATGAGCCGAACCCTGAGATGACTTCATTCGCGTTCCGGGAAACGCTGATGAGTCATCTTTTGTTATGGGGCAATGCTTACGCGCAGATTATCCGCAACGCGCGCGGCGAGGTGCTTGCCCTTTATCCGCTGATGCCGAATAAAATGACAGTCGACCGCGATTCGAACGGCCGGCTTTTTTATTTGTACCAGCGAAGCACGGAGGACGCACCCACGCTGGGCAAAGACAGTCAGGTCTATCTCGACCCATCCGACGTGCTGCATATCCCCGGTTTGGGTTTTGACGGGCTGGTCGGCTACTCTCCCATTGCCATGGCGAAAAACGCCGTTGGATTGGCGATTGCAACCGAGGAATACGGAGCGAAGTTTTTTGCCAACGGCGCAGCTCCCGGCGGCGTACTGGAACATCCCGGTACGATTAAAGACCCGCAGAAGGTCAAAGAAAGCTGGAACGCCGCTTACCAAGGGTCGACAAACGCGCACAGGGTGGCTGTACTTGAGGAAGGCATGAAATACCAGGCCATCGGTATCTCGCCCGAACAGGCGCAGTTCCTCGAAACACGGAAATTCCAGATCAACGAAATCGCTCGCATTTTCCGAATCCCGCCCCACATGCTCGCCGACCTTGAAAAATCCTCGTTTTCCAATATCGAACAGCAGTCGCTGGAGTTTGTGAAATACACCCTTGACCCGTGGGTGGTTCGCTGGGAACAGGCAATGTGCCGTGCCCTGCTCTCCCCGAGCGAGAAGCCGACCGTGTTCATCAAATTCAATGTGGACGGACTTCTGCGCGGGGATTACGCAAGCAGAATGAGCGGTTACGCCACGGCAAGGCAGAACGGCTGGATGTCCGCGAACGATATCCGCGAGCTTGAAAACCTCGACCGTATCCCTGCTGAACTTGGCGGCGACCTCTATCTTATCAACGGCGCGATGACCAAATTGCAGGACGCAGGCGCGTTCGCAAATACACAAGGACAGGAGGAAAAAACAGATGGAACAAACAATGCGGGCAGAAAGCCCAAAATCCCCGCTCAATAAAGAGCGAGGTATGTCTGCGGCGGCTCGTCGCTTCTGGAACTGGGCAAAGGATGAAGAGTCCGGCGTCCGAATGCTTTACCTCGACGGCACGATTGCCGAAGAAAGCTGGTTTGCTGATGATGTCACCCCGAAAGCATTCAAAGCTGATCTGACTGCCGGAGAGGGTGACATTGTTATTTGGATCAACTCTCCCGGCGGCGACTGTATCGCGGCAAGTCAGATTTATGCGATGCTCATGGACTACAAAGGTTCGGTCACTATCAAAATTGATGGTATCGCGGCTTCGGCGGCAAGCGTGATCGCTATGGCGGGAACGACAGTCCTTATGGCACCCACTGCACTCATGATGGTTCATAATCCGCTGACCGTGGCAATTGGCGACAGCGAGGAAATGCAGAAAGCCATCTCTATGCTTTCGGAGGTCAAGGAAAGCATCATCAACGCCTACGAAATCAAAACCGGGCAGTCTCGTTCAAAACTCTCCCATCTTATGGACGCGGAGACCTGGCTGAACGCCAACAAAGCCATCGAACTCGGCTTTGCCGACGGTATTCTGGAGGATGAGAAAAAGCGCGTACAACCGGGGGATGTGACCTATGCTTTCAGCCGCCGGGCCGTTACAAATTCACTGCTGAACAAGCTGCCAAAAAATGAACTCAAGCAATCCGCAGAGCCACTTTACGAGCGGCTCAATTTATTAAAATTTTAGGAGGATAATGTAATGAGTAAAATTCTTGAACTGCGCGAAAAACGCGCAAAAGCATGGGACGCCGCAAAAGCTTTTCTCGACAGCAAACGCGGCACGGACGGTCTGCTTTCTGCTGAGGATGCCGCCGCCTACGACAAGATGGAAGTGGACATCGTGAATCTCGGCAAGGAAATCGCCCGTCTGGAACGGCAGGAAGCACTCGACGCCGAGCTTGGGAAGCCTGTCAACTCTCCGATTACGGAAAAGCCCGCCGTTTCCGGCAAGCAGAAAACCGGAAGGTCCGGCGACGAGTACCGCTCTGCATTCTGGAATGTGATGCGTTCCAAGGCGCCACACTTTGAAGTTGTGAACGCCCTGCAAATCGGTACGGATTCCGAGGGCGGCTATCTCGTTCCTGACGAATTCGAACGTACTCTTGTCGATGGCTTGCAGGAAGAAAACATCTTCCGCCAGTTTGCCCACATTATCCAGACCTCTTCCGGTGACCGCAAAATTCCCGTTGTGGCGACCAAAGGAACCGCATCGTGGATTGACGAAGAGGGCGCGTACCCCGAAAGCGACGACAGTTTCGGACAGGTGTCCATCGGCGCGTATAAACTGGGTACCATGATTAAGGTCTCTGAGGAACTTCTTAACGACAGCGTTTTTGATGTGGAAGCGTACATTTCAAATGAATTCGCCCGCAGAATTGGCGCAAAAGAGGAGGAAGCCTTCATCGTTGGCGACGGTACCGGTAAGCCCACAGGTATCCTTGCGGCAACAGGTGGAGCTCCTGTCGGCGTAACGGCTGCCGGAGCGGTCGCACTTACCGCCGATGAAATTATCGACCTGTTCTATTCGCTGAAATCGCCTTACCGCAAGAACGCCGTTTTCATCATGAACGATTCGACCATTAAGGCAATCCGCAAGCTGAAGGACACTCAGGGTCAGTATCTGTGGCAGCCCTCGCTTACCGCAGGCACGCCCGATACGCTTCTTAACCGTCCGGTTTATACCTCATCCTTTGTCCCCTACATCGAAGCGGGCGCGAAAACCGTTGCATTTGGTGACTTCGGGTATTACTGGGTGGCTGATAGACAAGGGCGTTCCTTTAAGCGTCTTGGCGAGCTTTTTGCCGCGACAGGGCAGATCGGTTTCCTCGGTTCTCAGCGCGTGGACGGCAAGCTGATTCTGCCGGAAGCCGTCAAAATTCTCCAGCAGAAGGCATCGTAAGGAAGGGAGTGCGGTGGCATGGCACTGATTGATGATTTACTGTCCAAGGTCAAAGCAAACCTCATATTGGAACACAGTGCGGATGACGACCTCTTGAAAGGTTACATCCGCGCCGCAGTTTCCTACTCCGAAAGCTACCAGCATATTATTGCAGGAAGTTACGAGGAAAACGCCATGCCGCCCACCACCGAACAGGCCGTTATTATGCTGTCGTCCCACTTTTACGAGAGTCGGGACGGTAGCACCGGCGGCTTTTTCTCGGATAATGTGCAAGCCGGGCAGCAGGTGTGGGATACGGTCAATCTGCTTCTGCGGCTTGACCGCAACTGGAAGGTGTGACATGAGCTTTGGCAAAATGAACACCTTCATCGATATCATTAGCATCGCCCCCACCAAGGACGATGAAGGTTTTGTCACCGAGGGTGACACCATTCTTGCTTCCGTGCGTGCATATAAGGAAGACCGGCACGGAAATGAACGCTGGGCCAATATGGCGGCATTCTCCACTGCTTCGGCGATGTTTCAGTTTCGCAAGATTCCGGGCGTAGAGATTTCTACGTCCCTTTTCATTTCCTGTGCGGACGGCCGGTATCGGATTCTCAGCGCAGAAGATGTCCGGGGTCGCGGAATGTATCTTGAGGTTCTGGCAGAAAAGCTGGAACCGAGTGTGAGGTGACGGATATGGCACGAGTGGATTTTAAAATGCCGGAGGAATTTCTTCTGAAAGTTTCCCGGCTGGCGGAGCAGACCGACGTGATCATTCCAAAGGTACTGGAAGCTGGTGGCAGCGCAGTGCTTGAAAAGGTGAAGAGCAACCTCGCTTCTGTAATCGGGAAAGGCACGAAGACCGAAAGCCGCTCCACAGGCGAACTGTTATCCGCACTCGGCGTCACAGACGCTCGGCAGGACCGGGACGGCAACTACAATGTGAAAGTTGGGTTTGCGGAGCCACGCTCCGATGCCCGGAGCCCGGGTGGCGGAGTGAGCAACGCCAAAATTGCCGCTGTACTGGAATACGGCAAACACGGTCAGCCCGCAAAGCCTTTTTTGAAGCCCGCTAAATCCGCTTCACGGAAAGCCTGCATTGCGGCGATGACCGCCAAACTGGATGAGGAAATCGAGGGCTTATGAGCATTTTATCGGAACTGAACACGCTGTTGGGCGCGCTGGGCATCGCGGTGGAGACCGGCGTTTTTCAAGAGAAAGCCCCGGATGAATATGTGGTAATCACCCCGCTCGCCGATACCTTTGCGCTTCATACGGACGACCGGCCCCGTCAGGAGATACAGGAGGCGCGGCTTTCCCTGTTCTCCAAAAACAATTACCAGCAGAGGAAAAACCAAATCGTCCGCTCCCTGCTGGAGAACGAATTCACCGTGACCGACCGCCGCTATATCGGTCACGAGGATGATACGAATTACCATCACTATGCCATTGACGTGGCAAAAATATATGATTTGGAGGGAATTTAAACATGGCAACCGTTGGATTTGATAAGCTGTATTATTCAAAAATCACGGAAGCGACAGACGGCACGGAAACCTACGCTGCTCCGGTTTTACTCGCCAAGGCAATNNAACTTAACCGGAGCGGTACTGGATACGAACGGCGTCCTTGTTTCCGCAAGCGAGGACGGCGGCAAGCCTGTTGCAATCGGATTCCGCGCAAAAAAGGCAAACGGAAAGTATCGGTACTTTTGGTTGTACCGTGTGGTGTTCGGCGTCCCCGCGACGAATCTGGAAACAAAGGGTGACAGCATAAAATTTGCTACGCCAACCATCGAAGGCACGATCACGCAGCGCAATAAAGTGGACGGCAACGGAAAGCATCCCTGGAAAACAGAAGTCAATGAGGACGATTCCGGCGTTTTGGCGGCGATAATTTCCGCTTGGTTTACCACCGTTTACGAGCCGGATTACACTTCGGGAACGTAAGGAGATGGCAGATATGAGCATTGAAGACAGAAACGCTATAATCGCGGTCGGGGGCGAGCAGTACCAGCTCGTCCTGACGACCCGCGCTACAAAAGAGATCGCTAAACGCTACGGCGGGCTGGAAGACCTTGGCGAAAAGCTGATGAAGTCAGAAAACTTTGAAATGGCCCTCGAGGAAATCGTGTGGCTGATCGTGCTTCTTGCGAACCAAAGTGTTCTGATTTACAATTTGCAGAACGCGGAAAAACGGGAGCTGCTCACCGAAGAAGCAGTTGAGCTTTTGACCTCTCCGTATGATCTGGCAAATTATAAAAACTCCATCATGGAAGCGCTGATGAAAGGCACGAAACGCTATGTCGAAAGCGAGGAAGAGTCCTCAAAAAACGCAGTGGTCGGGTAAGTGACGAGGAGTTATTTGCCCGACTTTTATATTACGGCGTAACGCAACTGCATCGTCCCGAACCCGACGTGTGGCTTATGCCAATCGGCGATTTACTTGACCAATGGGAAATCCATAAACAGTTTAATGGGCTGGCGAAACCGAAACAGGAATTATTTATTGACGATATTATTCCTAATGAAATTTAGCCTTTACTATTTAATTTATACGGATTATACT
>DDHX01000010.1:70675-99005 GCA_002338255.1 Ruminococcaceae bacterium UBA1865 | reverse complement strand
GAGCGGCTTCTATTGTTGCAAGCTCAGTATCAAATAAAATGTAATCGCAAGATACAGCTTCCGGGTTTTGATCAGAAACTTTAGTCAGAGTGCCTCGTGGGTAGTCTAAAGTTTTATCGAATTTAAACTCCTTATTGTCTGCTTCAAAATAGTTGGTTTTTGCTATAACTTCAAGTAAAGCGGTTTTACCAGATTCGTTTTTTCCGACGATTCGAGTAACTGCTTGTTCAACTTCAAAACTCTGCTCTGTAATAAAGCTTTTGTATTTGTGAACCGTAACTTTTACTAATTGCATAATTGATCCTCCTCATTCATTAAACTCCATATCGTTTCGTCACCGCAGATGTTTCGTATTTTAATACGCAGCGGCTGCTTCTCACTCTTGATACCTCCATCCCAAAACTCTTTGGTCTTTGTACCATTGACGATTACATACCCCAACTTATCAATTTTTATTTCACTATCCGAGTGCCATTGCCCCTCAGTAGATGTACAGTCAAGAGAAAAAAACTCAATAAGTTCCAGACCCTCTTCGCTGGTTGCAATCGGATTATATTGCTTTTTCGCATTAGAATCCATAGCTTGAGCGGATTGCGGTAGAGAGAAACGCCGTCTTTAATTTCAAGAAGATCAAACTCGGTCTTATCAGAAATAAGACGGTCGGGAGTGGTTTGGATGCTGTTGATACCAACGTCGCAATGAATAAAGCGGCGATTTAGCTTGTTTGCAACGGCAACTGTTACACCGCTGCCGCCTAATAAATCGGCAACAAGCATATTTTCGTTAGAAGACGCTTATTTAGCACCATTTTTTTTTATTATAATACACAATCAATTATTTTTCTATATATAATTTATAATATATATCTTATAAGTACAAATAAGTACAAAATACTAAAATACAGTAAATGATGATGATGTAACGCTTTTATTCTTCAATGAGAACAAAGGCAGAATACTGCTTTTCTACCTTTTGATATTAATTATTCTTCCAGTCTGACATATTTCGTTACGTCATTTGAAAGTGACTTAAAAATATTTTTACGAGATTGCATTTACATGGCAGAAAACTATTTTAAATCTTAATATTGAAATTATCAATAAGGCGGCTTGAACTAATATCAACCTTTGGCCTCTACGAACCACCTGTTCTCTTCCAACCATAAGCATTTTTCGTGACCTTGTATCATGCATGTGTACCTTATACCTGCGCCACCGGCTTTAAGTGATGCAGCTGGCCGCACGTCCTTTACACTGTCTATTTCATAAAGTTCTCCCTCGGCCCAGTGAACGGCAAGGGGCATAATCGTGCCATCTTCCATATATCGCACTATCATTTCAACATATTTTTTAACTGCCATTGCTTAATGCCCCCTATCAAAAGTATCCAACTGGATGTATCGTATGGTTTTTTTTAGGATCGAACCCGGATAATTCCGTATCTGCCAGCAAGATAGCCGGTTGTACACAGTAACTGCCAAACCTATTTTTAAGCCAATCAACAGTACTGTCAAGACGTTCTTTTTGCTCCCGACGTGATTCATCAGTAAATAAATCAGTTTGGGTCGCGATGGTATCACTGACCAAATCAGTGACGCTGATACCGATACTCCGAATTGGTTTACCCCAATGGTAATGCTTGCGAAATAAAGCAATTCCACACTGTGCAATTTCTGATGTGATATTGGTGTATTGCTTCATAGTATATTGCCGGGTAAAGCTCGACAGCTCATTGTCGCGTACACTGATGCAGACGGTTCTCGCTTTGAATCCCTGCTCACGAAGGCGGCGGGATACGCTGTCGGCCAATACATATAAGATGATTTTTACATCATCATTGGTCGTCAGGTCACGCGGCGTGGTCGTTGAATTGCCGATTGACTTAACCAACGGTTGATTGTCAAAATCCGCCACCGGTGATGTGTCATATCCATTTGCAAAACAGTATAAGACATCTCCCCACTTGCCAAAGTAGGAATGTAAAACACCCTGTGAAGTCCCGGCAAGTTCACCGATGGTGTGGACGCCAAGTGAAGTTAATTTGCGCTGTGTGGAACGTCCAACATAGAGTAAGTCACTTGCCGGCAACGGCCATACAATTTGTTTAAAGTTGTCTTTTGACATAACGGTAATAGCATCTGGCTTTTTGTAATCACTGCCCAATTTTGCAAAAATCTTGTTATAGCTTACACCGATACTCACTGTAATGCCCAACTCAAACCTAATGCGGTCGCTGATCTCTTTCGCTATGGATAATCCATCACCTTGAATCTTTGCGTTTCCGGTTACGTCCAGCCAAGCTTCATCAAGGCCAAACGGTTCAACCTGATTCGTATAATCAAGGTAAATATTACGGGCCATTCGAGAAAACCGCATGTAAAGCGGAAAATTTGGCGGCACAATCACAAGGTCAGGACATTTTTGCCGCGCTTGCCAGAGAGCTTCTCCGGTTTGGATTTTATAGCGTNNGGCTTATCACGGATTTCAGGACGGTGTAAGCATTCCACAGATGCATAAAAAGAATTACAGTCGCTGTGTAAAATCACACGATCCATTTCATCACTTCCAAACACATGTTCTATATTTTAGTTATTAGTATAGAACGTGTGTTCGCAAATATCAATGGGAATTTAAGGCGATGCAAAAAAATAAAACCACTGATTTAATTATCAGTGGCTTTTCCATGTACTTAACTGTACAGAAAATTCCCGTAAATATCCAATGCACGTTTTCGTCCCTTTTTGTTCCTTAAAAGGTGTTTCGATTTTGGAAATGCCTGAAATTATATTAAAATCCCTCTATGACACTCCCAGTGAGACATGTCCCTTATAGCTATTGTGTTATTTAGCTATTGGTCAATAATAATGCTGACTACATTGGTTTCCTTCTCAATATAGCCGAGCACTATATAGTCGTCGTCATTTAAATTCTTAAATATGATCCAGTCCTTTGTGCGTTTTCTCATATAGTTTATCGTATTCATATCCCTTAATGATATCTGCGGTAGTGATTTCTTTTCCACAATGTACACATGTTTTTTTGTACTTTATTCTCGAATTGTATTCTTTGTGTAATTGATTGAAATGGATATCATTGTCTTGAGTTGCTGTATACATTTTCCGGAGTGTACTGAGCCGATTCTAAGTCCATAGTGAAATCCTCCTTGCTACAGGTCAAATCCAAAATCATCGGCAAACGCTATGTCAATGTGGAACTCGACCTCTTCTGGTGCATCGATGTCGCTGGCAATGACAAGGCGGTAGAGCTTATTGCGGTTGTAGAGCATTTGCTTCAGCGTGAACCTTACGCGGAATACACGGTCGGAGGCGTTTGCGCTCGTCTTGTCGGCGATGACCGTCTGGAAGTCGCTGACCGGAACGTCCTCGTCGTCGGTAAAGTGCAGAATGTAGTTGCACGGTTGCACCTTTTCGCCCACGGGTTGCTTTTGCAGGAAGTCAAGCGAGAACAATAGGTTCGATACCTTGCGGCTTTCGGAGATCAGCAAAAGCCCCGGATTCTGCACCTTGACATAGTTCTTGTAGTCAGTCCGCATTCCTTTGTAGACGATGACAGGCACAACCATTTCCTGCAGACTGATTCCGCCGTGGACATAGTTCTCACTGCCACCCTGTACCTTGATACGGACGGTATCCAGCGGTGCATAGCCTTTCATGGGAGTGCCGCCAATCGTCCGATCCGTCTTGACGGGCAATAGGTAGTCGGCGGTCGTATCTGTAGCAGTAAGCGCGTAACGTCTGCCCAGTTCGTACACTTCACCATCAAAGGTCTGACGGCTGATTTTTTGGCTCTCGTCAAGCGGTTTGTAGGTATACAGGAAGCCATGGTCGGCGGTTATGAAAATATTGGTGCCTAAGCGATTGAGAATTAGCTCTACAATGCCAGTTAATTCATTAATGGCCGTCTGACATGCTTCAAACACCTTCATTTCGGTGACAGGCTTGTCACCGAGCGCGTCGATCGTGTTGTGATAGATATACACGACTTGCTTCCCAACCACAAGGGCACTTTGCTCTGATGGCTTCATTTGAAGCAAATCTTTGTAGGTTACGGCTACACTGTCAGAATTTGCAGCGCTCAGAATTGCTCCGCGTTGTTCTGTACTGTCGGTCGCGTAACCGTCTATAAACACGTCTATTTTGTCGTTTACCGACACCTCTTTACCTGGCAGGAGCGCTGCCATACCGAACTTCGTGATACTTGGGAAGACAGCTTGCATCGCTTCAAGCGTCGCCTTGCCCTTGGTATTGTGGTTGAGGGTTTCGGAGAGTTCAGCGGCGACCTCATAGCGCAAGGCATCAGAAATAACTACAAATACGCGGCTACTTTTGCTCATGTTCGGCGAAACATAACGGTTGTAGAATCCGAGCTGCTCATTTATCTCTGAAACATAGCCGAGCGAATCCAAATCGCTCGCTATGGCTTTTGTCCAAGTCAGGGTGAGTTGCTTCAAGAACCACTCACTGTACAAGCCCTCCACCACATCGGAGCACTTCTTTAAAGCGTCTTCCAAGAGGGCGTTCGGGAATTTCAGCGTATTACCGAAACGGAAATGGAAGTGCCTGTAATAGCTATCCATCTCGTAAGTGTCGGTCGTGTAGAGTTTCCAGACTTTTGCGGGCTCGATGATATGGAATCCGTCAATATGCTCCAGATAAAACTCTTGCATCTTGGCAATATAATAAAGGCTTTCGAGGTAGTCTTCGGTCAGAGCATACCAAGCGGCGGTACGGCGGTTCTCGACCGCACTGATGATGTCTTCCACCTTTATGACGTTCTCGCCAATCTCGGTAAAGAAGCGTTTCAATATACTTTCATTGATTGCGAGAAAAACGTCGCTCTTTAAGAGAATATTTATCTCCGTTTTGTCAAAACGGTCAGAAAGGCGCAACTCATGTTCAACATAGCGGCAAATCTCGATTAAACCGTCACTTCTGTCGCCACGCTGCCATTCGTGAACAAGCTGATAGCAGTACGCCTTGCATGGATCGGAAATAAACCGCTCCAAGCCGCGCAGAGCGGAAGTGGGCATCGTCTGCAACAAGGCGGTGATGAGGATATGTGCGGCAAGGTCGGAAAGCGGGCAATCCTGCGCATTTACATAACCTGTGTATTTTTGTACAAGCTGCCAGAACGCTTCGATATTGCCGAACTTCTCTATGTTAATCAGCGCATCGTTGCTTTCATTCTCCAAACCCGCTGACAAAACAGCAATGATCACGTCCTGGGCAGAACTGCCAACCGGGTTCCGGTCGCCGGTCAGACCGCATAACACCGCCATAATGTCGATGTGCAGTTGAAGCGGTGTCTGATATGTACGCCCGATACGGCGCAGCTTCGCCTTGCGGTCTTTGTTATCGAGAAATTTGGAGTACAGCTTCATCGTCTTGCGCATCGCTAAGGACGGTTCAACGAGCAGTTCCTCCATTTGGAGCGACACAAGGTCAGCACGAAAAGGTTCGCCACTGTACAGTTTGATGTCCAGCAGCCAGTCATCATGCTGGTCTTTTTCATAGGATAGCGGATCGTAGATAAGGTAATCGCCCGTAAGATCGTCCGACGAGAGCAGTTTCTTAACGGCGAAGTTGTTCGTGCCGGTGAGTTTAACAATGTTCACACCGGGCAGGTCGAGTTCGTCAATCGCATCTGAAAACTCACCGTCCTCGTCATGCCAGAAGACGATTCGGCGCTTATGAAATTCCGGCAGCGGCGCGGCGAACCGTTCCGTGAGCCTTTGTTTTATCGTGTCTGACAGCATTGTGTCCTCCTATATCTTCGCCAGAACGTCGGTGAAAATCTCGTAGTTCTTCTTCACACCGTCATCGAGGTCTATCTCAATGTTTTGATCGGCAAGGTGGTGTACGTTTTCTTCAAAAGCAGTAATTTCTTTTAGTTGCTCCGTCAGCTTGTCCTGTCGTTTTAAGAGCCGCGCCCTCTCTGCGCCTGTCGCAGTGTTCAGGGCGGTGGCGATGTGCGTCAGTTGTGTATGGTAACGCTCCTGCTGTTCGTGGACGTAATCCGTCCGCAGTTTAGCGAGCAGGTCACGCGAATATCGGTGCAAGTAAACAAGTGCCTTGAAGCCATTCTTTTTACCGCTGCCAAACAGCCAGTAAATCGGGCGTTTTTGATAAATTTTGCAGTGGTCGGCGTAGAAGTCGTTGAGGAAGTAGTTACGAATAGCCTCTCTCGGCGTGCCTTTTCCGCCAAGGGCATCGGCGATGAATTTTAGGTTTTCCTCCAGTGTTTCAGCACCGTAAACCACGCGGACGAAATCAACAAACCGCCCCAAAATATCGTCGTCGAAATACTCGTCGTCGCAGATGGGGAGGATGTTGTCCTTGTCAGGGATAAATGTTATGTACTTACTTTTATCCCACTCGCCGCCCGCATAGGCAAGCCCATCTGTGTCAAGTGAGTACCGCCCGAACATACAGCCCACAGCGTAGCTGATAAGTGACCGAATCTCCCGCCCCAAGTCGGCGCGGCGCACTGTCACGTCCTTATCTTCGACCTCCGGCGTGAGTTCGTCCTGCAAACCGTAGATGTCAATGAAGATGCGGTTGAGTTCTTCCTCGTTGACTTTCAGGGTGTCAAACCGCTCCGCCGCCTCGCGCTCCCACTTGCCAAACGCCGCCGCAACCGTCGTCCGCTCGCCGCAAATCNNATCCCATGAGGTTTCAAATGAGTCCCAGTCCGAACGAGAAAGAAATATGTTTTTATTTGCTAAATCACATACAACTTCTTGCCTTTCAATTTTTACGGGAACTTTAATAATGTTACCGGGCTGATATTTTAACATTGGGCATAGTAATGTCAAATAGATCTGTGCAACATTAGAGTTCAACAAAGCTAAAATATAATGGATATTATTTACGCCTACAAACAAATCAGAGCTTGTTGTATCAAACACACTGCCTGGTGCAGAGTATCGAAGGCTAAAAAGTCCTGATGCAATATTACTCCATGTTAAATACTCTCGGAAATTGTATTCTAAATTGTAATTGTGAGAACGAATTCTTCCGGTTTCTTCATCCGCAAATGAGCGAATTTCCACGCCATCTTTCCACCAATTTATTACATATTCCTTGTTACCATACCATCGCCTAAATTCACCGCCTTTATTATGTGTAAACCACTTTTTTGATGAATTTAGATTTTCCTCTTCGCTACTACAATTATAATCAATCGAATTATGGTTAACTTCAAACCATAAGCGAAGAAAGGTATCGTTACAACCTGAAGTAACTCCTTCTCTTGAAGATGCAAGTTTTGATAATGGCATTGAACTAAAACTGTTAATCACTGTATTGCTCAACCAATAAGCAATAATCGATCCCGGTATTTTGGAGAAGTTATCCTGTATGGCGGCACAGCGATTCATTCCCGAAAGGAACTTATCCTCTTTTCCTTGCTGCGTCGTCGGCTCTATCAGACGGCAGTATGTACCTCTATAGCCTAACGTATGGCTTCTGCGGAGCACAAAACTTGTGGTCTGCACGACTTCACCGCCGATTTCCTCAAACGCCCTCGCTCCAAGATGCGCCATATTGACTATATCTCGCGCAATTAGCTTGCCGCGAAGTTTTTCAAAGCTCGACAGAAACATCCAAGCGTGTTGTGTAATCATAGCCTGATAGCCCGTAGGTTTCAGCAGTTCACCGCACTTTTCAATGAACACGGCGAAAAGGTCGCTCTTGCTGTCAGGATAGTTCTTCTTCACAAAATCCGATAACTTCGCACCCATACCTGAACTGCCCATATACGGTGGGTTGGTGACGACGACATCATACTTATCTGCCAATAGACGCTTATAGTTCCAAACGTGCATTTTTTCTTCATATCCCAGCTCAAATAGTGAAATCAGTTCTTTGAACTCCGGTTTCGGAATCGGTTTGTCAACTTTTAATAAAGAACCATATTCTTCGAGATCCGAGTTTCCGCATGGGTAATATACTTGTGGCGCGGCACCTTCGGTGAATATGCGTCGATTGTACTGCCGCGCTTTCATCATCAGTGAAAAATATGCGAGCTGATAAGCTCTGCGGTCAATGTCCAAACCATAGAGGTTCTTTTCAAGTATCAGCTTCGCCGCATCGCGGGGATTGTAGCCTTCGCTCTCGTATATCTGCATCAGCACGTCAAAGGCATAAACTAATATGTGGCCGCTGCCCATGCAGGGGTCGATCAGGCGGATGTCCTCCGGTGACTTCACCGGCGACTGCAACCGCAGGACACGCAGACGCTCCGCCACTTCTGGTGTTTGCTCGGCTTCGTCGAGATAGTACTTCCAGTTTGCTTTCAGTGCGTCGTTCGGGTGCGATTCAAGCCATAACCGTCCGAGAGAGTTCTCCACCATATACCTTACAATCCAGTCCGGCGTAAAAAGCTGTGTCGCGGCGGGAATTTTCTCCTTGGTGATTTTTACGTTCTTTTTGAGGCCGTCAAACACCGCCTGCTTCGGTTCGGTGTTGTAATACTGGTACAGCCATCCGATAATCTGTACCGCGTCTTTCCAGTCCTCTTCGGGTATGTTGGTTACAAGCTGTCCAAGAACACTATCCGGCTTCAGAATGTTGTTTGGCAGGAGCATTTCGGTGTAGCTGCCCAACCGCTCGAACATCTCCGGCAATACCTCGTTTAATGCATTGCACTGCGTCAGCAGTAAGTAGCGATAAAGTTCCTCTGTCTTATTGGAGTTTAAGAGATCGGATACTTTTGCTTTATCCAGTCCTGGCAAGTCAAGGTGCAGAACGTTTTTCAGGATTGAAGGATTGAAGCCGCCGTTCGCGTCTGAGAACACACGGACATGGGTTGGCAAATAGTCGTTGACCTCCATAAAGCGCAGGGCGACAAAGCGGTTGAGCCAAGTGTACGTCACTTCCTCAACTGCTTGTTGATAGCCGTGTTCTTTTATCTGTGAAACAAACTCGTGGCGTTGTCGCTTCTCGTCTACGGAAAGAACACGTCCAGATATGACTGTTGCGTTTTCGTCACCGTAGCCTTTTTCGCTGATGCCATATTGATAGGCGCGTTGCTTTACTTGTTCGATGAGTTCGTTCCGCGCCCCGATTGCATATTTTTGAATGGCGTTCTTGTTCATAGCGCACCCTCACTTAATTAATCTGGATTCCATCGTTTGCATCCAAGGTGTCATACAGTTTCTTGCGGATCGTTTCAAGATAGCCGTCCACGTCCTCGCGTGAGATCAGCCGCTTGACAGGGAATACATCATAACGCCGCACCTGCACGATTTTCTGCGGTTTCGGCTTTTCACCCCTCACTTCGTGTGGCGCGGGGTCTTCATGAAGCATGAACTCCACCCGCTTGCAAACTTGGTCTTTATAGTTCTGTAACTGAGTTATCATTGCGTCAAGCACGGTCAGACTTGTTGCGTCAGCAACTTTCTGCTTGTACTCGATGAAGCGGTCGTCCGACTTCTTAACTTCGTCGTTCGCTTTGCTCCCAACACCGGCGAGTGTATGGACATCACCCATACACAGAGTGATAATACCGCGCACTTCCTCTCTCTTTTGCTCTAAAAGAACGCCGTAGGCGGTCTTTATGGACTGCATTAGGTCTGAGAGGTCTTTAATCCGTCCGTAAGGCTTCGGCATACCGAGGATAGCAGCAATCTCGTTGATTTTGCCGTTGGTATCAGGGTCAGTGATAAAGTAGTCCCGCTCGTTTTGCAGGTCGCCTTGTAGTTTCAGTGCCGCGTCAAAGATAGTTCGTTGGGACTTGAAGAAGGTTTCAATTTCTTCCATATCTTCGGTGTTATTAAGCAGATCATCCTGTTTGGCAAGCAGGCGTTTTAAAAGAGCAACATTGTCGTTCTTCTGCGAGAGAATGTCACTCATCAAGTCGTGGGCGCTCATTACCACTTCTTTTTGCGGGTAGCGGTCGTGGTTATATTCGGCAATCAGGGTTTTGTAGCGATTCTTTTTATCGGTCAGAGTGTCTTTGACGAACATTAGCAAGCCGTCCTCATCCTCGGCGATGCTCATCTGTCCGAGCCAATCGCGCAGGAACTTGACAGCTTTCCGCATATCTTCCTCGGACGGTGCGATTCGGCGGCTCACATTTGCCTTGTCAATCTCGGATTTGACGCGCAGATAGCGGACAAGGTTTTTGTCATCCTTGCCGACAACCGCGCCGCCGTAACGAATTTCAATCTTCTGGGACACGATAAGCCTTGCCACAAGCGCGGCAATGTCCACTTCTCTCCAGCCATAGGGTATCGCCTGATAACGCCGCTGCACGTCGCCCATCGACACAGGGACGTGGCTCATGTGGCGCTCCTCAAGCCACTGGCTGACTTCGCTCAGAGCAAATTCGCTATTTGCGCCGGTTCCAGCAAAACCGCCCAGTTGCGGTTCGCTGTTGAGGATGGTCAGAATGTCCGCATCGCTCTCTATAAAGGTGTTTACGAGGTTCAGTTTGGAATATACGCTCTCAATCAGTTGCTTTAAGGATTCGTCAAGTTTAGTCTTGGCGTCGCCATATTTGATTTCCACCTTCTCGCCATAGATGAAGAATGCGCTGCCTACAATAGCGTTGTCAATCTGTACTTTCGCGCTTTCTTCCAGCGTCCGTGCCTGTGTCTGGCGCTTACGGATGATCTCCTGAATGCTCTCCGGCAATTGGGACACGTTCTTCTGCTTGATGTATTTGCGAATCTTCGCGGCGGTTTCGAGTTCCTCAAAATACTGCACTTCGCTGGACATTAGAACAATAGCCTCGTTGTTGACCTGCGAGTCCATGATCAGTTTCTGTTCGGAAGCATTGTAGTAGTCGCTCGCCACGGTGACGAAACGCAAGCGAACCCCGCCCGTAGCCGCACCGACGATGGTCTCGTCAATGTACTGGTCATAGGCGAAGTCGTATTTGTTGTATTTGTATTTCTTGGACGGGTAGATTTCGCTGAAAATCGTCTGCCCAATACTCTGAACGATAGTCGCGCTGTCTACGGAGGTATTGCGGATGTCGATGGCGATGTCCTGTTCCTCATCGGTCAGGAACGAGTATTTATCTCCGTTTCTGGCGACGTAGTTTTGTGCTTCCAACCGCTGCAAAGATTCGGCGATTTCACGCCGCAGGGTTATTTTGTCCGTGCGGATGTCGTCTACCATCAGGGTAGCGATGTTGTCAATATTCGCCTTGATGTCATCGATGTAACGCACGAGGTAAAGCAGTTTTAAGACGCTCACATCACGCTGTTCCAAGCCGTCGCGCTTGTCGGCTGCGGTTTGGCAGCGGTCAATCACGCGGCGTATTGGGCTTTCAAGGAAGGTATGCACGGTTTCGTAGAACTGTGAGAAAGGCACAAGGGCGTTCTCGTCTTTGCACTGCACCTTCTGCGCCGCCTCTTGGAAGCCGGAGAGCATCGAACGCTCGCCGCCTGATAGGTGTTTACCGGAATTGCCGTGCTTGCGAATTTCAGCGAGTACCTTCTGAATGATGATGAACTGGTACGGTACGAACGGATAAGTCGCGGAGAATTCCGCACCGTTTGTATAGCCTTTGATGTCCAGCACCGCCTCGTTGAACGTGAAGAGGTTCTTAAGCACAGCGTGTTCCTTGTCATAAACCATACGCAGGAGCGCGTCCGTATCCCCAGTCTTTTCAAGGATACGCTTTTTAATAACCTCATCCACCGAAGCAGAGGATAGGGACAGACGCGTGTTGAAACGTCCCTGAATTTTAGAGAAGTCGTCGCCGCTGATTTTCACGACAGAGTCAATGGCTTCTTGGCTTGTGACCATTACCCAGACCTTGCCTCGGCACTTGCTGCCAAGTTCCTCCACGATAGACTGGAGGTTTATCATCAAGTCACTGTCGTCGCCGATATACTGACCGACTTCGTCCACGCAGAACAGGAGCCGGAAATCCTTGCCCTTGGAATCGACATACTCCTTGATTTCCTCAACAAGTTGCTTGATGCTCATATCCACGTTCTCTTCGCCGTTGAACCAGTTGCGTGCGGCAATTTCACTCATACCGAGTACGCTCTGTAAGACAGCCACAATATCGTCCTCAAAGAAAGCATAGGAAGCTCTGGCTTCCATCCAAGGTGCACCGTTGACTTCTTCAAATGCTCTGCGAAAAGCGTCGGTCTTGCCGCGCTTATCTACGAAGCGCTCCAGTTTCGCAATTTTCAAGTCCTCACCATAGAAGCCGAGATGGTTGTAGAACACCTTAGCGAACACGCGTAGGACTGCCGTTTTATCCTTATTAATGGGGCCCTCGATGTCGATGTTGAACAGAATCGACTCCGTGGGGATATTGGTGCAACGAACAACCGTGGCATACATCATCGGGTCGTCAAACTTGTCCTTGAAAAAGTCCACGGCCTGTCTGCCCGCAACCTCTTGATTGGAAAGTAGATAAGACAGCATTTTAAGGAAGTGGGATTTACCACTTCCGAAGAAGCCCGAAATCCAGACCCCAATTTTGTCGGTTGGGTGGTCAATGGCTTTCGAGTAGTTATCGAAGAAGGTGTTGAAGTGGCGGCGGAGTTCCTTGGTGATGATGTACTCGCCAAGTTCCTGCACGAGGCTCTGCTCGTCGTCCTGTGCCACCTTGATAACACCGTTGATATCACGGTTGATATCCTTTTGAAACATACTCTGAATTTTCATTGTGATTACCTCCGGTTAAAGTAGATTGAACGCCCTGTAATAGTTCCCGTCGTGGAACTTATCGAACAGGATTAAGCTTTGCCCATTAAATTCCCCCGGATAGAACATCACAATCGGTATATCCGAGAATACCTGCTGCATGCTATCGAGCATTTTGTGCGACCGCATAAAGGGGTACACCTTACCAACACCCGTTAGAAATAGCACATCGCCATGTTGGTGCGGCTCATACTTCATTTTGGCAAGAAACACCTCCGGCATGGCTATCTTCTGAAGCTGGGCGAGGAGGTAGCCCTTGCCTTTCTTTTCCTCCAGAGACGGCACGGTGCCGAGCACTCTTTTTTCATCCAAGATTTCAAGGTTGATTTTGTACATATCGCGCTCAATAATACTGTATTCATCAGACGGCGTATTTACAAGCCGCTCAATGTAGTCGCGGACTATGATTTCGTATTGCGGAGCGTATTTGAAGACGTGAATCCCCACCTCGTTGGCAAGCCCCTTGTTGGCAAGAAAGTTTGCGTCGGAGATGCGCGCTTTAATTCTATCAAGCTCTTGTTTAATGTCTGCCATAGTCACACTCCTACCTGAAACAATTGAACGCGGCGAGCGCGGTCAAGTCGTTGTTTTCACGGATACCCGTTTCCAGTTCTGCACTAATGAAGATGGGGTTCAGCGTGGTATCCCTCACGCTGTCAAGCATCTCCGTTTCAATCAGGCACTTAGTTAGCACCTGCTTTAATTTCGCAACCGTCTGCTCGCTCCAAGTCGCCACATCGTCGTTCTGCTCCTGCAAGTAGGAGAAGAACACGTTAATGTCCTTCTTGGTGTAGGAGAAGTCCTGCTGACGGTATTTCTCGCCGACAAGCCCCTCCATAAACTCGCGAACAAGGCGGTTGTACCGTATCATCGCATAGAGGTTAATCTGCTTCGCCACCTCGACGGGAGCATTCGCTATCTCGTAGACCAGTTTCTTGTTGCCAAGCGCGACGATTCTCCGATTACAGGCGCGAACGAACTTGCTAATCTTGCGTTCTGTAGGGTATTGGAAGAGGTTATCCTGCTTGACGTATTCAATTATATCTTCTACGGACTTACCCTCAAGATACTGCTTCGATACAATCCTCATCTCGTAGAAGAGAAACTGCTCGGCAGTCAGGCAAGCGTTGTATGGCATAGAATTATCCATATAGTGTTATCACCTTTTCACGCCCCTCTGACCTCAAATCGCCATCGGTGGCTTACTCGATCTCTGCACTCTTGCCGCTGTCAACCCAAGCGTCCACTTCCGAAATCCTGAACTTGAATTGCTTACCTATCCTCCGATGCGGGATGACGCCTTTCTTAATCCAGTTACGGATAGTGTCCTTGCTCACGCCGAGATGCTCGGCTATCTCTTCAAGGCTTGACCACTTCTCAGGTTCGTTAGACATTTGCTTTACCTCCAATTGTTGTCCTGCTCTAAGACCTACTAATGATAATACTACATTTTTTGTCGAATTGAAAGGATTATAATTGATTTGATATGAATTAGTATGAACAGATGGCAGGCATCCTATTCACGAACTACAGTAAATCAAGTAGGCTGTTATCCTCAGTCTTTTGTATAGTGGACAGTTTCTTAAAAAACTTCCGGGAGGCGTGGTACTGTTTGTACGGTTACTACTACAAAGTGTTTCTTTTCGTTTGTTAGATTAGCAGTTATCCCCATTATTTGGACGAACTGTGCATTATTGCTAAGATCTACCCTTGGCCAAGCTACCTATTATTTCGGAGACTGTGTGAAAGCACCACCGCGATTTCACTTCATGTCATAAAGTGGTGAACATATTGCAAATATCAGAAAAATATAGGAACCATTCTCCTAAATAATTGCTTATTATACAGTAATGTGGAGACTCATAATTTGCTATTTTCGTTTTCACACAGCCTGTTCGCAAATGAGAGGTTTTTGATCAATTAAGAAAAACGAGTATGCGGCAAAAGTTATCCGCTTAAATATTTAGTTTTAGTGCGTTTCTGGCGAACCCAATTCTACAGAATATCTATCAATAGCACTTTTGAATAAATTCATCTTTTCATCGACAAAATGCTCTTTCTGAGAATCAACGGAGGCAAACTTGTTATAAATATTTCTATATATAATTTTATGGGCAGCATTTTGAAGCAAGGAGTCATCATATTGATCCATCTCTATTACTTCATCATTGTCCAGAATCAGTGCCAAGATGGCTAACAAATCTTCTTTGTTAATCTCATCAATGGGCTTCCATACTTCTTGCTTTATAGCATAGAAACCCTTTCCATGCTCAATTTTAAGACATTTCATACGAACCTCTCCTCTCGATATAAGCACTTTCACCTGCTTCTAAGCAATTGAGTAATACGTCTCGTCTTCTTATCGTGTTCCCATCTAAATCTTTCAAATACTCACTTGATGGATAGCCACTGTATAACAAATATTGTACTGAACCATCTTTAACGACTTTTTTGGTGTATATTACGAAGTCAGGATGTACCGATGCGCCAATTGTATTATTATGAGTTGCAACAACAACTGGAAGAATCCCGGATATTTCTTTAAGAATGGAATTCACATCACTCTTTAAAAACAAATTGTCAAACGATGATTCCGGCTCATCTAATAGGAGGATATCAGACCGAGTTGCATCACTTAGTTGTTGTAGCAAATTATACTCAGACCGCTCGCCACCTGATGCCTTACATCCATATCTGTTAAGCACCTCATAACGGACAGATACAAAATATTTATAATATTCAGATTCCGTGAGTTCAGACTTTTTTTTGAGTTCTTGCAAATATAAATAAGGATTAGCATATACTTGGAATGCATCTGAAAATGCCATCATCTTTCGGCTAAATGCTTTTAGCTCGCCCGCACTTTCAAATGGCTTTGCAGTTGCAATGACAGTAAATGAATGCAATCCTTTTCGTGAAATAACACGGTTTTTTTCAACTGCATGTGCTATATCAATAAACTTTTCAATACGATGCCTATTTAGCATTATCTGATATAAATCAATATCTGGTATTGTTGCAGCTGCTGTTCTCACTTTCAAATCCGATTTTATACTATCTACAAGGTCATTGACATATTGTTTTTTAATGCATAGGCTCTGTTCTTCCAAATATTTTTTTCTCAGCGCTATTGCTAATCCTAAAAGCATTTTGTGATCAACAAAACGAGAGATGATTTCTTTATATTCGACATTCTCAAGTAATGCATCGACAGAAGAGATTAACTTATCAAGAGAGGAAATATCTTTATCCTCAAACAATGTTTCTCTAAACAGTACCGCTTTTGAAAAAACATCCTGCTGCTCTGCTTCAGCACCCGCCTTAATAAGAGCTTCAATGTACTTATCCAAATCCCGCGCATCATTATCTAATACAATACCTTTAACAACCTCTATCACCTGTTTGAAAGGGGTTAAAAATTCCTCTGAAACCGAATCACTGCGCTTTTTTAGAGTATCCTCGAATCTTTTTTGCTCGCTCTCTGCATCTGCTGATAGTAGGGAGAACTGCTTTATATATTTAGGATTTTCTCTTCCTGCTGATATCGCATCCAGTGTATATGTCTTACCCGACGATCTTTCTCCCAATATCACGGTGAGTCCAGAAGAAATTTTTAATCCATTATCTAAAACCTGTATTAATTCATGCCCAGATTCAGGTTGCAATGTGACTTTTGCTCTATCAGAAAGCGCGATTTTAAGGGAAGGAAGAGTGACCTCCTCAACATCGACATATGAATGTCTTAATGGATAAATAGTCAATCCATCTTTAGTGCGTATATCACTAAAGTATACTGGAACCAGTTCTTTCGCATCTTTTCTTAGCGACGTGAATTTCTTTTCGCTGTTCACCTCACCGCAAAAGATATAAGGTCTAATGTTTGGTATTTTTACCAGATCAAGTTCCGGAGCCTTATCATAGTGTGGGATAAGCAAATACTTGTTCAGTTCAGTAAATATGCTCATAAACTGAGTTTCCGTCATTGATGACGTATTTGTGCTATTGATAGCATGAATCTTATCACATTTTGTAACAAAGTCTGATATATCCTCTGCGCTGGAAATAAGGATAAGATGCCCGCCCTCAATATCCACTTCAATTCCAGGAAACACGGGTATACCTAATGTGGCAACAATCTCTTCATATTGTTGTCTGTCAAAAACATTGTGATTTGTGATAGCAATCACATCTAACTGGCGCATAGATACATAATTTCTGAGCACTTCCATGCTAAAGACAAAACTTGAGTCACTTACTGTGGGTACAGTATGAATATGTAAGTCCAAGTTTTTCATGAATTGCCTCATTTCAATTTGTAACGTTAAATTTCCCATTGCTATAATCACTCGTTGATTGAGCCTCGTATAGCCGTATTCTTGGTTAATTAAGACAGTTTTTACAATCTAACCTAAATTTTTCATATTTATAATGATATTATATTCTCTTATATTATTCTTTTCAATGAATAATGTCGTAATTAGATTAATAATGTGGAATTTTATTCCACGTGTTGCAATTCTATACACTCGTGCGGTTTTTTATCATTACTCAACTATGGTACGCGATGATAGTAATTATTTGCAGCTGCGTCATCAATTTATTGTGGAAGTTCATTCTCAGGGACAAAAGAAAATAAAAAAGCGAGGGGACCTCAAATTTCACTAAAATATAGATAGGGAAGACCTTCGGGGAAAGCTCCTTAACTGAGCGGATACTGATTCTGCTTGTGCCTTGAAAGATGAGCTTGAATTTCCGGCTGCTTTGCAGAAAATAGATATTAATCAGATAAATCTGAAACCTATCTATAAAAAACAATGCCGAGGCAATCGCCCCGGCAGAAAGAATAAAGATATTAAACTAAAAAAGCGGAACTGGTTCCTCTTTTGAAAATCCATCAATATTTTCGACACCATAAAAAATACTCTTGCTTTTTATCATAATTTGGTTTATAATTCCAAATGTGGACGTAAAAAAGCATCCACAGGTAGCTAACTGCCTTCGAAACAGTCAGCTTACCATTCGCCATAAGGGTAGCAAAGACCACTTATGACTTGTGAATGCCGTTTATGTGTTGTTATTTTAGCACGCATTTCGGATACATGTCAAGAGTCTGTACCTTTATGGAGATGAGGGTGCAGACTTTATTTTTTCACAAACTACTCCACAATGGAAATCATTGTGTGCCTCATAATGTAACTGCTTGCAGCTACTGCCCGAGACTGGCGCGCCTTGACAATTTAGTAAGTCAAGACCAACATTTGAATTCGAACTTCAAATGCTCGTGTTATCTTGCTAAACTATAGTGGAACACAAAGACTTTACTTGTTTGGGGTGGAAACATGAGAACGCACGTAGCTGAATCAATCGCGGCTGATTGAGGGCGATGAGCTAAACAAGGGATAATGATACTTCTGTCTTGAACGCATCACTGCATTGGACAGGTTCTCGAAAGAGCCGGGTAATTAACTGATTATACCGATGTGATTGCTCGCCGGCAATCCTTTGTAAGTACACAGTCATATTTGGTAGCATGGTTTAGTTACTATGTTATCAAATACTTATGTACTTAGTTTGTCTAAATATATAAGTATTTGATAACTGGGACAGAGAAATTTTCTCTATCCCTACTATCAAATCATATGGTGGACGTTACAGAACTCGAATCTGTGACCTTTCGCACGTCAAGCGAATGCTCTACCAGCTGAGCTAAACGTCCATTTCTTTGAGCGCTTGATTATTATAGCGTAAATATGATTAAAAATCAATACATATTACAAAAAAATCCGGTATTTATTCGCTGTCCTTGAATTCAAAGCAAATTTGGCCTATAATTAACTCATTATTTGAATGTGGGGTGTTAGCTATGTCGGTAGGTCTTGTATTAGAGGGCGGCGGTATGCGCGGTGCATACACGAGCGGTGTTTTGGAAGTTTTGCTGCAAAATGATATTGAATTCCCGAATGTGTATGGAATTTCAGCCGGCGCATGTAATGCACTCAGCTATGTTTCAAAGCAAAAGAAAAGAAATTATGATATCTTTTACAATTATATTGCCGATAAACGCTATATCAGCGTTGAGAATCTTCATAAAACAGGTTCTTTGTTTGGCTTTGATTTCATATTCGGCGAACTTTTTCATGAACTTTTGCCGTTTGATTACGAAACATTTTTTAGCTCACCGGTCAATTTAAAGGTTGGTGCCACGGATTTGAAAATGGGCCAAACCATTTATTTTGACAAGGCAAATTTGGATGAGGATTTTGCGGCAGTAGCGGCATCCAGTTCACTGCCGTTTGTTTCCAATATCGTGTCTTATCAGGGGCATGAGCTGCTGGATGGCGGCTGTGCTTCACCAATCCCAATCGAACGTTCCATCTTTGACGGCAATGCGCTGAATGTGGTGGTGCTCACTCGCGACATTTCCTACCGCAAGAGCCTGCGCCCGGAATTTCCGCGTGCTGTTCTTCGTGTAAAATACGGCGATTATCCGAATTTTGTAAACGCTATGCAACTTCGCGCAGAGGTTTATAATAATCAGCTGGAAATTTGCCGCAGGCAGGAAAGGGAAGGCAACGCGGTGGTGATTCGCCCCAGCCGCCCAATTGTAACCGGCCGCTATGAAAAGGACCGCGAAAGGCTGAAAGAAATTTACGACATGGGTATGCGCGACTGTGAAAAAAAGCTTTTCGAAATCCATACAATTATGGCGAAAGCATAAATCAAAACTTTTTAGAGCGGATTTTATTCCGCTCTAATTTTTTGCTTGACAATATGTATCTGCAGGCATATTATTATAGATGCGAACAATTAGCATTTAGGGGGATTATGTACAAGTGAAAAGAGCGATAGCCGTATTTTTGTCGGCTGTAATTTTGTTTTGCACAGCAGGGTGCGTGCGCAGAACAGAGCCGAATGTCCGATTTAGAGTGGTAACATCATTTTACCCTTTATATATTATGGCGTTAAACATAACCAGTGGAGTAGACGGCGTTCAAGTTGATAATATGGCTGGGCAGCAAACAGGCTGTCTTCACGACTATCAGCTTCAATCGAAAGATATGAAGAACATTGAACAAGCCAGTGTGTTTGTGATTAACGGAGCGGGAATGGAAAGCTTTATGGAAAAGGTTACGTCCCAGCTACCGAATTTGCGTGTTGTCAATTCGAGTGACGGCGTTACTTTGCTGCGGGACGACAACGGTGAGGCGAATCCGCATATCTGGGTTTCCATTACCAATTATATCAAACAGGTCTCCAATATTGCAAAGGGGCTTGCGGCGGATGACCCTGAAAATGCTACGGCTTATCAAAAAAACGCACAGGAATACACTGCAAAACTGAGTGTTCTGCGCGATAAAATGCACGAAGAGCTAAGCACTATCACACACAAGGATATTATCACCTTTCATGAAGCGTTTCCGTATTTTGCCGAGGAGTTTGGTCTGCACATTGCGAGGGTGGTTAACCGTGAACCGGACAGTCAGCCGAGCGCACGCGAACTTGCAGAAACGATTAAGATGATTCGGGGCAGCGGCGTAAAGGCTGTCTTTGCAGAACCGCAGTATCCTAAATCCGCCGCCAATATTGTGGCGAATGAAAGTGGTGCGTCAATGTATTCGCTTGACCCTTCGGTTACAGGGGCGATTGATAAGGACGCATATCTAAATGCGATGGAGAATAATCTGAAAGTGCTCAAAGAAGCATTACAATAAGGAGAGCTACATGGATTCTTGCAGATGCAGCACGGAAATACGCAACCTCACGGTGAAAAAGCGCGACGGGATCATTATTTATGATGTATCGTTCGATGTGCACCACGGTGAAATTTTGGCGCTGATCGGGCGTAACGGCGCGGGAAAGACCACGCTTTTGAAGGCTCTGTTGGGGCGAATCCCCTACACCGGAACGATCCGGTTTTCAAACGCGCAGGGGGAACGAATTGAAAAACCACGCATTGGCTATGTGCCCCAGAACATGGTGTTTGACCGTTCCACACCGGTCACGGTGGAGGATATGCTCTGTGCTAACATGAGCGGATTCCCTGTTTGGCTTGGCCATAAAAAAGAAAAAATTGCAAAGGCTGTGCGCATGCTCGCAAGAGTGGGCGCAAGCCCTACGCTTTTAGGCAAACGAATCGGAAATCTTTCCGGCGGTGAAATGCAGCGCGTGCTGCTTGCGTTTGCGCTTGAACCCAAACCGGATTTGCTGCTTTTGGACGAACCCGTTTCGGCGGTAGACCGCAAAGGAATCGAAGTTTTTTACGACCTTGTCACCTCCATGCGTGCCGAGCACCAGATGCCTGTTATTCTGGTATCTCATGATTTGTCCCATGTTGAAAAATACGCAACCCGCGCAGCTCTGCTGGATCGAACGATTTTGGTCAGCGGGACCGTTAAGGACGTCATGAAAACCCCTGAAGTACGGGAAGCCTTTGGCTTAAAGTTGACTGGAGGGGTGAAATTATGAGTTTTATTTATTCTGCGATTGATACGCTTTTGCCGTTCGAGTGGACGGAATTCAGCTACATGAAAAATGCACTGCTTGCAATTTTGCTGATTACGCCGTTGTTCGGGTTGGTTGGAACGATGATTGTTAATAACAAAATGTCGTTTTTTTCCGACGCTTTAGGTCACTCGGCCTTAACCGGAATCGCAATCGGCGTTTTGATGGGAATTGACAATTACTTAATTTCGATGTTAGGCTTTGCACTCCTGTTTGCACTTTGTATTTCGGCGGTTATGAACTCCGGAACATCTTCTGCGGATACTATTATCGGGGTATTTTCCTCAACGGGACTTGCGCTCGGCATTGTGCTGCTGTCGGCCTCCGGGGGATTTGCAAAATATTCGGGTTATCTAATCGGGGATATCTTGACGGTTCAGCCAGTGGAAATTGCCATGCTTGCTTTGATTTTGGTGACGGTCGTCGTCGTTTGGTTTGCGTTCTTTAACAAATTTATGCTGACGAGTATTAACCCCGATTTGGCGGCAAGCAAGGGAATTCATATACAGCTTGTTGAAAAAATGTTTGTCGTTATTGTGGCCGTGATTGTCACAATTTCAATTAAATGGGTCGGTGTGCTGATTATTAATTCGCTGTTGGTACTGCCTGCCGCGGCAGCCAGAAACATGGCGAAAAGTATGCGTTCGTACCATTTTATCGCAATCGGAATTTCCGTGTTTTCAGGCGTAAGCGGCCTGATTGCCTCGTACTACACGGGTACTGCCGCAGGCGGCACGATTGTGCTGATTGCCGCTGCTATTTTCTTTGTCAGCTTTATGGTAAACAGGGTACATGCAAAAGCGTAAATTGGGTTGCAGACACGGGTGAAAATGTGGTACTATTTCAGAATAGGGGCACGGTGCCTAACTTCGCAATTGAACAGGAGAATCTGAAATGAAGTATCCATATTATAAACCGGCGGATATTTTGCTGCCGAAAAATATACCCACGGAAAATTGGTGTGTGGTTGCGTGTGACCAGTATACCTCCCAGCCGGAGTACTGGCAGCAGGCAAAAAAAATCGCTGGGGATTACCCATCTACCTATTATATGGTGTATCCGGAATGCTACCTTGCAGACACGGATGCACAGGAGTATGCCGCGGGTATCAATAAAACGATGGAGCGCTATGTGGCAGACGGCGTTTTCCGTGAGGTGAAGAACAGCTATCTTTATGTGGAACGCACCCTTGCTGATGGTGGATTGCGCCGCGGAATTATGATGGCGCTCGATTTGGAACAGTACCGGTACGAAGCCGGCAGTAAAACGCTGATTCGGGCAACCGAAGACACTGTGCTTGAACGGNNACGGATTCCTCCCCGTGTGAAAATTCGCCGCGGCGCTCCGCTGGAGCTTCCGCACATTATGGTGCTGATCGACGACAAGCAGCGCAGTGTTATTGAAAAAATAGATACGGCGGATTTGACGCTTCAATACGAGGGAAAGCTGATGCAGAACAGCGGCAGCATCCGCGGCTTCAGTATGAACTCGGCGGCGGCGGAAAACCTTGAAAACGCACTCAACAGCCTGTCAGTCAGCGATAACCTGCTTTTTGCGGTGGGCGATGGCAACCATTCGCTTGCAACCGCCAAAGCCTGTTATGAGGAACTGAAAAAAGACCTGACACCCGAAGAGGCTGCGAATCACCCCGCACGCTATGCGTTGGTTGAGGTTGTGAACCTTTACGATGATTCCCTACAATTTGAACCGATTCACCGTGTTGTGTTTCAGACAAAACCAGACGAATTAATGAAGGCATTGTATGAATTTTATGAAATTTCGGATTCCCCTTGTGACGGGCATCGCATAACATGTGTAATCGGCAGCCGGAAAAAGGATATCTATGTGAAAAATCCGCCGTCCAACCTTGCGGTCGGAACATTGCAGCAGTTTCTTGACTCCCGCCTTGGAACAGTCGGAGGCAGCGTCGATTATATCCATGGCAGCGAGGTCGTGGAGCAGCTTTGCGCCGGCGACGAAGCGGCTGTTGGGTTTTTGCTTCCCAAAATGGAAAAGAGCAGTCTGTTTGAAACGGTTGCCCTCGACGGAGCGCTTCCAAGGAAAACCTTTTCTATGGGAAACGCGTGCGATAAGCGGTTTTATATGGAATGTAGAAAAATTAAATAAACAGCGCTTTTTACCGGCGGGGTTAATTCTCCGCCGGTTTCAATTTTATCGTGGTATAAAAGTCATATGTTTTTCGGTTATGATGAGTTGTTGGACTATATTACATGAATTTTTATGAAAAACGTCAATGTTTGCATCGACCCTTTATAACGCGAATTAATTGTGATAATATTAATATATTATACTAAAATCCATTAAAAACATGAAATCACGTTTTNNGCGTTCTCCAATTGAAATATATATTTTAATTGGAGAGTAGTATTATGTTATAAACGGCTGCTGTTACAGGCGGCGGAACGGGGGAAATATGTCTGACGTTATCAGAGTATTTGTAGAAAAAAAGCCCGGCTTTGACGTGGAAGCACAGCATATCAAAACAGACCTTGTTGAAAATTTGGGGATGGACTCCATCAAGGAGCTCAAACTCATTCATCGCTATGATATTTCCGGTCTTACCAGTGAAGAATTTGCCGCCGCAAGGGGTACCATTTTTTCTGAACCGAATGTGGACAATGTTTATGACGAAGAGTACCCACTGCAACCGAATTTCACCGTATTTGCCATGGAATATTTGCCCGGCCAGTACGACCAGCGCGCCGACTCCGCCGCACAGTGCGTCCAGCTTTTAACACAGGGAGAGCGTCCACAGGTTGCTACGGCTCGCGTTGTTGCCATAAAAGGTGATTTAAGTGTTGATGAACTGAATCAAATAAAGAGTTACTTAGTGAACCCCGTTGAGAGCCGCCTTGCCTCTTTAGTCAAGCCCAAAACCCTCGATACAGCGGCGGAATTGCCGCCGGATGTCGTGCGTGTTGTGGGCTTTATTCATTGGAGCGAAAAAGAGCTTCTAACCTATTATCAATCCATGGGCTTCGCCATGAGTTTTGAAGATTTAATCTTTTGTCGTGATTACTTTTGAAAAGATGAGAAGCGTGACCCGAGCGTAACCGAGCTGCGCGTGATCGACACTTATTGGAGCGACCACTGCCGCCACACCACCTTTTCCACACGACTGCAAAACATTAAAATTGAAAAATCTGCTGTCAGCTCCGCAATTGAGGATGCTCTTAAAGCATATTACACCGCGCGTTCCGAAGTTTACGGCGAAACCGACCGCCCTGTTTCTTTAATGGACATGGCGGTAATCGGGATGAAGCTTTTGCGTAAAAGGGGACAGATACCCGACCTCGATTTAAGCGAGGAAATCAATGCATGCTCCATTGAAGTTCCCGTTACCATCGATGGAAAAGAGCAAATTTGGCTTGTACAGTTTAAGAACGAAACGCACAACCATCCGACCGAAATTGAGCCCTTCGGCGGCGCGGCCACCTGCCTTGGCGGTGCAATTCGTGACCCGCTTTCCGGCAGAGCATATGTTTATCAGGCGATGCGCGTGACCNNCAGCCGTAAAATAACAACGGGCGCAGCACAGGGTTACAGTTCCTACGGCAATCAAATCGGCCTTGCGACCGGTCAGGTCACCGAACTTTATGATGCGGGCTATGTTGCGAAACGCATGGAAATCGGCGCGGTTATCGGCGCTTCTCCAAAGGAAAATGTGATGCGTTTGGAGCCTGAGGAAGGCGATATCATCGTACTTTTGGGCGGGAGCACCGGCCGCGACGGCTGCGGCGGAGCCACGGGCTCCAGTAAGGCGCACACCGAGCAGTCCATCGAGGTCTGCGGTGCGGAAGTGCAAAAGGGAAATCCTCCGACCGAACGTAAAATTCAAAGATTATTCCGTCACCCGGAGGTCGCGCAGTTGATTAAACGCTGCAACGATTTTGGCGCGGGCGGCGTTTGCGTTGCCATCGGCGAGCTTGCCGACGGACTGAAAATTGATTTAAATAAGGTTCCAAAAAAATATGAGGGACTTGATGGCACAGAGCTTGCCATTTCCGAATCACAGGAACGAATGGCGGTTGTGCTTTCTCCGAAAGATGTTGACTCGTTCATCGAGGCAGCCGGGGAAGAGAACCTTAACGCGCAGGTTGTCGCCGTGGTCACAAGGGAGCCGCGTTTGCGCATGACATGGCGTGACGATACGATTGTGGACATCAGCCGTTCGTTTTTGGACACCAACGGCGTCACACAGAAAAATGACGTTACCATTGAAGCAGTGAATCCCGATGAAAACTATAGAATTTTAGTGCCTGCCTGCTTAAAGGACAAGCCCTTGGCAAAAGCGTTCAAGGAAAACCTGTCACGGCTCGAGGTCTGCGGCCAAAAAGGACTTTCCGAGCGTTTCGATTCCAGCATCGGCGCGGCGACTGTACTGATGCCTTTTGCCGGTCAGTATCAGTTAACGCCGGAGGAGGCAATGGCCGCAAAAATTCCGGTGATACACGGGGAAACTGACGATGCGACCGCGATGGCGTACGGCTATATTCCGGGAATCGCGCGGTTCAGCCCGTTCCACGGCGCTGCCTTCGCGGTTGTGGAAAGCCTTTCAAAGCTTGCCGCGATTGGCGCGAACCCGTTGAAAGCAAGGCTGACTTTTCAGGAATATTTTGAAAGACTGAATACCGAACCGAAACGCTGGGGCAAACCGACCGCCGCGCTGCTCGGCGCGCTNNAGTATGAGCGGTACCTTCGAGCAACTTGACGTTCCGCCAACACTCGTCAGTTTTGCCGTCACCATGACCAAGGCGAGTAAAACGATATCCGCCGCGTTTCAGAAAACCGATTCAACGGTGGTACTGCTGCCTTTGCCTGAAAACAAAGAAACGCTGTTGCCCGATTGGGAAGCTCTGAAGGAATATTATCAGAATATAATGCAATTGATCGATGACGGCAAAATTATTTCCGCTTCCGTTGTGAAAGAAGGCGGCGTGGCCGCGGCTGTTGCAAAGATGTGCTTCGGCAACAAATTAGGCTTTGTGTTTAACGAAAAGGTTTTGAATGCACAAACGCTATTCGCACCGGTGTCCGGCTCGGTTGTGGTGCAATTAGCGGAGAAAACAAGTATCGCCGATGACGATACACTGCATTCCGTCCTTCTGGGTAAAGTAACACAGGAGCCACAGATTACGCTTGGTGAAGAGAAGCTGAATCTTGATGAATTAATTGCCGCATGGAGCGGTACACTTGAAAAAATTTTCCCGAGTAAAGCACAGGAACAGCCAATCACCCGTGATGTTCCGCTTTACACGGAGCGCAGCCAAAAAGCGCCGGCGATCAGAGTTGCCAAACCACGTGTGTTCATTCCGGTGTTCCCGGGTACAAACTGCNNGAAATTCTTGTCGTTCGCAACTTGACTTCCGCCGGCATTGAAGCTACAATTGAACGCATGGAAAAGGCAATCCGCCAGTCTCAAATTATCATGCTGCCGGGTGGATTTTCCGGCGGAGACGAGCCGGATGGTTCCGGTAAGTTCATTGCGACCACATTCCGTAATCCAAAGATAGCAGAAGCGGTTGCCGATTTGCTGAATCACCGCGATGGTTTGATGCTTGGTATCTGCAACGGTTTTCAGGCTTTGATTAAACTTGGCCTTGTGCCGTACGGCAAAATCACGGCACCGGACGCACAGGCACCGACTTTGACTTTTAATACGCTTGGCCGCCATGTTTCACGTATGGTTTACACCAGAGTGACTTCCGTTAANNCTTGCGGGTGTGAATGCGGGAGATGTGTTTTCGGTGCCCGTTTCTCACGGAGAGGGTCGTTTTGTGGCAAATGATGAGGTCTTGCAGACCTTGATTGCCAATGGGCAGATTGCTACCCAGTACACAACCCCAGACGGTGAACCGAGCGGCAAAATTGAGTGGAATCCAAACGGCTCAGTCTGTGCAGTTGAAGGTATCATTAGTGCGGATGGCCGCGTGTTCGGAAAAATGGGACATTCAGAGCGTAATGGAGAGCATTTATATGGCAATGTGCCAGGAGCGAAAGATCAGAAGATTTTTGAATCCGGCGTAAAATATTTCAAATAATAATGCGGGTGAAATGATAGAATGAGCGAATTTTTTAAAAGAACATGGGCTGAGGTCAGCCTTGACGCGATCGATCATAATTTTAGAATGATTCAGAAGCAGCTCAAGCCAACAACGCTTGTCTGCTGCGTAATTAAGGCGGATGCATATGGGCATGGCGCTGAAACCCTTGCAAAGGAATACGAAAAATTGGGGGCGGACTGGTTTGCCGTTTCTAATTTAGAGGAAGCAATGCAGCTTCGCAATGTGGGCATTAGCCTGCCTATTCTGATTTTGGGCTACACGCCGCCTTGCTTTGCGGCAAAATTGAGCGAACTCAATATCGCACAGGCGGTGCTTTCCGCCGAATACGGAGAAGCGCTTTCAAATGAAGCCACCAAAGCGGGAGTAACCGTGCGCGTCCACATTAAGCTGGACACCGGCATGAGCCGAATCGGGTTTTTGTACCAGAATCCAAACCGCGACGCCGCCGTGATTGATGATATTGAAACAGTGTGCAAACTGCCTGCTTTAAATGCAGAAGGAATTTTCACACATTTTGCGGTTGCCGACGAAGGAAATGACGGCCATGCTTACACCTTGATGCAATATGATGATTTGATCAAAGCAGTCATACTTTTGGAACAGCGCGGCATTACGTTTCAAATCAAACACTGCGCGAATTCCGCAGCTGTTTTGGATTACCCGGATATGCAGCTTGATATGGTGCGCCCCGGCGTGATTTTGTACGGTCTGATGCCGTCGGATCAGATGAGGAGCAGCATTGACCTGATACCGGCCATGGAATTGAAAAGCATCGTTTCGCTTGTAAAAACCGTTGAGCCGCAGACTGCCGTGAGCTACGGACGCAAATATATTACAAAAAAGGCGACGAAGATTGCCACTGTGCCGATTGGCTACGCAGACGGCTATCCAAGGCATCTTTATCAGAAAGCCAGCATGCTTGTGCGCGGACACAAAGCGAAAATCATCGGCCGCGTGTGCATGGATCAGCTGATGCTGAACGTCACTTCGGTACCGGATGTGAAGGAGGGCGACATTGTGACCGTGTTTGGCCGCGATGGGGAAGCCC
>DDHX01000010.1:63706-70577 GCA_002338255.1 Ruminococcaceae bacterium UBA1865 | reverse complement strand
TTTTTAATGGATTTTAGTATTCGTTTAAGTTATGAAGCTGTTCCGCGTAACTTTGGAAGCTTGACAAAGCTTTTCAGGTACTGAAATTCCTTTGTACTCCAAAAGATTGCAAGGTAAAGCACGTTGGGTACTATCAAACAAATCACACACTTTACAGCAAAGGCGGAAAAACCCGAACCGGGAACAAAAGAACACGCGTACCAAGTCAAAAAGCCCACCGCGGCGGTCAGCACGGCGTAATAAGCGTACCGAATAAAAAAAGGTTTGACCGGGCTGTGAAAGCCATGCTTAAACAAGACCAACGGTTCCACCCAAAAATCAATTGTAATCGTACTGATGAGGGTACCAATAAAAACGCCTGCCACGCCATATCTCTGCGTCAAAATAATAGATGTAATCAGGTTCACCACAGCTTCAATAACTGCTTTGTAGCGGTCATACCAGAACAAGCCAAATGCATCCTTAAAGGTCAAGGTCGCTTGCCGCATGCCGGTAGCGTAAAAGTTCAGTACAATCAAAAATACAACGGGCACGGAAAACAAAAGGTCTTTTCGTCCTGTCCATATGATTATGAACGGATTAAAAAGGCAGAAAAGGCAAATGGAACAGAAGCTGAATATCCAAAATCCCGCAAAGTTAATCGAAAGGTAAATCTGATAGGATTTTTTCTTATCCTCCAATGCGCCAAGGTTGCCGACGCTCGCGGTGATTCCGGCAAAGATTTGTGAAGTCAGGTTTCGTAAAGTATTTGTCATCAAAAAATAGTTTGAATAAATGCCAACGCTGATAATGCCGACTAAGCTCGACATAACCAAAGTATCGGTTCCGTTTACCACCGCGCTGCCGATTCGGTGCATAAACATCGCCTTGATGTTTTTAACAATTAAGGCTTTATCATCCTTACCAAGCTTTTCCTTGTCGTATTTATTCAGATAAGGGTACATCTTTTGGGCTTTTCTTGCGAGGAGAAAGTTGGTAAGAAAGCTGAATACAATCTGTATGCACAGATAAAGAATGAAATTCCGCGTCATGAACAAAATTGCAATTTGCGCAATATTCTGTACAATCGAAAAACCGTACTGGTACAGGGTGCAGATATAATTTTTCTGATCAGCGTTGATGATGGATTGTTTATATGAAAAAAAGTAGGTGATAACGGTATTAAAAATATACAAAAGATAGATGATTGTAAGGTTCGGAATATCCGGCGGGTTCTTAATAAAATACGGGTAGAACGGGGTGAATGCGAGGCCGACGATGGCTACAATCAGCCCGATGACGCGGTAGGCACGTTTATAAAGACCCATAAGCGCACCGATCTTTTTGTGGTCGTTGTCAGCGAGGGGCTTATACATACTGAAAGCGATGGCGGTGCCAACGCCAAGCTCCGTAAGTGACAGCAGCGTCAGAATGTTGCTGAACAAACCGCTCACCCCAAGGTAAGCTTCGCCAAGCGTTCTGATAAAAACGGTTCTGCAAACAAAACCCAGAACAATGTTGAGCAATTGACTTCCGATATTCACAATAATATTTTTAATGGAATTTTCGCTGCGCATGGCTTCCAGCCTTTCTCTTTTCGGTTTGGTAAGCTTAAAACAGCATCATACCACAAACCGGCGCAATAATCCACCGAAAAATGATGAACCTTACGCAGCGGGTTGCATCATCATATTGACGTTTTAAACGCTGACAGCCGTATTGTTTCCATAAAAAATGGATGGCTCTGCATTAAGAGTCATCCGTTTTTTTATATATCGGTTGAAATCAGAACGCTTTGGGAATAAAGCCAACTTTTTTCATTACCTTGCTCAGTGTGCGGTTGGAAATGGAGAACGCTTTCTGCGCACCATCGGTGTAGCACTTTTCAAGGTAGTCCTTATTCTTACTGTAATCGGCGTAACGCTCCTGTATCGGGCGCAGATGCTCGACGACAGCCTCGCCCACAGCGATTTTAAAGTCGCCGTAGCCCTTGCCTTCAAATTCTTTTTCAATCTGTTCGTTCGTTAAGCCGGTTACGCAGGAGTAAATACCCATTAAGTTGTTCACACCGTCCTTGCCTTCCGCACTGCGCACGCAGGCTTCGCTGTCGGTGATGGCACGTTTGAATTTGCGCATAATATCGTCCGGTTTATCCAGCACGGCCACATAGCCATTCACATTCTCGTCGGATTTACTCATCTTTTTGGTTGGATCCTTTAAGGACATGATACGCGCGCCCTGCTTCGGAATATAGGCATCCGGTATGGTAAAGGTCGGGCTGTACAGGCCGTTAAAGCGTTCCGCTATATTACGGGAAAGTTCCAAATGCTGCTTTTGATCGGCGCCGACGGGAACTAAATCCGCTTGATACAGCAGGATATCCGCCGCCATCAGGCTTGGGTAAGTGAACAAGCCCGCGTTTACATTGTCGGCGTGCTTGGCTGATTTATCCTTAAATTGCGTCATGCGCTGTAACTCGCCGAATTGAGTGTAGCAGTTTAAAATCCAAGCGAGCTGTGCATGTGTGCATACCTGACTCTGAATAAAGAACGGGCTTTTCTCGGTGTCAATTCCGCAGGCAAGCAAAAGCGCATATGCTTCGAGCACGTTGTGACGAAATTTTGCAGGGTCCTGCCGCACGGTAATCGTGTGTAAATCCGCCAGTGCAAAAATGCAGCTGTACTCGTCCTGTAAATGAATCCAATTTTTAAGCGCACCCAAATAATTGCCTAATGTAATTGTGCCGCTGGGCTGAATTGCGCTGAAAATTACCTTTTTTCGTTCTGTGTTTGCAGTTTCCATTTTAAATTGCCTCCAGTTCAGATTCTCCCGTTGCTACATTGAAATTCCACTGTGCACAGGAGAATGTAGTTCAATTATAATATTAATTTATAAATCTTCAAGCATTATTTGATCATATCATTGGCCAGTTCACCAAGAATTTGAATGCCTTTTAATAAATTTTCATCGGTCGGCGTGGAAAAGTTAATGCGGAAGGATTGGCACGGGTCGTTTTCATCGGTTAAAAACGCATTGCCCGGTACCACGCAGACTTTGCGCAAAACCGCCTGTTTGCAGAAGTCCTGCATATCGATGCCGTCTGGCAGATTGCACCAGATAAACAGGCCGCCCTCAATCGGGTTGTAGGTGATTTTGGGACCGAGGTATTTGTCGAGCGCATCTGTTGCAATCGTTGACTTTTTCAGGTAAATCGCACGCATTCTTTCGAGGTGCGCGGCAAAGTCATAGTTTGTAAGAAACTCACTGCAAACGAGCTGTGACCAAATGTTGGTGTGAACGTCCTCGCCCTGCTTGCAGACAATCATCTTTTGCAGCAGCTGCTTCGGTGCAATCGCGTAGCCGACGCGCATGCCGGGGGAGATTACCTTTGAAAACGTACCGGCATAAATCACGAGGCCGTCCTCGTCAAAGGATTTAATCGGAGCAATGTGCTCCCCGCGAAAACGTAAGTCACCGTAAGGATTATCCTCTAAAATTAAAACACTGTATTTTTTCGCCAAAGCATACAATTGCCTGCGCTTTTCCATGCTCATGGTAATTCCGGAGGGATTCTGGAAGTTCGGGATTGTGTAGATAAACCGCACGCGCGTTTCTTCCTTTAATGCCTTTTCCAGTTCAGCCATGTTCATGCCGTCCTGCTCCATGGGGATACCGCGCAGATGTGCATTGTAGGAGCGGAAGGTATTCAGCGAACCAATAAAGCTTGGCGCTTCACAAATGCCCGTATCGCCTTCATTGCAAAGTGACTTGGCAGCTAAATCCATCACCTGCTGTGCACCGCTTGTGATCAGAATATCGTCAAAGTCACGACCGACATTGTGTTTTTCCTTCATGTATGCGGAGATTTGTACACGCAAGGGTGTGTACCCCTCGGTCACACTGTATTGCAATGCGTCAATTGGTCTCTGCTCAAAAATTCTCGCCGATATTTCAGAGATTTCTTTTATTGGGAAAGCCTCCGGCGCGGGATTTCCGGCGGAAAGCGAAATGACGCTCGGGTCGGCTGCGTACTTAAAAATTTCCCGGATTGCCGATGGTTTCAGCGATAACACGCGGTCGGAAAATCTGTACTTCATATCGTCACCCTCTTAATTTATGTTTACTTATTATTTTACCACAGATAGCAGCCTGTGACTATAAAAACCTCACAAATTAAAAAATACTTATAATTTGATATGAAACGTCAAAATATAACAGCGCGTTATGACAACACTGTCCATATACATATAGTATAATTAATTTTAGTAAATTATGGACAAGTTTCCAAATATTGTATGGCGGTGATTAGGAATGATAAAAACAAAGACGGCACGCGTCAGCTTTCCGATGGTCGCTTTGGCCCCAACAAAAGCTGTGGCAAGGCAACTCGTTNNGCTTTGTGCTCGCGGGCTTGTGTTCGGGAAGTATGCCCCATTCGGCGTAGCAGCGGTTGCGGCACTTCCGTATTCCGCGCTGTGGAGCGTTATTTTAGGCAGTATTGCGGGGTATCTGCTGCCCTCGGCAGCGGTTGTGCCGGTGCATTACATCGCAGCGGCTTTGGCTGCTGCAGCAATCCGATGGACATTAAATGACCTTATAAAGCTGAGAATGCATCCTGGGTTCGCACCGGCCGCAGCCTTTCTGCCGGTGCTGGCAACCGGTATGGCAATTGTCTTTGTAAACGGTTCCAATTCTGTGACCATTGCAATGTATGTGGCGGAAGCGCTGCTTGCGGGCGGCGTGGCATATTTCCTGGCACGAACAGCCGGATTTGTGGATTCGAAGAGGGACATCAGTGCAATGAGTGCGCAGGAGCTTGCCTGTGCTGCGCTTTCGATGGGCGTATTACTGTTGTCACTTTCCAATCTGACGGTGGGTCCTATTTCTTTAGGGCGTGTTATCGCGGTTATCGCGATTCTATTTGCGGCACGCTACGGAGGAGTATCCGGCGGCAGTGTCGCGGGTATTGCGGCGGGAATCGCGTTCAGCCTTTCCACTACCGGTGTCAGCTATCTTTCCGGCGCATATGCTCTCGGCGGCATGATGGCAGGCGTGTTTTCACCGATTGGGCGCTTGGCCTCGGTCATCGCGTTTATTATTTCCAATGGCGTCGCGTCGCTTCAGGTCGGCAACCAGGAGGCGGTCATGAATGGACTGTATGAGGTTATGGCAGCTACGGTTGTTTATATGCTGCTACCACAGCGGCTCGGCAGTCCGCTTGCCGGAATTTTTTCACACAGCGAGGATACCTCGCGCGCCGACGGACTCCGCCGCTCGGTCATCATGAAGCTCGACTACGCGGCAAAGGCACTCGGCAGCGTTTCAGAATCGGTTGAAGAGGTAGCTAAAAGGCTTTACACCGCCTGTGCACCGGATATAAACGGCGTTTATAAGCGAACAATTGATGAGGTCTGCTGCAATTGCGGGCTGAAAATCTATTGCTGGGAACGCAATTACAATGATAGTATGAATTCCTTAAATGATTTGACGGACAAGCTGAGGAGCAAAGGGACAATTGACCGCAGTGATTTTAATACACAGTTTGCAACGCATTGCAGTAGGTTGAATCCCATGCTTGATTCCATAAACAGCCACTATAATGAATTTATGATAAAGGACGTGGCGGAAAGCCGCGCACAGCAAGTCAGAAGCGTGGTAGCAAACCAGTTTACCACCACGAGTGATATGCTGGAGGATATGGCGAGTGAACTGGAACTTTACGAGCAGTTTGATTTTGCCGCCGCACAGCGCGTCACTGAAGTTTTACGCAACGCGGGTATTTTGCCGATTGAAGTGAGCTGCCGTACCGACCATTTTGACCACATGTCCATTGAAATTGTAACGGCGCCGATTGAAAGCGCGCGCTTAAACAAAGCAGAGCTTACAAACGAGATTTCCCGTGTCTGCGACCGAATGTTCCAGCAGCCATGCATCAGCTCGGCAAAAGGAAAATTCCGGCTGCAGATGACTGAGCGACCCCTTTACAGGGTTTTGAGCGGTTGCGCGNNGCACTCTTGCGGCAACGCACAGCTTTGCGGCGACAGCTATGAGTGCTTTCCGGACGGCAACGGCCGCCAGATCGCAATTATCAGTGATGGAATGGGAACGGGTGGCCGCGCAGCTGTAGATGGCGCAATGGCCAGTGGCATTCTTTCACGGCTGATTAAAGCGGGCATCGGCTTTGACGCCGCGCTGAAAATTGTTAATTCCGCCCTGCTTGTCAAGTCGGGTGACGAATCGCTGGCGACAATTGATTTAGCCGCACTGGATTTATTCAGTGGCAACGTTGAGTTTATGAAGGCCGGTGCACCAATCAGCGTGCTGCGAAAATCCGGCAGAGCCGTCATCATTGACGCGCCAAGTCTGCCAATCGGAATTCTAAACGACATCAACTTTACCAAATCTTCCGACAGCCTAAATGACGGCGATCTGCTGATTCTGCTTTCCGACGGCGCGCTTGCCGCCGGTGATGAATGGCTTTGCGATACTGTGGAGGAGTGGCGCGGTCAGGTGCCGCAGGAGCTTGCGGAAGAGATTGTAACGCAGGCGATTGCGCGCCGCGGCGACGGTCACGACGACGACATCACGGCGCTGGTCATAAAAATTTCTAATCGCGATTAAAAAAAGCATATAAAAAACCGGATGGCCGCATTTAGCGTATCCATCCGGTTTTTATTATTTAAACAATCCCAAAAAGCGTTTCCGCGTTATGGCGCGTCACTTTTAAAATTTCTTCGATGGTTATGCCTCGAATTTCCGCGATTTTGGCTGCGGTATAGGCAATTAAAGTTGAATCGTTTCGCTTGCCGCGAAACGGCACCGGTGTCATATACGGGCAATCCGTTTCCATCAGCATGCGCTCCAGTGGAATGGAGGCCGCAACCTCCACCGG
>DDHX01000010.1:0-63643 GCA_002338255.1 Ruminococcaceae bacterium UBA1865 | reverse complement strand
ATGGGCATCACGGTCATGCACAATAATGGGAAGATTGTGCTTTTGCGCGAGCACAATCTGGCTTTCCAATATCGCTTTCTGTACATCCCTCGGTGCGTTTTCTTCAAAGTGATAATCCAGCCCGATTTCCCCGACCGCGACCACTTTATTCTTTGTAATCAGCGCTTCAAGCTGTTCCAAATAATCCTGCGGCGCGTCCTTGGCACATTCGGGATGAACGCCGACAGCGGCATACAGGTATGAATACTTTGCCGCTAACGCGATGGAGGCGGCGGAAGAACCCAAATCCGCGCCGCAGTTTACCACATTGCAAATACCGCGCTGCGGCAACTCAGTTAAAAGCAAATCACGGTCCTCATCAAAAGCGGTATCATCATAGTGCGCGTGGGAGTCAAATATATTATTCAGTTTGTCCATATCAGCGAATTTTGCTGCCGGCTGGGATACCGTCAACAAAAATGACCTTTACTTCATCTTCGCCCGCGTCCGCCGCCAGAATCATACCCTGACTTTCTACGCCGCACAGCATTGCGGGTTTCAGGTTGGCAACCAAAATGATGCTGTGACCGATTAAATCTTCGGGCTTGTACCATTTTGCAATGCCGGAGGCAACAGTTCTTTCACCTACGCCGTCATCAATGGTCAGCTTAAGCAACTTCTTTGCCTTCTTAATCGGCTCGCAAGCGATAACCTTACCCACACGGAGCTCAACTTTTCCGAAGTCGTCTATGCTAATCTGAGTGATTCCTTCAATCTTTTTATCCTCCGGCTTTTCCTGCTTTCCAGCGGCCGGGTTCGGAATTAATGCATTCAATTCTTCAATTTCTTTTTCTACATCAATGCGCGGGAACAGGGTTTCACCCTTTGTGATAACTGCGTCGTCAGGTAAAATGCCCCATTGGGCGGCGGACTCATAGGTTAGCGAATCGGCTTTTAAGCCCAGCTGCGCTTGAATTTTCGGCGCGGTTTCCGGGATAAACGGAGTGATGAGGACGGAGACAATACGAAGGCTCTCACACAGATTGTAAATGACTGCGGCGAGCCGCGCACGCTTGGTTTCATTCTTGCCGAGCGCCCATGGAGTGGTTTCGTCAATATATTTATTGGTACGCGCAATGAGCTTCCAAATTTCGGTCAGCGCATTGCTGAACTGGTAAGCGGAAATGGCATCATCGCATTTCTTGCGAAGTTCCAGCGCCATCGTAATCAATTGGTCGTCGATCGGGTCGCTTTCGCGCTCAGTGGGAATTCGGCCGCCAAAGTATTTCTCGGCCATTGCAGTGGTACGGGACAAAAGATTGCCCAAGTCATTCGCAAGGTCGGAATTGATTCGGCTGATCAGTGCTTCATTTGTAAATACGCCATCCGCGCCAAACGGAATTTCGCGCAGGAGGAAGTAACGGATTGCATCCACACCGTAGCGGTCACACAGAATAACGGGGTCAACCACGTTGCCCTTTGATTTACTCATCTTACTGCCATCACCGAACAAGAGCCAGCCATGGCCGTAAACCTGCTTTGGCAGCGGTAAGTCGAGCGCCATCAGCATAGCCGGCCAAATAATGGTGTGGAAGCGCACAATTTCTTTGCCGACAAAATGTACGTCGGCCGGCCAGTATTTTTGATAGGCGGAATCATCATCCGAACCGTAGCCTAAGGCGGTGATATAGTTTGTCAGTGCGTCAAGCCAAACATAAACGACATGCTTCGGATCAAAATCAACCGGAATACCCCAGGTGAAGCTTGTGCGCGAAACACACAAGTCCTCAAGTCCCTGCTTAATGAAGTTGATCATTTCGTTTTTGCGGCTTTGCGGTTGAATAAAGTTTGGCTGATCTTCATACAGCTTTAACAGTCTGTCAGCGTATTTGGACATACGGAAGAAGTAGGCTTCTTCGTTCGCTTTTTTGACTTCGCGCCCGCAGTCAGGGCACTTGCCGTCCTTCAGCTGTGTTTCGGTCCAGAAAGATTCACAAGGGGTGCAGTACCAGCCTTCATATTGGCCCTTGTATATTTCACCCTTGTCAAAAAGAGTCTTAAAAATTTTTTGTACGGCTTTTACGTGGTAGTCATCCGTCGTGCGGATAAAACGGTCGTTGGAAATATTCAAAAGCTTCCATAAATCCTGAAAGCCCGCGACGATTTTATCGACATATTCCTTGGGGGTAACACCCTCTTTTTCTGCATTTATCTCAATCTTCTGGCCGTGCTCATCGGTTCCGGTCAAGAACATGACGTCGTAACCCTGCATGCGTTTGTAGCGCGCAATTGCGTCACATGCAACAGAGGTGTAGCTGTGACCGATGTGCGGCTTACCAGAAGGGTAGTAAATCGGCGTCGTAATGTAAAAAGTTTTTTTGTCCATGTTTTTACCTCCAAGAGAATCGAATTCCCGCATTTGTGATTAACTTTATTATTATACCATTTTTTTCATAAATAGTGAATAGAAAATGCAAAATGATGAGTCATATCTATATAAGGAGCCGCAATTATATTATTGTGAAAAAAGAAACCGCCTCCAAGGCCGGCTGGCCATGGAAGCGGCAGATGTGATAGAATTAGTTTCCGACAGAAGCGCTTGTGGTGTTTTCGGCGTTTTCACCGTAGAGGAAAGTTCTCAAAAGCTGGCTGTTTTTTGTCAAATCAGGGTCTAACACATCGCCAACTCCCTTAATTTTCCTATCTTTATAGGTGTTCGGGTTTGGTACATACATAGTTTTCATGGGATATTTGGAAGCCGACCCCGCAATGGAGGCCAAATAGACCAAGTCTGCGTCACTTAAATTCGTTCCTATATAATGTAGGTTGTCGTACATCAATTTATTGATTTCCAGCGGATTCATCGTCTTAAACTTTTGAATCATCAGCTCCATTACTTCACGCTGGCGGCCGGTGCGGCCAAAGTCGCTGTCCGTTTCCCTAATGCGGGCGTAATACAGGGCCAACCTGCCGTTCAGATGGTTCACACCGGGCTTGAGGTTGCTGCCCATATTGCGGTTTTCCGCGTCGCAAAGCTTTTTGTCCATCTGAATATCCAGCCCGCCCATTTTATCAATGATGGCAGAAAAACTTTCAAAATCCACGGAAACATATTTATCAATATTGACTCTGAAATTATTTTCAAGCGTCTGCATGGTAAGTCCCGCGCCGCCTTTTGAGTAGGCTGCGTTCAGCTTTTGTTTTTTCATTGTAGGGATTTCAACATAAAGATCACGCAGGAACGAAACCAGCTTAATCGTCTTTGCGGTGTTATCGATTGAAAGCAGCATGGTCGTGTCACTGCGGCTGCTGTTACCGTCATCACCCTTGTCTGTGCCAATCAGAAGGATGTTGGTAACTTTGCTGTCCGAAATAACGCCCCATGTGGGTGCCGCGGACGGCTGTTCCACGTAACTTGCGGTATTGGTGTTATCAGAGCGGTCCAATCGCGACATCATAATCATGGCGTAGGCGCCTACTCCCAGTGCAATAATAAGCACAAGCGATAAAATGGTAAAGAAAACCTTCTTTGCACCACCTTTTTTTCGATTGTTTCTTTTCTTGCCGCGGCGTCCGCCGCCCGTATATCGTGAATCGTCTGCATAATGCGACCCGCCGTTGCTGTAAATATCACGGTCAACATAGTTGTACCGGTCAACATCGTCGGGATAGTTTTTCCTAACAGTGCGGTTATCGGGATTCGAGGGTGTGGGTGTGCGTTTTGGACGATAATTATTATTTCTTTGATCCATTCAGTTGCACCTCAAAATTCATACTCTACACATAAAGCATTACTATTCTATTGCAAAATAGTGGAGATGTCAATCGTTATGTAAACTAAAGTGAAGTGAAAACAATGCATAATTGACATTTTAACACCTCAACAATCTTGTTTATCATCATATGATAAATTTGCGATTAGCTTGTCAATATAATAATGCTTTGCAATCCCAGGAGTTTCAAAGCATAATGTTTTTTGAAAGATATACGAAAGACTTGCGCTCCAATCTTCAGCAGAAAACAAATCTTCTTCCAATTCCATGACAGTTGGCAGAATGATTGCACTGTTTGACGACAGACGAAGGTCTGAAATGTAAAGGTTACAGTTTTCTGCAAGATAATCCACCATTGTTTCACTCATTCTTACACAGCCTTTCAAGCGCTAAATCAAAGTCAAGTAGTAAATATTGGAAGTTCTTATAATTACATTATAGTAACAAATTGNNTTACTAAGTCAACGAATTATGGATAAAATTGACAATTTATGTAACTAATTGTTACATAAATTGCGTGTAATCTTATTAAACTGTATAATTTTGGGAGGGGGATGATGAGGTGGTCGCTCAGAAACTGAAGGAACTTAGAACAGGGCATAAACTCACGCAAAATGATATCGCTGCCCTTTTAAATATTTCCCGTGAGGCATATTCCATGTATGAAAACGAAAAAAGACAGCTGAATTATGAAGCACTCTGCGTTATTGCAAATTACTACGGTGTGAGCCTCGATTATTTGTTTGGACGGATAGATACGCCGGAACCGCCTTCTGCACTGAGCAAGGACGAAGCTGCACTTCTGTCCCAATATCGTGAATTGGACGTGCGTGGGCAGGAAAATATTCTTGATATGACAAGACTGGAGTACAAGAGGGAAAACAGAGAAAAAAAATTTACCGGGTCGGCAGTGTAATTTATCCTGCTTCATTTAACAAAACATAAGCCGGGACAGGAGAAGCTTTCGGGTATTGCATAAACATGCGCCGCGTTCGGGACAGCTCTGTATTCAAAATGATTGTTTAAAATTCATATGTTGTGCATTGTTTTTATCCAATAACGTTGGTATAATATAAGAATATAATTTTTAGGCTATCAGGAGGATATACCGATGCAAAATCGTAAAAAAGAAAAACACCATACTGATGCCCGTACAATTATTGTACGTATTGTGGCTATTACCTGTGCAGTGCTGATTGCCGGTTCCGCACTTTTGGCAGTGTTCCTTTGAGAAACTGTGCACATCGGGTTATGCAGCATAATGGCTCTGTTACCCGCTGAACGATTTATGGTGTGCAAAATTAAATAAATCCAACAAACAGCCGCCTTGCAGTTTAAAATCTGCAAGGCGGCTGTTATTGTAACTATTCTTTTCCGGCTTGAATAAAGTCTACACCTGCGCCGTAAGGCTGAAACACAACACCGCTAACACCCTTGGCGGTGGCAAAGTAATTCTTTTGGTAATAGAGGGGATAGAATATGCCCTGTTCATTCAAATATTTTTCTGCGGCTGTAAATGCGGTCGTTGCCTCGCTGCCGCCCTTTTTCTCTGCGGCGGTCAGCATTGCGTCAAAGGCGGGGTCTTTTAATACGGCAGGGTTTTTCTGCGAACCGGTTTTAAACTGTGATAAAACAGCCAACGGGCCGTCGCTAAGAGGCTGAACGGAAGAAATCGCAACTTCAAAGTTACCCGACTTGATGCGCGCGGCCAGAGCATCGCTGCTAAGCGGTTCCATGTTAAAATAGTAATTGAATTGAGTGTTCCAACTGGCAATCATTTCATTGAGCATCAGCTTAACGTTGGGGTCGTCGGGGCAAATGACATTGATGCTGGGCAGTTTTAGCAAAGAGAGTTGGGCTAATCCGGTTGTAAGCAGTGCGGCAGCATTCTTATCCTGTTTCAAGTAAAAAGGGCCGCTGCTTGCGAGTGTACGGTAGTTTTTGCTCATCCATGTCGTGGAGGGGGGGATAATATTCTCCGCCACACTCATGTTCTTTGGTAAATATTTTATAACTGCCGCACGGTTAATCGCCTGAATAAACGCCTTGCGTATGTTCGAGTTTTTCATAATATTGGATTGCGTATTAAAGCAAAGGCCCCAGGTTGTGTCTTCAAATGAAGAAATGGTGCAGCCCGCGGCAGTTGCGGCCGGCACCTTATCGATTGGCATCGCAATCGCATCCGCTGCTCCGGTAGTCAGCGCGGTGACCGGGTCTGGGAGATCCGTCGCTGTGCTGATAATGCTGAATTTTACATTTGATGGAAGTGGCTTTTTATTGCCAGAATAGGTAGAGGAACGTACCAAATTAAGATATTTGCCATGTTCCCAGCCGTATTTCCCATCAATTTCAAAAGGTCCGTTGCTGGATAAATATTTGCGCTCCAATCCGTAGCGGCCGGAGGCACTTTCAAAAAACTTCTGGTTGCAGGGCATAAATACAGCAGAAGCTGTGAGGACCGGAAAATCCGGATAGGAGTAGTTGAGCTGTACGATTAATGTATGTGCGTCTTTCGCGGTCACGCCGAGCTGGTCGGCCGGAAGCGCTCCGGAATTTACTTCTTTGGCGTTTTTAATGCAAAACATTTGGGAACAGGTCGTTGAGCCGGTTTGGGGCGAAAGTGCCCGCCGGAAGGCAAAAACAAAGTCGTCGGCAGTGACAGGCGTCTTATCATTCCCTGAATTCGCCCATTTGGCGTTGTTGCGAAGCGTGAAGGTAAACACGGTGCTGTCCGCGTTGCTCTCCCATTTTTCGGCCACGCCGGGGTAAGCCTGATGCTTCGCGTCAAGGCGCGCAAGACCTTCGTACAGCGCCTCAATCGCAACAATTGAGGAACTGTCCGAGGCAATCTGCGGGTCAAGCGTTTTCGGTTCGGCAGTCAGAATATAATTCATTTTTTTATTGGCATTCTTAGGTTCTTTTTTGCTGCATGCGGCAAAGGAGAACAATATGGTAAGGCAGAGGAAAACTGCCGTCATTCTTTTGAAATACAGTTAGATCACCCCTCAATTTTTGGGATAAAGCTATTTTAACATTTTTTATCCCTCAATGCAACGAGGTTAACATAATTGTTATATTTAGCTTATAAATAAATAATAACAAATAAATCTTCCTGTTTTATTAAAAAGATCAGTCACGCATGAGTGTCAATTTTATGCAGTACAATATTTCTGATTACAACAGTGCATATTACATAAAAATAAATGTTCATAAATTATATCTTTATTATTTATAACAATAATGTTATAATAATAAAACGAAATATGTTAAAAGGGGGCATTTATTATGTCAAACAAGAACGCGAAATTTTATATCTGTAAGCATTGCGGGAACTTTGTCGGGATGATCTTCAACAGTGGGGTTTCCATGATCTGCTGCGGGGAACCGATGACGGAGCTAATACCGAACACAGTGGAGGCGGCACACGAAAAACATCTGCCGGTGATCAGTATTTCCGGAAACACAGTTACCGTGAAAGTTGGCAGTGTGCCTCATCCGATGCTGGAAGAACACTACATCGAGTGGATTTATCTCGAGACCAAAAACGGCGGTCAGCGCAGAATTTTAAAGCCAGGGGATAAGCCGGAAGCGGTTTTTGTCCTTGAGAATGACGAAGCGGTCGCGGCCTATGCGTATTGCAACCTCCATGGTCTATGGGAAACGAAGGTTGGGTAATTCGCTTATCTGAAAAGAAGTTATCGCAGAAAAGAACTTCAAAATATTTCTGTAGATGACTTTAGAATGAAACATAGCAAGAGCCTGCAATCGGTGTTGTTGACACGAATTGCAGGCTCTTTTTTGTTTTATGTTTATGGACTATTTCAGAAAGAGTTTGCTGATTTGTAAAATTTATTCAATAATACTGGAGCCGCTCATCTCTGCCGGTTGTGGTAAGCCCAAAAGTTTGAGCATAGTCGGCGCAATATCAGCCAGCTTGCCTCCGGTGCGGAGCTTGCAGGGGTGGCCAATGACACAGAATGGAACAGGGTTGGTCGTGTGCGCTGTAAACGGAGAGCCGTCCTCTTCGTACATCTTGTCGGCATTGCCGTGGTCAGCCGTAATCAATGCAATACCGCCCATTTGTGCAATTGCGTCGGTCACTCTGCCTACACATTTGTCAACCGCTTCCACAGCCGCTTTTGCCGCCGTAAAGACACCCGTGTGTCCAACCATATCGCAGTTTGCAAAATTTAAAATAATGACGTCGTATTTACCGCTTTTAATACGGTCTACCAAAGCATCTGTTACTTCATTCGCGCTCATTTCCGGCTGGAGGTCGTAAGTAGCAACTTTAGGCGACTGAATCAGAACTCTGTCTTCGTTCGGATACTGTTTTTCCACGCCGCCGTTAAAAAAGAAGGTCACATGGGCGTATTTCTCAGTTTCTGCAATACGAAGCTGTGTTAAACCCTTGTCGGAAATGTATTCTCCAAAGGTATTTTTCAGTGACTGAGGCTTAAATGCCACCAGTACGTTCGGCATTGTGGCGTCATATTGCGTCATGCACACATAGGTGAGCGGAAAGAAGCCTTTTTTGCGCTCAAAGCCGTTAAACTCCGGGTCAACAAAGGTGCGCGTGATTTCACGTGCTCTGTCGGGGCGGAAGTTAAAGAAGATAACGGAATCATCCGCTTTGATTTCTGCATTCTTGGCGCAGACAGTCGGCAGCACAAATTCATCGGTTACTTCATTTTTATAAGATTCCTCAACGGCCTTTACCGGATCGTCGCACTGAACGCCCTCGCCGTAAACCATTGCGGCATAGGCTTTTCCAACGCGCTCCCAGCGGTTGTCACGATCCATTGCGTAGTAGCGGCCCATGACGGTGGCGATTTCACCCACGCCGATTTCCTTGAGCTTTTGTGCACAGTCAGCGACGAAATCCTTGCCGGAGGACGGCGGAACATCGCGGCCGTCGAGCAGAGCATGAACGTAAACTTTTTTGCAGCCGCGTTTCTTTGCAAGCTCCACCAAAGCATAAAGGTGAGTGTTGTGGCTGTGAACACCGCCGTCGGAAAGCAGACCGATCAGATGGAGGGCACTTCCCTTCGCCACCGCGTTATCAGCAGCGGCAAGAAAAGCAGAATTTTCAAAAAAGTCGCCGTCAAGAACTGATTTTGTAATTCTGGTCAATTCCTGATAAACAATGCGGCCCGCGCCAATGTTGGTGTGACCAACCTCGGAGTTGCCCATTTGACCGTCAGGCAGACCGACATCAAGACCGGAAGCGCCAATTTCTGTGATTGGGTTGTTTGCAAAAAGACGGTCAATATTCGGTTTGTTGGCCGCTTTAATCGCGTTTCCGCTTTCCCCGCCAATGCCAAAACCGTCCAATATCATGAGTATTAATGGATTTTTCATAAGATAAACTCCTGTCAAGGCTAAATTATAATGCAAATAAGCTGTGAATCTGCCTCTTACCTGTTTGCCGCTTTTACGATTTCGGCAAAATCTGCCGGCTTTAAGGAGGCGCCGCCGATTAAACCGCCATCAACGTCAGGCTGGTCAAGCAGTTCGTTTGCGTTTTTGGCATTCATGGAGCCACCGTACTGAACGGTCATTGCATCCGCTGCTGCGGCGTTGTACAGTTCTTTGACGGTTGAACGGATCACTGCGCAAACTTCGTTTTCCTGTGCAGAGGGTGCAGTTTTTCCGGTGCCGATTGCCCAAACAGGCTCGTATGCAAGGATAATCTTCTTAAGCTCGTCTTCAGATACGCCGCCGAGGGCAATCTTAGTCTGCATGGCAACGAGTTCGGCTGTAATGCCCTGCTCGCGCTGCTCAAGATATTCGCCAACGCAAAGAATAACGGTCAGGCCGTTGTCCAAAGCCGCGCGTACGCGCTTGTTGACAGTAATGTCTGTTTCACCGAAATACGTTCTGCGCTCGCTGTGGCCGATAATGACGTACTGAACGCCGATGGCGGAAAGCATGTCCGCTGAAATTTCTCCGGTAAACGCGCCGCTCTTTTCCCAATGGCAGTTTTCGGCGCCAACGCCGATGTTTGTGCCTTTTGTGGCTTCAAGTGCCACAGCAAGATCGATGTAAGGAACACAGACCACAACGCCGCAGTCAGCGTCTTTTACGAGAGGTTTAATGCCTTCAATTAACTCTTTTGCCTCGGCAGGAGTTTTGTTCATTTTCCAGTTACCGGCGATGACTGCTTTTCTCAGTTTTTTGTTCATGATGATATCTACTTCAAAGTAAATGTTTAATATACTTCAAATGCGGCAGACCGGCTGCCGCATTTGCTCACTTGCAAGCTTCGGCTTGCTTATTTATCGTTCAGGCACGCGATACCCGGCAGTTCAAGACCCTCAAGGAATTCAAGGGAAGCGCCGCCGCCCGTGGAGATGTGGGTCATTTTTTCAGCAAAACCAAGTTTTTCAACGGCTGCCGCGGAATCGCCGCCGCCGATGANNACTGCTTTGGCAACGGCAATCGTGCCGGCTGCAAAGTTGTCCCACTCGGAAACGCCCATGGGCCCGTTCCAAACAACTGTGCCTGCACCATGAACAGCATCGGAAAACAGAGCTGCTGTTTTAGGTCCGATATCAAGACCCATCCAGCCGTCCGGAATTTGGTCTGAATCAACAAGCTTGTGTTCGGCATCGGGTTTGTATTCGGTAGCAACGATATTATCTACCGGAATCAAGAACTTAACGCCCTTTTCCTTTGCTTTTGCCATCATATCCTTAGCAAGCTCTACCTTGTCGCCTTCACAGATGGATGTGCCGATGGAATATCCAAGTGCATTCATGAAGGTGTAGGCCATGCCGCCGCCAATGACAAGTGTGTCAACCTTCTCAAGCAGATTTTCGATTACGCCGATTTTATCGGAAACCTTTGCGCCGCCCAAAATAGCGACGAACGGACGCTTCGGGTTGCTGAGCGCGCCGCCCATAATGGTGATTTCCTTCTGAATCAAGTAGCCGCATACAGCAGGAAGATATGCCGCGACACCCGCTGTGGATGCATGGGCTCTGTGCGCTGTGCCAAACGCGTCATTTACATATATTTCAGCCAAAGAGGCTAATTCTTTTGAGAACGCAGGGTCGTTCTTTTCTTCTTCTTTGTGGAAGCGGACATTTTCAATCAGTTCCACTTCACCGTCTTTTAAGGAAGCGGCAATACTTTTTGCACTGTCACCGATGACGTCTGTTGCCATTTTAACTTCTTGACCAAGCACCTTTGATAGGTATTTTGCGACAGGAGCAAGGGAATACTTCATGTTGAACTCGCCCTTCGGACGGCCAAGATGTGAGCAGAGAATCACTTTTGCATGGTGGTTGATCAGATACTTGATTGTTTTCAGTGCTTCGTCGATACGTTTTGGATCGGTAATGTTGCCCTCGGCGTCAAACGGTACATTAAAATCGCAGCGTACCAAAACCTTTTTGCCTGCAACGTCAATATCTTCCACGGTCTTCTTGTTTAGATAATTCATGGTTAGCACTCCTTTATATTATGAAATTAAGAATATACGATTTACCTCAAATAGTATACAATAAAATGTAAATAATTTCAAGCAGATTGGCCTTCAAAACGGGGATTTGAAGTAAGTTTGTTAAAAAATAATCACCATTTGTATTCCCTTAATTGCCCTTTGCACAGGAGCGCAGGAAATCCCCATTGGCGCAGAACCTCGTAAACTCCGATTGCAACGGAATTTGACAGATTCAGGCTGCGTGCCGCGTCGTCATTAATCATTGGAATCCGCACGCAGCGTTCGGGGTTGTCATACAGCAGCTTTTCAGGAAGGCCGGCAGTTTCTTTCCCAAAGAAGAGGTAGCAATTATCAGGGTATTCGATTTCGGAATGGATATGCTGTGCTTTCGTTGAAAAAAAGTAAAATTCACCCGTATTGCGGCTGAAAAAATCGGAAAGGCTATCGTAATAGGTGATGTCGAGCAAATGCCAGTAATCCAGTCCGGCACGCTTTAACTTTTTATCATCGATTTGAAAGCCCATCGGCCCTATCAGGTGAAGTTTCGCGCCCGTAGCGGCGCAGGTACGTGCAATGTTTCCCGTATTCTGCGGAATTTCGGGTTCGACCATTACAATGTTCAGTGTTGGCATAGTGTACTCCTTTATTCAATATAATTTTGCCATAATTTTCAAAAATAATCAGCGTGAAAGGGGGGAAGATATTGAAAGGCCTTTGTTTTATCAATTCAGTATGGAGGGGTTATTTCATGTATAAGCAAACGATGGGCTTTGTCAAAGGAATAGGAACGGGGATGGTCGCCGGCATCGCTGTTGCTTCAATCGGCAACAGAATGATGAAAGACAACAAGCACCTAAAGCGCAACGCTAACAAGGCAATGCACGCAGTGGGCAGCCTGCTCGACAACGTCGAAGTCATGTTCAGATAGCAAATGATCAAAAACATCGGCGGGGAATACCCCGCCGACAGTTGTTTATACCGCTTTCAGCCGTTGGAAATAACGTTGTACATACCGAACATCGGAATGACGATTGAGATCACAACCGTGCCGACGACGACCGCAATAATAACGGTCATAGCCGGTTCCATTGCGCTCGTCAGCCGTTTTGTCGTTTCATCTGTCTGCTGCTCGTACAGGGTTGCCATTTTTTCCATCGTTTCAAACAGCATACCGGATTCTTCGCCAACCTTTATCATGGACACAAGCAGCGCGTCAAAAACCGGAAATCTGGCCATTGAAGCGTTGATAGACGAGCCAACCTTTACTTCGCCAATAATCTGCGTCAGCTTATCCTTCATAAATCGGTTCGGGATGACATCCCGTGAAATTTCAAGCGCTTTTACAATGTCCACGCCCGCTTCCACAAGAGAGGACATAATACGGCAGAAGCGCGCAATGTAGGACTGTTTCAGCAGCGTACCCACGCCCGGGATCAAAAGCAAAAGCCTGTCCACAGTTAGTGCAAAGGGATAGTACTTTTTTCGGAGTATGACAAATGTAAAAATGATGAGGAATACGCCGAGCACAATCAAATACCATTTGGTCGTAATGAAAGAAGAAACCGACATCACAAATATGGTGATTGCGGGAAGCTTAGCGTCAAACTCCTTAAAAATACTCACAAAATTTGGCAGAACAAACGCGTTCATCACAATCATCAGAAAAACAGTGAGAATCAATAAGAAAATCGGGTAGCCGGTCGCGCCTTTCAATTTTGCAGTAAGCTGGATTTCCTTGTCCAAAATCTTTGCGCAGCGCTCAAACGCAGTGTCAAGACGGCCGTTGGCCTCCCCAGACTGCACGATGTTGACGATGATTTCCGGAAACGCTTTAAATTTTGTCATTGAATCGGAAATCGGAATACCAGTGTATAAATCGTCATTCATCTCATTTAAAATCTGCTTTACCTTTTTATCCTTCTCACCGTCAATTAAAACACCCATTGCCATCGAAAGGGAAACACCGGCTTTTATCATAATTCCCATCTGATTCATGATGGTAAGTAATTTCTTTTTTTGAATCTTTGCTTTATGAATATCCGAGCCGGTCAGTTCCATTTCCCAAATGGATTTTGGTGCGGCGCTCTTTTCGGCTTCGTTCGTCAGTGAAAGCGCAGTCAGCCCCTCTTCCTGCAAATGAGCAATCGCGTCCGCTTTGTTTTCGGCGTTGATAAAGCCATGGGATTTTTTATTTTTAATATTAACTGCCGTGTAATGATAATGCAATAAAATCCCTTCTTCCGAGGTTTGTTGCAGGTTGTTATGAATTATGCGCGTTGAGGTCAAGGCTGTACTCGCTGGCAACATTCTTCGTAATGGCACCCCGAAGCAGCAGTTCGTCAATGCTCTTGCCGAGCGTCGTCATACCTTGATTCACGCCGGTTTGGATGGCCTGACTAATGTTGGCGGTTCGGCCCTCGCGAATCAGGTTGCTGATTGCGGAGTTGACAAACATCATCTCAAATGCGGCAATGCGCCCTTTGCCGTCGGCTGTCGGCAGCAGCCGCTGTGAAATTACGCTTTTCAGCGCAAGGGAAAGCTGGGTTTTGATTTGCTGTTGCTGCTGCGGAGGAAATACATCAATTAACCGGTCAATCGTTTTAGAAGCGCCGATTGTGTGCAGTGTGGAAAGCACCAGATGCCCGGTTTCAGCCGCGGTGATTGCAATCGAAATCGACTCAAGGTCGCGCATTTCGCCCACGAGGATAATATCCGGGTCCTCACGCAGGGCGGCCTTTAGAGCCCTTGCGTAAGAAGCGCTGTCCGCCCCGACTTCCCTCTGATTGATAATGCAGTTCTTAGGGGTATGAAGATATTCAATCGGGTCTTCAATCGTAATAATGTGGCTGCTGCGTGTTTTATTGTACTCGTTGATAATCGCCGCCAGCGTGGTTGATTTACCGCTTCCGGTCGGGCCGGTGACCAGCACAAGGCCGTCCCTCAGTTCCAGCACGCGGTCGATTGACCGGGGCAGATGCAGCTCCGAAATCTCCGGAGTGGCGGCATTGATAATCCGCAGCACCAACGTTACGCCGCGGTTTTGTTTAAATGCGTTTACGCGAAACCGGCCGCATTCAGTAATTTCAGCCGAAGCGTCAATATCGCCCGCAGCGCGGAACTCCTCGTATTTTTCGGGGGTGAGGCATTGGCTGATCATATGATCCACTTCTCCGGCGGTAAGGGGGGACGTGTCTACAAACCGCACTGTACCGTTTATGCGGTAGGCCGGCCTGTTGCCTGTTGCAAGATGAATGTCGGAAGCGTGAAAGGCAACGCCGTTTTTAACAATCTGAAAAAAATCCATAGCCCTTTACCTCACATTTTCAAGGAATAGATTTCAAGCATTTCCTGAATGGAAGTTTTGCCGTCAATGACTATTCTCTTTATATTATCGTCAAGAGTCGTCATGCCCTCTTTGATTGCAATTTCGCGGATTTCGTCCATGCTTTGGCCGTGGTTAATGCAGGATTTAATCGCGGAGGAAACAGGCATGATTTCGTGAATTGCCGTTCTTCCCTTGTAACCCTTGCCGCCGCAATAGCTGCATCCCTTTGCGCGGTAAAGCGGAAGCTGCGTACCCTTTTCAAGTCCCAAAGCCGCGAGGTCTTCTTCACTTGCCCAATATTCCTGCTTGCAGTGGGGGCAAAGCGTGCGCACAAGACGCTGCGCGACGACACCGAGCATGGAAGACGAAACCATATACGGTTCAACCCCCATATCCACAAGCCGCACGATGGAGCTTGCCGCATCATAGGTGTGTAGGGTGGAGAGCACAAGATGTCCGGTGATGGCAACGCTGCTGGCGATTTCGGCGGTTTCCGTGTCGCGGATTTCACCGATCATCACAACGTCGGGGTCCTGTCTTAAAATGGAACGCAGCACTGAGGAAAAGGTCAGCCCTGCCTTTGTGTTGACATCGACCTGTGTGATGTTTGGAATGATCATTTCGACCGGGTTTNNCACCGTGACAATATTGATGTCATCGCGCATGATTTCTTTCAGCGCGGTATAAAGCGTAGTGGACTTTCCGCTTCCGGTCGGGCCGACCAGAAGAATGATACCATGGTTATTTTTAAGCATTTCGTTGAATTTAATCAGATTTTCCGGCAAGAATCCAATTTCTTCCTTCACAAGCGCAAAACTGAGCGCAGTGGTGATACGGATGACCACTTTTTCACCGTAAACACAGGGGAGAACGGAAATTCGCATATCAATTCCCTTGCCGCCTATGCTGTAACTGATACGGCCATCCTGCGGAATTCGCTTTTCGGCGATGTTCATACCGCCGATAAATTTAATCCGGGAAACGACCGACGGAATCAACTCGGCGCTTGTCTCCATGTAAAGGCTCAAACGGCCGTCCACGCGGAAGCGGATACGCATCGACTTTTCCTGCGGTTCAATATGAATATCGCTCGCCTTTAAAAGAACCGCCTGTTCGATCATATTATTGACAAAGCGGATAATCGGCTGATCTGTCCCTTGTGCCGATTCGTACAGCTCCGACTGTGCATCCTGCTGGGCGGCGGAAAGTTCCATCGCGGCGGCGAAAGCTTTCTGGGTGGTGTACAATTCACGAATTTTTGTTTCCAATTTATCGTGCTCAGCAATGACCGGATTTATCTTTAATTTTGTGTAGGTGCCAATGTCGTTGATCGCGTTGTAATCCAGAGGGTCAGCGACTGCGACTGTCAAAATAATGCCATCCCTTTTAATCGGAACAATTAAATTGGATCGAGCCAGTTCCTCGGGAACAATAGCCGACAGTGCCGGGTCCACACTGATGGAGGACAGGTCGAGATACGGAATGGACAGCTGCTGTTCCAACGACCGGATAATCTGCATTTCCGAAAGAAACTGGTCTTCAATCAGAATCCTGCCAAGACGGGTGTTGGTTCCTTTTTGGCGAATCAGAGCCTGGCGGAGTTGTTCCTCGGTCAGCACGCCCGAATTAATTAGAATCTGTCCAAGCTTTAAATTGGTAATTTTCATCGCAAACTCCTTTAAAAACTGAGCAAAGACATGTACCAGCTGAAAAAGCCGTTGATTTGCCGGTTAAACGCCAAAAACAGCAACAGTCCCAAACACAGGTACGGCCCAAGCGGAAGATAGACCTCTTTAGAAATCCGTTTGCGCAATAAAAGATAAATAATATGAAGAAACGCTAAAAAAATAGTGAGTAAAAATACAATCAATATTTGAGGAAATCCGGTCAAAATTCCAATTGCGCCGAAGAGCTTCACATCCCCGAAGCCGATGCCCTCCTTTTTGTAGAGAAGCTTGCCCAAAAGCCCGAGCGTTAGCATCAATCCGGCACCGGCGGCCGCGCCGTACAGCGGGGAAAGCCAGTTAGAACTGAAAAGATGTTGTTTGCTCAAAAGATCGTATCCGGTCACTGCCGCCGTGGTCAGCAGCAAAACGAGTGTGAATTGATCGGGAATTATAGAATACCGGTAATCGGCAATGCTGATCAGCAAGAGAATGATCGCTGCAAAGCAGCACGCGAAAAAATAAAAACCGCAGCCGTACTGGTAATACAACCCAATGAACGCCGCTGTCAGAACAAGCGCCATCACGATACCGTGCGGCCGAAAGAAAAGTCTTTTCCCATACAGCTCCGCGCCCGGCTGCTCGTTGTAATCGCAAAGCCATTTGGCAGGCAGCACATTGAACAGCGCAGCAATAAGCTTTGATGCCGCGAAAGCGCAGAGAACACAGCCAAAACAGGCGATTGCATCATAGATATTCGCGGTCATTGGCATACGGCTCAATAGCATTGTTTTGCACCCTCCGGTCAGAAATAATACAGTGTCATCGTTAAATTGCCGGTTAGTTTGTCCGATGAGCGGGTCATATTTACAGTATTTATATAGTAAACACCTTTGGACTGGTTTTCAAAATAATCCAAAAGCTGCGACAGCTGCGGGTTATTGCAGGAAATCATCAAATCAACGGTGACGCTGCGAAGCGGTTTGCCGTTGGAGGCGGTTTTTGTTTTGTCGGTGGTTTCGGGGCTGACGTTGATACTTTGCAGCGTTACCCCCGCTGCTTTTACCGCCTGCGCAACGTCCTCAGCGACGGTTTTTCCGGTCACTTCGGTGTTTGATTCCGCTTTGCCAAGCTTCACCTTTGCATCGGCAATCGTTTGTTTTAAGTCGCTGATCTTATTCAGCTGCCGGTCATACGTTTGTATCTGTGCGGCATCTGTGATATGTGCGGCGTTGAGTACGGAAACGCTGTCGGTTAACGGCAAAAACACATAATTTACATACAGCAAAAGGGCGAGCACAAACCCGAAAAGATACAGCAGAACGCCTGAAATTTTAATATTTTTCATTTTGTACTACCGCCTTTGCTACTGGGATTGATAGGAACAAAGCCCTTTATGTTGAGAACGACACTGCAGGTAAATGAGCCATCCGAGGCGGCTTCCGCGTGGAACGGAATGGCGATTTCAAAATAGCCGTTCGCTTCAACGCTGTGTTTTACGGTCAAATAGTCGTTATAATTCGCAGTTTGAAAGACAAGGGCAATGCTCCCCGCAGTATTGTCAATATCACAGGAGTTTATTGCCTTGGCCTTTGCGGCAACTTGATCTAACAGCTGCTTTACCGTTTCTTTCGTCTTGCTTTTTCCGGCGGGCAGCAGTTTGCTGTCATTTTCCACTTTGGAGAGTTGTGCGCTCAGGCTGCTCTGCTGCTGCAAAAGGCTTTTCAACTCATCATACTTTACGTCGGACAGGCTGACTTGATCCTGTGCCTGCTGACGAAGCGCCACTTTGTAGAGTATTGGCTCCAGTGCCATCACACCCAGCGCAAGGACGGTGACGAGTGCAAGCACACTGATATTTACCGCACGGGCGTCGGACTTTGCCCTTATCATATTTAAAAAATCGATATCATCTGTTTTTTTCGCCTTTAGCAGTCCTGCGGCTGTCACAAAGGCCGCAGGGCGGCACCCTCTTCTTTTTGCAGCCGCATTCAGTTCCGGGAGTTTGTTCGCGGCGACGCAGGTATCTATGTTTTCCAGCGGAATATCCAACCCGAGGTTGTCGCAAAACTCAGTAAATCCCGGTACCGCAGACAGCCCGCCGCATAAAATCAGCTTGTTCAGTTCCAGACGTTCACTTGAAATCACCATTCGGATATTCCGGATGGCTTCGTTGACAGAGGTGTCCAACAGCAGGGAAATTTGTTTTGCGGATTCAGAAGTCTGTGCGGGGGAGGTCTCACCAAAAAAACCGTAAGCGTCGACAAGTCCGACTGCATCTTGAAAGGATACAGCCCTGTCCTTCATTAAAATTTCAATGATATCATCGTAGATTGTCTCAAATGTTCTTTGAAAAACCGGAAGACCGTTTTGCAAAATAATCATATGTGTCTTTTCATAGCCAAAATCAAGCACGGCAACCGTCTTGTTTTGGGAGTCGATCAATGTTTTACCAACATATAAAAGTCCGCTCATGGGGGGGACGATTTTTATGACATGAAATCCGCATTTTGAAAAGTCTTTCCTAATTTGGTCAAGCAGCGTGCCTTTCACGGCGAACAGCGAGCTGGTCAGTTTTCCGGTGATCGCATTGGGCCGGTTATATTCGTAGTTTTGAATCATGTAATCGTCAATGCCGTTTTGCAGCACAGCCTCGGCTTCTAAACGGGCAAACGCAAGTAAACTTTTTCGGCTGCAAGGCAGGTGCTGATATTCTTTGCTGATCATATTGTCGTCTTCGAGGCAGACAACAATTTTATTCGTGGTTAATTTTGCGCGTTGGGCACAATCACGCACAAATTTTGCAAAGAGCGGAATGTCGTCGCATTCCCTGCCGCCCCGCATACTCATCGGCAGTTCAAAGCATTGCGGCGCGCCAAAAACAGCTTTACGTCCATTTTTTATTCCTGTCAGATAAAGCGCACTGCGGGTCGTTTGCAGCAGGATTATATTCAAAGCAGCTGACACCACCCNNCCCTTTTTATCATTTTTGCAAATTATTCACCAATATTATACCAAACAACACATTGCACCGCAATATCCGACTTTGCACCTGAATGCAAAAACAAGCCCCGGTTTTCCGGGGCTTGCAGGTAAGGTATGCAATTATTTCTAAATTAGGATTCAGCAGTGTCTTTGATAAAGTTGTCTAATGTTGTGTTTGCCGTAAATGCTTTGGCGCCTGTTACAGTATCAGAACTTAGCACAACTTTGGAACCGATGTACTGGAAGCTTGCACCGGATTTACCTGATTTTGCTGTAATAATGTCAAGGGTAATACCATATTTAGCAAGCACAGTAGTAACCTTATCCGCCGTTGTAATGTCGGTTCTTGTTTTAGCAGCAATTTCTGCATCGGCAGTTTTTAGTGCCAGCTCAATAGTTTGTGCATTCGCTAAATCAGTGTTCTTATTTGCTGTTCCGATTACATTGCTGACGGTCGGAATTGCGATGGCGGCGAGAATTGCAAGGATTGCAATAACAATGACGAGTTCGACGAGGGTAAAGCCTTTTTTATTGGTCTTTTTAAGGGTGTTTACCATGATAGTTTTACCTCTTTCTTCGGCGTAATTCGGAAGAAGAAACTTGCTCCGATACCTTTTCTGTTTTGATTATAGAGCCTAATCACAGTCCTGTCAATAAAGTCCATTAATTTACAAAAAGTTTATATTTTCGATAAAATATCAGAGGCTTCAACGCATTGTTCAGGCAAGCAGAAAAGCTTGTGAACGCTTTGAACCAATTACTCAAAAACCTTGCGGAAATGCACGAATAAAGCTATAATCAAGGTGAATTGTTTTGTACGGAGGTGTTATAGATGAAATCAGGCTCCAAACGGGGGGCGGCGCTTGCATATGTCATTGTGATTACAGCCGCGCTGATGATTTTGGCGGCGGCCTTGGTATCTGCCGCTAAATTTAACATCGACTACTCTCAAAACAGTTTAGAGGGCCGCCAGGCTTATCTTGACGCGAAGTCGGCCATCGAGTACGGCAAAGCGTATTTGCAAAGCAATCCCGACAGCGGCGACTTTACGGTTGTTTACGCTTCCGATGCATCCGGCTTTAAAATCGGTGCGGAAAACGCGACAAACACAGCCGCAAAATACTCCGCAACCGCACGAACAATCAATGCTACGGGCAAGTACAAATCCTCCGACCGTGTGCACCGGCTGGGGTACCGGATGGGGAAAGCGGACAGCGGGGATGCGGGTGGTATCGGTGGCTTCATGGTGAGCGGGTCAAACTATGGTGACAAGTTCGTGTTCCAGAATTGGTGGGCTCCCATGCTGTACCAACAAGTTGAAGCTCAATATCCGGTCATGTTTGTGAATTTTCTCCATATTGACAGTGGGGAACACTTTCTGAAGGCACCTCAAGTATTGCTGTTTGGAGTCAATGGAAGTGAGAGTGTGCACAATGATTATGCCTCTCACGTTGAATTCACAAGCGACGTTATCTATGTTCAGAAAAACNNGGGGAGTGCGGGAGACAAATGGACACATAACAGCCCGTCACGCATTGTTTTAAAAAATCTGACTACAGGCCGGGGAGTAATCATCTTTGGACAAAATTGCTCCATTTCCGGCTTTAACAACATTATGATTTCGAAAGGTTGCTATGCTTTTCAAAGCGGGGTTGATTTGTTTCAATTATCAGACGATCCGTCTTCGGATAACTATAAATATAAAAGGTTGACCCTCCTCAACGAAATTCCGAGTTATGCGAATATTAGTGAAAGTGTGATAGACAGTCCTGACCAAGTACTTTCAGGTGATGCACAAAATCAGGGAGAAACTACACATGGAGCGCACTGGAGCTATCACGGAGGGTTCAACAGTGATAATAAACCAAGATATATCATTTATAAAAAGCAAATTCAACAGTACGTTTGGATTAACGACGGAAATTCAATCATAGAAAATTATACTGCAGGGGTACAAGACTATGAAGAAAAAATAATTGATTGGTATTTAAAAGATACGGGAAACTGGGGAAGCGTATTGTGGGGCAATAATATACCATCCAGTAATGATTACTACACAAATGTTTCCAATGTATATATTGGAAAGGAAATCAACCTTCAATATGTCAATGCTGCTGCGAACTTTACTATCCCGGAATATAAAACGGTGGTGTTTAAAGCGGATAGTATTACGCTGAACACGCAATTCACTGACACAGCAGCGGGTGACGGCAGTAGCAGGCCGAAAATTACACATGGCGGAAGTACTGCACAGTTTATTTTGGAAGCGCTGAATGCAAGTGACACCGTGAAACTGCATGTGCCCAACATCTTGCCGGTGGAATATAAAAACAGCAGCGGACCGTTACAAAGTTACCAGATCAAAGCTGGATACTATACTGTAAAACAGATGAATCTATTCAGCGATCAGGCAAAGACCTTCTTTGCAAACAATCCGCCCAAGAGTACTCCGGATGGTGGCTCCGGCGGGTCCGGCAGTTCAGGCGGCGGTACGGAAGTGACCGGAGGTGTGTATACCGATGGGTAGTAAATATTTGAATAAATTGAGAAGTAAAAAGGGTACGACCATGGTCGAGGTGCTTGCGGCGGTGCTGATTCTTGCCATCGTTGTGACCGCGGTGCTGACAACTATCAGCTTTTCACAGCGGACGATTCTTTCCGGCGGTAGCGAGGGCAAGGCCGCCGCGGAGGCGCAGTCGATTGCGGACACGCTGATCTCCCAATTGAGCGGCACGAGCGACGCTTCCAAGGTTACGGTCAGCGGGGCGGTCCGTGTACCGGAGGGCAGTACCTTCCCGGATGCCACAAAGGACAAGCAGTTTAAGCTGACCTCTGTTGAAAATACAAAGGACAGCGTCAAGGGCTACCGTATTCAAACGGCGGTTTATTACTCTGACAGCACAGGCAGGAAATGCGTCCAAATGACGGCGTTCGCGGCGCAGGGCGGTGCATCGTGAGGAAGATACAGGGAAAAAGGGGAATGACGCTCGTTGAACTGATTATTGCGGTGGCGTTCACAGCCATCGTGATTGCGGCCGCCTGTACGGTACTGTACCTTGGGGGGAACTTTTTCAAGAGCGGCACGGCCAACGCGGTGAACCAGCAAAAGGCCTCCCTCGCCGAAACTTATTTGCAGCGGTACGCGTCAACTGCGCAGCAGATTTCGGACAAGAACGACACAAGTACCGGCGGCGTTGTTTTCACTCTTTCGGGCGGCGCGCTGCACATCGACGACAAAACGGCAAACAAATCAATTGCTGTGATTGACGGAATTGGGCAGGTCTATTTGCAAATTGATGACAGGCTGCTCAACTACCGCATTGTGTCAAAGGACGGAACCTACACGCTTTCAGGCGGGGTCGTACTGAATAATTATCAAAGCGGTACAGCGTCGGATTTGAGGGGAGATGACGGGAACTGCCTGTCATTTTTCTTTCCCCCTTCTGCTTAAATTTATCATTTCGCCGCAGCCTTTATCAAGGCTGCGGCTTTTTTGTGTATTATTGTAGTATTTGCATAGAATTTACTATTTTAATAATGCTTTAAATATGATATAATAATCAAAATATTACCAAATAATGCCAAATAAAGCGGCTATAACCGTACCTTGGGGGAAACCATCATCACTGTAAAAAAAGAGAAAACAAATTTTTCGTTCAACGAGTTCTTATCATCGCTTGCGGGGGAACCTCTTGAAATAAAATATAAAGATATGGCTAAATTTTTTCATGTTTCTCAGTCTACCCTGTCCAAGCTCGGCCACAACAGGCTTCGTAAAATGCCCGTGGGGATGCACCCGGATGTAATGGCTAAAAGCTTTGCAGACGGGGTGGTGGGGTCTTTTCCGCCATCCTGCGGCACTGTGCGGCATTTTGTTGCGTACGCGCGTATGCTCTGCGAAAGGTATCTTTGCTCCGAAGGACTCAATGAGTCCGCTGCGTGGCTTGCAAACGTCGGCCCGATTGATGATGAGAAAGCTAAAAAGCTTTACACCGGTGCCATTCCCAAGCTTATCATGCGCTGCTACGAAGAAGCTTACGCCAATACGGAATTGGGTTATTCCGACGGCCTTGTAAGCCGCAGCGAAGTGCAGCACGAAATTTGCTATCAGAGAGTATGCGATATGATTAACCGTGATATATTTGACGGTGAAAAGCTGAAACAGCTTTTAAATGTTGTTTACGCGGCCAACATCCGGCGGCAGATTACGGCCTTTACAGATAACCCCGCTTTTTTGCAAATAACGGAACGGTTTATCTGCAGTCAGGTTGACAAGCCGTTCTATAGCTCGATACGCCGCACGGAAGTCATTTCTATTTCGGAGGACTCCAGTGAGATCACACGAAAGATAAAGGAGCAGAAGTAGATTGTGCTTCAGGTGCTTGAACCGCAGAAATTGGTGTTTAAGCAATCGCTGAACCACTTTGTGGATTTGCCGCCTGATGAAATTATGAATCATATGGTTCAGGACTTTGCTTGTACGGTTAATCATATTCCGCTTGTCCAATACATAAATATGCATGAAAACACAAGTTACACATCCGCTAAGCAGTTTTTATCCGTTGAACCGGCTCGCAATATCATTGACGATACCGTCACAACCGAACTAATATTTCAGTTTAACCTTTACCCAAGCACGGCGGGGGAGGCAATCAGCGTTATTGACGAATACACAATTAAGACGCCGTTTATATGCAATGTTTCCTGTAACTACAGCTATAGTCTGTTTTATCCGTGTAAATTTTTTGAACATGAGTTTATACTGGACGCAAAAACAAGAACAAAATGGGGCGTTCGCGTTAAGCTCTTTACGCCGNNAAAACCCGCACTTCCACAATAACGGCACATCCGCTTCAAAGCGCATCACCTTTTACGACTGGGCGCTGCCCGGCACCGGCTACTTCCGCAATCTTTATGAGCTTCAATACGCAAATGGAGAAAGAAAGTAAAAATTGTTGCCAATTTTATATTAATTTCTGCGTATTTACGATATAATTAATAAATATATAAGTTGATAAGGAGGCTGCCGGTATGCCGCAGCAAGCTACCCCTGTGATTTACACTCTTTGCTACATGCCGTATGACGGCGGCGTTCAAAACGATGCCTTACTTGCCGAGGTTCGGCGCAGCTATTTGGAAACCCAAAAGCGCGCGGCGGGCAAAACGCGCAGCTTTGCGGCCGGAGCGGAAGTTTGTATCCGTTACAAAATCGGTCGGGGCGAATTCCAATGGCGTAAAAGCAGCGATAAAATGATTTTGCAGGAAGCTTACCGTCAAAAAGACGGCTATTACATATTAACATGGAATCGAATGGGCGAAACGGTTAGCAAGGCTTGCTATGGCAGCGACCACGCGTGGCTGCAAACTACCTATTATTCCGGTGATACCGCAAGACCGGCGGCGCTGCTGAAATGGAAGCAGGGCGGTAACGGCCTTGTTTTGCTGCAACTTGTACCGGAAACGGGCAAGTACACGCAAAGCGAGTTGGAGTTCTGCGCGATGAACAGCGGTACGGCGGAGCAAAGCCTGATTAACACCGTTGCCGGGGAACCGCAGATTCTGTGTGAAACGGACGGCGGCGAGTTCTGCTGCTGCTCCGCTTCTGAAAAGGAAAGCCGCCTCGCGGTGCTGAATGATTTGCACTCGGGCGCGAAAAACCTCACTCCCGACTGGCCGCAGCAGGAAGCGGCGCAGATTGCGTTTTCCTACATTGAAAACGACCTCCCCGAGCCGGAACCGGAGCCGGAAAAGCAGTTGGTTGCGGCGCCAAAGGAACCGGATTACGCCGCGAACCTCGAGCTTTTCAGCACCGACGAGCCGGAGATCGACTCCGCGAAGGAACCGCTTGTTCAGGCATTGGAACAGCCGGCAAACGCGCCCGCGCCCGTGCGGTACTCCGTGGCGGCAAAGGGGCTTACCGGTGAAGCACAAATCAGCAACTTTATTCCGCAGCACGTGGAGCGCGGCACAAAGCGCATCGTGATCAGCGCCGAAGAAAGCTACACCTATTTCGGCAGGGTGATTGACGGGCTGCGGCAGGGTCGCGGGCGCACCCAGATGCAGAACGGCTGCACCGCATATGACGGTAACTATATAAATGATAAGCGTGACGGCTTTGGCGCATACTATTATAAGTCCGGAAAAATCTGCTACGTCGGCGGCTGGAAAGAGAACAAGCGTGACGGCGTGGGGGTTGCCTACAGCTCGCAGGACGGCTCGATATTTGTCGGCAGATGGAAAGACAACATCCCCACGGGCAGCGGCGCGGCGTTTGACGCGGACGGCGGCCTGATTTATACCGGCGAATGGAAAAACGGCCTGCGCCACGGCCACGGCACCGAGTACAAAAACGGCGAAGTCATCTTTAGCGGCGAATTCCGCGAGGATAAGTACTACTCCGGATATAAACATATATAGAAAGCGTACGTCTTCATTCAATTTCTTTTTGGGGGGCGAACTGAATTGCAAAGCATTGAAATCAACAAGGTGAACCGCGGCGAGTGTATTGTGCTGCGGGGGGCGAATAAAGATATCCTGATGGTGGACTGCCCGTCGGCGCCAAACGGCACGGCGCGGCTGAGCGACGACGGGTTGGCTGTGATGACCCGCTACGCCGACGCGGCCGACCGCAGTTTTTTGCTCACCCACTGCAAAAGCGGCTATCTTTATGGGTTGGAGCAGCTTTTAAGCGCCGACTCCAACTACTTTAATAGAATATTTTTGCCGTCTGCCCCCTGCGACAAACGCGGGCGGCCTCTGCTTTTGGAATTCGCTCTGTTTGTTTATACTTTTTTAAACCGGCAGGGCGATTTTTTCAATGAAAACACCGCCGTTTTGAAAATGCTTGGGCTTGCCGCCAAAAAGGCGGGGGCGGGGCGCGTCTTCGCGGTGAAAGCGGACGACCTCTTTACGTTCGACGGCATTGATTATGAGATTTTGTGGCCTGTGGAAAAGGGATATCCGTTTTCCACTATTTTCGCCGATGCGGTGGAAAAAATGAATATCTGCCTGTCCTCGCCGTTTCTGCCGGAAGCGGCAGGGGAATTTATGCGCTTAAAGGAGCGGTTTTGCGCCGCGTACCTTGCGTGCTGCCAAACCGCGCCGCTTGAGCAGACGAACATCAATTTAATCTATACTATATTAGATAGTATAAAAGCGATCATACCGCAGCTTCTGCTTTTGCCGCCCGCGGTTGATATCGTCGAAATCCTCTGCCGTCCCGCAGTGCGTGAAGCGTATGACCGTGAACTCGCCGCCGCGAGCGTGATTTTCCAAAACCGCCGCACAAGTGAAGCCAGCCTTGACGATATCCTGATGACGGGCGCCGCAGCGCCGGAAAGTATGGACGCGGTTGCGGGGCGGCTGTACGGCGGCTACTACGTTCTAAAAGCGCCGCAGCACGGAGCCGCGGGCGCATGGAGCCACCTGTTCGGCGAAATCAGCGCTTCGCATATTATCATATGTAATGGGAATGATATGGAAAACGGAACGGCTGCCGCCGAATACGCCGAGCTGCCCGCCATCAAGCACTGCACGAACTGCGCCGCCTGCGCGTGGTACCAAAACAGCGGCTGCTCCTGTAACCGCCTCGCCTGCTGTTACGAGCTGCCCGGCAGCCCCGGCCTCACCATTAAATGCACGCGCTGCCAAACCCGCAAGGGCCTTGCCCCCTGCAATATTTATACGGTGCCCGGCGACCGCTCCTGCCTGTGTGACGACAAACCCATACAGCTGAATTTGTAAAATAAATCTTTTTCGCTGAATTTTCCAGACAGGCAGAATATTTATTTCTCAGGAAGTATTTACCTATTATTTTGGTTAATTTTAATGCATGTACCAATCTTAACCCAACTTAAACGCAAATATGGCTTCAATACTGGAAAATTTTTAAAAAAAGAGCAAATTTTATTATAAAATATGTCCATTTTATACTTGACATTGATTGCCAAATATCATATAATCTCATTAAACATATGAGTGGTGGTTGCGGTTGCGGCATGCCGGCGCGCTATACGGCAGGTTATTATCACATTTACCACTGCAAGTCAGGGGGGATTCTTTTAACACCCATGGCGAACATGTATGTTAAATTTCTCATAGCACACGCAAATACGCAAAACGAATTTTTTAAGGAGGACAAAAAGGATGAAAAAAACCACAGGAAAAGTTGTTTCACTTGTGCTTGCATTAGCACTTGTTGTCACAAGCTTTTCAGCAACCTTCGCTTTCGCTGCTACAGCGAATGTANNAGGAGTAGACAAGAATGTATACTTGGCAAATGGTGGTGTTGGTGACACACTAATGACTGCAGATATTAAAGCAGCTGTTGGTGCTGTGACACTTACTACTAAAGACCATCAAACTGCAGTCGGATCCTTGACGGCAATTGCTTATTCTTCCGGCAGCAAAATTTTAGATCTTAAGACAGGTACTGACCTTGGTAAGGTTAAACTGACTTCTACCACTGCGAGTGGCAAAGAAGTTCTTACCCTGCTGTACACTGGCACATACGCTGACGGTGAAAAAGATTACACTGTTAAGGGTACTGCAAAAGTTACTGTTACTGTTTACAACAAGGGCGATGTTCTTATTGGTAAATTAGTTGACGATGCAGCCATGGGTGACCATATTGATGCCATTGATGATTTGGCAAGAAACCAGATAGCCGGAAATGTCTCTACTTTTGCAGTTGTCAAAGTAGCAGCACCGGTTGACCCTGCTACCTCTGCACTTGCTACTTTATCTGCAGCAACTACGGTTGCTGATACTACAGATGGTATTGCAGCTGCAGCAGCAGGTAATTTCGCAATTACAACTGACGCTACTTCTGATGTTGCACTAACTTTTACTGATGCTCCCTCAGCAGCATTGCTGAAAAATCAGAGCGGCACAAAAACAGTTAAAGTTTCCGCAGCTGAAATTATTTCTGATGGTGCTACTCCAACTCCAGCTTTAAGTAAGTCAACGACTTCTAAAGCAGATGCGAAATTAAAGATTGCTAACAAATTCGTACAACCAGCCGGAGCACAGGTTAAAAAATTAGGTGGAGACACTTATTTTGTTGATGCAGCCGGAGCAAAGGTTAAAGTTGGTACTGAAGCTGGCGATGCATGGAAAATCACTGGTGCAGGCATTGATTTGACCGGCATCCTTACCGTCGATTCCGGTACAGTTGGCGCTATCACAGGCGCATATGCTGTTACCGTTAACGAAAAAGCGAATGTTGCTTCTATTGATGTAGATGGCAATGTTAACGTTGTAAACGGTAAAGTCGGCACGATCAAAGCTGTAAAAGATGGTGAAACTTACACAGTAGAAGTTAAAAACGGTTCTGCTGCTTCTGTTGAGGCATCAATAGTTAAAGTAACCGGCGGCGCTGTTAAAGGCGAAGTGAAGGCTACAAGTGTTGAAGTTAATCCTTCTGATTCTAAAACAGCCGCTTCTGTGGGTGATGTTACTGCGAAGGATTTGAAATTGGATTCAAGCAATGCAAAAGCTACAGCTGGCAAGTATAAGGCAAACGATGCCGATGCTTCTGTTGAACTCATTGGCGAAAATTCAATAATTGGCGCGATTGACTTTGATTATCAGGCTTCCGAATTGAAGCTCACAGGCTTCAAGGGTTCTGTTGCTACAATTGGTAATTCAAAGAAAACAAAGATTAATGCTTCTGGCGATTCTACTAATGCAACCGTAAATGGTACAGTGCTTGTTGATGTCATTAGTGCAACTGATGGCAGCGTAGCATTTACAGGCAATGTAACCACAAACTCAGTTGAGGGACCTGGCGATATCGTCATTGCCGCAGGTAAACTTATGGTTAATGATTCTGTTTCCGGTTCACCTGTTCTAAAGCTTTCCGATAAGACTTTCGCTAAGAATACAGCTGTATTCAAGGCTGTAAGTGATACTGTTTCCGCTGAAGATTTTGCTCCGTACGGCTTTAAACTTGATGTTGTAGCCGGCGACAAAATTGATAGCTTTGTCATTAAGTCTGTCGAATTTGCTGGTATTGTTCTTAACAAGACTTCTGCAAAGATTCCTGTTGGTTCACAGTACAAGCAAACTTTCACAGCTTCCGCTTATCCGGTAGGCACAACTTTACCGGCAGACACAAAGATTAAGTGGGAATTCACAGGTTCTAATGAATACTTTACTTTCACTTCAACTGGCAACACAGCAACAATCGAAACGATTGGCGTTGATAAAGATTTTGCATCTGAAAACAAAGGCACATTAAAAGCAACCCTTGTTGATTCTGATGATTGGTCTTTGGATTATGCAGCTGGTACTGCTGACATTGAAGCTATTGCAAAGCCGGAATATGTTTCCGACACAAACAATGACTTCTCTGTAAATGCGGGCAAAACTTATCAGTTCAAGATTACTTCTGATACTAAACCAGTGCTGACTCTTGGTACTTCTGGTGTGTTCACATCAGTCATGGCTACTAATGTAGGCAATGACTACTATATCAAGATTACTGCAGTTGGTAAAGTTGGTTCCGCAACAGGCGTATACATTAACGGCAATAAGCTCCTTGTTGCAACTGTTTCCGCTCCTGCTTATACAAGCGACACAAAGGGCAATGTTACTGTTAAGGGCGCTTACACTGTAAAGATTACTTCAGCTACAGTTCCGACATTCGGAGTTGGTACAGCTGGTGTGTTCTCTGCAAAATTCGTTTCCAAGACTGGTAACGATTACCTCTACAAGATTTCTTCAGTCGGCAAAGTCGGCACACAGGCTGGCATCTATATCAATGGTGTTAAGACTTTTGTCGGTATCGTTGGCTAAGAGATTTTAAAGCACAGCAAGATTTTTAATTAAATTATTACTATCTCAACAAAATAAGTATAGTTGTATTTGCGTAGCGGCGGTTTGGGTGAAAGCCCAGACCGTCGCTTTGTGCTGTATATAAAGCGGATTACTCCCTCCGACGCGCCGGGCGCGCCACCTCCCTCCAAGATGGAGGCAAGGGGTCTTCCTTGGCAAGCGTGCCATTCTTAGGCTCCCTCCCCGAGGGAGCTGGCAGGCGCAGCCTGACTGAGGGAGTTCGTTCCATGAGAGTTTGTGGTTACGAACTCCCTCAGTCGAAGCATGGGGCTTTTACAATACGAACTCCTTCCGTCGCGCGCGGCGCGACACCTCCCTCGAAGAGGGAGGCAAGGGAAAGGGTGGAGGATAAATGTCTTTGCCATATAAACATCATTTGATACATGCGGCGAAAGAATTACGAACAAACGCTACGGAAACGGAAGATAGATTATGGTATGATTTTTTGAGGATTTATCCGATAAGGTTTCAGCGGTAAAAGGTAATTGACGGATATATAGCAGATTTTTATTGTCATAAGGCAAAACTGGTCATTGAATTGGATGGTGGGCAGCATTATACTGAAATAGGGATGGAGTATGATGCACTGAGGACAAGAATTTTAAATGCCTACTCATTAGAAGTCATACGATTTTCAAACAGTGAAGTTAAAGAAAATTTTGATGTTGTTTGTAATTTTATAGACAGAAAAGTGCAGGAAAAATTGAATTTTTAAAATGCTAACACTCTCCGGTTTAATAGGCTCCCTCCTCGAGGGAGCAGGCAGGCGCAAGCCTGACTGAGGGAGTTCGTTCCCCAACAAATAAGCACAAACAAAACACCCGCAGGCAAAGCCTGCGGGTGTAATTTATAACGAGATAAATTAGAAGATTTGAAGATTACTGAAGAAGCTTCAAAACATTCTGTGGCTGTGTGTTAGCCTGAGCAAGCATGGACTGTGCAGCCTGAGTAAGAACATTGTTCTTAGTCATCTCCATCATTTCCTTAGCCATGTCAACGTCACGGATACGGCTCTCAGCAGAAGTTAAGTTCTCACTGGTTGTACCCAAGTTGGTAACAGTGTGCTCAAGTCTGTTCTGTAATGCACCAAGGTCAGCTCTTGTGCCGGAAACCTTGTTGATAGCATCGTCGATAGCAGATATTGATTTCAAAGCATTGTCCTGAGTGTCCACAGTAAGTGCATCAATGCCAAGGCCTTTAGCACTCATATCGCCGACTTTTAATGTAACTTGCTGGTCATCAGTGGCGGATGCACCAATTTGAAGTTTTAAACCTGTACTTACAGATTTAATGTCAAGTTTGTAAGTACCACTTGCTGTTGCATCAAACTCACTACCCTTTTTGACGGTAATTGTAACACCATTGTATTGCTTTGCATCAGCAACAGAAGCAGTATCATTCATTTTCACTTTATAAGTGAGAGTTTTTCCGTCTTCTGATACAGTTGCTGCGCTAAGTGAAAATCCTGCTTTGGCGTCTGCAGAGGTTGTTACTGAAAAAACACCAGCTGTATCTGTTACAGTAAATGTATCAGAAGTAGTAAGATTACCTCCTTCAATACTAATGGAAGTCAAGCCCTTGGAGTTGTAAGCAGGGTTAGCAGCATCCGGTGTTATTCCGTAACCACCTAAAGAACCATCCAACAGATTAATTTTGTTGAAGTTGGTGGAAGTAGAAATTCTACTAACTTCGCTCTTAAGAGATTCAACTTCTTTGCTGATGTTGTCACGGTCAACTGAGTTCTGATAGGTGCCGTTAGAAGCCTGAGTTGCAAGTTCTTTCATTCTTTGGAGAATGGAAGCAGTCTCGTTCAAAGAACCTTCAGCGGTCTGTACCAAAGAAATACCGTCGTTTGCATTGTTGGATGCCTGGTCAAGTCCGCGAATTTGGCCGCGCATTTTTTCAGAAATTGCAAGGCCGGCAGCGTCGTCGCCCGCACGGTTGATTTTATATCCGGAAGATAATTTTTCGAGGTTTTTGCTTACCTTGTCATTGTTGGATGCCAACATTCTGTTTGCATTTAAAGCTGCGATGTTGTGTTGAATACGCATAATTTTTTCCTCCTGAATTTTGTTTTAGTACGTGCGGCGAAACGCCGCCACGCCTGTTTTGAAAGAACGTCCTTGTTCTTTGCTGTGCTTTGGTTATATTTCAATTTCTGCCCCAACGGGCCCTGTCAGGGCAAAAACTAAAATCAAAAGTTGTGATGCGGAATTTGTTTTAACTCTCTCTCCGCCTACAATAGATATTTCGGTACAAACCGGTAAAAGTTTAGCACTTTTTAGGACATTTTAAAATATTTATGGAAGTTTCATCTACGAGGAAAGTGGCGCGCCAATGAGAGAGGAAAGGAGTCTGCTAATTCACTCTTTTCCTGCCAAAACCTTCTTAAGCCTGTCCAAAGTCTGCTTTTGAGGGGCAATGCTTGCTTCCTTGTTCAGGCTGCGGGTTTCCACAAGCTCTTTGCGTAAAATAGGGATTTCCTTTGGTGCGTTAATGGCAATCTTTACATGGTCACCGCTGATTTCTGATAAAATAATCTCAATATTATCCCCGATGATGATTGACTCGGAGACTTTTCGGCTGATTACAAGCACAGGAAACACCCCCTATTCTTTATCCCTGAACAGTTTATATCGAATTGGATAATCCGAATTTTCCAAAATAATCTGTTTTGCTTTTTTGCTGTTTACATCAATTACAATTGGTGCTTTCAAGTTGACCACGGAGTCAGCGAGGTTTGGCTTGATGACCGCAATAACCAGAACGCAGAGATTTTCTGTGCCTGTTTCACCAAAATAGTCCAGTTCAGACTGTGACAGCACGGGGCTATAGTCGTTGATAAGCGGATATGGATCCACCGCTACAAAAGAGGGAACATCGGATTGCGCGGCCTGCAAATTCCAGATAATCCCACTGTCGTCCTCGTGGTACAGAAGATATTCTTTTATTTCTTCAAATCCTAAAATGCCATCTTCAAAGTAAATGATATTTTGTTCGTCCTCATTGGAGTTTTGTAAAGCTGTTTGATTCGTACCCATTGTGCCCTCCTGAATTTAAAAAATTCGTATCCGTGCAAGTTCTTTATTTAGTAAAACAGCCCCCTGCGGGGGCTGAAATGGTTCTTATGCGGTGACATCAAACTGTGGTTTGTAGTCGGGACTTGACGACGGCGGAACGTACTGTGGTTTGCCTAAATATTTAAATTCCACGTGAGCGTATTCTTTGACCATAAATTCAACACTCGCCGGCGTAAACTTCAACTTCGGTTTATTTTTGGACAGCCAATCATAATTCTGTCTATCCGATTCATACTGCATGGAAAGCTGGTGCAAGTCCCAATTAAAATTCATCGGAAAAGAGGGAATACCGATTGTAGTTTCCAAGGTTGGCTGTGCNNGAATTCTCTTGCAAATTCATGAGCATATTTCCTTCTTTCGCAATCTTGGTGGTGGTGCCCATGCCTAATAAAACATCGTTTTTACTGGTACCTTTAGTGGTGAAGGGGGCAGCATTTTGTTCTGTTTTGTTTTTGAATTCACGTGTATCAATGTAAAGTTTTGGTGTGTAAGGTGTTAAATACCGGTAATCTACAATGCCCTGCTGAGTAGAAGCATCTGAAGATTCTTCAAGCTTCGCAGGGTGAACCTTAAGTTCAAAAGAAATCGGAACAATTTTCACATCTAACAGTTGCTCNNTCGGTAATATATCAGAACATTAATTTTTGTTATTTCATAAAATCAAGGAATGTTGGCTGCAAAATTTGCGATCCAACCTTCAATGCGGCCTGGTAAGAATACTGCTGCCAGGTAAAGTCCATATAAGCGTCTACCGGGTCGATAAACTCGGTAGCATTCAGCTTGTCATCCACGTTGTCTCCCATGGTTTGCAGCTGTGTTTTCGTCGTAGTTAAAAAGTTGGATTTCGTGCCGGATTCTGTAATCTTACTCATCAGAGCGTCACCCTGATTCTTGAAATTATCCAAATAGGGCTTAATAGTATCGATAGAAAAACTGGAACTGTCAAGTTGGTCGGCAATCTGTCCCAGCAAGGTGTAAAGATTATTGGAAACGCCGGTGCCGCTGCCATCTTTCGAACCGAATCCCATAAACGAAAGGCCGGGAATAGCCGAATTAAAAACGCTCTGTTCATTAATTGAATTATCTGCGTTCAACTTCAAACCCATACCTAAATCGACAAAGGATTGTTCATTGGAAAGTTTTCTTAGACCATCTAAGCCGATTGTGTCCGAAATTGCGGCGGAGGTCACGCCGGAAGTAGGACCGGCTGTTTCAAGTGGCCTGCTCAAGTCACCGCTCATCGAGACTTTAGAAAAGTCGTAGCCGCTTATAGAAGTACCAACATCATTGATGGCTTTCAGCAAATCTTTGTTTGTCGCACCTTTGGCCAAAGTTACATTCAAGGTCGGTTTTGCCGGGTCGGTAGTAGTATCAACAGTGACCGCAGTAGAGGCTGAGGGGGTACTTGCATTAACGTTTATTGTAAAGCCGTTTAAAGCAGGAAGTCCGAATGTAATTTGACTGCCGTTCAATTCAGCGGTTGTACCCGCTTCAATTTTTCCGGTATTTACATCAATGCCGCGGTACAGTAAATTATGGGTTGCACCAAGGCTAAACGGCGGGGTCGACTCACCGGTACCGCCAAAGATATATTTATCTCCGAACTGGGTATTTGCAGGGGAAAGCATTGATTGCTGCAGTGCTCGCAGTTTTGTCGCAATGGTTGAGCGTGCGTCCGCCGGCGTTGTTCCGGTAATGGCCTGAATGGTGTCTCCTGTACTCGCTGTACTCATAATATTATAAATTGACATCATGGAACTCTGCGCGGTTGAAAGCTGGTCCGCGACATCGTCCAGATTACTTTGGTAATCGCTGTTCTTTTGAAATTCATCTTTCAGCCTGTACACCTTGGCGGAGGAAAACGGATCATCAGATGCTTTATCAAATTTCCTTAACGATGTATTCCGGTTGCTGGCCGCATTGAGCTGGCTCAAGGAATTGTTGAGGTTTTTGTTGTATTGGCGGGAAACCATTCCCATCGTAATTCTCATATTAAGTTATCCTCCTTTTGTATTATCTGCCGACTGTGCCCATCCTGTTGATAATGGTATCTATTGCTTCATCCATTGTAGTCATAAAACGAGAGGAAGCGGTAAGGGACTGATTATACATGATTAAGTTAATGCCCTCTTCATTTACGTCTACGGAAGAAAGTGCATTTTTTTGGGTCTCAATGTCAGAGAGTGTTGAGTTAAAGGTGGTGTCCTGACGGGTGATATCCTGAACTTGAAGGGCAAGTGTGCTGTTGGAAATATTTGAGATAAATGTATTGACAGAACCGGTAAAAAGGGTAGTACCCGATGCAGCGTTGTTTGGGTCTGTCGTATAAGGCTTTTCCTGCGAAAGCTGCTTAATCATATAAAGAATATTGTCGCTGGGTGTTGAACTGGCGGCGCCCGTGATGGGGTCCTGCTTGGTAACGGTAAGATAGGAACCGGTTGCGTGGTTCCATGCATTGGAAAGCGAAATATTTGAAGCATTAATGCTGCTTACACCGTCTGCAGCTGTAAATAAGGCTTTGTTATCCTGATTGGCATTTGTACTGTTGGCTTTATTCATCGTGCTCGCAAATTCGCTTGCCAGCTTGTCCAAAACATTTTCGTAATAACCAATTCCGCGCTCGGTTCCTTTGGTGGTGTCGTATTCACCTTTTTCGTTCAGCATGGACAAATACCCGCCGAACGCGCCACTGGTCACATCACTGTTAGCCAACGCGGCACCTGTGCCGTTTGCGAGCACATCATGACCAGCTTCATCCTTCAGTTCCATTGTAACCGGAACTGTAACCGGAGGAGTACCTGAAGTTATATCTTTAACCATATCAAAGTGACTGTATTGGTTATTGCTGACGAGGCTGAATTTATCAGTGCCTGAAATTAGGTTGATGTTTAATTCCGCTACAGTTCTTCCCGCGCCCACAGGCACCATTTTGGAAGAGACCTCAATGTTAGCGTACTGTGACAGCTGGTCAATCATTGTGTTACGCTGATCGTTTAATTCCAAAGAGGGATTTCCGGAAATGTCGGCGCTTTTAATCTCTTCATTGAGGTGTGCAATGTTTTTCAGAAGAGTATTTGTTTTTGCAATTGCGTCAGTCTGTAGTGAGTCCGTCTGCTGTTTTCTGATTGTGGATATTTGCTGCGCCGCGTTATTAAAAGCCTTTGTCAGTAACAAAGAGGAATTTTTCACAATATTTTCAAGGCTGGAATTTGATGGGGTATTTGCATAGGACTGCAATTGTGTTGTTAAATCGCGAAGTTGGGTGCTGATGCCGTCTTTTTTACTCTCATCAAATATTGTTTCAAGGTCGTTCAACGTACTAAGTTCCGTGCCGGTTTTGCCGCTCTTTGCGTGTTCCATGCGGTAGCGGACATCCAGGTAAGGATCCCGGATTTGGCTGATGCCACTGCAGTTGACACCTTCGCCTATGGCAAGATCGGACTGATTTGAATAACGCATATTGTTGCCGCTTGAACCGATTNNCCTTTGCCTTGTGTAGCCTTCAGTGTTTACGTTCGTCATGTTTTGACCGGTTACCTGCAAATTTGCACGGGCGGCCTGAATGCCGCTTTTGGCGACATAAAATCCTGAAAAAGTGGATGCCATGAAAAAACCTNNAACCATCTTTGAAAGAACACCCGACGCAGGGTGACTTTTCGCCTTTGAATCATACCGCTCTTCTAACTCCGGATGATTTTTCAGCTTCTGTAAATCTACTTCAACTTTGTGCAGCTTTAATTCTGTTAAATAATTGCAACGCAGATTGGTTTCTTTTAAGTCAAACAGAACCTGTAACAGTTCCTTATAAATCTCTTTTAATTGCCCTTGTACAGAAGAATCAAACAGTGGAATTGACTCCTGCAAAGTAGAGCCCGGACTGCCTGCCTGTGCCCATAGTCTTTCACGTTCCAGTTCCAACCCTTTCGATTTGAGCATAAAAGCCTGTTCTGTTTTCACGTGTTGGTCCAGTAAAGCAATATTATTTTGCGTCATGTCATTGTACTTTTCAGTTTCTAATTGCAAAAATTCTTTGTAAAACGAAAGGTATTCCTGCAAAAAAAGTAATAATTTATCAGATAAAGTTTTATTTATCATAATTTCTCCGTTTATCATGGTTGAATTATTCATTGTTATTCAAAAGCATAATTTTGGCCATTTCAAGGGGATTTGTTGTGTATTGATTTGAATTGATCTTTTCCTTTAGCTGGTCAAGATACGCCGCATCTTTATCTGCATTCAACTCTGAAACAATACGATCCCTTACTGCGGGTAAAGTTGTACGATTGCTCACAGGGTGCTGCGAAAGTTCGATGGTATCGANNATCGACCTTCGAAGCATTGGTCGCTTTGTTTAGCTCACCTGCAAAGGAGGAACCGGTATTTGGACCGTTTTGCACGGCATCTGCCTTTTCTGGCTTTCTTCCGGAATACGGATTGGATATATAATTTAAATAATCTGAATTTTTAATAATCACAATATCACCTCAGATGCATTATCGGCACTGTTTCCAAAAAATTTAGTTGATAATACAGAATAATTTATCAATAAAATTTTCTAAACAGTTAAATAATTAAGCTATAAAATTAAACGGAAATATATTTTTCTGTTTTCCAATAAAAATCACATTTTTATGTTGACTTTTAATTTTTTTTATATAATAATGAAACAGTCACAAAATTATTTAAAATTAACTATATTATATTGATTTTTCTTTTGTGAGACCATACGTAGATTAGCAATGCATAAATGATCTATAAAATCAAGGAAAACTGAGAACAATTTAGACAATATTTTTTTCTTAATATTATAGAAAAATGTGATTTTCTGTTGACTTTTGGCAGATTTTGTATAATAATTATACAAGCTTATTATTACATATATATGCACATGCAGTCACAAAAGCATTAGCATTAATAATCTTGTAAAAATTTCCATTTTTTTGAGACTATTTAATAATTGGGGTGATTTTTTGAATTGGTTAGACAATATTTCAGTTAATCTCATGAACAAGGACTTAGACGGCCTTTGGGCAAGACAGCAGGAAATTTCAGATAATATTGCCAATGTTNNCCGTCAGTTTTGAGGATCAATTAAAGGCGTTGCTGTCAGACAGTTCTGCAAGCAATAGCGAAACCATTGACAATATTAAAAGCATGCAGCCTCAGATTACAGTATCGGACGATAAAACATCGAGGTTAGACGGCAACAATGTTGATGCTGAAAAGGAGAATATTGAACTGGCGCGTACACAATTGAATTACATGTATTCCCTGCGTGAACTGTCTGACTATTTTTCCCGACTAAGATATGCAATTACCGATGGCAAATCCTGATCCCAAATTTTACCTTTATTTTTAAGTATGTTAGGAGGATTCTGTTATGGCTTTTTTAAGTTCATTAAATATCAGCGGTTCTGCTCTTACTGCAAGTAGGCTGAGAATGGATGTTATTTCTGAAAATATAGCAAACGCTTCTACCACTAAAACTGCAGATGGCGGTCCATATCGCAGAAAAATGGTTGTTTACGAGCCTGAGGATCAAACTTCATTTCGCAATATTCTTCAAACCAAGATGGATTCGTCCGGTGATACACAAAAAGGAGTTAAAGTTACAAAAATCGTTGAAGATCCAAGCGAATTTACTCCTGTTTATGATCCTACCAATGTCGATGCAAACGCCCAGGGGTACGTAATGATGCCAAATGTGGATCCAATCAAAGAGACTTTGGACATGATGTCGGTAACAAGAGCTTATGATGCAAATTTGACTGCCTTTAACGCTGTAAAGGGAATGGCAGCCAAGGCATTGGAAATGGGAAGGTAACACAAGATGCAGATAATACCAATTCAAAAAATAAATTCCATTACGGATTTGAACGACCTTAATAAAACATCTAACACAGGAGCGTCAAATTCAGTTCCGTTTCAAACGATGTTTCAGGACGCAATCCAAAATGTAAAAGCGACAGATTCCAACTTAACACAGGAACTAAACAAGTTGGCAACCGGGCAAACAGACGATCTTCACAATCTAACAATTGCCTCTACAAAAGCAACTTTGTCGGTCCAGATGCTGGTACAACTCCGGAATAAAGCTTTGGACTCATACAATGAAATTATGCGTATGAGCGTGTAAAATCGGGTTATAGAAAAGGGTGATTGCAGGTTGAATAATGAACATTCAAATTAAAAAATATATTGATCCGATAAAGAACTTTTGGATTAATTTAACGAAAAAGAAAAAAATTATTTTGATGAGTATTCTGGGCGGAATTATTCTGATTTCCGTTATAGCCGGCATTTTGTTAAATATTCAGCCCTTTGTAGTCCTTTACCCGGGATTGGAACATGAAGAAGCAGTTGAGGTAATGACTGAGCTGAAAAATAGAAATGTGAGCTATAAGGAAGACAATGGTACCATTTATGTGCCAAAGGATAAGGAAAATGCCCTAAGGATGGATCTTTCCAATGAAGGGCATCCGAAAACTGCACCCAATTATGATTTTTTCACTAAAAACATTAGCATTATGTCAACCGATTTTGAAAAGAAAACGATAGAAAAATACCAGCTTAATCAAAGACTTGAAGCCGTTATTAAGACATTGAAAAACATACAGAATGCCAACGTCACTATCAGTATCCCGGACAGCAGCGGATATGCTTGGGACGAAAATGCAGCGACTCCGACCGCCTCTGTAACGATACAGCTTATTGATGGTAAAACGCTGGAAGCGGCACAGGTTAACGGCATTAAGCAATTGGTTTCCAAAAGTGTGCCGAACATGAAATCCGATGATGTCGCTGTTATAGACACAGCAACCGGTGATGAATTGAGTTCAACCAACGGCGGAACTCAAATTGATATTTCGCAGTTAAAACTTACCATTGAAAAAGAGTATGAAAAAGACATTGAAAAAAAGGTGTTAAATGTGTTAACACCGATTTACGGGACAAACAATGTTAAAGTAACCGCAAAAAGCATTATGGATATTGATAAAAAAGTGCGGGAAATTATTACTTATAATCCATCAACAACCGATAATAAAGGTGTTATCAGTCAGTCGGATACTCAAAAAGAGCAGCAGTTAAATGGGAACAATACTGCCGGCGGAACAGTGGGAACACAATCCAATACAGGAGTTACGACTTACCCGGGCGTTACTGTTAATGGAAATGTTATTTACACCAAGGATGACCAATCTTACAAATACCTTGTCAGTCAGGTCAAAGAACAAATTCAGGGAGACGCTGCAAGTGTAAAAGATATGACCATTTCCGTTGCCATTAACAAAGAGTTAATGGCCGCTACCGAAAAACAGGATATCAGCAAATCAATTGCATTCGCGGCGGCTATTTTACCTGAGAAGGTCGCAATATTTAATACTGTTTTTCCAGAAGCTGCCAAAGCTGCCAATGGACCGGTTTCGCCTGCACCGCTGCTCAATCAGATTGTTATAATTGGTGGTGCTGCGCTTCTTACGCTCCTTCTTGTTTTGCTGATCGTATCCATCATTATATCTCGAAAAAGGAAGAAGCAACTGCGTGAATTTATGGGGCAATCGCAGGATGAGAATTCAGGTGCTGATATTCCTTTGAAAGACAGGCTGACTGAAGCACCATTGCCGGAGGAAATAGCATTAAAGGCTATTGAAGGGCAACGCGCGGCGAAAGCCTCTAAAGAAGAAGCTTTAACTAAAGAAATTCAAGAGTTTTCATCACAAAATCCGGAAATTGCCGCTCAACTGATTCGGACCTGGCTGAGAGGAGACGAAAACGATGGTTAAGTTTACCGCACAGCAAAAAGCAGCTGCCGTCATTATTTCATTGGGTGCAGAAAATGCTTCTAAAATTTACAAATACTTAAAAGAAGATGAAGTGGAACAACTTACCTATGAAATTGCAAGATTGTCTCATATGCCATCGGAACAGATTGAAGAAATTTTGGACAGCTTTTATCAGGTTTGCTTAACACAAAAGGTAATTACGGAAGGCGGCATGGAATACGCCAAGAATGTACTTGAAAAGACATATGGCGCACAAACCGCCGCTTCTCTGCTTGAACGGGTTACAAAATCGCTTAGGACAAAAGCTTTCGAATTTATCAGAAAAACAGATTATAAAAATCTGATGGCAATGATTCAAAACGAGCACCCGCAAACAATTGCTCTTATTCTTTCTTATGCGAGAGCTGATCAGGCGGCAATGATTATTGCGGAGCTGCCAAAAGATAAAAGACTTGATGTTGTTGAGCGTATTGCCACCATGGACAGAACCTCCCCGGAAATCATCAAAATCGTCGAAAGTAATCTTGAAACCAAGTTTTCTTCGCTCATGTCCTTGGACTTCATGGAATTTGGCGGCGTAAATTACATTGCGGATATTATGAACAATATGGATCGCGCAAACGAGAAATATATTTTTGATGAATTGTCGCATAAAGACGCACAGCTTTGTGACGAAATCAAGAAAAGAATGTTTGTCTTTGAAGATATTACCGTTCTTGATGATATGTCCATACAGCGTTTTCTGCGTGAAGTGGACTCCAAAGATTTGGTGTTCGCGCTCAAAGGAGCAAACCAAGAGGTTTCTGATGTTATCTTTAAGAATATGTCCAATCGTACGACTGAAACAATTAAATCCGATTTGGAATTCACACACAATGTCAGGCTCAGGGATGTTGAAGAAGCGCAACAGCGTATTGTGGGTGTTATCCGCCGTCTTGAGAGCGAGAACGAATTAGTGATTACTAAGGGCGGGAAGGATGAGGTCATTGCCTAATATCATCAAGGCTTCTGAATATGTCTCTATTAAAAATGGGACAGCCTTTCCTGCCAACAATAGATCATCAAGGACTGTGAATGGCCACTTGTGGGAACAGGACGAAGAGCTCAAGAAAGCACAGGATGATCAGATCATCGTCGACAAGGCGCATCAAGAGGCGCAGAAGCTTATGGAAGCTGCTCAAAACTACAGTATGAACAAAGTCAAAGAAACTACGCAGCGAATGAATGAGGAAGCGGCTCAGGTTTGGGCTCAAAGCCACCAAGAAGGTTACCAAAAGGGCTTGAGTGAAGGCCAAAAAGGTGGCATCGAATTGGGTTACAAGGACGGCTATGAGCAGGGCGTTAAAAAGGCAGAAGAAGAAAACGAAGCCACCTTGAAGGAACTGACAGACATGCTCGAAACGGTTGAAACGCTGAAAACTGAAATTCTCCAAAAATTTGAGGGTGACATTAAAAAATTAGCGTTTGCAATTGCAGAGAAAGTGATCAAAAAAGAATTGAGCATAGATACACAAGCAATGCAGTCAATCATTCAAAATGCGGTGGACTCTTACACGAATCAAAGCTATTTAAAAATATTCGTTTCCAAAAACACAAAATCAATACTTGTTAATGCGGACAATTCTATTATTCAGGCACTGCGGGAAATTTCGGATAATGTTAAAATAGAAGTTTCACCCAATATGAATGACGGCGATTGCAAAATTGATATGCCTGACCGAGTGATTGATGCCGGAGTAGATACGCAGATGACTAAAATTGAACAAGCGTTGACTTAATTGCAAAATTTGTCAAAATCTAAAGTAATGGAGCGTAAGACATTGAATTTTCAAAATGCACACGATGTTTTAGAAAAATTGAATCCGCTCTGTTACATGGGTAAGGTCAAAAACATCGTCGGCATGATGATTGAGACTACAGGGCTTAGCGCAAATGTAGGGGATATTTGTGTCATCCGTAATTCAAATGATGAAAAAACAATTACAGCTGAGGTAGTGGGGTTTAAAGATGGAAATATCCTGCTCATGGCTTATGGCGACATTAAAGGAATTGGCCTTGGTAGCTTGGTTCGTTCCACCGGGTGCAAACTTCGTGTTCCGGTTGGAGATTTTTTGGTGGGAAGAACGATTGACGCCACCGGTCAGCCGATGGATGGGTTAGGTGACTTTGACGTTAAGGAATATTACAATGTTGACTCTGATCACACAAATCCATTGGATAGGCCGAGAATCAGCACTCGACTGAGCTTTGGCGTGAAAGCGATTGACGGTATGATGACAATTGGCAAAGGTCAGAGAATGGGCATTTTTGCCGGTAGCGGCGTTGGTAAAAGCACTTTAATGGGAATGATTGCGAAAAATGTCAAAACGGATATTAATGTAATCGCGCTTGTCGGAGAAAGAGGCCGTGAAGTCACAGAGTTCATCGAAAAGGACTTGGGAAAAGAGGGGTTGGCGCGCTCGGTATTGGTTGTAGCAACTTCTGACCAGCCTGCGATGTATCGCGTAAAATGTGCGACAGTCGCAACGGCAATCGCCGAGTATTTTAAGGATCAGGGTAAAGATGTTCTGCTCATGATGGACTCCCTGACCCGGTTTGCAATGGCGCAAAGAGAAATTGGCTTAGCTACTGGGGAACCCCCGATTGCAAGGGGCTATACGCCTTCCATTTACTCAGAGCTGCCGAAACTCCTTGAACGGAGCGGGAATTTCAAAGAAGGTTCCATTACCGGAATTTACACTGTGCTGGTTGAGGGGGATGATACCAATGAACCCATTTCTGATACAGTCAGAGGTATTATAGACGGCCATATTGTTTTGACGCGTTCATTGGCTCATAAAAGTCACTATCCCGCTATTGATGTCAATGCGAGTATTTCCAGACTGATGAACGACATTGTTACCGATGAGCACAAACAGGCGGCGTCAAAAGTAAGGGACTTGCTTTCAGTATATTATCAAAACTATGATTTGATTTCAATCGGCGCGTATAAACCAGGTATGAACCATAAACTCGACGAGGCGGTTAAGAAAATAGATTCAATCAATGCGTTTTTATGCCAGAAAGTCAATGAAAGCTTTTCTTTTGAAGATATTTTAAATATGATGGAAGAATTATAGAGGTTGCTATGAAAAAATTTACGTTTTCACTTGAAAAAGTGCTTAGTTTCAAACAACAAATTCTTAATGTCAAGTTAAATGAATTAGCTTTATTTCAGATGCAACTAAGCGAACTGGAAAAAGAAATTGATGACTTGAACAATAAATTTATCGATACAAACCGAAAAATGGTTGAAGAAATGCAGATTGGGTTGAATTCAAATGATATTTCGATTTATAAAACGTATTTTAATACGCTGAATCAAAAAATACAAAAATATATTGAAGATAAAAGACAGTTGCTTGAAGTCATAGCTCAAAAAAGAGCAGATATTGTTTTGGCGAACAGTGAAATTTCCGGGCTGGAAAAACTCAGAGATAAACAGTTGGATGAATATTTGAAAAACAAGCAAAAAAGTGATGAGCTTGCGATGGATGAATATGTCAACCAAGTACGCAGCTCAGCAGGCTAATAGGATTATAAATTTACCTTAATTTATAAAATTCTAATGAAGGAGGTGAAAATAGTGATACAGCAAATCAATCAAACTCCGGCGCCGCAGCAAACGCCGGCACAGCTTTCTCAGTCCAATGAAAACACCGGCGGATTTCAAATATTGTTGAAAAAAACAGTTAGTGCACTGAACAGCAAGGATACAAAACAAACGAATTCACCGGACCCAAAAGCGAAGGATGACAAAGCTACGGATCAACAAACCAATTTACTCACCATTCCCGCGGGAACCGATGCTTCGGCTTTGGCCGCAATGCTCCAACCGGTGAACGTGCCGGCACAGCCCGCTTCCAAAGATGTTCTTAGTGTACCGCAGCTTCCCGTATTACAGGCAGTTGAAGCACCCGGGCAAACCGCGGAAGTATCAGCAGGAAAACAACAAGTTGGTTTAATACAGGGAGCAGTCATTCCGGCGAAAACAATTATTCCGGCGAAAACAATTATTCCTGAAAAAACAGCCGATGAACAGCAAGGTAAAATTTTTTCGGCGGTGCAGCAAACTCCGGCAGCTACCATGAAAAATTCTTCAGAGCAGCAAGTCAATTCGGCTATCCCTGACTTGGTACAGGGTGAAACGAAGGCATCTGCGGAAACGAATTCACCTTTGCCTGTGACAATTCAATCAAAAACGATTCAAGTTTCGCCGCAGGACATCAGCCCTGTACAGCAGAACCTTACACAGACGGACGAACAAACAAAGCTACCTGCTGATTCTGTTTCAGAGCCAATTGCTTCAACCGGTCAGGCTAACGTACAAAAGTTGATCTCAACGGTCATTCCAACAGTTGCACCAGTGGTTGTACCAGCGGTCGTACCAACGGTCGTACCAACGAAACAAACTGTCGGCTCAGATTCCAAGTCAATTTCCACTGCTCAGATACAGACTGCTTTACCGACAGACGAAAAAACAAAAATACCGGTTCAGGCTGCAGCCAATCAGAATCAAAGTTCCGCGCGCTTTACTGACTTATTCCAAAACGGAAACGTCATCATTAAGGTTTCTGATGCATCGTCCGATTCTGCTAAAACTGCTTTCAGCCAAATTACTGATCAGATTGCAGTCAATTACAAGGCGGGAAACCCACAGTTTCAAATGGAACTTCATCCGCAAAATTTAGGAAAAGTATCCGTTAAGCTGTCAATGCAGGGCGGTCTGCTCACGGTCGAAATTGCGGCTGCAAACCCCAAAACGCAAAGTATGCTGATGGCAAGCAGTGATCAGATTAAATCAGTGCTTCAATCTACTGTTGATCAGCCTGTAAGGGTTTTGGAACCGGCACCGGACAAGCTGTGGTATCAGCAGCAAGACCAGTCAAGTCAATCGCAGTCGCAGCAACAGCAGCAGCAAGAAAAACAGCAGCAGCATCGAAACATAAGTTCATACCTCAATTCGCAGGACAGTGATATTACTACGGGTGATTTTCTTACCGTAATGCAGCAGCTTAGGCAGCAAGCTTATTCCGTGTAATTCAACAGAAAGGAGCCCTTTCATTGACAACCAATCAAATTAATTCCTATGGAGTAGGTTCATCTACTGATACTACGACCAGCAACACTTCAAAGTCGGCAGTCAGCTCTCAGGATTTTCTTAAATTACTTTCAGCACAAATGGCAAATCAGGATGTGATGAATCCAACAGACAATACGCAGTATATTTCACAGCTTGCACAGTTTTCTTCCTTACAGGCAATGACAGAACTTTCTCAGAGCGGTAAATCCCAGTTAGATGCAATTGAAACACTCACTCAAATTTCATACGCACAATACGGCGCATCACTCGTCGGAAAAAACGTTACGGTTGCTTCCTACGATGAAAATGGAAAATATGTGGAAGCACAGGGAGTAGTTACAAACACAAATTTTGCATCTGGTAATTGTACTGTAACGGTAAATGATAAAAAATATGATTTATCTTCTGTTATGGAGGTTACCAGTGATTCTGCTAAAACTTCCACTCCAGCCGCAACAAGTGGAACAGATGCAGGTGCTGCAAGCACAACAGATCCAGCAGCGACAAACGCATACACACCCGGTGTACCGGAAAATACAACAAAGGCATAATCTTCCGCAGGGATCGGTCGTTTTACAGTTAGGAGCACAGTCATGGATGATATTCAATTTCAAAAAAATTATTCCGCTTTGGTCAATCCGAATTATGCGGTTACTCCGCTCACAACGGATGCAAAGCAAAAAATCGGAGCGGATAAAAGCAACAGTGAATTTGCACAGCTTTTACAGCAAAATATTCAAAAAAGCCAGCCGCTGACATTTTCAAAGCACGCACTTCAGCGCTTGGATTCAAGGCAAATACAGGTTTCTCCGCAGCTGATTTCTCAAATCAACAGCGCTGTTGAAAAGGCCAAATCGAAAGGGATTAAGGATGCGCTGATTTTGAACGGACAGACTGCTTTCATTGTTAACGTGCCCAGCAGTACAGTTGTTACAACTATGAGCGGTCAAGAAATGACTGCGAACGTGTTTACGAATATTGACGGAGCCGTAATACTATAACTGGACCTCTTGAGGAAGTTATTGAGCTTTGACTGACAGATAAGCTCATACGGTTTCAATCAAAAAAAGAAAGAGGTAGAATTATGCCAAGAGCATTATTTTCAGGCGTCGCAGGCCTTAAAACACACCAAACAAAAATGGACGTTATCGGTAATAACATTGCAAACGTAAATACATACGGTTTTAAAAGTTCCAGAGTTACTTTCAAGGATGTTTATTACGAAACCCTTTCGGGTTCCTCCAACGCAAACGGCGCCATGGGCGGCGGTAATGCTACCCAAGTTGGTTATGGTTCGGCCATCGGCTCGGTNNTCCGGTTTCGCTGCCACAGGATTGGGAACGGATTGTTATATTGATGGCGAGGGCTACTTCGTTATTAAGGACGGTGCCGGCAATGAACGTTTAACGCAAGTTGGGCAGATGAGCTTCGATGGCAGCGGCAACCTTGTGGACGGCCAGAAAAATTTCGTCTGTGGTTATCCGTACAAGGATATGTCCGGTAAGGTTGCCGTCGGCGGTGCAACAATTAATTTAGGGAATGCCAACGGAACCATGTTGGATGGCTATAAAGTTGAGGTAAAGTATGATTCAACGGTGACGGATACAAAAGTCGAAGCAGATTCCGATAAGAAAACGATTACCGTCACATTTAAACCGGGCGCTGCCCCCGCAGACAAACTTACAAAAGCAGGTTTACAGACAGCATTGGCTGGTACTTGGGCTTGGACGGGTACTGGTCATCCGACTCCGGATCTTACCAAAGTGACTGTTGAAGGTTCGGCAGATGATCCGACGGGCGTGGTTAATGCGGCGACCGGCTCCGTGATACAGGGTGCGAATTTTGATACGACAAGGAATCCGGATAAAATTGTCAACACATACGGCGAACTCAAAGATCTTACAATCGGCAGCGACGGCACCATTACCGGTCAGGATGCCAGTGGAACGATTCGAATTATCGGGCAGGTTGCAATAGCGAATGTTCCGAACCCGCAGGCGCTGACCCTTGAGGGAAATTCCTATTTTAAGGCTGTCAATAATACCGGTACCATTACCTATTCCGCTCCGGGTTCCAAAAATGTCGGTCAATTAAAGTCCGGTGGCTTGGAAACATCAAATGTTGACCTTGCTACGGAAATGTCCGATATGATTATGACGCAAAGAGGGTTTCAGGCAAACTCAAAAATTATCACGGTCAGTGATGAGATGCTCGATCAGCTTTGCAATCTAAAGAGATAACCATTGTAGTTGAAGCAACCGTTTCTGAAGCCGTAAACCGCCTTCAGAAACGGTCAGCTTAAAAAAAGGGGAAATTCAAGATGATTACGCTTACTAACCTGAATGGCAATTCTTTTGTACTGAATTCCAATCTGATTGAAACAATTGAAAGCATTCCCGAAACAAAAATCACCTTGACGAATGGAAAATATTTTTTAGTTAGTGAAATAAAAGAAGATATTATTCGAGAAGTCATTGCTTATAACCGGCAAATTTTTCAAAACAGCTTGAAGCTAATGGAATAGCTTCATTTTGCGACAGGCAGTGTCATATGGATGAAGCGTCAATGCCTGAAAGAAATTTCGTGTATCACAACCTTGTGTTTATTGTTGAAATGAGTTGTGCTGCAAAAAGTTTTTATCTGTAATTTAACGCAAGGAAGTGTTAGTGTGGATTTTACAAGTATTGTGGGGCTGATTGCCGGGCTTGGTCTGATTATTTTCGGTATTGTTTATGATCCCTCTTCAGGAATCACAATGTCAACACTCATAAATTTCATTAATTACCCCAGTATGGCGATTACCTTTGGCGGCGCAATTGCGGCAACTCTGATTGCTTTTCCTATTTCTTACTTTAAAGGTATGCCAAAACACATGAAAATCATTGTACAGAGGAATAAATACCAACCGCAGAAGTACATTGCAACGATTGTGGATTTTGCGCAGGAAGCAAGAAGAAAAGGTTTACTTTCTCTTGAGGAAAAAGCCTCTCAAGAAGAGGATGCCTTTTTACGGGAAAGTATCATGTTGGTTGTTGATGCGATTGACCCTACCAAGGTGAAACAGATGTTGGAAAATGAATTGGATAATTTGGAAGACCGACATTCTCATGTGTGGCAATTTTACGAGAAATTCTCCACATTTGGACCCGCGTTTGGTATGATCGGTACACTAATCGGTTTAATTAATATGCTTGCAAACATGGATATGAGTGCTGAAGGCGGAGCGACTAAAATGGCGCAAGGTATGTCAACCGCTTTGATTACTACCTTCTATGGCTCTATGCTCTCCAACCTGGTGCTTACGCCGTTTGCGCATAAACTTCATATGCGCCATGACGAAGAAATGGTTTGCAAAGAAATTGTAATGGAAGGCGTCATTTCCATACAAGCTGGCGATAACCCGAAACATATTGAAGAGAGACTGAATTCGTTCCTTTGCGAAAGCAAAAGAGGAAACGAAAAGGAAAAGGAGAAAGGCGAAGCTGCTTCTTCACAAAAGAAACCAGAAAAAGGCAAGAAGGCTTCGTAAATAAAACCAATTTCTTTTATTCAATTTTTTTAATTGATGCGGATTATAAAGCAGTACAGCAATTTACGTTGTAAACTATGAAGTGGGGGTGAGAGATTGGCCAGAAAAAAATCAGAAGGCGGCGGCGGACCAAATTGGTTGGATACATATGCAGATATGGTGACTCTGTTGCTGACCTTTTTTGTTATGTTGTTTGCTATGTCCACAGTGGATGCCAGTAAATGGCAGACGCTTGTCAAAGCGTTTTCAACAAACAAGCCGGCGACGGCAACCATAGAACAGGCAATTACAGCAAGTTCACAGAATTCGGGAACTGGAAAGACCTTTGATGCCGACAAAAGTCTGAGTTCTTCAAATCCCAGCACAAGTTCAGCCGCTTCAAGCGAAATTACTTCAAGTACTCCCACCGATAAAGTAACGGATTTTGATAGTTTGTATAAATATATGAATGACTATGTCAATAGAAACGGTTTGCAGAATTCCGTGCAGGTTCATAAAGGTGACAGCTACACTTTTATTACGTTTCAAAACAGCATCTTTTTTAATGGAGACAGTTCGGTCCTGCGTGACGATGGAAAAAAGATTTTGGATTTTTTGTGTAATGGAATAAAGAATATTCCAGACCAGATTGGTGAAATTCGTTTTTATGGGCATACGGCGCGTGCCGGGGAGTCAACAAGCATAGCGGCGCAAGCCTTTGACCGTTCATTGTCATCCGACAGAGCAAAAAACGTTTTGATATACGTTCAAATTAAAAATATTATTGATCCCGGAAAAATGGTTTCCGAAGGATACGGAGAGTACAGGCCCATTGTACCGCACAATAACACAGAGGTGAACAGGGCAAAAAACAGAAGAGTAGAAGTTTACATTTCAAAATCCGGCAAGGTAAGTTCCGTTTTGGATGATATTTACAAGGATATTAAATCATCAAGCGGCACGAGTAGCAAATAATCATGCTCAGGCATGAGATTTTATTTTGGTTTCCATACAGCGTTTGACTTTTCGCACAAGATGAGAACGCTTTTGAAATATATTTGTATTTTAATCTGTTAGATGTGCGTGGAAATGGAGGTTTTATGGCAGAAGTATTATCGCAGAAGCAAATAGATGAGCTTTTGGGAAATTTGCAAAGCGGCCATGTTGACTTTAATGAGATCGAAGAACAATCCACATCATCAAAAGTAAAAGAATATGACTTTATGTCTCCCAAAAAGTTTACAAGGGAGCAACTCAAATTATTGGATACTGTTTTTGATGGTTTTGCAAGGATGTTCAGTCTTCAGCTGGCAGGGATGCTTCGCAGTTCCTGTGAAATGCAAATTCTTCAAGTCGAAGAGGAGGAATACCGTGAATTCAACAATGCTTTAAGTGATTCTGTGTTAGTCGGAATTATTGGAATGCATAATGAAGAAAACAAAATCGACGACAAGCAAATATTGATTGAATTGTCCCGACCGGTTTCTTTCGCCATGATGGACCGCCTGTTAGGCGGAAACGGACGTGGCTATGATCTTGACAGAGATTATACCGATATTGAAATATCGGTACTGGAATACCTGTTTAAACAAATTTCGCCTCTTCTAAACAATGCTTGGAGCAATTACATGGAAATTAATCATACAATCGATATGATTGAAACAAATTCCAGATTGATTCAAATGATCCAACCGGATGAAGCGGTCGCAATTGTAGCAATTGAAATTACTCTCGAGAATTTAAAAGGTAATATGAATGTCTGTCTTCCAGCTTCCGCACTGAAAGAAATATTTCGTGTCTTTAATTCGAGATATGTTAAAATGCCTCAAAAGGAAGATCCGGAGGTTGAGCAACAGCGTAAAGTTGGCATTATGCACAGCATTAAAAGCTCACCACTAAAGGTTGCTGCGATTTTGGGAAAAACAGAAATCAGCTTAAAGGAGTTGCTCTGTTTGCAGGCAGGAGACATCATCCCTCTTGACACTCCTGTTGAGAAAAATACAGTAACTTTAGAAGTGGAGGACTCACCTTGGTTTACAGGCGTGATTGGAACAAAAAAGAAAAAGTATGCAGTAAAGATCGACAAAACTCTTCAATAAATGATGAAAGGTGATTTCTATGGAGCCGAATAGTGAGGAACTTTTTTCTGCTATGGACATTGATGCCATAGGAGAAATATTAAATATCAGTTTGGGTTCATCCGCAACCTCCGTTTCTGAATTATTGGAACAAAGGGTGAACATCACTACGCCGCAAGTTGAGGTATTGCGTTCAACCGAGGTTAAGTTTGAATCAATGGAGCCTGCCATTGCGGTAGAAATTAATTACGTAAGCGGTTTGAGTGGAAAGAATATTTTAGTTTTAAAAGAAACAGATGTGCAGGTTATCGTGGGGTTGCTGCTTCATACCGACTATACCGAAGAACAACCATTTGTAATGGATGAAATGAGTATTGGCGCAATTTGTGAAGTTATGAACCTAATGATGGGGGCTTCCGCTACGGCGCTTTCTCAGTTCCTAAACAGGGCAATTAATATTTCGCCGCCAAACTCTTTTCAAATTGAGAATGAAGAGCAGTTTAAGAGTAAGTATTACCAACCAGATCAAATGGTGGTAGCCGTAAAATTTAATTTAATGATCGGCGATTTGGTTAACAGTGAGTTTATCAGTCTCATGACAGTGGATCTTGCCAAGGAATTGATTTCAACTTTTAGCTTTGACACACCGGCACAAGAGGCACCTCAGCCTCAGAAAATAGAACAACAACCTGTTTTACAAAAGCCTGCTCCAGTAGCCCCTCCTCAGCCGGTCAGAAAGCAGGAGCCTGCTGCAAGGCCCGCAAATGATTATGCGGTGAGGCCGGAGCCTCAAAAAAATTACAATGTGGAACGAGCATCCTATCAAAATTTTGATGAGGATGAAGTGGTACTTTCAGATGATCAAAATAACAACTTAAACATGATCATGTCGGTTCCACTGCAAATTTCGGTTGAAATCGGCCGCACAACAAAACCAATTAAAGATATTTTGGACTTTACATCGGGTACAATTGTTGAGTTGGACAAGCAAGCCGGTTCACAGATAGATGTTTATGTAAATGGTAAGCGAATCGCAAGAGGCGACGTTGTTGTCGTGGATGATTTTTACGGAGTAAGAATCACAGAAGTACTAAGCAGCGAGATTATGAAACTGATTTAGAAGAAAAGCACCTTAAGCGGTGCCTATTAGGAGGAAACAATAATAATGAGTAAAAAAATTATGTTGGTCGATGACGCAGCTTTTATGAGAATGATGATTAAAAACACACTGCAGCAGAATGGATATACGGAAATTGTAGAAGCAGAAAACGGGGAACGTGCAGTCAGTCTTTACAGCTCAGAAAAACCGGACCTCATCCTGATGGATATCACGATGCCGATTATGGATGGCTTAGAGGCACTAAAAAATTTGAAAGAGATGGACAGCACTGTTAAAGTCGTTATGTGTTCAGCGATGGGACAGGAAGCGATGGTTGTTGAAGCGCTGAAATTGGGCGCAAAGGACTTCATTGTAAAGCCGTTTAAACCGGACCGTATTATGAAAACTGTTCATAGCATTTTAGAGGCTTAATCCTCACAGCATTCATAGAGGGGGAACCATATTGAATTTTGCGTTAGATATTTTGCCGCTCAGTGCTTCTTCAGATATTTTGACGTTGATTTTTTCACTGTTTGCCATTGCTCTGGTGTTGTATCTTTGCTATCTGTTTAGTAAATTTATGGCAAACAGGGTGAATAACGTTTCAAAATTCAACAATATCAAGGTTGTGGAACGGGTGGCTTTGGCACAGGATAAAGGGCTCGTTATCATTCAGGTTTGCGGTAAATATTATCTGATTGGATTTGCAAACAACAATATTGAGATTTTGAAGGAACTGGATGGGTCAGAGTTGAATCTTCCTAAATCCGCTCTGAAAGATAGTTTTCTTGATGCCTTAAATTCAACAATAAAAAGCAGATGGGATGTGAAGATGAGTGACAAGAATAACCGAAACGCCGATAAAACTGACGATGCCCAAGATGAAGAGGAAAAGAAAAGTCAGTAAAAAGATTTTGGTTGTCATTGTAATCTCTTTAGTCTTTGTGTTTTTACTGCCGTGTGGCGCTTCCGCGGCATCGGTGAATGTCGATGTCAACGGCAAGGGAGTAGACACGCTTGAGATTATTGAAATGCTCACTGTGCTGGCACTTGCACCGTCTATTCTCATCATGACAACCTGCTTTACCAGAATTATTATCGTTCTGTCATCTTTAAAAAATGCACTGGGGCTGCAGCAAACCCCGCCTAATCAGGTGCTAATCGGTATTGCTTTATTTTTATCGCTTTTCATCATGTCTCCTGTTATTAACCAGATTAATACGGAAGCGTACCAGCCGTATAAAGAACAGAAGATTACACAGGAACAATTCCTTAAAAAAGCAGCTGTACCAATGAAAAAATTTATGCTTAAGCAAACGAAGAAAGACGATTTAAACTTATTCATTAATTTGTCAAAAGCAAAACCGGTAAAGTCTGTCGATGAACTGTCGATTACTGTGGTTATTCCTGCATTTATGACCAGCGAGTTAAAAAGAGCTTTTACGATCGGATTCTTGATTTTTATACCGTTTTTAATTATCNNTATGGTCGTAGCCAGCACACTGATGTCAATGGGTATGATTATGCTTCCTCCAGCGATGATTTCATTGCCGTTTAAGCTTTTGCTATTTATCCTTGTAGACGGATGGGGGCTGCTGTTTAAGACGTTGGCCGTTAGCTTTAACATGTAATTTTCGAGTTGCCTATTCTTAAAAAATGGAGAAAGGTCAACCTATGACAACATCTGATATTAGTGAACTTTTCCATGCTGCAATGATTGCAGCGCTAAAAGTATCGGCGCCCATCTTGATTATCAGCGTTCTATTAGGACTGGTAGTGTCTATTTTTCAGGCAGCTACGCAAATTCACGAACAAACACTTACCTTTGTACCTAAGCTGATTGCGATTGGGTTGATTTTATTAATTTTGGGTCCGTGGATGATTGAAACCATGAATGATTTTACGCTCTACATATTTGGGCTGATAATAAAATTTAATTAGCGGGTCCCTTGGATTTTTCTAAGACGGCGGAAAGGTGTGGTCATAAGTGAAATATGGAAATGGACTATGATTTTACTCTTCTGCTTTTAGTTTTCATGAGAATGTCAGGCTGTATCATGTTTAACCCCATCCTTGGAAGGAAAAATATTCCGGTGATTCTTAAAGTTGGGCTTACGCTGATGCTTTCCATCTTTTCTTACAGGTTGGTTCCGACTCAGACAATAGAAATTTCTTCTTTTATCATCTTGTTTGTTTCTATGCTGAAGGAGTTACTGATTGGATACATGGTTGGATATGTGATTCAACTGTTTTTATCCATTATGCCAATTGCGGGGGAGAGCATTGATATGCAAATTGGTATATCAATGTCAAAAATTTATGATCCTCAAAGCAATGTTTCCATGGCACTTTCGGCATCGTTTATTAATTCGATGTTTATATTGATTTTTTTCGCAGTGAATGGGCATTTAACGCTGATACAGATTTTTACAAAACTTTGCGTATTGGTTCCGTACGGCACTCTCCACTTTGAACCGGCTATGTTTCAAGAGCTTGTGAGCATGTTTTCTCTTATCTTAATCTATGCGGTTAAAATGTCGCTCCCTGTTCTGGCGGCCGAGTTTATTACGGAAATCGCAGTGGGCTTAATTATGCGGGCCGTTCCGCAAATTGATGTTTTTTCATTGAACATTCAGCTTAAGGTCATCATTGGTTTTATTATGATTCTTATTATGGTATCGCCGCTTGCTACTTTTCTTGAAAAATTGATTACGCTGATGTTCGACAATATCGATCATATTTTTCAAATGCTTGCATAGTCTTTCTTTTACGCCAAATCTGATTTTAGGGGGGATGATATGGCAGACAGCAGCAAGACCGAAAAAGCTACCCCTAAAAAAAGAGAAGACGAACAAAAAAAAGGTAACATATTTCAAAGCAGCGACGTAATCAGCGCGCTTTCCATATTGGCACTTTTTTACACATTGAAAATTATTTTTCCGTTTCTTTACCAGCATATGTCCGGTGTGATCATCAAGTACATCGGCTATATGAAAACAGTGAACACCTTATCAACTGCCTTTGCGATGAGTGTGGCAAAAGATGTTCTTATTGCAGTCCTTCTTTTGGCAGGACCAGTAATGCTGGTCTCGATAGCTGTTGGTATTATCGCAACCGGAATGCAAACCAGATTTAAAATCTCAAAAGAAAATCTTAAAATAAAATTTTCAAGGTTAAGCCCGCTTCAGGGAATTAAAAAAATGATTTCGCTTCGTTCCATTACTGAGCTGATTAAAGCAATGCTTAAAATTTCTGTGATTGGATATATTCTTTATTCCGCGTTTCTCAACATTTCAAAGAGTTTCACAAAATTAATGTTTGAAGATATTTTTGGTGCAGTGAGTTTTATCTTAAATTCAATCATGGATATCGTCATTCAGCTTTCTCTCGCATTTATCTTGATTGCGGCTTTTGACTATTTGTATCAGTGGTGGGAATACGAGAGAAACATTAAAATGTCCAAACAGGAAATTAAGGAAGAGTACAAGCAACTCGAAGGAGATCCACAAATTAAAGGCCAGATACGTGACCGTCAGCGAAAAATGGCAACGCAGAGAATGATGCAGCAGGTGCCTACTGCAGATGTTATTATCAGAAATCCAACGCATTTTGCGGTCGCGCTCAAATATGATATTGAAAAAAACAGCGCTCCTATCGTAGTCGCAAAGGGACAGGATTACACAGCGCTTAAAATTATAGAGATAGCTGAACAGCACCATATTCCAATGACAGAAAACAGACCACTTGCAAGGGCTCTATACAGTACAGTTGAAATCAATAGAGAGATTCCGCAGGAATACTACTTAATTCTTGCCGAAATCATGGCATGGGTATATTCTACAAAAAAGGAGAACAAGTGAGATTGAAATTCCTAAATAACATTGTATCTATTTTTGTAATTCTAATTATCGGCTTTATCATTATCCCACTACCTCCGTTTTTATTGGATATGATGCTTATCATCAACATTACGCTGTCAATTACGATTTTGTTGATGACCATGTATGTCAAGGATGCGCTGCAATTCTCTATTTTTCCCTCACTGCTTTTGATTACGACCCTGTTTCGGCTGGCCCTTAACATTTCTTCTACACGTTTGATTCTTACCGAATCGGGACAAGCAGGGCAGGTAATTCATACTTTTGGCAGCTTCGTTCTAAAAGGCAACGTGGTTGTAGGATTCATCGTATTTATTATTATTGTTTTGGTGCAATTTTTGGTTATTACCAAGGGCGCGGAGAGGGTTTCCGAAGTATCCGCCAGATTCAAATTGGACGCGATGCCCGGTAAGCAAATGGCAATTGATGCCGATTTGAATTCTGGGCTTATCTCTGAGGAACAGGCGCGCAACCGCAGAAATGACATTCAGCGTGAAGCTGAATTTTATGGTTCTATGGATGGTGCCACGAAGTTCGTCAAGGGCGATGCGATTATGTCCATCGTTATCACGTTCATAAATTTTGTTGCAGGTCTTATTATTGGCATGGTTCAGGGGGGCAGCTCCTTCTCAGAAGTTTTAAATATTTATTCGATTGCCACCGTTGGTGACGGTTTGGTAGCCCAGATTCCTGCACTGCTCATTTCTACTGCAACCGGCATGATTGTTACACGTGCTGCGTCCGACTCAAGCTTGAGTTCAGATGTTTCAAAGCAATTTCTTTCGCAGCCGACTGTTTTGATACTTACCGGAATTACACTCATCGGGCTGTGTTTTATTCCCGGTATGCCGATCATACAGCTTATTATATTGGCGGCTGCACTTTTGATTGCCGGATTCACTGTGAAGAAAAAACAAGAACTTGCCGCTGCCGCACCGGCAGCATCGCTTGAATCAGAGCAGTCTGCCGCGGTTCAGGATGAGTCCACATACTTTAAAAACATTGATAACATTTACGAGCTGCTGCAGATTGACGCAATTGAGATGGAGTTCGGTTACAGCTTAATTCCGCTCGTTGATGAGAACAGCGGCAGCAGTTTTATCGAGAGGCTGATTACATTTCGAAAGCAGTTTGCCATGGAAATGGGAATGGTTATTCCCGCTGTGCGATTGCGAGACAACGGTATGCTGAATCCAAATCAATATGTTATCAAAATTAAAGGTGAGGAAGTCAGTAGGGGGGAGATTTTGATCGATTATTATCTGGCTCTTGATCCTGGAAACCTGACCGGCGGTATTGACGGTATTGAGACCATTGAGCCGGCATATGGAATCCCAAGTAAATGGATTACAAAGGATAAAAAAGAAATGGCTGAAATCTATGGTTATACAGTTATTGACCCTCTCTCTGTTGTTGTTACGCACTTGTCTGAAACCGTTAAAAAATACGCCCATGAATTGTTTACAAGGCAGGATTTAAGCCAGTTGCTTGAAACTGTTAAAAAGACAGNNGATGTTATCCCGAATTTAGTTTCTTTGAGCGCATTGCAAAAAGTACTGTGCAATTTATTAAAAGAAGGCGTTCCTATCCGGGATATGGTGACAATTCTCCAAACTGTTTCAGATTATGCTTCCTCTGTCCACGACACGGAGATTCTAACCGAGTATGTGCGTCAGTCGCTCAAGCGCACGATCACCAGGAAATGGTCCGATGGCGGCCAAATCAGAGTCATTACACTTGACAGTGAAGTGGAAAGAGTAATTGTAAACTCGATCAGTAAAAATGATCAGGGGACTTTTCTTTCTATGGATCCACAAACAACACAAAAAATTGTGTCTAAATTATTGGAGTGCATAACGAAGGTGAAAGATGCTATCAATGTTCCGATTATTTTAACATCACCTTTGGTGAGAATTTATTTCAGCAAAATGTTGGAGCAGTTTTATCCCAATGCGGTGGTTTTATCATTCAATGAGTTGCATTCCAGTGTGCAGATTCAGGCGGTTGCCAATGTTACATTAGAATAATAGTTTCAATTATATTGTATAGAATTCCAATAAATTTTGTGTTGGAAGGGAGGAAGGCTGAGATGAAGAATACGGAAATAGATCAGATACCAACAGCAGATTTATGGCTGTTGTATCAGCAGTCAAAAGATCCGGAAGTCCGCAATGAGCTTGTCGTGCAATATAGTTATATTGTAAAATGCATTGCATTGAAAACGGTTGGCCGTTACCAGTATTTTAATTACATGGATGATATCATCAATGAAGGGTTGATTGCTCTTTTAGATGCAGTTGAAAAGTTTGACATTGAAAAAAAAGCTAAATTTGAAACTTATGCGTCCATTAAAGTACGTGGTGCCATGATTGACTATATCCGCAAACAAGATTGCTTTCCCAGAAGATTGAAGCGTATCGCTAAAAATATCAATGAAGCGGAAAACACTCTTAGTCATCAATTGGGCCGAACCCCCTCTGACAAAGAGCTTGCGGAGTTCTTAGAAGTTAGTTTGACTGAGTACGAAAAAATGCAGGCTGAAACCTGTGCGCTGAATATGCTTTCCTTTGAAGAAATGATTTATGAAAAGGGAGTCGAAAGTATTCAGACCGGTTTTGGCAGTGATTCCATTCACGGTCCGGAACAGGTTGTAGCTGAAAAGGAATTGCAAACAATCCTCGCAAAGGATATTGAGCTTTTGAATGATAAAGAACAAATTGTGATTTCATTATATTATAAAGAACAGCTTAAAATTAAAGAAATTTCCAGTGTGATGGGGATCAGCGATTCCAGAGTATCACAAATTCATTCCTGCGCGCTCAGAAAATTGAAAAAATATCTAACGGAATATTATAATTAATTGGGGAGTAGAAATCATGGAAAGAGGCTTTTACACGCTCGGCTCCGGTATGCTGACACAGAGCAGAATTTTGACCGGTATTAGTAATAATCTGGCAAATATTGCAACTCCGGGTTATAAAAAGAAAGAAGTATCCGCGACAACATTTGGCAAAATGGTGATTAACCGCGTTGATACACAAAACACACCGATTGGCAGTATGAACTTGGCTACCATTGCAGATAAAATGGATACGATTCATTCTCAGGGGACGCTCAAAGATACGCAGNNAGCGCACGCTGGATTTTGCAATAAAAGGGGAAGGCTTTTTCGCTGTCCAGGGGACAAATGGAACAGTCTATACGCGAAATGGAAGTTTTAACGTCGATCAGGGAGGATATCTTGCTTTTGACGGCGTGGGGCGCGTTATGGGACAAAACGGCCCGATTCACATCGGCACTGATCAGTTTACTGCCGACGCACAGGGAAATCTGTCTGTTAACGGGCAAACTGTCGATAAAATCGCCGTTTATAATTTCACGGATTACAATAATCTGCAAACAGCAGGAGAAGGAATGTTTACTTCAACCGGTGGGGCGCCCACACTCATGCAGGAACCAAACTTAATGTGGAAAACAATTGAAGGTTCAAACGTGGATGCGGCCGAAGAAATGACAAATGCTCTTTCGGTGCAGCGTAATTTACAGTCCTGTTCTCAGGCAATTAAAATGTATGATCAAATTATGGCCAAGGCAGTTACCGATATTGCAAAAATATAAATTCATATAGAAAAGGGTGTTATGATGATTAGTTCTTTTTATACTGCAGCTACCGGTACGATCAATTTGCAGAAGGGGTTTGACGTTACAGCCAACAATATAGCAAACGTATCAACAACCGGTTACAAAACCTCGGAGTCATCCTTTGCTGATTTGATGTACACTAACATAGACGCTGCACAGGGTGCCAATACAAAGCTAAAGAGCGGCCATGGTGTTAAACTGAAAAAAACGGACACTGTCTTTCAGCCGGGCGGTTTAAAACAAACGGACAGACCGCTGGATTATGCGCTTACAGCTAACAATGAATTTTTTGCCGTACAGACGGATGGTAAAGTAAAATACACCCGTGACGGTAATTTTCACTTATCATTGGAAAATGGTATAAACTATTTGACTTCTGCGGATAAGGGCTATGTGCTGGATGCCAGGGGTCAAAAAATCACCCTGAACAGTGAAGATGACAGTCCGGCTATCGGCATTTTCTCATTTCAAAATACAGATGGGCTTGTGCGTGAAGGCAGCAGCTATTTTACGCCCAGTAACAATTCCGGTGCGGCGACCGCTTTAACCAATGCCGAAGTAAAAAAAGGCTCTTTGGAGAATTCTGCTGTTGACCTTGCAGATCAAATGGTTTCTGTTATCGAACTGCAAAGAGCATTTCAATTAAACTCTAAGATAGTACAGGTCTCAGATGAAATCATGCAGACGGTAAACGGTTTAAGGTGAAATTGATCAAGCAATTTTTTTGAGGGGAGAGAAAAATTAAAATGAGTATTGATGCTATTGTCGATGCGACCGATATAAATGCTGCTGATTCAGAGCAAGCAGATCCGGCTCAAGAGGAGCTAAAACCCCAATTTCAACTTCAGATATCCACTGACAATATGGCAGCTTACCTTAGGGTTACACCGGCTTATCCAGATCAGATTGTTTTATTTGATGATATCATTGAATATCTAACACAGAACGAAATTACATATGGTGTTTGTGAAGATGCAATACGCTCCTTTTGCCAAAACAAAAAGTTTTATTCCGAATTAATTTGTGCCAAAGGGAACCCACCTGTGGATGGAACTGATGGCTTTATAGAATATAAATTCGATCATGACGCCGGGTTGAAACCCAAGGAACGCGAGGACGGAACGATCGATTTTCGCGATTTAGGGCTTGTAAAAAACATTTCGAAAGGCGGAGTGCTTTGTCAAATGACTCCTCCAAAACCCGGAAAAGACGGAATGAATATTTACAATCAGATTGTCCCTTTTGTTGAGGGAAGGCGACCTACGTTTCCAAGCGGAACCAACACGGTTATTTCTGAGGATGGACTTAGCTTGCTCGCCAATGTCGATGGCTGTATTGAATCTACGAAATCCACAGTAAATGTGAGTGATGTTTTTATTGTTCGCGGCGATGTGGACAGTGCATCCGGAAATATTGATGCGGTAGGCTCTGTAATCGTTCAGGGTGACGTTGTAGAAGGATTTTTCGTCAAGGCGGGAAAAGATATCTCGATTCGCGGCATGGCTGAGGGGGCTACAATAGAAGCAAAAGGAACGATTTCCATTTCCAATGGAATGAATGGAATGGGAAAAGGTATTCTGCGTGCCGGTGGGAATGTTGTCGGAAAGTATTTCGAAAATGCAATCATTTTTTCTGACAATGATATTTACGCAGATGTCCTTATGAACTGTAAAGTAACAGTAGGAGGTTCCATTGTTCTAAAAGGCCATAAGGCATTGATGATCGGCGGTAGCTATCAAGCCGCACAAAAAATCTTTGCCAAGACGATTGGATCTTCCTCCCGTACAGTCACATCTGTATCTATCAGTTCCAAGGAGCTTACTGACATGTTGGTGGCCGACAAAGAAGAAGGTACGGCCGAGTTGGAGAATGAGCTTTTGAAAGCACAAACGGCACTAAAAGATTTTCAAGAACAATTTTTAATTCTGTCTAAGCAGGTATTGTTTCATGGTCAAAATGATGCACAAAAACAGGGCTTGCTTATGAAAGCTGCGACTCTAAAAAAGAGTCAGCTTACAGAGGCAGTTGAAGTTATAAAAGCAAGACTGAAAAAAGCTTCTGAGGTAAAAAACAGTCTCACTGATTATAAAGTTATCGGAACAAATATTGTTTATGCTGGTACAAAAATGACAATTGGGCCGCATACAGTTAATATGAACGATGATAACAGCAACACCAAATTTTATGCTACCTCTGAAAAAATTGTCCTTGCACCCGTTTTACCTTCTGATATAATGTGATATTGTTTTAGATTGTATGATAAATAAAAGGCTCTCCAAATAAAACCGCATGAATGGAAGCCGATTTTGTAAATAACCGAAATGCGGCGGAATGGAGTTCATAATGTCGATTCAAAATTTAGAACAACTAAATGAAATGCATATTGATGTTCTGAAGGAAATTGGAAATATTGGTGCCGGCAACGCAGCCACTTCGCTGTCGCAAATGTTGAATACGCCGGTTGATATGACTACACCGACCGTTCGAATTTTAGATATTAATGATGCGGCAAGTGCGTTAGGCGGCCCGGAAAATGTGGTTATCGGCATTTTAGCGAAACTTGGCGGCGATATTGAGGGAATCATGATGTTTATTATCGAGCAGGATTTTGCTAAGTCCGTACTTGGATCGTTACTTGGTGAAGAAGAGGTAAGCTGCGACAAGCTTTCGGATATGGAGCTTTCCGCCATATCTGAACTCGGCAATATTATGATAGCTGCTTACACAGGCTCTATTAGTGTTTTGTCACAGATGATGATTAAAGCTTCAGTTCCGGCAATTACTGTGGACATGGTGGGTGCCATTTTGAGCGTGCCGGCGATTGAGATGGGTTCTGTATCGGATAAAATTATATTTATTGAAGATGATTTTTTAAGCGGTAATAAGGATGTCAGCGCAAATATGCTGTTGGTGCCAACGATTGATTCTTTGAATAGACTAATGGGGAAATTGGGTATTGCACTATGAGTAATGTGGTTACAATTGGGATATCGGACATGCGGATAGTTAGGAGTGATGATTCGCTTGTTACCTACGCATTGGGTTCTTGCGTTGGAATTTGCTTATATGATCCCATAATGAAAATTGGGGGGTTGGGGCATATCATGCTGCCAACCTTCCCACAGAATAATCCAAAGGAAAATAATATACACCGTTTTGCCGATACCTGTATTCCCGAAATGATTCAGCAAATGGAAAAAATGGGCTGTAATCGCAGAAGGATTGTGGCTAAAATTGCCGGAGGAGCGAAAATGTTTGAGGTGGCGGGTGATTCCTCTTTCGGCAATATCGGCCAGCGCAATATCGTAGCGGTAAAGGAAAGTTTAAGCAAATTTCAAATTAAACTTTGCGCGGAGGATACCGGATTAAACTATGGCAGAACCGTTTATTTTTATGCGGAGGACGGAAAAATGGTCGTCAAACCCTTTTCAAACGGCGTAAAA
>DDHX01000013.1:37797-42517 GCA_002338255.1 Ruminococcaceae bacterium UBA1865 | reverse complement strand
TTATCTGGTATAATCATAAAATCCCTTGCCGGTTTTTCTACCTAACAATCCGCCACGAACCATCTTTCTGAGTAAAGGATGCGGACGGTATTTGCTATCCCCGGTTTCAGACTGTAAGACTTCCATAACAGCAAGGACAACATCCAAACCGATTAAGTCTCCCAACGCAAGTGGCCCCATCGGATGATTTGCACCCAGTTTCATTGCCGTGTCAATATCTTCCGCAGAAGCAGTGCCATCAGCATAAATACCAACCGCTTCATTAATCATTGGAACAAGGATTCTATTTACTACAAAGCCGGCAGCTTCTTTCACTTGAACAGGCGTTTTACCGATTTCTACAGCAATTGCTTTAATTTTCTCTACAGTCTCGTCCGGTGTGGTAATGCCGGCAATTACTTCAACAAGCTTCATGACCGGAGCAGGATTGAAGAAATGCATCCCCACAACAGCTCTATCAAGACCATTGGAAATTTCGGTAATAGAAAGAGAAGATGTATTTGTAGCAAAAATCGCATCGGGTTTACAGATACCCTGCAAGGCCTTAAACAATTCTTTCTTTAAATCCATTCTTTCAAGAGCAGCTTCAACAACCAAATCGCAGTCAGAAACAATTTCTCTTGTTCCCGTTGTGATTTTAGAAAGAGTCTCATCTGCTTTCGCCTGGTCCATTTTTCCTTTTGCTATAAGCTTTTCAAATCCCTTGGCAATTTTCTTTTTGCCGCCGGCGGCAAACTCTTCGTTTATATCGCAAAGTTTAACCGTATATCCGTCGGTCTGAGCAAATGCTTGAGCAATACCGGAACCCATGGTGCCTGCACCAATAATACCAACTATCATGACAATCCTCCTAAGTATTTATTAAATTGAACCATAGTTATTTGTTTATGAATGGATCAGGCTTGCGTTTTTCGCAAAATGCAGCCATTGCATTTTTCTGATCCTCTGACTCAAAACATTTTCCGAATTGCTCTGCTTCGATTGCAATTGCCGAATCAATGTCTACCTGCATCCCATCGTTAACTGCTTTTTTAGATGCACGTACAGCAATTGGTGCATTTCTTGCAATTTTGCCGGCAAGCTTTAAACATTCTTCCATCAGTTGATCTGCGGGATAAACGGCATTTACCAAACCCAGTTTGAAGGCTTCGTCGGCTTTTACCTTACCGCAGGTATAAAGCATTTCTTTTGCCTTGCCAATACCGATTGTGCGGGCAAGCCTTTGTGTTCCGCCAAAGCCGGCAGTAATGCCAAGCCCTGCTTCCGGCTGAGCAAACACTGCATTTTCGGAAGCTACGCGAATATCGCAGCTGAGCGAGAGCTCACAGCCCCCGCCCAATGCAAATCCGTTTACAGCAGCAATGACCGGAATTGCCAACTTTTCAATTTTTCTAAAAACTGCATTTCCCTTTGCACTGAATGCTTGTGCTTCTGCTTTTGTTTTCTGGCTCATTTCGGCAATATCCGCTCCGGCAACAAAAGCCTTTTGGCCCGCGCCGGTGATAATAAGGCATCTTGTATTTTCCAATGAGACGCCGTCAACAACAGCCTCCAATTCGGATAGCACTTCACTATTTAATGCATTTAAGGCTTTTTCACGGTTAATCGTGATAATACCGACAAATTCATTTTGCTCGTATTGAACGTAATTCATAATCTAATAACCCTTCTTTTTAAGTTTAGTTATTAAGCATTATTCTCCCATTTTTACGATTGCGGAAACGCCCATTCCACCGCCAACGCAGAGGGTTGCAAGACCATAATTTGAATTTCTGCGCTGCATTTCGTACAGCAGAGTTACAAGAATTCGGCAGCCGGAGCATCCAACCGGATGACCAAGAGCGATTGCACCACCGTTGACGTTCACTTTTGAGGTATCAAATTTAAGATCATGAGCAACAGCAAGGGTTTGTGCCGCAAAAGCCTCGTTTGCTTCGATCAAATCCATATCTTGAACTGTAAGACCAGTTTTTGCCATTACTTTTCTGGTGCTGTATATAGGACCAAGCCCCATGACTGAAGGATCTACGCCGGCGGAAGCTCCGCCAATCCATGTCGCCATTGGTTTTACACCGAGTTCTTTTGCTTTTTCTTCACTCATCAGAACAATTGCAGCTGCACCATCGTTAATACCGGAAGCATTTGCCGCCGTAACAGTACCGTCCTGTTTAAACGCAGGCTTTAATTTGGCAAGGCCTTCTTTAGTTACACCCGCGCGCGGGCCTTCATCTTTTGTGATTAAAACTGTTTCTTTTTTCACTTTAACTGGGACAGGGACAATTTCTTCGTCAAATTTGCCTTCTGCCATTGCTTTTTCGCATCTTTGTTGGCTAATTGCAGCAAATTCATCCTGCATTTCACGGGTAATGCCATACTGTTCAGCAACATTTTCAGCAGTGATACCCATGTGGTAATGATTAAACGTATCTTCCAATCCATCATGTATCATGGAATCGAGCAACTCACCGTTATTCATACGATAACCGAAACGAGCATTTTTAAGCAGATACGGCGCACCTGACATGCTTTCCATACCACCAGCAACAATAATATCCGCTTCACCGGCTTCGATCATTGCTGCAGCCATATTGACGCTCTTTAAAGCGGAACCGCAAAGATTATTAAGAGTAAGCGCAGGAACCGACACAGGAATTCCGGCATAAACTGCCGACTGACGGGCAACATTTTGTCCAAGACCGGCCTGATACACACACCCCATGATAACTTCATCCACTTGATCTGGGGCAACATTTGCGCGCTTTAGAGCTTCCTTGATAACAATGGTGCCAAGAGTCGTTGTTGAGACCCCGGATAGCACTCCACCCATTTTACCAATGGGGGTACGGACAGCGCCTGCTAAAATAATTTTCTTCGACATAATTTTTTCCTCCATTCAATTATACAATTCATTTCATATGAATTAGAAATTTCTGCAAGGATTAGCTTTTGTTTTAAATGTTTTTCTCTGTTAAATATATCACAATATAGTAGACTTTGCAATACTATTACTGCAATATATAACAATTTGTTAAAATATTAGCAATTATTAAGGTAAACAAAATATAAAATACAATCTTACTAAATATGGATAAACTGATTTAAAATGTAAAAAATCCGACTCAAATCCAGCCGGTTTTTTCAGTAATAATCAAACCGTTACATAGTTCACTTATGTCCTACGCAGTGAGCAAGGTTCAATTATGCATATTATTTATTCATATTAAGAATATTATTGATGTCGAATTAAAAAATGTTTAATCAATTCTTTTTACTTTATAATCCATTTGGACATACCAGCGCCGTAGTTGTCGTTCGGCCTTTCTTCCAACCCAAACCGCTTGTAAAATTGTTCCTTTCCTTTGGCCGCCATCAGACAAACCAAAGCTTTGTCACCATCCTCCAGTCCTTTGTCAACAAAATCCATGATTTTATTGATCATCGTCTTCCCAATTCCATAACCTTGATAACCGGGAAGTACAACAACATCGGCAATATACTGAACGTAGCCGCCATCACTAACCAAGCGGGCCATGCCAACAGGAGTATCATTGTCTGTTGCGACAACCTGAAACGCAGTGTGCTTTAAGCCAATTTCGGCTTGTTTTGATGGAATCTCAAACCATCCGACCGCTTTGCGCAGTCTGTTATAATCTTTTTCCGAAATTTTATGAATGTATTGAATCTCCATATTCTATCTGCTCCTTTAATGATCATTCGAATGGATAACGGATTGCCCAATCAGCACGAAGCTGATCCATGATTTTTAAAATACGGAGCGTCTCCTCCGGCTGCATTTGAACGCAACTTAATTCGCCGAGCTCAATTGCTTTCACTGCTGCACGCACTTCGTATTCATAGCCGGTGAAGTCAAACGGCACCTCAAATATTTTTGGTTTCATTTCATCATTCAGATATACTTGAATTGATTCCGCCTGCCAGAAGGTATCCAACACGATATAGCCTTTATCACCGTAAATAATTGCCTGATTTTTCATTTTGCATAGGAATGAAAAATTCAAAACTGCCATCTGACCATTTTTGTAAACAATAGTTACGCTATCCTGCGCATCGACCCCTCGATCAGATTTAACACAAGCCGATTCGATTTTTTCAATCTCGGTACCGAAAACCATAGAGGCAAAAGTCAGTGGATAAATTCCCAAATCCAACAAAGCTCCTCCAGCCAGATCCGGGTTAACCAAACGGTCAATATGCGTCAAATTCTGGCCAAAGGATGCTGTAAGAGTGAGGGGATTTCCAATCATACCACTATCAATTAGTTCGCGCAGCTTTGCGGCAAACGGCAGAAAGCGTGTCCAGACAGCCTCCATAATAAATAATTTTTTACTTTTGGCAAGGAGAAACAGTTCTTCTGCCTGTTTTTGATTGACGGTAAATGATTTCTCACACAGTACATGCTTGCCGTGTTCAAGACAAAGTTTCGCGTACTCGTAATGATGAGAATGAGGCGAAGCAATGTAAATTAAATCGACGTTGTCATCGTTTACCAGTTCCTCGTAAGAACCATATGCTTTTTGGAAACCAGTTTGGTCAGCCAAATTACAGGCTCGTCCCAAATCCCTCGCCGCGATAGCGTATGGAGTGACTTCGCTCATCTGAGAAACGGTTTTTGCCATTTTTTTTGCAATTGAACCTGCACACAGAATTGAAAAATTTAATTTTCTCATTGTCTTTGCCCTCCATTATTATAATACAAAAT
>DDHX01000013.1:33404-37765 GCA_002338255.1 Ruminococcaceae bacterium UBA1865 | reverse complement strand
GTCGCCCATGAAGTAACAAGACGAATTGCAGACATGGAATTGTCGATTTTCTCCCAAAGCTGAAATCCGTATTTTCCCTGAAGCTTTTCAATTAAATAATCCGGCAAGACTGGAAACAGCTGATTCGTCGACGATGGTGATAAAAATCCAAAGCCTGCATCTGCTATTGCCTGTCTGATTTGGTTAGCCGTTTCATTTGCATGCTCAGCCAGTTTAAAGTACAAATGATCTTGAAACAACGTTTCAAACTGAACACCCAATACCATCCCCTTTGCGAGCATCGCACCCTTCTGTTTCAGCATATACCGAAAATTCTCTTTTAAATCCGGATTACAGATGACAAGTGCTTCNNTCATTTTCATCGGAAGTAAGTGCAGAGCCCAACCGTGCCCCGTCAAGATATAGGTATAGCTTGTGTTCCTTACAAAATTCGCTTAAGGCAGCCAGTTCAGCTTTTTTATAAATCGTTCCAATCTCGGTTGAGTTCGAAATATAAACAAGCTTTGGTTTTACCATATGTTCATCGGTATGTCCGTCCAAAACTTCTTTTACCAGATTTGGGGTAAGCTTTCCATTTCCGGTTACAGAAGTGAGGACCTTATGTCCTGTGGCTTCAATTGCTCCGGTTTCGTGTACATTGATGTGGCCGGTCTGTGCGGCAACAGCAGCCTCATAAGGCCGAAGGAACGAGGAGATGGCAGTCATATTGGTCTGAGTACCACCCTCGAAAAAGTGCACATCAACATCATCACACCCGATTTGCTGCTTGATCAACTCCGCTGCGTGCAGACTGTGGCGGTCATTGCCATATGGATCATTCTGTTCAACGCTTGCCTTTGTAAGTGCCTCTAAAATCTTCGGATGCGCTCCTTCTCTGTAGTCGTTATGAAAGCTGTACATATTCTAAATCCTCCGAGAATTCAATTTGTTTTTTTATCATTGAAAAATTGTTTTAGTCCATTTTGTGTCCCTGTTAATGAGCCTTGTATCAATTTCTTACTCCCGCCGCCTCGTCCAGTGAAAGTACTATTTAGCTCCTTGCCAAACGGGCGCACATCCATTCGTGTACTCCCCAACGCGTATTTATATCCAGTTTCATCACTGCCGGAAAACACCGCAGCCATGCCACTGCAACGCTCGCAAAGCAGCAGACAAAATTTACGCAGGTCGTTTGGCGTAAGCTCTTTTTCAAAAAGGCAGATACTTTCCGTACCATCCTGTATATTAGCTGCTTTTGATTCAAATATTTGATCATGCAACACAACTATTTGCTGTTTCAGCCTAGTATTCTCTTCCAGCAAGCGTGCGGCTGCATTCTGAACTTCTTCTGTTTTGGAAGAAAGTAAAATAGATATGGCGGTAACGCTCTTCTCTTTTTCATTATAATCGGCAACTGCTTTGCTACCGCACAGCAAATTGACACGCGTGCCACCTTTGTATCTTTGCGAATACAGAAGCTTGATAATTCCAATCTCCCCTGTTGTAGCAACATGGGTGCCGCAGCAGGCACAAACATCGTAACCGGGAACAGTAACAATACGAACTTTTCCTGTTAATTCTTTTTTGCTTCTGTAATTCAACACGGATAACTTATCCGCACTGGGATATGAAATTTGAAGTGGAGTATTGCGGTAGACCGCCTCATTGGCGAGGAATTCAACCAACGCGATATTATCCTCATTGAGATCACCGTTAAAGTCGACAGTGACCGCCTTACTGCCCATATGAAAGCCAACATTATCAAAACCAAACAATCGGTTCACAATCCCCGAAACAATATGTTCACCCGAATGCTGCTGCATCAATGAAAAACGATATGTCCAGTTAATTCCGCCTGTTACCGTACTGCCACCATTCAGTGGCTTGTCCGTCGTATGAACAATTATTCCGTCATGTTCATGTACATCCAGTACATTTACGGTATTTAACACGCCAATATCCGCTGGCTGACCACCGCCCTCAGGGTAAAATGCCGTTCGATTTAACACAACGGCATAGTTCTGTCCCTGTTTACAGCAATCAAGTACCTGTGCGGTAAAAGTTTTCAAATATGTATTTTTATAATATAACATTTCAGTTTCTTGATTCATTTTGATTTCCAGCTTTCTTACAAACTTTTCACTATTATAACACAAAACAGTGACAAGCAAAACGAAATGTATCTAAAAATCATGTTAAGGCAATGACATTTCTCATGCTTTGTTGACTGCATTTTTTGCGACAAACCGGTCGCGCCAAATACACCAGCCTGTGACGGCAGTAATGACGATTGCACCACCCAAAAGCGCGTACATTCCCGGGGCCTCACCGTTAAAGATAAACACCCAAACCGGATTAAGAAGCGGTTCAATCGCACCAATTAAAGAACAAGCCAACGGCGGGCAATGTTTAACTGCCAATCCATAAAGAACATATGGTATGCCAAGCTGTACAACCCCCAGTGCTAAAACACTTAATAGCGCAGTTGTCGTAATTGGAGTTGGAAAAACAAACATCATCGGTACACCAATGATGGCAGTAAGCGTATGGCCGAACAAAATTCCGCTCATGCGGGAATCTTCATCTGCACGGCCTGTGATGATATACATGCCAGCCATAAAAAATCCTGCTAAAATACCCATAAAGTTTCCTAAAAGGCTTCCTGTTCCAAGCTTATCAAAGAAAAACAGTGAAATACCGAATAAGGTAACAATAACCGTAATCAGATCAGCTCTATGAAAACGCTGATGAAACACGATTGCAGAAATAATCAAAATAAATATCGGAGAGGTAAACTGCAGTACAATCGCGTTTGCCGCAGTAGTCATTTTATTTGCTGACACAAATGCAAAAAACGTACCGGCAATAAATATTCCGCTCACAATTGAAAATCGGTTCAATTTAATCCGCATTTTTGCCGCATGCATAAATATCAATACTACAAAAGCAGAAATCAAACTTCGAAACCCGGCAATTACCAATGGATTCCATGGGATTAATTTAATGAAAATGCCCGCAATACTCCACAGACTGGCACAAATGACCATGAGCAAAATTGCTCGTTTTTCCGATTTAGTCGAAGTCATAAACTACATCCTTTTCGTTCTATTGTTTTCTGCATTCCATATCACATAAAATAACAATGTTATGGATATCTGCCTATTTATACACACTTTTATATAATNNTATAATAGTTGAAAGAGCATAAAAATGCAATAAAAAGGGTATCCCATATCAATAGAATACCCGTTTTCATCTTATACTTTTTTCTTTCTTGAAAGCTTGATAATTGCCAGTCTATAGAACGACCATAAACTGTTTCACCTTTTATATTTATTTTTCAGTCCCGAAAAAGAACAGTGCAATAATTCCACATCCTGTATGAGAACCGATTACCGGCCCCATGTCGCTGATAATAATGTTTTTTACATTGAATTTTTCATTCACAAGAGACTTTACGTATTCAGCAGCTTCCATATCATCCCCATGACCAATAAAAATCGTCTGGTCTTTCGGATTTATACAGGTTTTAACCATTTGATCAACCAAAGCTTCCAAAGATTTCTTGCGTCCCCTGACATTTGAAACAGGAATGAGATTCCCTTGTACATCAACATGTAATATTGGTTTGATACCAAGCGCTGTACCGACCACTGCAGTCACAGTCGATACCCTGCCGCCACGTTTCAAGTGATTAAGATCGTCAACTGTGAACCAATGACAAGCATGATCACGGTTTTCTTCCACCCACTGCGCCAACTGCTCAAGGTTCATCCCCTCGGCTTTTTTGTGTGCCGCTGCGAAAACAAGCATTCCCTCACCGACAGATGCAGCTTTAGAATCAATGCAAATAATTCTTCTATTCCCGTATTGTCCCATTAATTCTTCCGCAGCAATTTTGGAGGCCTGGTATGTACCGCTCAGAGCAGATGAAAATCCAATATATAAAATATCTTTGCCTTCTTATAAAATTAGCTCCCAATATTTATCATAAGTAACTCCATTAATTTGGGAAGTAACGGACATCTCTCCGTTTTTAGTTCTCTCATAAAAAGTGTGAAAATCCATCTCATGCGCGTCAGGATAGTGCTTGTAGACTTTGCCACTCATGGTAAATTCCATTGGAATGATGTCAACTCCAATTTGCTCAGCCAAAGCAGCCGGAAGGTCACATGTGGCATCTGTTACAATAACATAATCGTTCATAGTGCTCTCCTCTATTTTTACTTTTTTAATTTTAACATTGAATTGGTTCACAGTCAATGAAGAAATGCTAATGAACTAAAAGCATTAGAATGCTGATTTCAATATAAAAAAAGCACCATTTCCCTCTGAATTTAGAGAAAAACGGTACTTCTGCCATGGTGCGAGGGGGGGGACTT
>DDHX01000013.1:5030-33381 GCA_002338255.1 Ruminococcaceae bacterium UBA1865 | reverse complement strand
TATCATATCAGGCGGCAAGTGTCAAGCTAAAATCAGCAAGAAAAAAGATATAATCTGTAATCAAAGTACTGCACAGATTATATCTTCTAACCATTAATACCATGATATGCAACAGGTGCATTTACGCGTTATGTTTATTCCCACTCAATCGTAGCCGGCGGCTTACTGGTAATATCGTAAACGATTCTGTTTACGCACTTCACTTCATTAATGATACGATTTGAAATCTTTTCAAGCAGATCATATGGAATTCTTGCCCAATCGGCAGTCATAAAATCAGAGGTCGTCACGCCGCGCAGTGCAATTGTATTATCATAGGTTCTGCCGTCACCCATTACGCCAACACTCTTAATATTCGTTAAAACTGCAAAGTATTGGTTGATACTTTTATCAAGTCCTGCATCCACAATCTCCTCACGGAAAATCGCATCTGCATCTTTCAGAATTTCAAGCTTCTCAGGGGTTATATCCCTCATGATTCTGATTGCAAGCCCCGGCCCCGGAAAAGGTTGGCGCCAGACAAGCGGCCCCGGAATACCCAGTTCAAGACCAACCCTGCGGACTTCATCTTTAAATAGATCCCGCAATGGTTCAATTAATCCGGTAAATCCGACATCTTTTGGCAAACCACCAACATTGTGATGACTTTTAATAACAGCCGCATCGCCTGCGCCGCTCTCCACAACATCGGGATAAATCGTACCCTGACACAGATAATCAACTTGGCCTATTTTTTTTGCTTCTTCCTCAAAAACACGAATGAATTCTTCTCCGATTATTTTACGCTTGTGTTCAGGTTCGACAACCCCCGCGAGCTTCGATAAGAATCGCTCCTGTGCATTGACTCTGATTAAATTCATATCAAATTGCTTGCGGAATACGCGCTCAACATCATCACCTTCATTTTTACGAAGCATTCCATGATCAACAAAAATGCAGGTAAGGTTCTTCCCCACCGCTTTATGAACCATTAATGCAGCAACCGAAGAGTCCACTCCACCAGAAAGGGCACAAATCACTTTTTTATCGCCAATGGTGTCTTTTATATTTTGGATCGTCGTAGCTGCAAAAGACGACATAATCCAGTCGCCCTTACAGCCACAGACATTGTAAAGGAAATTTCTAAGAATCTCTTTGCCATAAACGGTATGTTCTACTTCCGGATGGAATTGCATGGCATACAAACGTTTTTCATCATTCTCCATCGCGGCAACAGGGCACGCGTCACTGCTTGCAGTGATTCTAAAGCCAGCGGGTACTTCCGAAATATGGTCAGTGTGGCTCATCCAGCATACAGATTCCTCTTGAATGTTCTGAAATAAAGTTCCCGAAGCATCAAATTCAACAGGTGTTTTTCCGTATTCACGTACTTCGCTGCTGCTGACGACTCCGCCCAAAGAATAAGCCATCAGCTGAGCGCCGTAGCAAATTCCCAGCACAGGGATTCCAAGTTCAAAAGCCATTTTGTCACCAACAGGAGCATTTTCAGCATAAACGCTGTTTGGGCCACCGGAAAGAATAATTCCTTTATACCCTGTGGCACTGATTTGTTGCGCCGTGGTTTTGTAAGATTTTATTTCGCAATATACATTTAAATCACGCACTCTGCGCGCAATCAATTGACTGTATTGCCCGCCAAAGTCGAGTATCAACACTGCTTCATTTTGAATCATATTTTAAATCGCACTTCCATTCTTTTGCTGTTATCAGCCAGCACTTCTTTATTCAACCGTTACTGATTTTGCAAGATTGCGCGGTTTATCTATATCGCAGCCCTTCATTGACGCAACATAATATGCAAAAAGCTGTAAAGGGATTACTGCCAAAGATGGCAGCATAATGTCACAAATTTCAGGAATATAAAGGGCATGGTCGGTGACCTGCTCTATTTTTGTGTTTTTCTGTGTTGTCAAACCGAGGACAACAGCGCCACGTGCCTTCACTTCTTTGACATTACTCATCATTTTGTCAAAGAGCAGCTGCTGTGTGGCGAGAGCAATAACAAGAGTCCCCTCTTCAACAAGGGAAATGGTACCATGCTTTAACTCACCAGCTGCATAAGCATCGGAATGGATATAAGAAATTTCCTTCAGCTTTAACGAGCCTTCAAGAGACATTGCATAATCGAGATTTCTGCCTATAAAGAAAACGTCTTTTACATTGAAAAATTGTGAAGCAAGATATTGAATATGCTCCTTGTCACTGAGAATTTCCGCTATCTTTTCCGGTAAAATTTGCAACTGAGCCACAGTATACGCATATTCTTCTTCCGTAAGATTGCCAAGCTTATCGGCAAAATAAATAGCAAGCAGATAAACAACAGCAAGCTGGGTACTGTATGCCTTTGTCGTGGCAACAGCGATTTCCGGGCCTGCCCAAGTATAGATCACATCATCGGAATCATTGGCAATCGAGCTGCCAACAACATTAACGATTGAAAGCGTTCTTGCTCCAAGGCGCTTTGCCTCGCGCAAAGCTGCGAGCGTATCAGCGGTTTCGCCGGATTGGCTGATAATCAGCACCAATACTTTATCATCAATANNAACTTCCACTGGAATTCTGGCTAATTTTTCAAAAACATATTTGGCAACCACACCTGCATGATAAGCAGAACCACAGGCCACAATATAAATCTTTGTAAAACTTTTAATTTGATCTACTGTTAAAGTAATATTGTCAAGAACGATTTTTCCATTCTTGATTCTTGGAGAAATGGTATCCCTAACTGCTTTGGGCTGCTCCATGATTTCTTTTGCCATAAAGTGCTCATATCCGCCTTTTTCAGCAGCAGAAATATCCCAGTCAATATGGTTGGGTTCCTTAGGAACAATCTCTTTATCCGTATTATAAATGGTAACACTGTCACGCTTAAGCACAACAATTTCATTATCATTTAGACGGTAAATATCCCTTGTTTTATTCAAAATTGCAGGAATATCCGAAGCAATAAAGTTCTCATCTTTGCCCAAACCAACAATCAGCGGACTATCCTTACGCACTGCAATAATCTGATCCGGATTATCCTCACAGATAATACCGAGGGCATAAGAACCCTCCACCTTATTGATAACCTTAATAACAGCGTCTAAAATATCGCCCTTGTAGTAATATTCCAAAAGCTGTGCAATGACTTCCGTATCCGTTTCGGAAACAAAGTACTTTCCCCTTTTAATAAGCAAATCCTTCAAAGCAAGATAATTTTCGATAATACCATTGTGAACAACAGCAAATTTGCCGGAATCACTCACTTGTGGATGAGAATTGATATCCGATGGTTTGCCATGCGTCGCCCATCTTGTATGACCGATACCGACTGTTCCGAGAACATCTTTTCCTCCGCTGATCATATCGCTTAATATTTTTAGTCTTCCCTTTGCTTTTACGACTTGAAGAGAAGTTCCATCGTATACAGCCACCCCGGCAGAGTCGTATCCGCGGTATTCCAGTTTTTCAAGCCCGCTCAGTAGAATCGGAGCGGCTTGGTCGTCTCCTATATATCCAACAATTCCACACATAATGATCCACCTTTCCCGGCAAAAATTCTATTTTGTATTAAGCACTGACAGATCACCTGAAACGTCAGTACTTAAAAATAAAAAACTTATTTGTAAATAATATCTTCACGTGCCGGACCATTAGAAACAATCTTAATCGGAACACCGATTGCTTTTTCCACAAATTCAATATAGTTACGCGTGTTTTCCGGCAAATCCTTATATTGATTGATTCCCCTGATATCACATTTCCAACCAGGTAATTTTTCGATAATTGGCTTACAGTGCTTTAACTGAACGGTCGACGGGAAAGAATCAATTCTCTTTCCATCAAGCTCATACGCAACACATACCGGAATTTCATCCAAATAACCCAATACATCGAGAACTGTAAATGCTACGCAGGTTGCTCCCTGCACTTCACATCCGTAGCGGGAAGCGACTAAGTCAAGCCACCCCATTCTGCGCGGCCTACCTGTTGTGGCACCAAATTCCCCGCCGTCGCCGCCTCTCCGGCGGAGTACTTCGGCCTCATCACCGAAAATTTCACTCACAAACTCACCTGCACCCACTGCGCTCGAGTAAGCTTTTACCACCGCAATAATTTCTTTAATCTCATAAGGAGGAAGCCCCGCACCGATTGCACCGTATCCGGCTAAGGTTGAGGACGAGGTCACCATCGGATAAATGCCAAAATCAGGGTCTTTTAGGGCACCGAGCTGTCCCTCAAGAAGAATGTTTTTTCCGTCCTTTACCGCCTTGTGCAAAAATGTAAAGGTGTCGGCAACATACGGTGCCAGTAAAACTTTATACTCCATCAGTTTATCATAAATCTCATCAACAGTGAGTTTAGGCTGATGATATAAATGCTCATACATTACATTTTTCAATGTGATAACATGATCAATTTTTTCCTTCAATAAATCCTCATCATCGTAAAGCTCGCTGATTTGAAAACCAATTTTTGCGAATTTATCGGAATAAAACGGCGCAATCCCCGACTTGGTCGACCCAAAGGAGTGGGAGGAAAGACGCGCTTCTTCAAAAGTGTCAAGCTGAATATGATACGGCATAACCAGCTGCACACGGTCTGATATAATAATATTCGGTTTGGGAACACCGCGTTCCTCAAGAGATTTCAGTTCTTTCACAAAATTATCTACACTAAGTGCAACACCGTTGCCGATAATATTCGTAATGTGGCTATAAAAAACACCGGATGGAAGCTGGTGCAAAGCAAACTTACCATAATTATTAATAATGGTATGACCGGCATTGCTGCCGCCCTGAAACCGTATTACAATCTCGGACTGAGCGGCTTCAACATCGGTGATTTTACCTTTGCCTTCATCGCCCCAGTTTGCACCAACAATAGCTTTAATCATAAACATTCACTCCGCCGTGCCGCAACGGAAATGGCTATAAAACTGCCCTGCGGCCGAATTTAGGCAGTATCTGACAATTACAACTAAACAATAATATCACAAATCACTAAAAAAACAAAGCAAATTCAAAATAAAAAAATCTTCCGAAAAGTATAGATAAATTATAAATTTATTTCCGCTTTTTCATCCGGCATAAAATCGTATTGCTGAATTGCGGGGCCGACAACTTCAGAAATAAACTCCTCAGTCTGCTGCGGCGCTCTTCCTACATACTTTTCCGGACTAACGATTGCCTGCAGCTCGTTTAAGGTCACTCCAAAGATCGGGTCATCAGCAATGCGACTCAGTAGGTCGTTTTCCCCGCCTTCCTCCTTAACTACCTTTGAAGCAGCCATGGAGTGAATACGGATACGCTCATGGAGCTGCTGACGGTCCGCACCGCGTTTGGCTGCATCCATCATAATATTTTCAGTTGCCATAAACGGAAGTTCACGGCATAAATGCTGCGCGATAACCTTTGGATAAACCACTAAGCCGTCTGCAACGTTGCTGTATAAATTCAGGATGGCATCAACGGCCAAAAACGCTTCCGGCACACTGATGCGCTTATTTGCAGAATCATCAAGGGTGCGTTCAAACCATTGTGTAGCTTCCGTAATATATGGGTTGAGGCTGTCAATAATCACGTATCTCGAAAGAGAAGCAATTCGTTCGCTACGCATGGGATTGCGCTTATAGGCCATTGCCGAAGACCCGATTTGATTTTTTTCAAAGGGTTCCTCAATCTCTTTCAAGTGCTGCAAAAGCCGAATATCGTTGGAGAATTTTGCGGCACTCTGTGCAATGCCGCTTAAAATGGAAAGCATCTGACTGTCAAGCTTGCGGGAATAGGTCTGGCCTGATACCGCAAAGCAAGAGGTATACCCCATTTTTTCAGCAATGATATTGTCTAATTTCTTTACCTTTTGATGGTCACCGTCAAACAGCTCCAAAAAGCTGGCCTGTGTGCCGGTTGTCCCTTTTGAGCCCAAAAGGTTCGCTTTGGAAAGTTGATATTCAATGTCTTCCAAATCCATCAGTAAATCCTGTATCCAAAGCGTTGCGCGCTTACCCACCGTGGTCGGCTGAGCCGGCTGAAAATGTGTGAATGCAAGCGTGGGCAAATTCTTATATTCCATTGCGAATTTAGAAAGCACCCGGATAACGCCAATTAGCTTTTGACGCACAAGCTTCAGTGCGTCTGTCATAACGATAATATCTGTATTGTCGCCAACATAGCACGAGGTTGCGCCAAGATGAATGATTGGCATTGCTTTTGGGCATTGCTGACCAAAGGCATACACATGGGACATTACATCGTGGCGAACCACCTTTTCGCGCGCCTCTGCGACATCGTAGTTAATATCATCTGCAAAATCCAGCATCTCGTCTATCTGTTCCTGGCTAATGTTCAGACCAAGTTCTTTTTCCGCCTGCGCCAAAGCAATCCACAGCCTGCGCCATGTTCTGAATTTTTTATCGGACGAAAATAAATATTTCATTTCATCATCGGCATATCGTGATGAAAGCGGCGATTCATAAGTATTTTTCAATTTTACTCTCCTCCAGACAGGGAATTAAAATCTTTTAATCGGTGTGCAATAGTCATAATCTTTATTTGCAATTAGATAATCGGGCACAGGCGCGGGGTACTTTCCAGAGAAGCACGCATCGCAGTACCCTCCGCAGCCGTTTCCAATCATCTTTGGTAAATTTTCAAGGCTTAAAAAGTCAATGGAATCAGCAAAGCTCATCTCTCCGATTTCAGCAATGCTGTGCTGACATGCAATCAAATCATCCGTTGACGGAATATCCGTACCGTAATAACATGGCCACAAAAACGGCGGCGAACTGATTCTGAGGTGAACTTCCTTCGCACCGGCATCTTTCAGCATAGTGACAATGCGCGCGCTTGTCGTGCCGCGAACAATGGAATCATCCAGCATAACCACACGTTTTCCTTTGACACAGGAAGAAAGTGCATTCAGCTTGATGCGCACACTGCGCTCACGCTCCAGCTGGTTCGGCTTAATAAATGTTCGACCAATGTAAGAATTTTTCACAATGCCTTTTTGAAATGGAATTCCGGATTCTTCGCTGTACCCGATGGCAGCATCAATGCCGGATTCCGGTACGCCGATAACAATATCCGCTTCAACCGGGTGTTGTTTTGCAAGCAGGCGTCCGGCTTCTTTACGTGCTTCATAAACGCTGATTCCGTCGATAAAGCTGTCAGTTCTGGCAAAATAAATATATTCAAAAACGCAGAGTGATTTTTTAGTATTGATTGGATCTTTAATGGAGCGCAAACCGTCTTTATCAACAACAACAATTTCGCCCGGTTCAACATCACGTACAAACTCCGCGCCGCACGCGTCCAGCGCACAGGTTTCAGAAGCAAAAACATAAGAGCTGCCCACACGTCCGATACACAGCGGTCTGAATCCATGCGGGTCACGCGCCGCAATCAACTTTTGTGGGCTCATGATAATCATGGAATAGGATCCTTGAATTTTTGGAAGTGCACGGCGCACGGCTTCCTCAATAGACGGTGCTTCTACACGCTCACCGGCAATAATATACGCAATCACTTCCGTATCAATTGTCGTCTGAAAAATACAGCCCCTATGTTCAAGCCCGTGACGCAGTTCATATGCATTTGTTAAGTTGCCGTTATGTGCGATTGCGAGCGTACCTTTGATGTACCTCATTACAAGCGGCTGAGCATTTTCGCGCACGCTGCCGCCTGACGTGGAATAACGAACATGCCCGACAGCCATTTGACCAACAAGGCTGTCCAGAATCTTATCGCTGAATGATTCCGTAACAAGACCCATATCTTTCGAGTAAGAAATCACCCCACGGTCACAAACAGCAATACCACAGCTTTCCTGACCTCTATGCTGTAAAGCAAGAAGTCCGTTATAAGTTGCATACGCGGGTGCAACGCCGCCGTCGGAATAAATACCAAAAACGCCGCATTCCTCGTGCGGTTTGGAACTGTCGTAATCCATAACAGAGTTGTTCAAGTGCTCACCATCCAATCAATTATAATCCGATACGCTTCATAACCTCTGCATAAGCTTCTTCAACTCCGCCCAAGTCTCTGCGGAAACGGTCCTTGTCAAGCTTTTCATGGGTTTTCACATCCCAAAAGCGACAGGTGTCCGGTGAAATTTCGTCTGCAAGGATAATCCCTTCGGAACAGCGGCCGAATTCAATCTTAAAGTCAATTAATTCGATATTAACAGAAAGGAAGAATTCTTTTAATATTCCATTTATTTTCAGCGCCATACTGCTGATTTTCTCAATTTCCTCTTTTGTCGCAAATTCGGCAGCAAGAATATGGTATTCGTTGACCATCGGATCCCCAAGATCGTCATTTTTATAGCAGAACTCCAGAACGGGGGTCTTCATAGGGGTACCTTCCTCCATACCAAGCCTTTTGGCAAGGCTTCCGGCCGCCTTATTACGAATAATCACTTCAAGAGGAACAATTTCAACCTTTTTAACAAGAGTCTCCCGATCGCTCAGTTCTTCGACAAAATCTGTTTTGATCCCTTTTTCTTCTAACATCTTAAACATATAGTTGGACATTTTATTGTTGACAACACCTTTACCGACAATGGTACCTTTTTTTAGGCCATTGAACGCGGTGGCATCATCCTTATAGTCAACAATGCAGTAATCCTTGTCATCCGTAGCATAAACTTTTTTAGCCTTACCCTCATAAAGAAGCTCACATTTTTTCATAATTTTTTCCTCCAAATATTTTATTTTTTGTTTTAGATGAAATTTAAAAATGTTGAAACCTTGGTAATGTCAATAACAGAAAGCTGAGTTGTTTCAACATGCTTAGCGCAGGTCAAGAAAGCATTTGCGGTATCAAGTGAGGTCAGGCATGGAATTCCCGCTTCCACCGCATTTCTGCGAATTTTATAGCCATCGCGGCTGTGTCCTACACCTTTTGACGGTGTATTGATAACGAGATTGATTTTTCCAGACATAATATTATCAAGAATATCCGGTTTGCCAACCCCAATTTTGTTGGTACGGATGGTCGGAATATCGTTGTCATTAAAGAAATCAGATGTTCCCGCTGTAGCATAAATCGTCCAGCCAAGGTCATAAAGCCCCTGTGCAATTGGCAAGGCTTCTTCCTTGTCACTGTCCTTCACGGTGAAAATGACTCTTCCATTTTTAATCATATGCACGCCGGCACCGTAAAAAGCTTTAATCAGCGCTTCGTCAAAAGTCTTTGCAATACCCAAAACTTCTCCAGTCGATTTCATCTCCGGTCCAAGANNTGCAAGCCGTAATCGTACCCCATATCGGGCAGCAGTTTACCGAAGAACGTTCCTACAGCCAAAGACACAATTGGAATACCGGTCACCTTGCTAATATACGGCACTGTTCTCGAGGAACGCGGATTTGCCTCGATAACATAGACTTCATTATCTTTTACGATAAACTGAATATTCAATAATCCTTTTACTTTTAACGACTTCGCAAGGCGTCTGGTATATTCTACAATTAATTCCTGCATATCTTTAGTCACATCAATCGCCGGATAAACGGAGATACTGTCACCGGAATGTATCCCGGCACGCTCAATATGCTGCATGATGCCCGGAATCATCGAGTCGATACCGTCACAAACAGCGTCAACTTCAACCTCGGTACCCATGATATATTTGTCAACCAGAATAGGATGCTCCTGTGCAATCCGGTTGATAACGCCAATTTGCTCAACGATATCTTCATCTGTATAAGCAATATGCATCCCCTGTCCGCCAAGTACGTAAGAAGGACGGACAAGTACGGGGTAGCCAAGCTCATTTGCGGCTTTGATTGCTTCATCACAGGTGAAAACCATTCGGCCGTCCGCGTGTGGAATTTCACACTCCGCAAGAATTTTGTCAAAACGTTCCCTGTCTTCCGCAGCATCAATGCTGTCAAACGAAGTACCAAGGATAGGAATACCCATTTTTTCAATAGCACCTGCAAGCTTAATAGCCGTTTGTCCGCCAAACTGTACAACGGCGCCATCAGGCTTTTCAAGTTCAACAATGTGGAAAACATCTTCTTCTGTCAACGGTTCAAAGTAAAGCTTATCGGCAATGTCAAAATCCGTACTTACTGTTTCCGGGTTGTTATTTACAATAATTGTTTCGTAACCCAAGTTTTTAAGCGCCCATACACTGTGGACGGAGCAAAAGTCAAACTCGATTCCCTGACCGATTCTGATTGGACCGGAACCGATAACCAAAACTTTTTTTCTGTCATTCTGGGGTTTGGATTCGTTTTCGATCCCATAGCTGGAATAGTAATACGGTGTTTCTGCATCGAATTCAGCGGCACAAGTATCAACCATTTTGTAAACAGGGTGTACATTCCACTCGTTTTCCATTGTACGGATTTCTTCAACTGTTTTACCGCTTAGTTCCGATATGGTTCTATCAATAAATCCAAAGTCCTTTGCCCTGAAGAGAAGTGCTTTGTCAATCTGCTGTGAAGTAAGCGCCTTTTCAACATCAATAATAGAAGTCAGCTTATCAAGGAACCAAAGATCGATCTTTGTAATATCATGGATTTTCTTAGGAGATGTGCCGCGCCGTAAAGCATCGGCAACAACCCACAGTCTGCGGTCATCAACGACAGAAAGACGCTGTTCCAGCTCACCATCGGTCAGCTTTAGTACATTAGGGTCAATGAGGCTGAAAACATTTTGTTCCAGTGAACGGATTGACTTCATTAAGGCGCTCTCAAAGGTTGGAGCGATTCCCATTACCTCGCCTGTTGCCTTCATTTGCGTACCAAGACTGCGCCTTGCGTAAATAAACTTATCAAAAGGCCACTTTGGAATTTTAACAACACAGTAATCAAGTGTCGGTTCAAAGCAGGCATAGGTTTTCTTTGTGATGGCATTTTGAATTTCGTCAAGTGTAAAACCAAGCGCAATTTTAGAGGCAACCTTCGCAATCGGGTAGCCCGTCGCTTTCGAAGCAAGCGCGGAAGAACGACTGACACGCGGATTTACTTCAATCACGCAATACTCAAAGCTCTTTGGATTTAAAGCGAATTGTACATTACATCCGCCCTCAACTTTTAGTTCGTTGATAATCGCAAGTGAAGCGCTTCTGAGCATTTGGGTTTCTTTATCAGCAAGCGTTTGGCACGGTGCGACAACGATGGAATCACCCGTGTGAACGCCAACCGGGTCAAAATTCTCCATATTGCACACTGTAATACAATTACCGTTGTGGTCACGGATCACTTCATATTCGATTTCTTTCCAACCGGAAATGCAGCGTTCAATCAATACCTGATTCACGCGGCTGCGATGCAATCCAAGAGAAGCAGTGGAAATTAGCTCCTCTTCATTATCTACAATACCGCCGCCGCTGCCGCCTAAGGTGTAGGCCGGACGAACCACAACCGGATAACCAATCTTTTGGGCAATCCGAATACATTCTTCAACGGTCTCAGCAATTCCGCTTTCTGCACAAGGCTGGTCAATCCGCTCCATCGCTTCTTTAAAAAGCTCCCTGTCCTCCGCCATTCGGATTGTGTCGGCATTTGTGCCGATCATTTCAACATGATTTGCTTTCAAAAAGCCGGATTCCTCCAGCTCGACGGCAAGATTCAACGCATTTTGCCCTCCAAGGGTCGGCAAAATGCTATCCGGGTTCTCTTTTAAAATTACTTTTTTGATGGTTTCCACTGTCAGTGGCTCGGTGTATACTTTGTCGGCAATCTGCTTGTCCGTCATAATAGTAGCCGGATTTGAGTTAATCAGAATAACCTCGACGCCCTCCTCTCGGATAGCACGGCAAGCCTGTGTGCCCGCATAGTCGAACTCTGCGGCTTGACCAATAATAATCGGGCCTGAACCGATAATAATTACCTTTTTAATATCTTTTCTCTTCATAGCTGGCCTCCTCCTATCAACTTAACAAATTTGTCAAAAAGAAAGCCTGTGTCAAGCGGGCCCGGTTAAGCTTCGGGATGAAACTGCACTGAGAATACTTTTCCATTTTTATAGTTTAATCCCTCAATACTGCCGTCATTCATGCTAATAAAGCTGACGTCGGCTATTGAAGGATTAACTGTGGAGCCATTTACAACAAAACCGTGGTTTTGAGAAGTAATATAAACCCTGTTGGTGGACAAATCCTTGACCGGGTGGTTAATACCTCTATGGCNNGTTGGAATTCCATGCTCATAAACTTTTTTCAATTCAGTGATTGCCTTGGTGCATTCCTTTGGATCCCCCGGGCCATTGGATAGCATGATACCATCCGGAGAAAAAGACATAATGTCTTCATAATCAGCATCATATGGAAAACATTTCACAGTGCAGCCGCGCTTTACGAGCGAACGGATAATATTGCTCTTCACACCATAATCTGCAAGTGCAATTTTAATAGGGCCATCACCATATACCTTTGAATCCCTGTTGCTGACAATTGGAACGCAGGATTCAAGTACAAAAACATCAAGCTGCTTTTTCATTGTAGCTGTGTCAATTCCGTCGCCATAGGCAATCATACCGCGCATTGTACCACTTTCGCGGAGTACTTTCGTGATAGAGCGTGTATCTACTCCTTGAATGCCCGGAATATGATTCTGTTTTAAAAAGGTGTTCAAATCAACATCACATCGAAAATTGCTGGCCACCCCCGAAACTGAGCGAACAATGTATGCGCGCAGATAAGGTTTGATGGATTCCGCATCATCATAACAAATCCCGTAATTACCAATTAAAGGGTAAGTCATAACAACACCCTGTCCCGCGTAGGACGGATCTGTCAGCAGTTCGGTATAACCGCACATTGCGCTGTTAAAAACAACCTCGCAAAGGACATCGTGTTCATCCCCAAAGCCTGTCCCCTCATAGGTCATTCCATTCTCAAGCATCAGCAATGCTTTCATTTAATCACCAACCATTCTTTTTAATCAACAGCTTTAACTATTATAAGAAATATATTAAACTTGAATTATTGGGCTTTGAAAGACTCAACAATTCTCTGAACCGCTATTTGTGTATTCTCTTTTGTGTTGAATGAGGTTAACCGAAAATAGCCTTCTCCGTTGATTCCAAAACCGGAACCCGGAGTGCCGACTACGCCTGTCTTTTCGAGCAGCAGGTCGAAAAACTCCCAAGAGCTCAGTCCGTTTGGCGTTTTTAACCATACATACGGCGAATTGACACCGCCGTAAACTTCAAAGCCGGCTGATTTTAGGCCGTCCATGATAATTTTAGCATTGTTCAGATAATACGCAATATTTTCCTTTACCTCGCGCATTCCGTCCTCAGTGTAAACAGCCTCCGCTCCGCGCTGAACAACATAGGAGACACCGTTCATCTTTGTTGACTGACGTCTGTCCCACAGTTTGTTCAGAGAGATATTATTGAATATCAAGTCTTTCGGGATCACTGTAAACGCACAGCGTGTGCCGGTAAAACCTGCTGTTTTAGAAAAACTTCTGAATTCAATCGCGCACTTCTTTGCACCGTCTATTTCATAAATACTGTGCGGCATATCCTGTTGTGTAATAAAAGCTTCATAAGCAGCGTCATAAAGAATAAGAGACTCATTGTAAATTGCGTAGTCCACCCATTTTTTCAGTTCGCTTCTGCTGATTCCAACACCGCTCGGATTGTTTGGAAAGCAAAGATAAATGATATCTACCCGTTCTTTTGGAAGCTGCGGCAAAAAATCATTTTCCTTCAGACATGGCATATAAACGATTTTGCTCCAGCCCTTGTTTTCATCATATTCACCCGCTCTGCCGGCCATTACATTGGTGTCGACATAAACCGGGTAAACCGGGTCGCAAACAGCAACCACGTTGTCGACTGCAAAAATATCACCAATATTTCCGGTGTCACTTTTGGCACCGTCGCTTACGAAAATTTCATCGGTATCAATTTGCACTCCGCGCCTTTTAAAATCATGTTCGGCAATTGCGGCACGCAGAAACTCATAACCCGCTTCCGGTCCGTAACCGCGAAAAGTTTTTGCCTCCCCCATTTCGTCGGCCGCCTTTTTCATGGCAGTCACTACCGCTTTGGGCAGAGGACGGGTCACATCACCAATTCCCAAACGGATAATATTCGTTTCAGGGTGTTGTTCTGAAAATCTGCTTACTTTTGCTGCAATATCCACAAACAAGTAGCTATTGGGCAGCTTTACAAAGTTTTGGTTCACTTTCAGCAAATTCATACATTCCTTTCATTCGTGATCTCATACATAGCCAAACAGATAGATTTAAATTTCTATTGTTCCGTCAAAAACAAATTCAGCCGGCCCGCGCATAAAAACGCTGCTCGTTTTCTCATCCCAGTCAATGTGCAAGTCACCGCCCTTTAAGTGGACGGTCGTACTGCGGCCTGTCTTTTCATTGACTGCACAGGCAACGGCAACAGCGCACGCGCCTGTACCGCAAGCCCATGTCTCGCCGGAACCGCGTTCCCACACGCGCATTTTAACCTCGTGTTGATTTAATACATGAACAAATTCAATATTCGCTCTTTTGGGAAATAGTTCGTTGCACTCGAATTTGGGTCCAAGCGTTTCAATGGCAACTTGGTCAACGTCATCCACAAACATCACACAATGTGGATTTCCCATGGAAACACAGGTGATTCTGTATTCTTTGCCGTCCACCATAATTGGCTCGTCAACAATCTCATCCTTACTAAACTTTACCGGAATATCCGCCGCACTAAAAACCGGCTTACCCATATCAACTGTAACCGAATTCACTTTTCCGTCAAGGACATCAAGAAATAGTGTTTTCACACCGCTCATCGTGTCTATTTTCAGAACATCTTTCTTGGCAATGTCGCGTTCGTAAAGATACTTTCCGACACAGCGTATGCCGTTTCCGCACATCATCGCCTGAGAGCCGTCTGCGTTGTAAATATCCATTCGGCAATCTGCTTTTTCGGATGGTTCAATCAGAATAATCCCATCTGAGCCAATGCCGAAATGCCTTTCGCTGAGTTTGATGGAGAGTTCAGATGGATTTTCGATCTTTTCTTCAAAACAATTAATATAAATATAATCGTTGCCAATCCCCTGCATTTTCGTAAACTTCATCTAATCATCTCCTTTTACAAATTTAAAATAATCATCGCGACTTCAATCATTTTTTTACTGGTATCCATGCTTCTCTTTTGAATAAAGCGATATGCCTGAGGTTCCGTGAAATTGTTGCGTTCTATCAAAACGTTTTTTGCCTGTTCAATAATTTGTTTTTCATCGAGAATTCCGCTTGCAATTTTCTTTTTAATTGTCAGGCTGCTGTAATCCGCAATACTTAGAAGCATATTAACCGAGGAAATTAAACTCATACGGTTAATCGGCTGCATTATGCTAACACAGGATAGTGAGTCGGCAATATCAGGCTGCTGAGATTTCACAATAAATAAGAAGTCATAGTTTGAACCAACAACCTTTGGAAGATCAAGTGCAGTCATATCCATTAATCTGCTGCTGCAGACAACCACTCCTCCATGATAATGCCTGTTGGTAAAATCAAGCACCTGTGAGCCGGCAGTGCAGACACCGCTGACATTTAACCCGCCGGAATGAAGCACGGCCGCTATTTTCTTAGCGTAATCCGCATTTGAATTCGCTATTAGAATACTGCTCATTTTTTTAACAACTCCCAGGAATGTGGCTTGTCAAAATGCTCGCTCAAAACTTATTGAGGTATTGATCCAATTCCCACTGTGTAACCGTTGTGGAAAAATCATACCATTCTTTTTCTTTAGCCTCTGTGTATTTACCGAATACATGAGCTCCAAGTACCTGTTCAATAAACGGATCCGCTTTCATTTCATCAATTGCTTTGCTTAAGTCGGAAGGAAGGTTGTCAATTCCAGCAGCTGTTCTCTCCGTCAAATCAATATCATAAATATTTGCTGAAACTGCATCGGGCGGCATTAAATCATTTTTGATGCCATCCAGCCCTGCAGCGAGCAGCACGGCAAACTCAAGGTATGGGTTACAAGCGGGGTCCGGATTGCGCAGCTCAACACGAGTTCCCAGGCCGCGGGAAGCGGGAATTCTGATTAAAGCGCTGCGATTGCTCAAAGTCCATGCGATGTAACATGGGGCTTCATAGCCCGGTACCAGGCGCTTATAAGAGTTAACAAGGGGATTTGTAATCGCGCACATTCCCTTGACATGCTTCATAATTCCGGCGATAAAATTATACGCAATATGACTCAATCCTGATTCACTGTCCGGGTCATAAAATACGTTTTCACCGTTGCGAAACAGTGACATATTGGTGTGCATGCCGGAACCGCTGCGGCCATAAACCGGCTTTGGCATAAAAGTAGCACATAAACCGTGTGAATCGGCGCATGACTTGACAACCATCTTGAAGGTAATAATGTTGTCTGCGGCTGAAAGAGCTTCACTGTATTTAAAATCGATTTCATGCTGCGCAATAGCAACCTCATGATGAGATGCTTCAATTTCAAAACCCATATCCTCAAGATTAAGGCAAATATCGCGACGTGCACTTTCTCCCAAATCCGATGGGCCCAAGTCGAAATATCCGGCTGTATCATGCGTAATTGTCGTTGGATGACCAAATTCGTCGGTGTTAAACAGAAAAAATTCACACTCGGGGCCTACGTTAAAAGAATAGCCCATCTCAGCCGCTTCTTTAAGCGTTTTTTTCAATACATAACGTGGATCTCCCTCAAAAGGCATTCCGTCCGGCTTATAGATATCGCAAATAAGCCGAGCTACTTTGCCGTTTTGAGTGTGCCATGGCAGGACAGAAAAAGAGTCAAGATCCGGCCTGAGATACATGTCGGACTCCTCTATTCTGACGAAGCCTTCAATGGATGATCCGTCGAACATACATTTGTTATCGAGTGCTTTTTCAATTTGGCTTGTTGTAATCGCTACATTTTTGAGCGCACCTAAAATATCCGTAAACTGCAACCGAATAAACCTTACGTTGTTCTCTTCAATCATCCTGATTACATCATCTTTTGTATATCTACTCAAATTAATACCTCCCTATAAATAAAAATAACAAGGCTGCTCTTTGCAAAAAGAACCTCCTTGTCAAAATAATCGGGTTGCAATACTATTTTATTATATTTGTTAAGTTGTGTCAATCCTTTTTAAATTGAAAGTCATAATTCATTTTAATGCACAAATTTTAGTCCCGCATAACTTATTTTATGTATTTTTGCAGTATTTAAACATTTGTCTTGCAAAACATAAGGGCTTTTTAATGAATATTAAGTGTAAAATATTGTAAATTTGTGTCTATTGTGATAAACTGACAAATTGAGACAGTGTTATTAATTTGAATAATTTCTTTCTCAATTTTGTATAGGAGGATATACCAATGTTTTATGTTGACGAGCAACTTGCAAATGTAATCCAGCAAAATCCAAACGAACCTGAATTTATTCAGGCGGTGACCGAAGTTTTAAAGTCTTTGACCCCGGTTATCGAACAGAATCCACAGTACCAGAAGGCTGGCATTCTTGAAAGGCTGACCGAGCCGGACAGGCAAATCAAATTCCGCGTTTCATGGACCGACGATANNCCGTACAGTTCAATAATGCAATTGGGCCGTATAAAGGTGGACTTCGCTTACATCCATCGGTAAACATCGGTATCTTAAAGTTTTTAGGATTTGAGCAAATTCTAAAGAATTCCCTCACCGGTCTGCCAATCGGCGGAGGCAAGGGTGGTTCTGACTTTGACCCAAAGGGCAAATCCGACCGAGAGGTAATGGCATTTTGCCAGAGCTTTATGACAGAGCTTTATCGCCACATAGGCCCTGATACGGATGTACCGGCTGGTGACATCGGTGTGGGCGGACGCGAAATCGGTTATTTGTTCGGCCAGTACAAGCGCCTCACAAACGAATATTCGGGTATTCTCACCGGTAAAGGCCTGACTTATGGCGGTTCGCTTGCCCGTACAGAAGCAACAGGATTTGGTCTGCTTTATTTTACTGACGCAATGCTCAGAAAAAACCAAAAATCAATCGTAGGCAAAGTAATCGTCATCTCCGGTGCCGGTAACGTCGCAATCCATGCATGTCAGAAAGCACAGGAGCTTGGCGGAAAGGTTGTTACAATGAGTGATTCAACCGGTTGGATTTATGATGTCGACGGAATTGACCTCAAGGCAATTAAGGAAATAAAAGAAGTCAGGCGTGGTCGCTTGTCCGAGTATAAGGCATATCGCCCGAATTCTGTTTACCATGAAGGCAAAGGCGTTTGGAGCACTCCGTGCGACATTGCTCTGCCTTGTGCAACACAAAACGAACTGCTCATCGATGATGCAAAGCTGCTCGTTAAAAATGGTGTGTTTGCAGTCGCCGAAGGTGCCAATATGCCTACAAGCATTGAGGCCACCGAATACTTACAAGGAAATGGGGTTCTTTTTGCACCGGGCAAAGCTTCCAACGCAGGCGGCGTTGCAACGTCCGCTCTTGAAATGAGCCAAAACAGTATGCGTCTATCATGGACATTTGAAGAAGTTGACGCAAAGTTAAAGGACATAATGGAAAATATTTTCCAACACACTTCGGATGCAGCCGATCAATACGGCTATTCAAAAAATTACGTAGTCGGTGCTAATATTGCAGGCTTCGTAAAGGTTGCTGATGCAATGCTTGCGCAGGGCACAGTTTAATTTTAAAATACAGTGGAGCAGCGGGTTGTTATAAATCACAATATAATGTCCCTTTTAATTTCGAGAATTGTGTAAACATATAAAATTTCATCGTGGTTATTGTTGATTATTACGGGTCAGACTGCTTGATATTTCAAAAGTATAGAATTATACTGTAAATGAAAGATGTTACATATTAAAAGGAGGAAAATTATGGAAGAACCAAAAATAGCACAAAAAGGACCTTATCCGGTAGAAGTAAAGCAAGGGCAAACTTATTATTGGTGTGCCTGTGGCAGAAGTTCAACTCAGCCATTCTGTGATGGATCTCATAAGGTGACTTCCTTTACTCCGGTACCTTACACAGCAGAAAAAGATGAAACAGTTTATTTCTGCGGTTGCAAGCATACAGGACATCCACCAATGTGTGACGGAACTCACAACAAACTTTAATTCTTATAAAGCGCCTGACGAAATGTCAGGCGCTTTATCTAAGTTATGAAGACGTGTGCTTTCCTATTTTATTATGTTCCCAAGTTATAAATTCTTGATTGTTTTTAATTCCTTCACAATTTGATTGTTTTAACCTAAAAACTCCTTAAAAATATCATGTATTTTATTAATTCATCCGATTTTTATTCATTCCTTAAATTGTCTATTTATGCGACTTTTTTCGCTATTGCAATTTTTTATTATTTCCGTTACACTACAGATGTTGTACAACGAACTTAAATTAAAAGGATGTTTTAAAATGCGAAAAATCACTGTCAACATAAAGTCATTACAGGAAAAGTTGTTGGAAATTGAAAAAGATGGTATGGGATTAGTAGAGCTTTACATAGTACCAAGTCAAACGGAAGGTGAAAACACTTACCCCACTTTTATACACTTTGAGGGTGTTTCTGAAAACGGGTCGTATACAGATTACGAAGGAATTGATGAATTTTCAGTTGCAGACTGTTTGCTAATGCATNNTCCGCATAATACCTCTTTTCTTATCTGCTTCAACTTCAGATTCTGGGCGATAGACCATTAAACGCAGTGTGATAGTGCTATGGATCTCCTCGAAGGCCTTGATGATTCTCCTGAAAGCACTTAGATAGTTGTTGTATTTAAGAGGTTTACATGCTATAATTTGCTCATAAGCAGATAAAATAAAGGGAGGCTAAATTTGTGAAATTATATGACATCGATGTTGTAAAACTAATCGAACTTTTAGACAAGGCAAAAGGAAATGTATATTTGGTTACTGAGGACGGCAACACTCTTAATTTAAAGAGCAAGCTTTGCCAGTTATATGGCGTTAGGGCACTCTTAGAAAGTGCAAAGAATTCAACTGTTTCTGCTGAACTTAACGTTGAAAATCCAGAAGATGAATTAATGTTTATCAATTACATGATGAGCAAATAAACAGTTTACAAACAAAAGAAGCGTCGCTGTATTTTTGATTACAGCGGCGCTTCTTTTGTTTGACTTTTAATAGGCTGCACTAAGGGGATTTAGAACACCGTATCCTTTATTCTCCATATCATCGATAAATTTAATTGCTTTGCCTGCACCGAGTGCAACGCAAATCTCTGAATCCGTAGCAATATTGACGGGCATCTTCACCTTTTTGGAAATCAGCGTATCAATTCCGTATATCTGAGCGGAGCCACCGGTCAAAATGATTCCATCGGTATAAACATCACCCATCAGTTCAGGGGCCGTTTTTTCAAGCATTTCCTGAATCATGCGGACGATCTGCACAGCCGGCTCAATGAGTGCCTCAAGCATTTCGTCACAGGAAATATCAGCCCACTGTGGAAGACCTGTCATCGCATTCCTTCCCTTTACTCTGTGATTGGACAAATCTTTTCTCGGATACACACAGCCAATCGCTTTTTTCGCTTCCTCTGCCATACGCTGGCCAATAATCAAGTTATATTTTTTGCGAATATATTTTATAATTGCCTCGTCAAAAACATTTCCAGCGATTTTGACGGAGCGGGAAATGGCAATTCCACTCAGCGACAATACCGCCATATCTGTTGTACCACCGCCAATGTCAACAACCAAAGTACCATGTGGAGTGGAAATATCTACTCCAGCTCCAAGCGCTGCTGCTACAGGCTCTTCAATCAAACAGATTTTACGTACGCCGGCAGCACTGATCGCATCCACAACCGCCCGTTTTTCCACTTCCGTTATTTGGCACGGCACACTCACGACAACACGAGGCATAAAGACCTTGCTGTTGCTGATTTTCTTTAAATAGGTACTGATAAGATACTGAGCCATATCAAAATTTGAAATAACACCATTGCAAAGCGGATGGCAAACATCAATTTTATCTGATGTGCGTCCCACCATTGCATAAGCTTCTTTCCCAGTGGCCACAACTTCATCGGTTTCTACGTTAACGGCAACAATAGCCGGTTCATTAAGTATAATGCCTTTGCCGTCAAGATATATCTTTACAGCGGATGTACCAAGGTCAATCGCGATGTCGGTACCAAGCACATAATCACATCCCATTCTATATTACTAATCATTATATTATATAATGCAAAACATTTCAACTTTTTAAGCCAGAACCTCTGCGATTGCCGAACAGTTAACTTTTTGCGCACCGCTTTGGAGCAAAACAGAGGCACATTCACGAAGAGTCGCTCCCGTAGTGACAATATCATCAATCAAAAGAATGTTTTTTCCTGCAATATCTCTTCCATCAATCGCCTTATATACACCCTTTACATTTTTGTTTCGCTCTTTTTTATTCAGTTTATGCTGTTCCTTATTATCTGCCGTTTTAATTAAATATTCATAATACGGAAGATTTAGCTGCTTCGCGGCAACTCTTGCGATCAGTTCAGACTGATTATAGCCTCTGAGTCTGCGCCTTTCAGCAGAAATAGGAACTGATGTCACTGCATCAAATCGTAAGGGCAAATAACTCTTCAGAACATGCTCCGCCATCTTTTTAGCGTAAAAGGCTGCAAACTGTTTTTGTCCGTAAAATTTAAAACGTATAATAGATTGTCTAACCTTGTCTTGATACAAATATGGTACGGCACATAAAATAGTTTCCCCCATATTCGGTATATAAATGCGTTTTACCGCATCGATGCGCAAAATTTCAGCGTCACACTTTTCGCAAACTTGTGAGCCGGACGGAACAACTTTGCTGCAAAAGACGCAGTGCGGAGGGAAAATCAAATCCATGATCACATCAAAAAGGCTTTTAAATTTCACTTTCAACGCTCCCGGTCAAAAAGTAATACAGCCCGGAATAGCGGCGCGTTTTTCTATCATTTTCGACCATAGTTTGAACTGTTTTCTGCGTGCCAACAAGAATTAAAAGAGATTTCGCACGAGTAATGGCAGTATAAAGCAAATTACGGTAATAGAGCTGCNNATTTCCCTGACTCTTATGGACAGTCATCGCATAGGCAAGCTCCAACTCAGTGGCAGCTTCAAGCTCATAAAGCACAATACGGTCGTCCATTTGTACCGTCACAATAGACGCACGGCGGTCAATACCGCACAATACCCCCAAATCACCGTTAAAAACGCCTTCCCCGCTTGTTCCATCAAGTTTTGTCCACGGCAGGTTATAGTCATTCTTAATTTGCATGACCTTGTCCCCTTCGCGGAAAACAACCCCTTTAATTGTGATTTCATTCTTCTTTTTATCGGGTGGATTAATCACTGCCTGAAGCTTTTTATTCAATTCAACAGTGCCAAGTTCCCCTTTTCTTGCAGGAGACAGCACCTGAATATCTGTCATTGGGGAATAGCCATAGCTTGCAGGCAGACGTGAAGCACATAGGTCAACAATCGTCGAGCTTATTTCAGCTGGATTATTGAAAGGTAAAAAGAAAAAGTCACTGCTTCTGACTGTTAAATCCGGCATTTGACCATCCACAATTTTATGGGCATTGGTAACGATCAAGCTTTGCATTGACTGGCGAAAAATCTGATTCAACTGTACAACAGGCAAGCGCTTCGTGGCAATCAAATCACCCAAAACATTGCCCGGCCCTACCGAGGGAAGCTGGTCGCAGTCCCCCACCATGATAAGGCGGCAGCCAAGCGGCAGTGCACGCAGAACAGCTTCAAAAATAGTTGTGTCAACCATCGATAGCTCGTCTATTACCAATGCGTCACATTCTAAGAGATTTTTCTCATTCTTTGAAAAAACAGGCAGGTCATTTTCATCCCATTCAACCTGAAGCAATCGATGGATTGTTTTAGCTTCCTGCCCCGTCAACTCGGACATGCGCTTTGCGGCTCTGCCCGTTGGTGCGGCGAGCAGCACTTTTTCACCCTTTAGCTCGAGTATCTTGATAATTGCGTTCAGCGTTGTTGTTTTACCGGTTCCGGGACCTCCGGTTAAAATCAGAATACCTTTGGAAAGTGCCTCTTTAATCGCCAGTTTTTGGCCGTCGGCATACTGAATTTGAAAAGTTTCTTCAATATTAATGATATAATTATCAATTCCGATGATAGACTGTGCGGGAAAGCGCAGCATCATATTCAAACGGCCTGCAGAATAGAGTTCTGAACGATACATTTTCGGTGTAAATATATATTCCCTGCCATTTAAACAGACCGACACAACGGAGGTCNNGGAGGTCTCCGCTTTAAGTATCTCAAGAGTTTCAGATACAAGCTCCATTTCAACGTCAAGCATTCTGGCCGATGCTGCCAGAAGCTTATTCGCAGGCAGACAAGTGTGACCATTACTGATATTATGCTTCAAAACGTATTGTATTCCTGCTCTCACACGGCAATTATCATCCTGCGGGCGTTCGAGCGATGCAGCAATACTGTCGGCACGTTCAAAGCCGATTTCAAAACTGTCCTCACAAAGGCAGTAGGGATCCTCCTGTACGCGTTCGGCCGACTGCGGTCCGAACAGCTTCCACACCCTGACGGCTTCCTCCGGCGAAATACCAAAGCTGCTCAGATAAAGCATAATTTCCTTAATTCCATGTATCTTTTGAATCTCGTCGCTCATTTTTTGCGCTTTTGACTTTGTGATTCCTTTAATAGCACACAGGCGGTCCGGTTCGTTTTCAAGCACTTGAAGGGCATTCGTTCCAAAAGTATCCACAATCTTGGCGGCAATCCCCGGACCAATGCCCTTAATTGCGCCGGATGAAAGATATTTGAGCATAGCGGCAGCTGTGGCAGGCTTAGAACGTTCAAAAGCCTCCACTTTAAATTGGGTGCCGTAATTCGGATTATTAATCCAATTGCCAACTACACGCAATTCTTCCCCCGCGCTGACCAACGGCATAGTACCAACAGCGGTAATTAACTCCTCGCCGTTGTTTATTTCTATGATTGAGTATCCGTTTTTTTCGTTCCTAAAAATGACCTGCTCCACAGAGCCGGTCATTTCGAGCAGCTTTTCTTCCTGCATTTAATTTCCTCGGCATTACTTTATTGATAGTTTTAGTATAATACATGAGCTATGTATTTGCAAATCTATTGATTTAAGATATCGGGAAGTTCCTCAGGAGTGCAGACCTCCATACCCGGATTTTGCGCGCTGATAATCCCGCAAACTTTTCTGGTTTCCTCGTCCATCCCTTTGTTTAGGCAGATTATTTTTTTGTCTTCTCCTTTTATCCACTTGAGCCTTTCTATCGCGCTGCTCAAAATCATTTCTGCTCCCTCATCGTGACCATGAATGGATATGATCAAATAGAGCTTACCATGATTATCAGACCTGAGCAACCAGAACATGACTGTCCGAAAAATTTCAGCGATGCCCACAATTGCCAATAGGACGAAAATTATTTTCGCTATTATTTCTAACATAAAAATCACCTCACCACAGTTTATGTGATGAAGTGATAATATGCGATGGTTATTTCTTTAATGCCTCTTTTAAAGCATCAACTTTATCACGTTTTTCCCATGTCACCTGTAAATCCTCACGGCCCATGTGACCATAGTTAGAAATGGCGCGGTAAATCGGCTTGCGAAGGTCCAAGTCCCGGATGATCGCGGTCGGGCGNAGGTCAAACACCTTGGCAACAGCCAGCGCGAGCTCATCATTGCTGTGCTGCGAGGTACCGAACGTATCCACCATAATAGACACAGGCCTTGCAACACCAATTGCGTAAGCAAGCTGAACCTCGCATTTTTTTGCAAGTCCTGCTGCAACGATGTTCTTAGCAACGTGACGTGCAGCATAAGCCGCTGAACGGTCAACCTTTGTCGGATCCTTGCCAGAGAAGGAACCGCCGCCATGTCTGCCGTAGCCGCCGTAAGTATCAACAATGATTTTTCTGCCGGTCAGTCCACTGTCGCTCACCGGGCCGCCGATTACAAATCTGCCTGTTGGATTGACATAAATTTTTGTTTTTTCGTCCAGCCATTTTGCCGGAATAGCCGCTTCGATAACATTTTTAATAATATCTTTCCTAATTTGTGCCAAAGTTACGTCTGGGTCATGCTGTGTAGAAACCACTACTGTATCAACGCGAACCGGCACATCCTCATCATACTCAACTGTGACCTGTGTTTTTCCGTCCGGCCTTAAATAAGAAAGTGTACTCNNCGGCATTAATTCCGGCGTTTCATCACAGGCGTATCCAAACATCATTCCCTGATCGCCTGCGCCGATTACGTCATTTTCATCGGTGGCACCATTCTTAGCCTCATAGGACTGATTGACGCCCATTGCGATGTCAGGGGACTGCACATCTATTGAAGTGATGACGCCACAGGTATTGCCATCAAAACCATAAGCGGGATCGTTGTAGCCGATATCCCTTACCACCTGGCGTGCGATCGATGCAATATCAACATAACAATCAGTGGAAATTTCACCCATTACATGAATGACACCTGTTGTAGCCGTAACCTCGCAAGCGACGTGAGCCTGCGGGTCCTGCGCGATAATTTCATCAAGTACAGCATCTGAAATTTGGTCGCATAGCTTGTCCGGATGCCCTTCTGTTACGGATTCGGATGTAAAAAGATGCTTTGACATAAATAGTCCTCCTAAAATAAAAAGTTATTAATAAAATAAAAACGCCGTCCGGAAAGTCCGAGCGGCGTGTATAACTACCTCATCTATCGGCTTTACCGCAGGATTTGGCACCTTACACATTGTAGGTTGCCGGACATCATAGGGCCTGTTCCCTCCGTCACTCTTGATAAGGACATATTAAATTTTATGAATACATTATAACATATGGTTTCGATACGGTAAATATACAAAACCAGCAAAGTGTAAGCTTCTCAATGGAATAAACTATCCTTTTTAAACAAATTTCTATCTTTTTTGCATTTTATTATGAAAGAGAGGACTGATTTTTTTGTAAATCAAGGTTGTTGCAGTTGAGACAATAACACCCTTTAAAAGGTTGAATGGAGCAACCGCAAAAATCACAAAAGTGTTCAGATTTGTAATGGAGGAATTAACCGCGCTACCCATTTGTACCAATGCGTCGACTGGCATATGAAATACCTTTGCGTAGACCGGAAGCAATACAAACGCGTTTAAGAGACTGCCTACAATAATTAATGTTGCGGTACCTACAGCCATACCGATGATAGCACTTTTCCTCGTTTTGTTACGTTTATAAATCAATGCACTTGGAACGATCAGCGAACATCCAATGATAAAATTGGCTATGTCCCCTACACCACCCGTGGAACTGCCATGAATAAAGAGGTACAATAAAACCTTAATCAGTTCTATCATAACACCCGCCAGAGGCCCCATTGCGAAACTGCCAATTAAAACTGGAAGTTCACTTAAATCAATTTTATAAAAACTCGGTGCGAACCAAAGCGGGATTTCAACAATCATCAGTATAGCCGAGATTGCAGAAAGAACACCAATTTGCGCGATCCCTCTTGCATCAAAAATTTTTGTTTGCTTTTGTGTGTTTGACATTGTGCTCATGATTACTCCTGTTAAGATATGAATGAAAATTAAAAACGCCCCGATATATTAAATATCGAGGCGCCTTTGTTCATATCTTCTTTCATCCGGACTATACCGTCGGCTTTGGAATCTAACCAAATCAGCTTTCGCTCGCGGGCTCGACGGCTTACGCCGCATTACCGCCGGTGGGGAATTAAACCCCGCCCCGAAGACAATTATTTATTTGTTAATATTATAACATCACATACCTACAATGTCAATCCTTTGAAAGATATTTTTGTGGGATATTTTTATTAATAATATCGTTGATGTACTTTAAACTGAAATTGGGCGTGTATTTGCGCACACCATGTACAGCCGCAAGCGCATCCGTATACTCACTAAGAGGATAAACCGTAATATCTGCACATCGCTTACCATAATGCGTAACAATTGGTTTAAATTGCATTGTCGTAAAAGTAGTTTTATTCGTAGTGAAATCTTTTGTCATTGTTACTGTCAAAAGACCGCTGATCATGTTCTGCCCGCTTTGCTGTGCGGAAACAAAGTTACCAAGGGCAAATATGACCGGGCATTTCGTCCCATCTTTTCGGGTCAGAACGGTTAACTGCTGCACAACATGGGGATGGTTTCCAAAAATAATATCAGCGCCCCAATCCACCATGTTTTGCGCAAGATTTTTTTGTTTCTCTGTTAGGGTATATGTGTTCTCATTTCCCCAATGAACAGATATAACGACTACGTCGGCCATAGTTTTGGCCTTTTTAATCAGCTTTTCAATCAGTGCGGTATTATCCGCATAAATTAGCCTATAATTGGAATTTTTGGGCAGATAAAGCCCATTTGTCATCTCAGTAATGCCAATATGCGCAGTTTTAATCCCTTTGGATTCGACAATGCGAATGTTTTGTAAGTCTGCATCATTCCGGTAAGCGCCCACTACCTTAACTGACGGTTTTGTATCCCAGTAATCAAGTGTTGCGGCCAAACCTTTTTCGCCCATGTCAAGTACATGGTTGTTGGCGTGGTTAATGACATCAAATCCTAAATTTATAAGCTCATCACCAACCTGTGTTGGCGAATTGAAGCGAGGATAGCCCGATGGAGCTGCTATTTTGCCTGCAAGCGGCGTTTCCTGATTGATAACAGAAATATCAGCGCTTTTAATGACGTTGGCTACGCGCTCGTAGACCGGCTTAAAATCATACCCACTCCCGCCGGCACGCTTTTGTGCCTGCTGATAAATAACATCGTGGATTAAATTATCTCCCGCGCCTAAAATTGTAATGGAAACAGGCTTTTGCACCGGTTTTGACTCTGGTCCCGACGAGAGAGCAGTAGATGATACCGCTACAGAAGGTGTTCCTGAAGCAACCTGCTTTGTACTTAAGTTCATTCGCGGAAGAATCAATCCAAGTGTAATTGCACAGATACCCACCAAAAGGACAGCGACCGACACGCGAAATATAATCTGCTTCTTATTGTTTTTTTGATAGCGTTTCATGTAACAGCTCCTATTTTAAGAAATATAATATTGAATATTATAACATAAAACAGATGAAAATAGCCATATATACGCAAAAAGACCTCATCCCAATGGGATGAGGTCTTAAAAAACAAATTAGTTAGCGTTAATCTTAATTACAACGCCGGAACCAACTGTGTGGCCGCCTTCACGAATAGCGAAACGGAGGCCTTNNAATAGGGGTAATCAGTTCAACGTCCATTTCAACGTTATCACCAGGCACGCACATCTCTACACCTTCTGGGAGAGAGATAACGCCGGTAACATCTGTTGTTCTGAAATAAAACTGAGGACGGTAGTTATTGAAAAAAGGAGTATGACGTCCGCCTTCGTCCTTGGTC
>DDHX01000013.1:0-4907 GCA_002338255.1 Ruminococcaceae bacterium UBA1865 | reverse complement strand
GATTTCAACTTCTTCGCCAACCTTAGCTCTGCCGCGATCAACTCTACCGGTGGCAACTGTACCACGGCCGGTAATGGTGAAAACGTCTTCAACAGGCAGCAAGAACGGTAAGTCAGACTTACGCTCAGGAGTTGGAATGAAGCTGTCAACAGCGTCCATCAGCTCATGAATGCATTTGTATTCAGGAGCATCTGTATCAGTTGATTTGGATTCAAGTGCTTTCAGAGCGGAACCACGAATGATCGGTGTATCGTCGCCCGGGAATTCGTACTCATTCAGAAGGTCACGAATTTCCATCTCAACGAGGTCGAGCAACTCAGGATCATCAACTTGGTCAACCTTATTCATGAATACAACAATGTGAGGCACGCCAACCTGACGAGCAAGCAGGATATGCTCTCTTGTCTGAGGCATCGGGCCGTCAGCAGCGGATACAACAAGGATTGCACCGTCCATCTGAGCAGCACCGGTAATCATGTTCTTAACATAGTCAGCATGGCCCGGGCAGTCAACGTGAGCATAGTGACGGGCATCCGTCTGGTACTCAACATGAGCTGTGTTAATCGTAATACCGCGCTCTCTCTCTTCAGGAGCCTTATCGATATTCGCGTAATCAACGAAATCTGCCTCACCACTAAAGTGCAGAACCTTAGTGATTGCTGCGGTTAAGGTGGTCTTGCCATGGTCAACGTGACCAATGGTACCAATGTTTACATGTGGTTTTGTTCTGTCAAATTTTGCTTTTGCCATTGGAATTCCTCCTTTTTATTATACAAATATTAATTTTTTATGAGTTAAGCTATGCATATCATTTTATCAACAACCATGAGAAAAATCAAGCATATTTTTCAAGTTATTCGGACTTTTTGTTCCGGGAAGAAATGATGTTCTCCGAAACAAACTTTGGAACTTCCATAGAAGTCGAAGGCTCCATAACAAACTGGCCTCTGCCCTGTGTTTTAGAACGCATATCTGTAGCGTAACCAAACATCTCGGAAAGCGGAACGCTTGCTCTGATCTGCTGTGCGCCTGAAACGGCGTCCATACCCTCAATTAAACCACGGCGGGAGTTAAGGTCGCCCATAACGTCGCCCATGTATTCTTCCGGTACGGTAACACTAACCTTCATAATCGGCTCCAGAATAACAGGAGTTGCTTTTCTCATAGCCTCTTTGAATGCCATTGAACCGGCAATTTTAAATGCCATTTCTGAGGAGTCAACCTCATGATAAGATCCATCATACAGAGTAACCTTAACGTCGATAACAGGATAACCGGCAAGTACGCCGGAGAGCATTGCTCCCTGAATACCTTGGTCAACTGGCGCAATGTATTCTTTTGGAATAGAACCACCGACAACGGCATTGACGAATTCGTAGCCCTTGCCAGGATTCGGCTCAATTCTAATCTTAACATGACCGTACTGTCCACGGCCGCCGGACTGACGTGCGTACTTCGTATCAACATCTGCGTTACCGCGGATTGTTTCTTTATAAGAAACCTGCGGCTTACCAACATTTGCCTCTACATGGAATTCACGCAACAATCTGTCGACAATAATTTCAAGGTGAAGCTCACCCATGCCTGCGATGATTGTTTGGCCTGTCTCTTCATGAGTATATGCTTTGAAGGTCGGGTCTTCTTCAGCAAGCTTTGCAAGGGCAAGGCCCATTTTTTCTTGTCCAGCCTTGGTTTTGGGTTCAATTGCAACTTCGATAACCGGATCCGGGAAATCCATGGATTCAAGTATAATTGGATGCTTTTCATCACAAAGAGTGTCACCGGTTGTCGTGTTTTTAAGACCAACAGCGGCCGCGATATCTCCTGCGTAAACAGTTTCGATATCTTGGCGATGATTGGCGTGCATCTGTAAGATACGGCCAATACGCTCTGTGTTGTCCTTGCTCGAATTGTAAACGCTCGAACCAGCGTTAAAAGTACCGGAATACACACGGAAGAAACACAGTTTACCAACAAATGGATCTGTGGCAATCTTAAATGCAAGAGCGGCGAACGGCTCACTGTCAGAAGAATGACAATCCTGTTCTTCGCCCGTTTCCGGATTAGTTCCTTTGATAGCCGGAACATCTGTAGGCGCCGGCATGTAAGCTATAATTGCGTCAAGAAGCTTTTGAACGCCCTTGTTTCTGTACGAAGTACCGCAAGTGACAGGAACCATGCTATTAGCAATCGTAGATTTACGAATTGTCGCCATGATTTCTTCCTTTGTTAAGGGTTCACCATTTAAGTATTTCTCCATCAGAGCATCATCCTGCTCCGCAACATGCTCAATCAATTCTGTGTGGTATTTATTGGCAAGTTCCAGCATGTCTTCCGGAATTTCCTCGACATGCATTTCTTTACCCATATCGTCATAGTAAACGTCAGCCTTCATCTCAATCAGATCAATGATTCCTTTAAAAGAATCCTCAGAACCAATTGGAAGTTGAATCGGCACAGCGTTGCACTTCAGACGATCCTTCATCATTTGAACGACACGATAAAAATCGGCGCCCATGATGTCCATTTTGTTTACATAAGCCATGCGGGGAACATGATACTCCTCAGCCTGGCGCCAAACGGTTTCAGACTGTGGCTCAACGCCGCCCTTTGCACAGAAAACAGTTACAGAACCATCAAGCACGCGCAATGAGCGCTCAACTTCAACTGTAAAGTCAACGTGACCCGGGGTGTCGATGATGTTAATTCTATAGCCTTTCCAAAAGCAGGTAGTAGCAGCAGAAGTAATTGTAATACCTCTCTCCTGCTCCTGCACCATCCAGTCCATAGTTGCAGCACCATCATGTACTTCGCCAATCTTATGGTTAATACCTGTATAATACAGGATACGTTCAGTGGTTGTTGTTTTACCGGCATCAATATGAGCCATGATACCAATATTACGAGTTAATTCAAGCGATACCTGCCTTGGCATAGTTTCCTCCTTCAAGTCTGAAACGTTGGGATTTGTACATTACTGTAGGTAATTTGACCAACGAAGTTGGATTACCATCTGTAATGAGCAAATGCCTTGTTGGCTTCTGCCATTTTATGCGTATCATCACGCTTTTTAGCAGCGCTACCAGCACCATTTACAGCATCAAGAATTTCACCGGCAAGTCTTTCTTTCATCGTCTTTTCAGATCTAAGTCTTGAATAATTGGTCATCCAACGTAAGCCTAATGTTTGTCTTCTTTCAGGGCGAACTTCCATTGGAACCTGATAGGTTGCACCGCCTACACGGCGGGCCTTTACTTCTAGAGACGGCATTACATTTTCCATTGCAGCCTCGAATACTTCCAAAGGTTCTTTCCCTGTTTTCTCACTAATAATATCAAATGCGCCGTAAACTATTTTCTGGGCGACACCTTTTTTTCCGTCAATCATGATATTGTTAATAAGACGTGTTACTAATTTCGAATTATAAAGTGGATCTGCCAAAACATCACGTTTTGTAATATTACCTCTTCTTGGCACTTTACTTCCCTCCTTCACATAAATGATATCATAGGTACTCGAAAGCGACAAACTCCCGTGGCCAATACAGAGGCGTTATATATATACGCCGCCGCATTGTGTTTGTAAAAACATGCGCCGTTAGGTTTCTGTCAATTTTAAACTACCTTACTTCTTTGCCGCAGTTTTAGCTGCGCCAGCTTTCGGACGTTTTGCGCCATACTTTGAACGACCCTGCATACGCTGTGCGACACCTTGAGCATCAAGGGTACCACGGATTATGTGGTAACGCACACCAGGCAGATCCTTCACACGACCGCCACGAATCATAACAACGCTGTGCTCCTGTAAATTATGACCGACGCCGGGGATGTAGGCACTGACTTCAATCCCGTTTGAAAGCCTAACTCTGGCAATTTTTCTTAAAGCTGAGTTTGGTTTTTTAGGGGTAGCAGTTTTAACTGTAGTGCAAACACCGCGTTTTTGCGGGGAATCCTGATCAATAGCAACGCGCTTCTTTGAATTCCAGCCCTTTAAAAGCGCCGGAGCTTTTGCCTTTGTCACAGCAACTTGTCTGCCCGTATGGACTAACTGGTTAAATGTTGGCATAAGACACCTCCTCACATAAATTTTATATGTTAAGCGAATATATTATATCCGCAATAACAGTGAATTAGTCTTTACATAGCTTAATCCTACTCCGAAGCATTACTTCGGAATAGGAGTTAAGTATTAAATTAAATAACCATCACAATTTGTTATTATAACGCTATACAGCATCATTTGTCAAGTCTTGATTTGCAGGCACGATTTCAACGTCAGTGTAGCATTTCATACCGGTTCCGGCAGGAATCAGCTTGCCGATAATAACGTTTTCTTTCAGACCAAGCAACGGGTCAACCTTGCCTTTAATTGCGGCATCGGTCAGTACTCGAGTTGTCTCCTGGAAAGAAGCTGCAGATAGGAAGGAATCGGTCGCGAGTGAAGCCTTTGTAATACCAAGCAGAACCGGCGAAGAGGTTGCTTCTTTAAGATCTGTCTCCCCTGCGCGAATACGTTCACGAATGATCGCATTTTCCGACTCAAGCTCGATTTTTTCAATGAGCGAACTCGGTAAGAGTGTTGTATCGCCCGAGTCTTCGATTTTAACCTTTTTCATCATCTGGCGAACGATAACTTCAATATGCTTATCATTAATATCAACGCCCTGCATCCGATAAACACGCTGGACTTCTTCAATGAGGTAATCCTGAACAGCATGTGTACCACTAATGGCAAGAACGTCATGCGGATTGACCGAACCCTCGGTAACTCTTGTACCAGCCTTAATCTCTTGACCCTCTGTAACAATAATACGCGAGCCAAATGGAACAAGGTAGGATTTAGAGTCTCCGGTTTCGGAATCAGTAACAACAACATGACGGTTTTTCTTGATTTCTTCAAAAGAAACT
>DDHX01000028.1 GCA_002338255.1 Ruminococcaceae bacterium UBA1865 | reverse complement strand
GGTTCTACGCATAAAGAAAATTATGTTCAGCTGAACATAATGTTTTTTATGCGTAGAACCGGATTAAGAAAGGCACAGTAGAATTCAGACTGTTCAATTCCACCACCCATGCCGGGAAAATCAAGGCGTACATTCAGTTCTGCCTTGCCATTTCCGCACAGGCGCTGAACCAAAGGTGCGCGAGCCGCCAGAAGACGCAGACCACCAATGAAAAATACACCTTCCGCACCTGGCTTTTACGTTTGGGATTAATCGGCGACGAGTTTAAAACCGCCCGGATTCACCTTCTGGAACATCTGGACGGCTGCATCGCGTGGCGCGATCCGGCGCAGGCAGAGAAACAGAAAGAACGGATGCGGCAGAAAAAAGAAAAGGAGTTGGAGCAGGCACGTCAGGTATCCGCACCCAATGCAACAACCGAAAATGAGCAGGGACAGGCCGGGGATCAGAACGAATCCCCGGCCTTTGTCATGCGCATGTGAATGGAGGTCAATTAATGAGTACGAAAAACACGTTGTATATCGCCTACGGCAGCAACCTGAATCTACCGCAGATGGCGTTCCGCTGCCCGACCGCCAAGGTGGTCGGCGCAAGTGAAATCAAAGGGTATGAACTGCTGTTCCGAGGTGGACGAAAAGGGGCCGTGGCCACTGTGGAACCCTTGGAGGGTAGCACAGTGCCTGTGCTTTTGTGGAAGATCAGGCCCGGTGATGAGCAGGCACTTGATCGCTACGAGGGGTATCCCCACTTTTACCGTAAGGAAATGATGGAGGTGGAGCTTGGCGGCAAAACAGTTCCGGGCATGGTCTATGTGATGAACGGAGGCCATGAGCTTGGCGTTCCCTCCGATTTTTATCTCAACACCATCATGGAAGGATACAAAACTGCCGGATTTGATACGGATTTCCTCGATCAGGCTGTGGAAAAATCAATCCGGTTGGCAGCGGAACAGCAGGAAGCGGAACCAATGCAGGGCAGCCTGTTCGGCCCGAAATGGTGGTGATGCCCCATGGCTGATCCGGCAACCATTGCTCTCGTCGTAAAAACGGCCATTGCCGCCGCATCGGACAAGCGGACGTGGAAAGCCGTCGGTGTGCTGATTGCCGCCGTTCTGACTCCCTTCATTTTAATCATCGTAATGATCATGAGCCTGTTGTCCGGAACGGCACAGCACAACGACTCCGCTGTGGATCTGGTTTTCAACGGCGGCTCCATCTCGGCACAGGTACCCGCTGAGTACAGGCAGTACATCGAAGATATGCGGGGTAGCTTTTCAGCTTTGGACGGCACTGTGTCGGAGATCACACCTCAGATCGAAAGCGGCAGCATCGATGCCACCCGTGTGAAAGCCATTTTTTATTCTCTGTATTTCGGGCAGCGTGACGCTGCACCCATATTGCGCCCTGCGGCGCAGAAATTTGTTTCCTGCTTTGTTCGGTACGAAAAGCGCACCCGTACTGCCACCGACAAGGACGGCAATAAAATACAGGAAACCTACACCGTGGCGGTTCCGATTTCCGACCTGAATGAAATTTATACCAACCTTGAGAGCACTCTCGGCAGAACCATAACGGAGGAAAACAAAGTCAACGCCGCTCAGATTTACAGCCGTGTGCTTTATGGCCACAGTCTGCCGGAAAATGAAAACATCGGAGAAGATGAATGGAAAAAAGGCGTCGGAACAGATGAAACCTACACGAGTGGCGGTAATTTTGCCAGCCCTATCGGTGCGAACTGGCGCAGTATGGTCACCTCGGAATTCGGCTGGAGGCCAAATCCTTTCGGCGGCAACGGCGGCGAAGGTCATTCCGGTCTTGACCTCGGTGCACCAAAAGGCACACCCATTCATGCCGCCCGTGACGGTGTTGTGAGCAGTGTGATAGACTCCGGCAGCAGCGGCTACGGATATCATGTGGTCATCGATCACGGCGATGGGATGGTCACCCTTTACGGCCACTGCACCAAGGTATACGTCCGTTCCAGCCAGACTGTGAAGCAGGGCGACGTCATCGCGGCGGTGGGCAGCACTGGCAGAAGCACCGGAAACCATCTTCATTTTGAAATCCGCATCAATGGAAAAGCGGTCAATCCGAGAAACTATTTACCTTAAGGGGGAACGAATCATGTTAAAGACCAAGGCTGTTTTTGAAAGAAAGCTGGATTGCTTCCAGCCGCAGGACTGTATGATCGAGGCAATCGAAGAACTGTCAGCAGCGGAATTCAAGGACTTTTGTGAAAACATGCTGGCCGACAGGGACTTTATTGCCGACCGTATCGGTGATATGTATTTGGACGGAAACGGAGTGCAGCACGGGCTTCTGGTACTCGGTGAAGGCTCGGATGATGCTGTTCTGGTGGACAGCTCCGGCTATTCCTACGGCAGATACACTGCGTTTCTTCCCAATTTCAGGCCCTATGTGAACCGCCAGATTTCGCTGCTGGCTGATGAAATCATCAGGAGCGGCACTCAAAAAACTGAAGACGGCAATTGGGAAATTTCCTTTGATGAGATCGAAGAACGGTATGGTGTTCACGTTACACCGAACAACGGCATCGGTACTATGCTGCTGAATGCGCTGTCCGGCAGTGATGAGGTCGCGGAAATCGAACCGATGGAGGACAGCTTTGACATCACCTATTATCTTGATTACTGCCCCAAGTGCGACGGCCAGCAGGAAAAAGATTCACAGCAATCGGAAGTGCAAACTACTCCGGCTGCCAAGCTCCGTGATCTGCTTCATACCAAATGGGAAGATCTCCACCTCATCCACCACGAGGTTGAAAACGAGCCATCCACCATTGTAGAGTTGGATGAATCCACGCTTACCGATGCCGGAAAGGAAGCGTGGGCCGATGTTCTGAACGCGGATGTCCTGCGGGTTTATACCGGCTATTACGGTTTGCAAATGGAGCTTGCCGGTGTAAAGGCCAGCCGACTGGATGCGTTCTCCTCCATGCTGGCCGGTTACTGCTCCGTTCAGGACTATGAAAAATGGGTAAACGAACCGGCGGATCAACCGTCGCAGGCACCTGAAATGAAATTATGAAATGGAGGATATGATATGAAAAACACAAATTTAACCGTTTCTTTCGACACAGAAAAGCTGGACGCACTGACGTATCACATGAGTAAAAAGGACGCGAATCTACAGACGGAACTGCAGGATACCGTTCAGAAGCTCTATGAAAAGTACGTTCCGCAGGCTACCCGCGAGTACATTGACGACAAGCTTTCCCGTGAAACCGCAGAAAAACAAAAGCCGAAACATCCGGTACGCCCTGCTGCGTCGAACAGCTCAGCAGGCAGTTTGACATAAGGAGCAAAAACGTTGGCGCGTGTTGGCGGCTGTGTTGCCCCGTGTGGCATTTTATGAGGCCGAGTGGCATCCGTATACCTGTTGGCAGCAGCTGCCCCACGTTGCGCCCGTTTAGCGAAGCTGTGAGAAAACCCCTGAATTCCTTGGAATTGCTGCATTCCGGAGGCAGACTGGCAGGGTCGAAAGTGGTGCTGGTTAAAGGCTTTATGCTGCTTTCGCAGCCTAAAGCCGGAAAACACCGACCGGCAAAGCCGTCCGGGGATTACGGAGTGACATAACTTTCTGCCCGAAGCCCTAATTTGTTATGCTGGGTTTAGAGAAAAGCGTGCTATTCCGGGCATTCAAGGCGTTTTCTTTGCATACCGACCTTAATCGTCAGAAGAAAAGGAGGCATTATGACAAACGAACCGGAAAAAGTACGCACCGGCTTTTATATTGAAAAGGAAGTGCTGGATTGGTGCGATGAGCTGCTGCCCGCAGCAAACGTGAAATCTAGAAATGAGTTTGCCACCGAGGCGCTCAAATTTTACTGTGGCTACCTGACTTCTCAGAAAGCTGAAAATTATCTGCTACAGGCCTTGTCCTCCGTACTGACCGGCACCGTCCATGACAGTGAAAACCGGATCGCACGGATGGATTTCAAAATGGCCGTGGAACTTTCCAAGCTGACGCATGTGATCGCCTACTCGCAAAACATTGATGAAACGGCTCTGCACAAGCTCCACCTGAAATGTCTGGACGAGGTGAAGCGAATCAATGGCGCGGTGAATTTTGAAAGCGCGTATAAATATCAGAAACGAGAACTATAGTCATTGATTGTCAAGAGTCTCTGTTCAGAGACTCTTGACAATCAATTGTTATAAAGAAAAACTCGTGCTAAAATATTAGATGTTAGAATGGAGGATTTTATATGAACAAAATCGTTATTAAATCAATAGATGAGTATTTAGAGCAGATAGATCAGTATAAAGGTCTGTGCTTTTTTAGAGGTCAAGCAGATGTGACGTGGAAAATAGAGCCATCTATTTATAGAAATGATAATTTTACTATCAATGAGCATAGAATGCTAGAAGAATTGGCAATAAAGCACCCGAAAGAATTTGCAAACATCAGAAATACATATCCTCAATTATTAAAAGCCCAACATTATGGCTTACCTACAAGGCTATTGGATATATCAACCAACCCATTGGTCGCACTGTATTTCGCAACAAATGAGGTAGATGCAATAACTAAAGATGGCATAGTTTTTATTATTAAAAATTTTGAGGAAAGCACTGAATTACAATCTAAATACAAACAATTCATTTCTTTGGTTGCAACAAATGAAAACGGAAATTCTGTTTCTCAGATTTTTGATGAGATGCAGAATAAATATAGCATGACATCGAATTTTGACGTACCAGAGTTGTTTATAGAAAAAAGTACTTATGAGGATAGTAATGATCGCTCTTTTTTGCAAGGTGCTCATTCCATAGTTTTTTGTTCTAAATTTAGTGAATGTGGAAAAGCAAAAAAAGAAGAAAAAATTGTATTCCCAAATAGATTGATTGAGAAAACAGTAATTATTCCTCATGAAATAAAATCTAAGATACTTGAACAATTGGACTTTTTCTATGGAATCTCTGAAAAGACATTGTTAATCAGCGTAGAAAATACCACAACTGCAATAAAAGATATGTATGCTAAAACAACCACATCATTCAGTTATAAAACGCAGCTAATAGATTCCTGTTGTATGGATATACTTTTGGATCATAAATATTCTTATCCTACTATTGAAAAAATACTTAATGAAGTGGATAGCAAGTACCATATTATGCAATACCGTGTTTATATCAATCAAGATGATTTAAGATATTTTAACTTTATTTGTATAGCTGGACATAGTAGAAAAAATTTTCCCACTGATGATTTGCTAGAGATACGTTGGTATTATGATTATGATGCACAACGTATATACAGACGCAATGAGGAAAACTCAAATGGAGTCGTTTTATCAGTTACCAAAGCCTCTATGAATATTATTTTAGATATCTATAGAAATAATGTATGGAATAAGGAACTTCAAAAAAACTTTTATGATGCAAAAGCCAAGCTTTCTAATTTAATTTGTGGAGATACGACCACTCAAAAACTATATGATTTAAGTTATAATTTATCAAACGAAATTTTATCGTATTTAAATAAAGAATATCCATATGCTCTAGGGAAGAACCGTGAAAAGTTAGAACAGCTTATAGGTGAATACCAATCAGAAATAAATAAATTTTCATAGACTGTAAACGAGAGCGCTATTAACAAGTGGTCGCTCTTTTCTTTTGCCCAAAAACAGGAGAGGAGGTTGTCATGCCCAAAATTATCTTTACTTCCCGTTACATGCGGGATGCCCCACCGGAGCAACTACAGAACTACGTCAAGTACATCGGCACCCGTGAGGGAGTAGAAAAAATTGATGAGAGCAAGGCGCAGCTCCCGGTGACGCGAAATCAGGAGAAGCTGATCCGACAGCTTCTCCTGGACATCCCTTCCTCACAAGACATGCTGGAATACAGCGATTACCTTTTGTACCCCACAAGGGAGAACGCATCTGAATTTATCTCTTGCGCCTTGGAGCAGAATCTTGATTTGGTAGGTAAGCGTGAAAATTATGTGGACTACATCGCGAACCGTCCCCGTGTGGAACGGATCGGCGAGCACGGACTGTTCACCGATGCCGGAACTCCAGTGATTCTGTCTCAGGTGCAGGATGATGTGGTCAATCACAAAGGGCCGGTCTGGACGCATGTGATTTCTCTTCGGTGTGAGGACGCCGCCCGGCTCGGATATGACAGCGGCAAACAGTGGCGGGAACTGATCCGCAGTAAGAGAGCCATGCTTTGTAAGTACATGAAGATCGACAGCGAAAACCTCCGCTGGTACTGTGCTTTTCATAATGAAAGTCATCATCCGCATGTGCACCTCATGGCCTATTCCGCAAAGGATAACGACGGATTTCTCACCGAGCCTGCCATTGAAGCCATGCGCTCTGAGCTGGCGCACGATATCTTTCGTCAGGACTTTGCTCAAATTTATGATCAGCAGAATCAGGCGCGAAGCAACCTCAAGCAAGGCACTGCGGATTTGATGGAAGAACTGCTGGGGCAGATATCCTCCGGCATTTGTGAAAACAAGATCATCGAAGAAAAAATCCTGCTGCTTTCCCAGCGTCTCCAAAACACAGGAGGGAAAAAAGTTTACGGTTACCTCAAGGCTGATGTAAAAGCCATCGTTGATCAGATCGTCGATGAGCTGGCCAAGGACGAGCGCGTCGCAAAGCTCTATACCGCTTGGGGAGATTGGCAGAATGAAATTCTCAAGACGTATACCAATCAGTTTCCTCCACAGCCGCCCCTCTCACAACAGAAACAATTTAAGAGCATCAAAAATATGGTGATCGCCGAAGCAATGAAAATCGGCGGCCACCATTTTACATTTGAGGACGAATCCATACCGGAGCCGATAATGCCCCCGGAAGCCATACCCGATACTTTCGAGCTGCATGATGAGGTACCCGATGAACTTTCAGAGATCGTGTTCCGTGCCGAATGGAGCGAGGATTACAAGCTGGCTCGTGCATATCTCTACGGCAGTGATACGGTGGAGCAGGATTTCAATGAAGCATTCAGATTGTTCCTGCTGGAAGCGGAATCCGGCAATGCTCTTGCCATGCACGATCTCGGTAGAATGTTCGCAGATGGCCTTGGCAGGAAGATTGATCCGGCAACCGCCCATGAGTGGTATGAAAAGGCGCTCTCCGCTTTTCTTGATGTGGAAGCGGAAAAGCACAAGCCTTATCTGCAATACCGCATCGGAAAAATGTATGCTGCAGGATTGGGTACTCCACAGGATTATGAGCAAGCCGCTGTATGGTTTCAGGAAGCGGTTGATAAAAACCATAAATATGCTCAGTATTCTCTTGCCGGTCTGTATTATCGCGGTCAGGGTGTTGCGCAGGATTATGAAACAGCCTTCGAGTTATATCGACGATCTGCTGACCAAGGTAACCCTTATGCAGATTATGAGCTGGCAAAAATGTTCCGGGAGGGAATCGGAAGACAAAAGAATACGGACAAAGCCGGTGAACACTTCAAACGTGCCTTCACCGGCTTTTCTTCTTTGGAAGCTGAAAGCCATGACGATAAGCTCCAATACCGTCTCGGTCAGATGCTCTACAGCGGAACAGGTACGCAGAAGGACATTCTCGCAGCTATGATCTATTTTGAGAAGGCTGCCAAGGTTGGAAATGTGAACGCGCAATACATGCTCGGAAAGCTGTGGCTGGAAACCGGCACCGGCGATCCAAAGCAGGCAATCGAGTGGCTGACCAAGGCGACTGACGGTGGAAACGAGGCGGCGCAGTACGCGCTTGCCAAGCTCTACCGTGACGGTACTCATGTACAAAAGGATATTCAAAGGGCTGTGGAACTGTTCACTTTATCAGCAGAGCAGAAAAATGAGTACGCCGCCTATCAGCTTGGCAAGCTTTATCTCTCCGACGAAGATATCGTGAAAGATGCGGCGGCTGCGGTCAAATGGCTCTCTTTTTCTTCCGGCCTTGGTAATCAGTACGCTCAATACACCTTGGCGAAACTGTATCTCACCGGTGAAGATGTTCCAAAGGACATTCCAAACGCAATCCGGATGTTTACTCTATCGGCAGAACAGAAAAATGAGTATGCCGCCTATCAGCTCGGTAAGCTCTACCTCTTCGGTGAAGATGTTCCGAAAGAAGTGGAAGCCGCTGTCCGTTGGCTGACCACATCCGCCGAACAGGGAAATCAGTATGCGCAATATACTCTCGGAAAGCTGTATTTCTATGACGGCGATATTCCCCGTGATAAGGAAAAGAGCCTTTTCTGGCTCAATGCATCTGCATTACAAGGAAATGTTTATGCGCAGTTCCTCATTGACCGTATCAACGAATATCGCAATCCGTCCGTACTGCTGGCGGCGACGAGACTGATGCACCGGCTGGAAAATCTGTTCCGTGAAGATTATCACAAGGCAACGGGAGGCGCTGCCTTCCATATCGACCGGAAACGACTGCGCAAGCTGCGGGAGAAAAAGCAGGCGCAGGGGAATGCCCGTGACGATCATGAACTGCAACATCAAATTACTTTATGATTGGAGGTTTTGCCATGTCAAGCTATGTGCATTTTACAGAAGAAGAAAAACAAAGGGCCAATTCTGTGGATCTGGTTGACTTCCTGCAGCGTCAAGGAGAACGCCTCTTGCCCTCCGGCCGAGATAAACGGCTGGCGTCGGATCACAGCATCACAATCCGGGGTAACCAGTGGTTCGATCATTCCTCTGAAGAGGGCAGCCACGCCATCGATTTGGTACAGAGGCTGTACAACTTGTCCTTCCCGGAAGCGGTTACCTTGCTTCTCGGCGGTGACCAGAGAATCGAATACCGGCATAACGACGGAAGTAAAGAACCGGAGCCGCGAAAGCCCTTCGAGCTGCCTCCGGCCAATTCAGATATGCATCGCGTGTTTGCCTATCTCATCAAGCAGCGGTTTATTAACCGCGACGTGGTGACTTGTTTTGCTAAAGCGAAAATGCTCTATGAGGACAAGGAATATCACAACGCTGTGTTTGTCGGCTGCGATGCAGATGAAATCCCGCGTCATGCTCATAAGCGTGGAACTTACACCGGAGGCAAAAGCTACAAGGGCAATGTGGAAAGCTGCGATCCCCGGTTCAGCTTTCATTACACGGGAACCGGCAACAGCATCTATGTGTTTGAAGCGCCCATCGACATGTTGTCTTTTATTACGCTTCACCCGGAGAATTGGAAGCAGCACAGCTATGTGTCTCTCTGCGGTGTTGCGGAACACGCGCTGCTGCAACAGCTGCGGGAAAATCCATGTATTCAGGAAGTGTATCTTTGCTTGGATCATGATGAGGCGGGTATCAAGGCAACGGAAAGACTCAGAGGGATTTTGAAAGAACACGGATATTCCAATGTTTCAGTGCTGCAATCGCACTATAAAGACTGGAATGAGGACATCAAGGCACGGCACGGGATGAAAGCAATTCCTGCGGAAGAACCGGAGACTGAAGAACAAAACTGCAGTATAAAAATGACGATGTGAAAACGGAGGTGGTATCAATGCAAGCTTCTCAAATTATTACATTACTTGTGGTTGGAATTGGTATGTTCGCTGTGATCGGGTTTATCTCCCTGCTGGCGCACTACTACACCCTCAACGGAATCAAATCCAAAACGGTCGGTGACGGCCAGCACGGCACGGCGCGTTTCGCTACGGAAAAGGAAATCCGGCAAACTTACACCTGCGTTTCTTACGAGCCGAAGAAATGGCGGCAGCAAATGCAAACGCCCGACGCACCTGCAGAGCAGCTACCGCAAGGACTGATTGTCGGTTACAAAAAGAACGGAACATCTATTTCTGCATTAGTGGATACCGGCGACATCCACTGCCTGATGATTGGGGCTGCCGGTGTCGGCAAGACCGCAAATTTCCTCTATCCAAACATTGAATACGCCTGTGCCTCCGGGATAAGCTTTCTCTGCACCGACACCAAGGGCGACCTCTTCCGAAACTATGCGGGCATCGCAAAAGACTGCTACGGTTACAACATCTCTGTGCTGGATTTCAGAAATCCGACACGTTCGGATGGCGACAACATCCTACATCTCGTCAACAAATACATGGATGCTTATAAAAAGAATCCGGAGAATCTGTCATTTAAGGCCAAGGCCGAAAAATACGCCAAAATCACCGCTAAGACCATCATCACCAGCAGCGGCGAGGACTCAGCAAACTATGGGCAGAACGCGTTTTTTTACGATGCCGCCGAGGGTCTGCTGACCTCAGTGATTTTATTAATTGCGGAATACTGCTCTCCGGNNCCGGTGTTTAAAATGATACAGGATTTGCTGGCTCCTTCGCCGGTGAAGAATAAAAGCCTGTTTCAACTGTTGATGGATAAGCTGCCATCCGATCACAAGGCAAAGTGGTTCGCCGGGGCGGCACTGAACACAGCGGATCAGGCGATGGCCTCTGTGCTTTCCACCGCCATGTCCCGCCTCAATGCTTTTCTGGATTCGGAGATGGAACAAATCCTATGTTTTGACAGCACTTTGGATACGGAAACCTTCTGCAGGGAAAAGTCGGCAATCTTTATCGTACTCCCGGAGGAAGATAACACAAAATATTTTATGGTGTCATTGTTTTTGCAGCAACTCTACCGGGAAATGCTGACCATTGCCGATGACCATGGCGGCAAGCTGCCAAACCGCGTGATGATTTTCGCCGATGAGATCGGTACCATCCCGNNTCCCGAAAATCCAGTCGCTTGAGATGATGTTCTCCGCAGGCCGTTCCAGACGTATCAGCATGGTGCCAATCATTCAATCCTTCGCACAGCTTGAAAAGAATTACGGCAGAGAGGGTTCCTCCATTATTTCTGATAACTGTCAGGATATTCTGTTCGGAGGATTCGCGCCAAACTCCGAAAGCGCTGAAATACTTTCCAAGGCGCTTGGCAACAGAACAGTCATGTCCGGTTCCATCAGCCGTGGAAAAAACGATCCAAGCCAGAGCTTGCAGATGATCCAACGTCCGCTGATGACGCCGGACGAACTGAAAACACTGCCAAAAGGCAATTTTATTCTGGCAAAGACCGGCTGCTGCCCCATGCGCACCAAACTGCCGTTATTCCTCAAGTGGGGCATTACCTTTGATAAGACATATGAAGTGGAAGAACGAGCGGCACGTAAGGTATCCTATGCCGACCGTTTCGAGCTAGAGCAGGAAATCTTGCAACAGAACTGCACCTATGAGGATGACTATGACGAATCTCCAGAGCCGCCTGATGCTACGTCCGGAGGCATTGCTCATACGCCCGCACCGAAACCGGCAGAGCACATGTCTCCACTGCGGACGGATTAGGAGGTGGCGCTATGGGTTATTTTANNACATCTATGCAGAAAATCTACCACACCGGGCCAAGGCTGTCTATATGTACCTCCGAGATCGGGCCGACAGGAATGGTAGATGTTATCCTGCCATTGGTACCATCGCTAACGAATTGAAACTCTCCCGCAGCACCGTCAAACGCGCGATTGCTGATCTTGAAAAGACCGGCAATCTTTCCAAGGAGCAGCGGTGGCGAGAAAACGGCGGCAAAAGCAGTAATATGTTTTATCTAACGAAGGCTGATTTCAGTAGTGCAAAATAATTACCGTCCCTCCAAGGGGGCGGTCTGTCCATACGCTGAACTATGGTACGGTTCATGGTGAACCATCAGTGAAGGATCCACTCTAACAGAAGGCTAACGTCAGAGAAAAACAATTTACTCTACAGGGAAAGGACCATCTCCCAAAAGAAGATGGCCCTCTGCTTATTTTATGTCCAGCAATGCCTTGACGGTCACCGTAACTACCTGAATATCCCGCTCATCACACAGTTGGATCATGTGGATAATGTACTCCCTTTTCTTATCTGCATGTTGAATTTCCGGATAAAAGATGGTATCCGCCGATATTTTCAAGGCGCGAATGAGCATAAACAGCACTTTTGCCCTCGGTAGTTTGTTCTCGTTTTCAATCGCCATGATGTACTGCGTTGTGATGCTAGCCTGTTCGGCAAGAGCGTCCTGTGTCAGTCCTGCAGCCTGCCGTGCGTCTTTGATTATCTGACCGAATATGTTCATTTGTTCCTCCACTGTCAGTTCACCTCCAAGAAAATTCTACGTTGGAGGTGAAACAATGAGAACATACTGGCAGTTACCATTATGGCGAATAAATTATTTCTATAATTTTTTAAGCCGGCATTTGATCACACATCCCGAGAATTATTAAGGCAACACCGCACAACAGCATAAAATGACGGTGCCGCCCGATGAAAGCAGCTAATAGCGCAGGACATATTCTCTGCTCTGGCTGACAGCATAAAGGTATAAGGGCAATTATTTAACCTTCCTCAGATAATGCTCTATGATATCGCAGGCGCGCTGGCATCCGTCTTCCGCAGATAACTGTTTTGCAAGCTGCCTAGCGGTTTTCTGCATCTGCTCATCTTCAAGCTGCCTGAGCCTCTCCGTCAAAAGACTGAGGGTCAGCTTTTTTCGGGCAATTGGTTTTGGCCCCGCACCGCTAAGGTATACCTGCCTGCCCCAAAACGGCTGGTCTCCTCCGAAATGTATAATAAGAGTTGGCTTCCCGGCCAGAAGACCTGCTGCCGTTGTTCCGGCGCCGCCGTGATGCACAACCGCCTTGACGCGCGGAAACAGCCAACCATGCGGGACGAAATCCACGCAGTATACATTTGGCGGGAGTTTGTCATCACTGAATTTCCGCCATCCGGACGAGAGAATCGCTCTTTGCCCCGTGTTTTTTAAGCTCTCCAGTATAATGTGCTGCATTTCCTCAAAGGAACCGCCGACCATGCTTCCAAAGCCTATGTATATCGGTTTGTCACCGTCTTTCAGGAAGCGTACCAGGCCCTCATCGGCAGACGCGACGGCTTCGTCATTCAAAGTCCAGAAGCCCGTTATATGCAGGTGTTCGCCCCAGACCTTCGGCTTCGGAGCCAGACATCCGCTGTAGGCGTAAAGTGTTTCAACCGGTTTCCCAAGCATTTCATGATAGGAACGACCATTCCACTTTCCCAGCCCTAGACTGATGCGCCATGCGTTCAGTTCTTGTTTCGTAAAAAGGGAAAAACCAATATCCGAAAGAGAATATGTAAGGCGGTTATACCATCTTCCGAGCGGCCAATCCTTCATACCGGGAATGGGGTAATCTCCCGTTTTGTCCATTGGGCAGAAAATCGTCCGCATGCACGGAATTTTCAGGCTCTCCGCGACATGATAAGCAAGGCTGCCCAAAATCGTATACAAGATGAGATCCGCAGACCGGCAGGCGTTATAGACGTCATCAAGGATCTCGTCCTTGTTTTTATTCAGGAGCGCCGACAGACCCTTCATATACGCCATGCCGGTCACGCCGTCGCCGATGAGCAGTTTCATCATCAGGTCCTCATCCCCATGGATGGGGGCAAAGGAAAAGCCACGCTTCTCAATTAAAGCCTGGAACCGAGGAAAAGTCACAATTGTAAGTTTATGACCCGCTTTCGAGAGCACACAGCCTAAAGCGAGAAAGGGCTGAATGTCTCCCGTTGACCCAATCGTTACGGCTACAACATTCATCTTCACACCTTCTTTATTATAGTGATACTGAATGCAAAAAATCCAGCGACAATGCAAACGCGCTGTTTCTGGAATCGTTACATTCCTTCGAATACATGCGCTCTATCCGGGACATTTTGAGCATGGGGCTTCTGTTCGGCGTAAGAACGTGACTGGCACGTTCATAAACCTCATGATGGTAAGTAAATTTAAAGTCATTATTTTTTAGCCGATTAACGATCAAATTTCCCATTCGTTCCGAAGGCCACATGACATCTTCGTGCGCCGATATCAATAATATCGGACCGTTTATATTTTCAACCTTAATCGTATTTGATTCGTTCATTTCTGTGGCAAGGAGCCTGTCATAGTCATCCACGAACCGGACTTCGTTATTCTTTCGGAAGTTTTTTATAAATTGCTGAGCTGTATATTTTCCAAAAGAAATATAAGGCAATGCTTCTCCTCTCCAAGACCAGCTGGATCTTGCTGCCGGTCTCATGTGTTTTATTCCTTCGAAAACACAACACGATGCGGAAACTGCAATTACAGCGTTTATCTGTTTTATTAAAGAAGCGGATAGCAGCGCGTATTCTGCGCCCTTGGAAATTCCATAAACAGCAACTTTCTGAAAGCCTTTGCCACGCAACCAATTAACCGAATGCTCCATGATTTCAACGGGAATTTCGACCAAATTCTTTGAGGTTTCAGATGTATGGAAATAGGCTAACGCTATGGACGGGACCCCACTGTCGGCAAACTGCTTTGCAATTTGCTTAGCGTAGGCCATTTTGCCATCGCTTCCGGTCATCGCAATCAGTGCCAGTCTGCTTTTCGAATCGGCCTCATAAAAGCAGCCTTGAAATCCGTCTTTCTTTACTGATGTCCTAATCATTTTATCACCCTCAAATCCATTACTCATCAATGTCTATCAGATTATGCCTGAGAAAATCAATATGCGGCGTTTTCAGCCCGCTTTTTTCAATTAATCGGTCAAATTTCTCCTGCAGGGAAATCATCTCCGGCCTGGCCGCGATACAGTGTTTAGCCATGGTGATCTCCGCAAGCCGCGTCCCCATAAAAACCTGAAACACCAATACGAGAATACCTGTGGACAAATCCCAGAACGCCAGTTTCCCAGGGGTTATCCGAATGCCGAGTTTTTTGAGCACGGCAAAGCCCTCCTTAACCCCCAGCACCATTTCCCTGACATCCTTCCGTGAGGCGGCAAGCCGCCTGTTGTCGCAGCCGTGGCCGTAAAGGGCATTAGCGATGCTCGTGACCATGGCGACATGGGTTTTCTGCCATGCGTCCATATCCGGGCAATAAACAGAGGGGATACCCGCACGGCGGAACATTGCAATCAAATGGGCAACTCTCTGCGTTCCTTGCCCATTAATCTCTCCGAATGTCGTCGTCTGGAAGATTCTCATCAGCCCTCTGCCAACAAAGTAGTTGACGACCCCGTCCCTGCGTTCTCCTCCGGCGGAGGGAAAGCCAATCAACAGCCGCTCCGCACCCACGGTGCGCTGCCACTGCTCATAACCGGCGGCTGTGTTGACGACAAACACGATGTTTTCCGTACAATTCCGGGCAAGGCTTTCGAGCACGGAATCTACCTGGGTTCTCTGCATTACAACAAATATGTAATCGTATCTTTCTTCTGGGGAGAGGCTGCCGATTGTCCTTATCCTTACGCTCTCTTTTTTGCCTATTTGGGGGCTGCGAAGAACGATTCCGGTATCCCTGATTTCCTCCAGACGCTTTCCTCGGGCGAGAACCGTTACATTCTGTCCCGAAAGACTGAGCTTTACCGCAAAAATACTGCCGATGACCCCCGCACCATAAATGAGAATTTTCATTAGCAGCCCTCCTGGAAATTATTTCTGTAACACGTAATGTGAAGGCCTACGAATTGCTGTTTTCGCTTTTTTTGAACGTGCCTGACTTGATGATGGTAAAAATTCCGGTACCGCCGCCAATCAGAAGCACTTCAATCACTCCTAGCCAATGGAGAAGGGTGTTTCCTTTCGAAACGATCGCATAAATCAGATAGTGCCCGCCAAGTAAAACACAGAGTATGGCGGAGATTACGGTAAGTATTTTGGCATAATCAACATTCTTTTTGATTATTGTAATCACAATGCCTATGTCGATTCCGACATTCCACAGCGCAATCATGGTCTGCCAGCCTCAGCTGACAGACCATGCAGAATACCGGTCAGCTACTTGCGGTAAAAACATCTGCCAGAAAAAACGCCCCCATCGTCATAAACAAAAACAGATCCAAGTATAAAAACAGATAGTTGGATTGCTTCATTGTTAGCACACTACTATATACTGAAAACTGACAGGAAGAGTTCGTTGAACATTTCTGTGTGATTTCTCACCTGGAAACAAGAATATTGGCGCGTATTTGCGACGGAGCTATAAAAACAGAAAATACCGGCCGGTCGATTTTTTGTAATTCGTGTATTCCTTTCCAAAAACCAAAGGAAGGAATTTTTCTTCCTCTAAAATCTGAAGATGCAACAGAACGGCACAGAAAATTAGAAAAAAAAGTATCACTGGGTTGCAGAACGCCAGAGTGAAGCCCATATAGAACAAATCAAAGCCTAAAAAGGCTGGATTTCGGCTGAACCGGTAAATACCATGGCGAATCAGCTCGGTATGCTGAGATGCATCTACACCGGCACGCCAACTGTTTTTCATCGTAGCCATAGCCGTAATAAAAACACCGGTTCCGGCAAGAGCAATTCCAAGGCCGATATAACGAACAGCGTCAAATGAAATCAGATAATACCCATTTGTGCCTGCAAAAAGACTGATGAGTTGTGCAACGGCCATGGAAAAAGTGGCTGCTTTTAAGATGATTTCAATGATATGTGTCTGTTTCGGTTTCTCTCCCCGACCAAGCCGGTTCGTGGAAATACCATGGCGGCGTTGAAGAAGCAACTTGCTAAAATAGCTTCCATAAAACAACACGATGAGCAAGGAGCCAAGTCCTTTTACAAGGTTCATAATCATTCCTCTTTCTTCGAATACCACCAGTGCTTCGTACAGATGGTTTCTGCAATGCTGGAATTTCCGAAACGGCATTACATTAATGAGTGGTAATCAGGCAATATATTTTTGGTCGATCAAAATACAGAAGCCCACTTAGTCGGTCTGACAATCTCTTGCGTCTTTCGCTGTTTTCATTCATTAACATGACTTAACCCCTGCAGCAGGATACCTTTTACATGATCATCAGCTAAAGAATAGTAAACATTTTTTCCGCCTCTGCGAGAGCTCACAAGTTTTGCAAACCGCAACACCCTTAGTTGATGAGAGATTGCCGACATTGTCATATCCAGCAATACTGCCAAATCGCAAACGCACAGCTCATCACATTTCAGAGCCCATAAAATTTGTACACGGGTGTGGTCTGAGAAGACTTTATATAAATCGGAAAGTTTCTTCAGCGCCTGTTTTGCAGGCATTTGTGTGCCAATGTGATCCACAATCTCGGAATGGACAACTTCAAAATCACAAGCATTCGTCTTTGTGTTCAAGGAAGTACCTCCTATGCGCAGAGTTATTAGTTGAATAATCATTCAACTATTTGAGCATATTATACTAGAGTACCTGTTCCATTGTCAAGAAGAGAATCGTCACAGAAAAATTGCTATATGTAATTCATCATAAAATCCCCATAATTACTTTGTATAATTCATGTAGTAACTTTTATCAGACCATGATATTGGCAGAGAATTGACCTCAGAGTATTTAAAATATCTATAAGGAGGAGAAAAAATGGGTATGTTTTCACGTTCATCGAGAGACCACCATTATAGAAACGGGAATTTTGGAAGCGGGTATTATCAGAGGAAGGGCTTCCTGGGAAACCTGGTGGGTATGATGGGATCAGGGAGTCATTCTCACCATCAAAATGGTTTTTACCCGCCGCAGAATAATACTTTGCCAAATCAGGCTGCCACAATTTGCGGCAAGTGCAGTGCAAGGATACCCGCAGGTTCTAAATTTTGTTTGGAATGCGGTGAAATGGTAAAAATTGGCCTATGTTTAGGCTGCGGCCAGGCGCTGCTGCCAAACGCAAAGTTTTGCATGAATTGCGGAAAAAAAGCAAACGGTTGATTTATGCTTTGGCTGCATCATATAAAACACTCAGGCAGGAAATACGGAGATTATGTAATAGAAAAAGATGTTGGAGAGGGCCGATATGGGATTTGCTTTCTTGCACATTCCAACTGTGGCGCACGGGTAATCATCAAACGCTTCAAACCAGCCTCCATAAAAGGAAACAAAGAGAGAATCGCCATGGAAGCGGTTGCCCTGTCACAAATCAGTCACATAGCCGTTCCGAAGTTATTAGGCGTCGTTCATGAAAAAGATTTCTACGGCTTTGTATTGGAGAAAAAACCGGGAGATACCGTAGAATCCTTGCTTTTTAAACAAAAGCATCGCTTTACTCACAGTGAGATTTTCAAGATAATCTCTCAGTTGATCGATATCATTTCATATCTTCATAATAAAGGTATTATTCACGGAGACATACGGCTGCCAAATGTGCTGATTGATAATGGTGTTGTCTATCTGATTGATTTTGGCCTGTCAAGGCGGGGTGATTTTGTCCGTTGCACATACGGAATTGATTTTTCATATTTGGGAGATTTTTTCCTGTATCTATTATACTCGTCACACAAACCCAAAAAGGGAAAAAGACTCGCATGGTATAATGAACTAGACCTTTCCCCGGAACAGAAGATGTTCCTTAAAAAGCTGTTGCGCCTCGAGGAACCTTACATTTGCATTGAAGAAGTTAAAAATGATTTTATTCAGTCCTTTGGCTATAATAAATCGCATATATAAAACTTCTAATTTTGCATTCGGAATCGTAGAAGTTAAATACTTTTGACACAAAAAACATCCCTTTGCTTAAGATTGATTCAGGCTTACCAGCCTCATCAAAAGCAAAGGGATGTTTTGTTTTAATTATTTTCACCGCATTTTCAAGGATCAATTCTTTTTGATCTGCTGCTTTGTCGGGATTACTTTCTTCCTTGGAAAAAATCCGAGAGGAGTTCCTTCCTCTCTTCAAAGACACAAGCGGTGTAAGCCGTAACCATTCCTTTAAAAAGTTAGTTGAGCTGTAAACCAATTAATGAAAAATTTATTCAGATACATGAGCCAAGCCTTGGTCAAAAATATTTTTTACATGGTCGTCATTAAGTGAATAATAAACGACCTTCCCATCTCTACGATTTTTGATGAGATTGGATTCTTTCAAAATACGAAGTTGATGAGAAATTGCCGATTTGCTCATTCCCAGCAGCGCGGCAATGTCACAAACGCACATTTCCGATTCAAATAAGGCGCAAAGTATTTTTACTCTGGTTGAATCTCCGAAAACTTTGAATAAATCCGCAAGATCCAAAAGACTTTCCTCATCTGGCATTTGACTTCGAACAGCTTGGACGACATCTTCATGTATTATCGTGCAATCGCATTTATCGATATCAGGAATATAGGGTTTCATAGGCAACAGCCTCCTTTATCTTCATTCAGTTGTTTATTTATTCAACTAAATTATACCTTTTTGACCATGTTTGTCAATATGGGATGTTTTCCATGGAACTGCAGCATAATGCCCCAATGTAACCCAGCATCGCTAGTTAACACCATAGGAAGGAGACTGATGTTTTGCTGAGAAAAAAGCGCACTAATTCTTTCCGTATTAATGATATTATTGAAATGGCTGGGGAAAATATTCCATAAGGAGGGATTATATGCAATGGCTGTCTGTTATACCGGCCCTGGTAACAATTATCATAACATTTAGAACAAAAAAACTGATTCCAGCCCTTCTCACGGGAATCGTTGTTGGAACATTGCTCAACGCAAAATCTATCATAGATGGGATAATGTCAATCGGCAAGTATATTGTAGAGGTGCTATCAGATAAGGGAAGCGCCTATTCTCTAAGTTTTCTGATTCTATACGGCTCGCTTTCAGAATTGATTTCGATGGCCGGCGGTATTGCGGGTTTCAGCCGAATGCTGGAGAAAAGGATAAAAAGTGAGAAAGGTGTGCTTGGATGGAGTTGGGGACTGAGCTTGCCGACCTTTTTTAATAGTTCCTTTCACTTTATAGCGGTCGGAACCGTAATGAACCCGTTCTTGGACAAAGTAAAGGCTTCAAAAGAGAAATTTGCTTTCATTCTTTCGGTTACAAGCTTGCAGCTCATTTTATTGATTCCCGTTGCGTCGGCCAATATCGGATATATGGTCTCTCTAGTAGCTGCTAACATGAGGAGTATTAGTATTCACGACAGTGCGTATCGGATAGTTGCAAGGAGCATATTATGGAACTTTTTCTCAATGTCTATGATCTTACTGGCATTGGGAGTCACATTCTTTTCTCTTGGTTTCGGCAAAATCAAGTTTGGTAAAGCACTAAATGAGGAATTGACTCAAGCACATATCGAGAAAGAAAAGCTTGAGGATAAGCAAGTTGAAGAATATCCACAAAGAGCTATGAACCTGATTGTGCCAGTTGTTATTCTAATCGCAAGTACTGTATTCCTTTTTTGGTGGACGGGTCGAGATAAATCTTCTTCATTTCTGGGGGCGTTAAGCAATGCGGATTTTAACGTATCCATTTTCGCCGGAGCATTTCTCTCGATATTTTTATCAAGTGTTTTTTATCTATTTCAAAAAATTAGCCTCGCCGAGATACAAGCTCATATCGTTAAGGGTGGAGAAAAGGTCCTGTCCTTAGTCATTATTTTGCTGCTGAGCTGGGTACTCACGAGAATTACGCAGGATCTGGGCTTTAACAAGCTGATCAGCAGCGATTTAATTGCCAGCATGCCCAGGCCTCTGATACCGGCGATTCTCTTTCTCATTTCGGCGGTTATTTCCTATATGATAGGTTCCTCTTGGGCAACCTGGTCCTTGATGATCCCGTTGGCGGCGACATTTTTCATTGGTTCCGGTATCGACATTGCAATTATGGCAGGTACTGTATGGGCGGGTGGGGCCGTTACTGATGTCGTTTCTCCCATCGCTGCAGAAATGGCAGAAATTCCTTATGCGAAACATTTTATTACCACTTTACCTTATGTAGTAGCAGGGGCTACGCTGTCGGTGATCGGCTATATTATTGCCGGATTTTTGATTTGCTAATATGCAATCAGTCTAGTAATCAGCATAAGGAGGTTTTTCATAGATAAATTCCCATGGGCTGAAAAAGTAAAGCTGTTTAAGGGCTTTCTACAAAGCTACAAATCTTAAAAGACAGCCGGATACGCAATGTACTATGCATATTCGGCTGTCCTTGTAACAAGTTAATCCGATCATTTGAAGTACCATGAATTACCGTATATCTCTTTGTAAAAGTCCTCCATATTTAGCTCTGGTATGGCTTATACATAAAAAATTTTCTTAAATGTATCAAAAAGGTCTTGACAGTTGAACGATTACTCAACTATAATGTATTTGACAGTTGAAGATTGGCTCAATTGATCTTCGACTTCAATAATAAGACAGGAGGCAATGATAATGAAAAAAACATTTAGACTTGAGGGACTGGACTGCGCGAATTGCGCGGCAAAAATTGAAAACGCTGTGAAGAAACTGGACGGCGTTACCTCGGCGTCTGTTAACTTCATGACTACGAAAATGATAATTGAGGGCGATGACGCGAGAATCGATGAAATTGTCAAATCTGCACATAATATTGTCAAAAAGTTGGAGCCGGATGTAGTCGTAAAGAAGGCTTAAGTTTAGGAAATTTCAACCTTTTATTAATACTTATGCGTTATTCTTATCTGTAAAACAAGCACAAAACGGCCATTTATGATCATTTTGTGCTTGTAGTTCAATAAAAGGAGTAGTTACATTATGAAAAAGCTGAATTCAAACCAAAAGCAACTGCTGAGAATTTTGATTGGCGCGGCGGTGTATGCTTTCGGAATTCTATATAAAACAGATAACAACATTGTCTCCCTTATTATATTTTTAGCCGCTTTTATTATTATCGGCGGAGATATTGTATTAAAAGCGATAAAAAATATTTTTCACGGACAGGTATTTGATGAAAACTTTCTGATGAGCATCGCAACAATCGGTGCGTTTTCCATTGGAGACTATGCGGAAGGCGTCGCCGTTATGCTGTTCTATCAGGTCGGCGAGTTGTTCCAAAGCTACGCCGTGGATAGTTCTAGAAAGTCCATTGCAAGCCTTATGGATATACGTCCCGACTATGCTAATGTGCAGCGCGGCGAGGCACTGGAAAAAGTTGATCCCGACGAGGTGAAGATCGGAGATGTCATCGTTGTCAAAGCCGGTGAAAAGATTCCTCTTGACGCGGAGGTCATTGAAGGAAACTCCATGGTGGACACATCTGCGCTGACCGGTGAATCAGTACCCCGGGAAATCGCTCCGGGCGATAATCTCTTAAGCGGCTGTATTAATATAAACGGACTTATCACCGCGCGCGTGACCAAGGAGTATGGCGAATCCACTGTCAGCAAAATTCTTGATCTTGTTGAAAACGCCAGCAGCAAAAAATCAAACTCTGAAAACTTTATTACAAAGTTTGCGCGTTATTATACCCCGGCCGTCGTAATTGTGGCAGCGCTGCTTGCGATTATACCCCCTCTTGTGGTACCGGGCGCGGTATTCAGTGACTGGCTTTACAGGGCGCTCGTCTTCCTCGTAATTTCGTGCCCATGCGCCCTTGTTATTTCCATTCCTCTAAGCTTTTTTGGAGGAATCGGCGGCGCGTCCAAAAGAGGTATCCTTGTTAAGGGGAGCAATTATCTGGAGGCGTTGGCTGAAACCGAGATTGTCGTGTTTGACAAAACGGGAACATTGACGAAAGGTGTGTTTAAGGTTCAGGAGGTTATACCCGATGACATTTCCAAGGAAGGACTTCTGGAAATGACCGCGTATGCGGAAAGTTACTCCAACCATCCCATCTCTCTTTCGCTGAAGCAGGCATATGGTAAGGAAATCGACAACGCGCGCATTTCAGATGTTGAAGAAATTTCCGGTCACGGCGTCGTAGCAAAGATTGACGGCAAAGCCGTAGCTGCCGGCAACGCCAAACTGATGAGGAAGCTTAATACCTCATTTCAGGAGCCTGATGACGTTGTTGGGACGGTCGTTCATGTCGCAATCGACAACATCTACAAGGGATATATCGTTATCGCAGATGAAATTAAGGAGGACTCAGCGGAAGCTATTCGTGATCTGAAGGCAGCGGGGATCAAACAGACAGTCATGTTGACCGGAGATGCAAAGCGGATCGGTGAAAAAGTAGCCGCACAGTTGGGTCTTGATAAGGTTTATACCGAACTGCTTCCCGCAGATAAAGTGCAGAAGATGGAAGAACTCTTTGCAGGGAAATCCTCGAAAGGTAAACTCGCGTTTGTGGGCGATGGCATCAATGATGCGCCAGTTCTGGCGAGAGCCGATATCGGCATCGCAATGGGCGGACTCGGTTCGGACGCGGCGATTGAGGCGGCGGATGTGGTCATTATGACCGACGAACCGTCCAGAATTGCCACCGCAATGAAAGTATCAAGGAAAACTCTGCGTATTGTAAAACAAAACATTACCTTGGCACTATCAGTAAAAGCTGTGGTTTTGGTTCTGGGCGCCATTGGCATTGCGACCATGTGGGCTGCCGTATTTGCCGATGTCGGCGTTGCGGTGCTTGCGATCCTAAACGCGATTCGGATACTCAACGTAAAAAAATTCATGTAACGGTAAGGCCAAGAGTATGACCAAACTCTTGGCCTTACTAATATACGAAAGGAAGAAGCTGCCGTGAAAAGGGAAAGAAATATCCTAATTGTTGATGACGAAACGATGGTTACTGAATTTTTGCAGGCTTATCTTATAAAAAACGGATATATTGTATATATTGCTCATACCGGGAAGAATGCGTTGGAGTTATTCAGGAAGCACAATATATCTCTCGTGATATTAGATTTAATGTTGCCTGACATAACAGGGGAGGAAATCTGCAAAACAATTCGAAGTACGACCCGAACACCGATCATTATGCTGACTGCGAAGGTTCAGGAATCAGATATGTTGGAAGGGTTTCGCATAGGTGCGGACGATTATCTAGTAAAGCCATTCAGTCCGAGAATCGTCGCAGCGAAAGTTGAGGCCGTATTGCGCCGGGTGGAATGTGATGAATTGGTAAGTATACCCGTTTCCTACAATAACGGTTATTTAACAATTGACTTCCAAAGTAAAATTGTAAAGAAGCAAGGCGAAATTGTGAACCTGACTCCTACAGAATATAAGCTGCTTAGTACTATGACCAAAGCGCCTAATCGGATATTTACTAGGGATCAGCTAATTTCCTACGCGCTGGAAGATGAGTTTGATGGTTTTGACCGAAGCATAGATACTTATATCAAAGGATTACGTGCAAAAATAGAGATTGACCGAAAAAATCCTCAATATATTATAACGGTGCATGGTACCGGATATAAATTTCAATTTGATGAGTGAGGCGGCATGAATACATTAAAGGGCAAATTAATAATTACCTACACAATTATATCTCTGATGATTGTCGCTTCACTCAGTATACTTTTTAATATGTCCATTGACAAGATATTTCAGCAGTATGCAATAGATCAGCAAAAAAAACAGATTCAGGAAATAATCGCCCAAGTCAATCAACAATATCTCAAAAAAACCGGAACTTATAATGTGGAAGGCCTTGAAGTAATTGCAAATGCAGCTCTGCAAAATGAAATCATGGTGCATGTGAGAACGCTTAATAATGAGATTGATTGGGATATCCGACAGCACAAAGTTCAGGAGTGTCAGGTACTTCTACAGCATGCGGAAAAGAATATGCACAGCCGATATCCCGATTTTAAGGGAGGGTATGCCGAAAATACCTATGATTTGAAATATGACAGCAAATTGATTGGGTATCTTACGATTGGATACTATGGACCATATTCTCTAAGTGATAATGAATTGTTGCTTATTCAATCGTTAAATCGAGCACTTGCACTGCTGGGAACGATATTTTTGGTGATAGCGGTTTTACTGGGTATTATTATGGCAATGCGAATTTCTGCCCCGATCACGAACGTGATCCGTACGTCAAAGAAAATTGCGGATGGAAATTACGGAACTCAGGTGAAAGAATCCTCTACCACCCGTGAAACAACCGATTTGATTGACTCGATCAACGAGATGTCACAGGCGCTGGCTATCAAAGAACAGCAGAAAAAACAAATCACCGCCGATGTGGCTCATGAACTCAGAACGCCTTTATTTAATCTTTTGGGGAACATAGAAGCCATGATCGATCAGGTGCTGGAACCAACAGCAGAAAGGCTTCAAAACTGCCATACAGAGATTTTAAGGCTCACTCAGATTGTAGATCAATTACAGAAGCTTAATCTTCTGGAAAATAAACAGATGTTCTTAACAAAAGAATCCTTCGACTTCTCTGAATTATGCGACTTGCTTTTTGAAGATTTCCAAATCGCTTCAAAAAATAAAGGAATTAAGTTATTGAAGAAAGTCCAGGTTCCCGCTCCGGTATTCGGAGATATGTATCAGATAAAGCAGTGCATAACGAATCTGATTTCCAATTCTATTAAACATACGGAGACAGGGGGATTTGTTTCAGTCGAGTACGAAAAATTCCCACATAATATTATTCTACGTATCCGTGATAATGGGATCGGTATTCCCCAGTCGGATTTGCGGCATATTTTTGAACGGTTCTATCGTGTTGATAAGTCTCGCTGCCATTCAAACGCAGGAATGGGGATCGGACTTTCCATTACCAAAGCAATTGTTGAAGCTCATGGCGGCACAATATCTGCTGAAAGTAGAGTTGGGTCAGGATCCGTCTTCATTGTTTCGCTGCCTGATGGGAAATGAACGCCATAAAATCACCATATTTTTCAGCTATTATATCTTTATTCCGCTTCACTCCGAAGCAAAATATTAACTGAAAGGTGATTTTATGAAACAAAAAGCAGTCATAATGGTTTTATCGGTTCTACTTATCTTAACATTCTCAGGATGCAGCAATCCGTTATCGGACAAGGCTGTATCTAGCGGTGATAGTATTGTTACCAGCAATATAAATCCGCAGTCGAGCGATGCCGCTGGTGAAATTACAATAATGGGCAAAGTGTCTAATATTAGTGATGACATAATAACGCTTTCATTGCTTACTAAAAATGAAGCTGCCAGTGAAGCAGAAACAAGTGACAGTTCCTCCTCTGATAACAAAAGCGATACCAAACCCTCAAGTAAAGCTTCAGAAATGCAATCTACTGCTCCTTCTTCCGCTGGCGGTAAACCCTCATATACCCCAACAGGAGATGAAAGAAAAATAGAAGTCGTAAAAAGCACCAACATTACTCTGAAATCAGGGAAATCAGGTACTCCTTCCGATATTAAGATTGGTGATATTCTTAATGTGCAAATGTCTGGAAACACCGTGAAATCAATTGCAGTTGTAAGTAACAACGAAAAATTAGCTTCCGATATAATTGCACCTGCATCCAATGAGAGCGGCCTTTCAAGTAGCTCAAAATAGTTTTCTCATTTCAAAAAAGCTCCCACATCTACAACTGAGCAGATGCGGGAGTTTTTTATTTGCGAGATGCAATGTGAATGCTGATCCTTGAACCCGTTGTTTCCCAAAAAATCTTCCAATCAGGAGGCTGATTCTTTTGAAAAATGGAGTAGAACGCATACATCTGTTGGATTTTATTCGCGGTGTGGCAATAGTTGGCATGATAGCACACCATGCTGCGTTTGATCTCACCGCATTTTACAATATGAAAATTCCTTTTTTGGATACAGAAATGTTCAAATTAATACGAACGGTTTTCGCGCTTGCATTTATCATCATTTCAGGTATTTCAACCAATTTATCTTATAATCCGATACGGAACGGGCTGAAAGTTCTTGCTATAGCGTTGGATGTCTCGATTTTGACGCTTTTTGTCACGCCAGAATTCCCTATCCGTTTTGGCATTTTGCACTTTATGGGGACTGCCATGCTGATGGCAGCATTTTGTAAAAAGGCCCTAATTGCGATTCCTCGCAATATTGCATTACTACTCTTTGCTGCCCTGTTTTTAATTACAAATCAAATATTTCCTATTAACCTTGATTCGGTGTATCTTTTTCCGTTTGGTTTGATTTCAAATGATTTTATAAGTGCCGATTATTATCCCTTAATTCCGTGGATATTTGCGTTTTTTTTCGGAACATATCTGACGGAGCCTTTGCTTAAGCATCAAACGCCGCAATGGGTGTACAATTTCGAGTGTCCTTTTATAAATTTCTTGGGGAGACATACACTGTGGGTTTTTCTAGTACATCAACCACTGCTTTTGGGTTTATTCTGGCTTATATTTAATGTCATACTGTGAAAAGAATCGAAATAATAGAGTTACATTAAACAACGCAAAATGGATATTGCTGTTACTACTCGTGTTAGTTTTTCTTTTCGTTGGAGCAACTATTCGTATCACCATAAAATTACCACATTTTTTCCTATAATTAAATAATGAAATGTCTTTACTTATCTGTGGGGAGGTTTGCCAATTGAACAGCAGTAACGAAAATGAAGAAATGAACTCAGACCCTTCTTTTGAAAAACCAAAGGAAGAAACCGATATCACCCAGGCTGACAAAGGATCCGCTATTTCGGATTTGATGCATGTTTTGGGATTTAAGAAAAGTGCAGCGGAAAAATTGCCTTCTGAATCCCTGACACCGACTGATGATACGGTATCCTCGAATCTTCCTGCGATTTCTGATCCTTCGGTCTCGGTAGGTTCCGTTGTCAAAGCAGACGATACGGAAAACGGCCTGCCATCAGATAATGCGGAGGATATTATCGCGGAAACCGGTTTTGCCAATAAAGAAGCCTGTTTTCCTGTCGATGCTGCAGTTACGCACAGAAAGCCAAGGGCAAAAAAAATTATTATAATCGGTTCGGCTGTTTTGATTTTGGCTGCAGGAGCCTATGTTTTACCGTATCTGACAGAGCCTATGCCTCCGGGGGAGGATGTAGTGGCTTCCTATAATGGGAAAAATATTACGATAGAAGAACTCAAGAGTTTTATCGCTTTGGAGGAGGCAAAAGAAACCGAACATGAGGCCTGCGACAAACATGGATATGATCACACAAAATGTACTCCGGATGAAAAATGTGAAGCGCACCCAATCGACAGTATTGAAGGATATCGTCAGCTGGCAACCAATCTTGCTGTGGAGCAGATTATTCAGAAGCAGGCCGCATCAAAGGGTGTTACGCAACGCGGCGACGTTCAGCACGGAATTAAAGATTTGCTGGACAACGCAAATGTCAATCAGCTGATTGATCAGCTTCATCAAGAAGAAATCAAGCCGGAATCCATATCAAGTTGGGAAGTTCAGCAATACTATGACAATAACCGGCAAACCTATCAGGGAAAATCCCTGGCCGAGGTGGAAAGCGAAATAAGAAATATTCTGGTGTCCAAAAAAGACGAGGACTTCCTCGGCACTTATATCGAGAAGCTCAAGCAAACCGCGGGTCTGCAGGTAAATTTTGACCTTTTGAAAGTAACGGAGCCTACGGAGGAGGAAATTTCCGCCTATTATAACCAAAACTTGTCCAAATATAAGGTTGCTGAAAAAGCCGAGACCCTTGAAATTAAAATTTCGGGTGGAGACGCGCAAAGCAAGGCTACAGAGGCAATCCGCAAAATTCGTTCCGGGGAAAACTTTGACAGCGTGGCTGCATCCTACGGCCTTGGCGGGAAGGCAAATAAGCTTTCGCTTGAAAAGGGAGCGGGCAGCGCGGCAACCGAAGCCGCCATATGGAAAATGCAGCCAGGTGATATCGGTGATCCCATCAAAAATACAGACGGGTCATACAGCATCCTTAAGCTGGTCAGTACGTCAAAAGCTGGTACCAGGCCGCTTTCGGAAGTACAGTCAGCGATACGGGCGGTAATTCTGAAAAGCAATATGGATAAAGAATATAAGACCCGCAAAACTGAGGCGCTGTTTAGCGTCCACAGTAAGACGTATACAATCGGAGATTTTTATACAGAGTTTCAGGAGCTTTCTCCCGAATATCAGGATCAGTTTTCGACGTTTGAGAAAAAGCAGCAATTGGTTCAACAACTGATTGCAAAAGAGCTTTTGCTGGAAAAAACCAGTGACAACAGTTCCGATAAAACGGCGCAGCACAGTTATGACGAATTGAAAATTCAATACCTTGCTCAAATCCTTCATAAACAAGATGTGGACGATAAACTGGCTAATCCGACGGAAGCGGAAATAAAAAAGTTCTACGAACAGAATAAAAAAGACTTTCTTGTCCCCGTTGGCGTCCGAATCAGTTTAATCTGGATCGATCAGGGCCAAAACGGAGAAAAGGCGGAGCAGGCCAAAAAGAAAGCCTCCGAAGCCCTTTCTTTACTGAACAAAGGCACAAACTTTGCCGAGGTTGCCAAAAAATATTCGGAGGATGCCACCGCTAGCTCTGGCGGAAAAATAGACGATGTATATTATCAGAACTACCTTCCCGAAAAATTAGGAACTGTAGCCTTTAATCTCAAAGTTGGCGGAACGAGCGATATCATTGACTATAATTACGGATTTTATATTATAAAGGTGCTTGAGCGAACGAAAGAACGTCAGAAGACTTATCAGGAATCGACTGAGAGCATAAAAGAATATCTCAGCGAACAAAAGCACAGTAAGCTTGAATCCGAAATGGAACAGGCACTGTTGAAAAACGCAAAATTCACCCTATACGATAAAACGCTGCGGAGACTTCTGAAAGAACAGAATAAAAAGTAAATCTCACGCTTCGCATGAGGAGGAAACTCAACGTCTTTCATTCAAAGCGAATTACAGGTTAAAGAGGTGTCTTTATGGGAAGAAAAGAAAAAACGATTTTAATCTCGGTTATTGCGAATATTGTTTTGATTATTTTACGCTTTTTCCTGGCAAACATTTCGGGAAGCATTGGGCTGGAGGCAAACGCGTGGCACTCATTTACCGACGTATTTGTTTCCACCGTCGTTTTCGTGGGGCTTCTGTACACCAGATACGGCACAAAAAAGAAGAAGGCAACTGGAAAAGCGGAGAATATCCTAGCGGTTTTTGTTTCCCTGTTCATTTTCTTTATGGGTGCTGAGATCCTCTCGGACGCGTTAAGCGGGGAAACGACAGAGCTTCGATATGTCCCGTTTGTGGCTGCCGGAGCCTTTGTCGGAATCATTATCAATTACTTTATGGCGCGATACAAAATTTATGTGGGCGAACAGACCGGTTCACAAAGTCTGATCGCGGACGGGTACCATTCAAAAATGGATATGTACTGTTCCATCGCTGTTCTTATCGGCCTGTTGGGCTCTCTTTTCGGAATGCCCAGTCTTGACAAAATCTCGGCCGTTGCCGCAATGGTACTTTTGATGACCGCCGGGTATGAAATTTTGACTTCTAATCTAAAAATGCTGTTGCATCCTAAGGAAAATTCAACCGAAGTGGGTCACGCACATCATCACGTACTCCATGGGAACAAAAAAATGTACTTCGGCATCGGCTTAATATTATTTTCAGCTTACATATTATCGGGCGTCTATTTTGTAAAGTGGGATGAAGTCGGCATTGTTCGGCGATTCGGCTCTGTCGTGAATGGTAATGCGGTCCCAGGCATCCACTACCGGCTTCCGACCCCAATCGAACAGGTCACTGTGATAAAAAAGGACAATATTCGAAAAACGGAAACCGGACGGCAGGAGCTGCTGACCGGTGACACAAATCTTGTGAATGTCAACATGTCGGTTCATTACAAGATTCGTAATGCGGTCGATTATGTGATGAATGTGAATAATCTGGATACCCTGATCGGTGCAAGTGCTACGACAAGCATACGCAAAATCGTCGGCGAGAATAAAATCGATTATCTACTTACCGAGGGTAAGGAAGATATGGAACAGCAGGCAAAAACTTCCCTGCAGGCTACTATGGACCGAAATGGCACCGGTATCCAGATCGTCGGGATACAGCTTGTGGATGTTTCTCCCCCCGAGAACGTGGTCGCGAGTTTCCAGGATTTGGCCAGCGCCCGACAGGACAAAGTCATCTATGCCAACCAGGCTCAGCAATATAAAAACACCATTATTCCGCAGGCCAATGCGGACGCCTATAAGATGAAGTCCGAGGCCGAGGCATACCGAAATGAAAAGATCCGGACAGCTGAAGGCGACGCGGCACTGTTTGCGAAAAAGCAGGCCGCATATGCGTCTTATTCCGGTGTTACAAAATTCCGGCTCTACATGGAAACGATGGATCAGATTTTACCCAATGTGAAAAAAATATTGCTTGGAGCCAATGTTAAGATTAAAAATGCCGAGCTCTGGCTTCCCAATAATACCACTAATACAACCGGAGGAACAAATTAATGGAAATGACAAAAACCGTTTCAGGACACAAACTGAATAAAAAGATTGTTTTGGGAGCTTTTTTGACTGTTATTCTTCTGTTTCTGACACTGATTATTTACAAAGTCGATGTGACGGAATATGCCGTGGTCACGCAATTCGGCGACCCGGTGGTTACGGTCGACCAGCCAGGGCTTAGGGTAAAACTGCCAGACCCGCTTCAATCTGTGCAGCGCCTAGACAAGCGTATTCAGGTGTATAAAACGAATTCCATTGAACTTTTAACCCTGGATAAAAAAAGCGTCTCCATCGATTATTATGGGACATGGAAAATAGCGGATCCCGTTCTCTATTTGAAAACGGTTAAGGATAAAATCGGCGCGGAAGCCCGTCTTCTGGATGTTTTTTCTTCCAGCCTCGGTGTTCAGATGGGCAAGTATAGCCTTGATCAGCTTGTAAACGTGGACACAAAAAAGTTGCAGCTTGACACGATGCTGGGGAGCACGGTGTCCTATGCAAAAGAGCGTGCGCGGGAATATGGCATCGAGGTTGTCGATGCACAGGTTCGCGTCCTCAATTTCCCGGAAGCCAACAAAAAGAGTGTGTATGACCGTATGAAGGCGGAACGTGAGCAAATGGCGCAAAAATACCGCTCGGAAGGCAGTGAGGAAGCAACAAAGATCCGCGCAAACGCCGATAAGGAGCAGAAAATTATTTTATCCGAAGCCAATAAGCAGGCACAACAGATCAAGGGTGAGGGCGACGCCAAGGCAATTCAGATTTATGGAGCAGCATTCCAAAAGGATCCCAAGTTCTATGAATTCATCCGAACTCTTGAAACCTATCAAAAAACAATTGACAAAAATACTACTCTAATTTTGCCGTCAACTGCTGAAATTCTAAAATATCTAAGCGGCAGCACAAAAAATTAGGAAGGAGCGGCTACGATGAACGATGAATTCAACAATCCGCCCGGTACTGACGGCAAGAAAGTCGACGGAAAAATTAAAAAAAACTATCTGCATTTCAAACCCGGAGCTTTTCTTTCAAAGATCAAATTTAACAAATTGTTTGGTTCGCAGAAAGACAGCTCGGCGATCAGCGATATAAAGAAAGCATTTGGTCACCTGAACCCTAAAAAAGTTATAATTACGATGGTTCTCGGTGTTTTAGGTATTTATTTGCTTACCGGAATTTACATAGTAACTCCAGGTGAACAGGCCGTTATCCGACGTTTCGGAGCAGTTTTGCCGCAAACGGTCAGCGAGGGGATTCATTACCGTTTTCCCTATCCGATTGACCAAGTACAAAAAGTAAGTGTCTCAGAGGTTCGTCGTGCGGATATCGGAATGAGCATCCCTGAACATGTTCACAATGCGAATGACGCCCCTCAGGCCATTCAGGTTCTTTCGGGCGATGAAAACGTCATCACTTCACAGGCAATCGTTCATTACAAAGTCAAGGATGCTGCCAAATTTCTTTATAACGTGAACGGAAGCAGTGAACAGTTGGTACGATACAGCGTTGAGGCCGCACTTGTCAAGACTCTGGCAAATATGGCCGTAGACAACATTTTAAGCACGGAGAAGGTTCAGATACAGAATTCCATCATGCAGCAGACACAGAATGCCCTGGATTTATATGATGCGGGGATACAGGTAACAGCTTTCAACATACAGGCAATCACTCCACCATCCGAAGTTTCCGCCGCATTTCTGGATGTTACTACAGCAAAAGAAGAAAAGGAAAAGGCAATCAACGAGGCGAATGGTTATTATAACAGCTTGATTCCAAAGGCACGCGCGGAAGCGGATACGATTCTCTCAAAGGCTGAGGCTTACAAAACTCAGCAAATCAATAGCGCGACCGGCGAGGCGGATAAATTCCTAAGCATGCTGCAGGAATACCAGAAAAACAGCAAAATTTATACGCAGGATACCACCAAATATCGTTTGTTGCTGGAAACTCTTGAAAAAATACTTCCAAAAGTTAAAAAGTATATTGTCGATTCATCTGATGGAAGCGTTGATATAAAAATGTTCGATCCAAACCTGATAACTGGCTCAACCGTAAATAATTCGTCAAATGATACGCCATCAAATAATTCGTCTGGCGGAAATCAGGGCTCAGTGGTTCAGCCCGATGCATAATCAGCAATTTCATGAGGTGAATCATGCAAAAAGTCGTATCGGCTCTGTTGTTGTTCCTGTTGCTCTGCATCGTAACCGTGCCTTCTATAAAAGCGGATGCGGTTACGAAAACAATACAGATTCCAAAAATAAATTCCGAAGCAGCGATATTGATGGATGCAACGAGCGGACAAATACTTTTTCAAAAAAATATGGACCGAAAAATGTATCCCGCAAGCACCACAAAGATTATGACGGGAATGCTTGCTTTGCAAAAGGGAAAATTGACTGATGTGATTACGATGTCAGATAACGCTGTGTTTTCAGTTGACAGAGATTCTTCCCATATCGCATTGGATGTTGGAGAAAAAATCACTTTGGAGCAGGCATTATATGCATTGTCCATTGAGTCGGCAAATGACGCTGCCAATGGTATCGCAGAGTCAATCGGAGGAACTTTAAACAATTTTGCAAAACTGATGAACGATACGGCGGTCCAAGCGGGCGCGAAGAATACAAAATTCATCAATGCGAATGGATTGCACAGCAACAGTCACTATACCACAGCCTATGACATGGCAAAAATCACGGCTGCGGCAATTAAAGTCCCCAGATTTGTAAAAATTTTTACTGCAAAACGATATAAAATTCCGCCGACAAATAAGCAACCCGAAACAAGAATCTTCAGTTCGCGCAATAAGTTCATTAACGGTGAGATCCCCTATAACGGAATTTTAATGAGCAAAACCGGTTGGACAAGCGAAGCGCAGCACACACTGGTAACAACCGCGCAAAAAAATGGTACGACCCTTATCGCTGTTGTGATGAAATCTTCCAATACAAGTGATAAATGGAAAGATACAGTTGACCTGCTTAATTATGGCTTCACACAATTTGCACCTGTTGCTATCACGAATGAAAAGCTTGTTCAATCCGCTCTCCAAAAAATCACTCTGGCGAATAACACGCTGAACAGTATAGTTTATTCCCCCTCTGAAAAGGTTTCCGCTCTGCTTCCTGTTAATATGTCCACCAGTGATCTATCTTTTAAATATGAAAAGCCAGACATAGATACAAAGANNAAATACTAGTTTGCATCAGCCTGAACAAATCTTATTCGTCTAGCGTTCCAACTGAAATAATAGATACTAAATTGAGCTTTCAAATTAATTTAGAAAAGAAAGCAGCAGCACCTAAAGAAAAATCGACGGCTAAGAGTTCCGGTGATAAAGGCAAATGGTTCCTGATTATACCATTTTCTGTATTAGGAGGTATAGCATATTTTATACTGAAAAGACGATATACTGCAAAACGCAGAAAAAATTAATGCTGAAAAATTTATCGGATTATTTATATCTATAGCAAAGAGATATCATTTAAATATGTTCTATGGTAAATTTTAAAAACATGTGTAAGAGGCAAAATAGCCTAAAGGTAGGGACGCAAAGCCAAGAGCCTAAGATGCAAGTGCATTATGATAGCTCGGCTACTATGAAGAATGCGTACTAAACTTGCACTTTTGTGATGGGTTTTTCATAATAAAAAAGATAGGCGACACCTGTCCAACAAAAAAGCGTGAGTTTGGCGGGAAAGTTCCCATGTCAGAATAAACATATCGCATCCCTCCACTTGCAGGTTTGGAGGGATTTTTTTGTGTGTTCGGTATTCCTTAAATTTCAGTCGACCGCTATCAATTAGCGGTCAGGCGTGATGAAGCGGACAATGCTTATGTTTGCTTTGTTTTAAATAGTAAACTGTTAAAAAAAGCCTGTGCTTTTTAGAGGACAGGTATGCCCTTTTTACCCATCTATTTGATTGTAAAAATAGTATATTTCAATTTATCAACGCTCGTTGGAGTTTGCTCCAACTGGGCGTTTTTTTGCATTTAAAAAGCCGGTGTCGGTCACCGCCTTCTTGTCCTTCGTTTTCAACTCAAATTTGAAAATTTGGAGGACAAGCATATGTCAGAAAATAAAAAATATACGATTGTAGTGAAACACCAGCGCGTGGAGGTCAGCAAAGCGATCTATTACGCTTACCATGAAGCCCGTGAGACAGAAAGATATCAGAACAAAGTCATCCATCAATTGGAACTTTCTTTGGAACGTTTTCAAGAGGAAGGCGTACATATAGAGCTTCAATTTACCCTTTATCAACAGACCATTGAGGACAAGCTCATTGAACAGGAACAACTGCAAAAGCTGACATTGGCTCTTGCTGCTTTGAATCCAGAGGAAAGACTGTTGATCCGTGAACTGTTCTTTAATGGAAAGAGCGAACGTGATCTCTCAGCAAAAATCGCTGTACCGCAGAAAACAATCAATGACAGGAAAAAGAAAGCCCTGATGAAATTGCGACACCTGATAGAAAATTAAAAATTTATCCGCTCAACCCCCTCACTTTTTCCTTTATAGAAGTGAGGGGGATTTTTTCTATCTCCCGTGATCCTTGAAAAAAACCGAAACCATTCGGTTATATCCAGCAGTTCAGATACGTTAGCTGTTTCGCGTGATAAGCGAAAGCGGCGTCGGAGAACGCGCCAAGACCACCTGCAGGCAGGTCAGAGCTGACTGTAAAAACGATAGCATCAAAGGTGCAAAGCGACAATGTTCGTCCGGAAAACGATCCGTGGTGGATCGTACCGCCAAGACCGAAACAGCCTACAATGATACTTCCGTCCAGCCACAGACATCGCAATGGGGGCGGCAGCCGGAGATCCCGGCTGGGGTGAGATTCCCATGACGGCAACTGACCAAGGCCGGTCTGAACTGACTGCCCTGTGGAGCCAATCGACTCCAGCTCCGGGAAGTAGTGTCGAATAGGAGCAGCAAAAAACGAAGAACAAGACTGGCGATTTGATGCCAGATACCATGAGGATAGCTGCTCTTTAAGTGGCGGCTGTCCTTATGCATGTGGCATTAAATTTTTGAAAAGGAGGAAATTATTATGGATGCAAAACAAAAAGCGTGGCTTTACTGCCGTATTGACGCTCCGGAGGATACTCACGGCGCTTTGAAAGATCAGAAAGAAAAACTGGATGGTTATGCCCGTCAGATGGGCTTTGAGGTCGTCGGAGCTTCCGAGGATTTGGGCAGCGGTCTGGATTTTAACCGGGCAGGTTTAAAGGAAGCAATGGCTGTCGCCCAAGCAGGAGAACTGGATGCTTTGATCGTCCATTCCGTCAGCCGCATCGGTCGTGATACGGCGAAAACCATTGACTTCATCCGGCAGCTCAATGACTGTGGCGTAAAGGTGTATTCTCCACTGGAAGGTGAAATATCCATGAATCAGCAAGCTGCATTCTTATCACAAATGTTCAGATAGGAGGCGCTCTTATGACCAAGAAAAAGCTGACGGACGAAATCAAATATCAGATGGCGCGGGGCTTCCTTTCATCCCTTCTGAATCAGGGGAAAATCACCCCGCAGGAATATAAAAAAGCAGAGGAATACGCAGCCGGAAAATATCATCCCCTGCTCCGATCAATTTAGTGGATATTGTGATAGCTATTCCCGCATCTATGTGGTAGTGTATGTAGCTGATACCAAACGATATCGAACTCACACGAAAGGAGTGGGCGATTATGCCACAGGTACAAGTTATTGAACCAATCCACCCGATTTATGATTATGCGCCGGAAAAACTGCGTGTCTGCGCTTATGCCAGAGTCAGCAGCGACTCGGATGATCAGCTCAATTCCTTTGCCGCGCAGGTGGACTACTACACGGAATTCATCACCGGCAACGAGGAATGGGANNTATGCCGACGAAGGTATCACTGGCACCAGAGCCGACAAACGGGACGATTTCTTAAGAATGATGAACGACTGCCGCAAAGGCAGGATTGACCGGATTCTGGTCAAGTCCGTTTCCAGATTCTCAAGAAACGTCCGTGACTGCCTTACCTCCCTGCGGGAACTGAAAGCCCTTGGCGTCGAGGTGGAATTTGAAAAAGAGCGGATAAAAACCGCAGAAATGCACGACGAGCTGATCATGGGAATGTTCAGCACCGTCGCACAGGAGGAATCCTCATCCATCTCCAATAACATGCGCTGGAGCTATCTGCGCCGAATGCAAAGCGGGAATTTTATCACATGCAACGCTCCCTATGGATACCAGCTTGTCGATAATACTTTGATTCCTGATGAGCAGGAAGCTCCGGTAGTCCGCAGAATCTTCGGCAGTTATCTGTCCGGTAAGAGCATGGATGCCATCGCCGATGAGCTGACGAAAGAGGGTATCCCCCGTAAGGACGGTGAGGCCCGATGGCATCACACGGCAATCCAATATATCCTCACCAACGAGAAATATATCGGGGATTCCCTGCTGCAGAAATCCTTCACCACCGACACCCTGCCGTTTCAAAAGGTAAAAAACACCGGGCAGAAAGACCGCTATTATGTGGCAGACTCTCATGAGCCGCTTATAAGCAAGGCAGAATTTGAACAGGTCAAGGCGCTTCAAAAGCTGAGGAAACAGCAAAATTCCCATAAGGGTACGGGAACACAATTCAATCTGTCGCTGAAAATCCGCTGCGGCAAATGCGGAGCCACCTTCCGCCACAAGGTTACCAACGGAAAAGCCTATTGGGTATGCAGAACCCATGACCGGGGAAAAGCTCTCTGTGAAATCAGACAAATCCGGGAAGATGCCATCTATCAGGCTTTCACCCGTCTGTATAACAAGTTAAAACAGACCAGCCGCTCTATCCTCACTCCGGTTCTCGACCAGCTTCTGGCGCTGCAATTCATTTCCTCTATGAACAATTCCAAGGTTGGAGAACTGAATAAGGAAATTGCGGAACTCACCAAGCAGAATCTTGTACTCAATCGACTGCGGTCGAAGGGCTACATGGATTCTGCTCTTTTTATGCAGAAATCCAATGAGATCAACCAGCGGATCAGCATTCTGCGGACACAGCGCCGCCGACTTTTAGAGCGTGATGCTGATAACAAGATGATTGCCGACTGCAGGCTGTTGATCGGAATCATTGACAAGGGCGCACCCTATCTCACCGGTTTTGACGAGGTACTGTTTCACAGCGTCGTAGACAAAATCATTGTCACCGAGCAGGATAAGCTGAAGTTCCGCATGATCGGTGGCCTTGAATTTACTGAGAGGCTCCCCAAGGAGGTGTTCGGACGATGAAACAAAACCGATACCTTCCCTTCGGATACCGCATCGTAAACGGAGTGCTGACAATTGATGAAACCGAAGCGGAAGCAGTCAGACACATCTATGCCGATTATTTATCCGGTCTGTCCTATAAATCCATCGCCACGAAAATGTCCGCAGGAGCCATCCCTTATAAGGCAGACAGTCCCGTATGGAATAAGCATATGATAAAACGGATACTGGAAAATCCGAGATACACCGGAGAGAAAGGCTTCCCGGCTGTAATCGAACCGGATCGCTATCAAGCCGTTTCCGAAATCATTCAACATAAAAATATCTGCCAGCCTCTTTCTGAAGAATTGAACATAATCCGCAAAAAGCTATACTGCTTCAACTGCGGGAGCAAATATGAACGGGATGGCCGCAACCCTGAATATGAAAGCTGGTGCTGCAAGACCGAGGGGCGCACAGGGCGGCGCATTTCGGACGAAATCCTGCTGGCGAGCATTTGTACCGCCCTGAATACTGTCATCGCACAGCCGGGGCTTTTGGGGCAGCGTGAGCGCCGTCCTCATGAACCGTCGCTGGACGTCACCAAGCTGAACAATCAGATCAACCGGGAACTGGAAAAGACTGAGGTGGACAGCGACTATGTGAAGCTGCTCATTTTCAACTGCGCCGCCGAGAAATATGCTTCCTGCAGCGACTACGAAAGCGAATATTTAACGGAGCAGCTTCAGAAACGCTTTCAAAGTCATCCACCGCTTACAGAATTTGATTCCGCACTGTTTGAGGAAACTGTCAAGCATGTGCTGCTGGAGCCGGACGGCACGGCGCATCTGAAGCTGATCAACAATCAAATCATAGATACAAATACCACGGAAAGGAGCGCATCGATATGCTGACACAAACCATATCATCGGTTCAAAAAACCGTATCCGTCATTCCAGCCAATACGATCGCCTTGCAGGAGCGCGCCAGAAAAAAGAAGCTGCGTGTGGCCGCTTACTGCCGTGTCAGCACCGACCAAGAGGAACAGCAGTCCAGCTATCAGGCGCAGATCGATTATTACACGGCGAAAATCAACGGGAACAAGGACTGGACGCTGGCGGGTATTTTCGCGGACGAGGGTATCACCGGGACATCTGCTAAAAAGCGCACCGAATTCCTGAAGCTCATGAAGCTGTGTGAAAAAGGCAAGGTGGATCTGGTGCTGACCAAATCCATCTCCCGATTTTCCAGAAACACACTGGACTGCCTCGGTTACATCCGCAAGCTCAAGGAAAAAGGAATCCCCATTATCTTCGAAAAAGAAAGCATCAACACCATGCAGATGGCTAGCGAAATGACCATCAGTTTACTCGGCAGCTTCGCACAGGCTGAGAGCGAGTCCATCAGCAAAAACGTCACATGGGGCAAGCGTCAGNNATCAGAGTTTCAGGGACGGCAAAGTGACATTTCAATACTCCCGCTTCCTTGGTTATGAGAAGGGTGAGGACGGCAAGCCCAAGATTGTGCCGGAAGAAGCCGCCATTGTCAAGCGAATCTACCAAAGCTATCTGTCCGGATACAGCATTGTCAAAATTAAAGAGGAACTGGAATCGGAGGGCATCCCCTCCGGCACCGGCAAAAAGGTCTGGTCGACCAACGCCATTCGGTATATGCTCAGAAATGAGAAGTATATTGGGGATGCTCTGCTGCAGAAAACCTATGTGACGGATTTTCTCACCAAGAAGAGCAAGAAGAATCAAGGGGAAATACCGCAATACTATGTCACCGGCAATCATGAGGGAATCATCCCCAAGGAGTTGTTCAATCTTGTGCAGGAGGAAATCGCCCGGAGAGCCAGCAAGCGAAAGGTGTCGCAGAAGGCCACCAAAACAGAACAGGGCAAGTACAGCAGCAAATATGCTCTTTCGGAGCTTCTCGTTTGCGGCGGCTGCGGCGCACGGTATCGCCGGGTCACTTGGGCCAGAAACGGAAAAAAGAAGGCTGTGTGGCGGTGTATCAATCGTCTGGAATACGGAACGAAATATTGCAAAGAATCGCCTACCATAGAGGAATACAGTCTGCAGGATGCTATTATGAAAGCAATTTGCGGATTTGTTGAGGATAAGGACGAGTTGATTGATACTTTAAAGCACAGCCTCCGTGTGGCGCTGGATGCGGAGAATGACACCATCGATACCACCACCGTCAACGCCCGAATGGTGGAACTGGATAGCGTCATGATGGATCTGGTGGAATTAAGCTCCCACTCCTCCGCCAGCGCGGATTATTTCGACGCGAAATTCAAGGAGATATCCGATGAACGCACGGAACTGCAGAACAGGCTGAGAGATCACGAACAGCGGCAGGTAATTGCCCAAAACAACAACGCCCGAATGAAGGAACTGTTCGAGATACTGGAACGGGCAAATTTCAATCTCAATGAATACGACGAAGCACTGTTAAAACAATTGATCGCTAAGGTGACTGTGGTTTCCGCAGAAAAAATACAAATTACCTTCATGGGCGGGTTTGAGGTTGGACAAGATCTGTGAGGACAATACAAAGGGCAAGAGAAAATAGTCACAAAATGCTTGTGACGATTTTCTCTTGAACACGATTTCAATATTTTTAAAAAATGTGTTGGAAATGAAAAATGCTCGATCTAACAATCCGGAGCAGACAATAGGATTAAAGATGTCGTATTGAGAAGGATGCTATCAATTTTCAGTCTATGATGGTATAATTATCCTATGCAAAATTGTATGGGAGGTGCTGAGTTGAAGAAAGTTCGGGCCGCAAAAAGAAAATTCAAAAAAGCAAAGAAAGCTATTACGGTCTGGTTCATCAATTGCTTCCATACTATTCTATATTGCTTTGGTTTTACTATTGGGATTGCATTAATTGTGCTATCATTCTTTTTAAAAGATAATTGGATAAATGTATCAAGCGGTGTAGGGACAGGACTGCTTACTTCTTTAGTTGTAAGTGTTGCAATAAATTATGAAAATGACAAGCAGCAGGAAAGGAAACTGCTTGAAGATAAAAAGTTGGTTCTGAGTGACATCATTGACGGAAGTATAGATATATACGGAGATGTTGTTTATCGGATAAATGAGTATGTCATGTTCAGTAATATTCTACTAAAATCATTTTATGGGTTATATGATAATTTTTCATCATATAACGAATTCGAAGATTACTTAAAGAAACTGGATATAGATAAACTGTCCGCAAGTGAACGAAAGCACTTAGAAACACTATTCAATATCGGAGATTATCGCATTGACTACTTGGTTGCAGAATTAAAACGATTGCCCAAACATGAATATTACCTCAAAGGTTTGCTGACAAAAGATGAGTTCAATGGGTTAACTTCCAATTTTGCTGATGATACCTATATGGATTATGCGGAACATATTAACGATTTTTGGAATAACGGTATTATAAATTATGAAAAGTGTGTTCGCTTTTTACGTATGACCCTATATATATGTTCAAACATAATTTCTTCAATTCAATATTGTCGAGCTGATGTGATAGAGAAAGAGAAAAACATAAAAGATAATTTAGACCAACGGTACTTTGAAGAAATATACTCACAGAGTGATGAGTATATAGAAAAGCAAATTGCGGAAGCACAAGCAAGAGACGAGTATTACGCAACTCATCCCGAAGAATATGAGAAAGCAGAACGACAATTTGAAGAATGGCAAAACGAAACACCAGAAGACAGGATTCTTAAAGACTTATATTGCTCTATATGTGGCATTAGCGCATATAACATAGATGATTTAATAAGTAAGCTGGATAGCAACAGCCAAAAATCATTATTGTTCCTAACACGGGATGATATTCAAAGGGCATTGAAAAAAAGTTGGAAAAAGCGTAAAGCCATCAAAAGAAAGTTTGGAAGCGACTACTTCCAAAAAGCAGAAAGGCTGAAGGAAAGTAATACTAATGGATAACGGAAAATGGAGAAAACAGCTCTTTTACACTGACGCTCAAATAGTGGATCATAAATCGGTGCAATAGGGATCATATTCAAAACAGGGGAAAACGGTATTTACCACCCGGATAGTGTTTGTGAGTTCAATATATGCATCAATTCAGTCGAAGGATGCACGCGACAACTTCCAAAAATTTGCTAACAGGTCTATTAGCTTGTTTTGGCATAATATGATGTTTTGTACTTTTTGTCAGTCACTTGTCATATGCTATGGCATGTGCTATAATCTAAACAATGGAGGTGTATCTAAATGACTTTTGGCGAGATACTTAAAGAAATGCGAACCCAAACGCGAATTACTCAAGAGCAATTCGCACATGAACTTAGTGTTAGTTTTTCTACTATTAGCCGTTGGGAAAATGGTCATACATCTCCAAGCAGACTGGCAAAGATGCGTCTTATAGAGTTTAGCAAGAAAAATAATATAGACACATCCACTCTCGCAGAACTAGAAAAACTCTAACTACGGTGAAGATTGGTCTATATTATTTATTTTAGAGGTGATTAATTGTGAATGCTAAACTACTTAGCAGGCTAATAGAGTCGATAATGACAAGTGATTCTGACTCATTAATGCAAATAGCAGAAACCATAATTGAAGAAGAAAAGAAAAATGGACACGTCCGTTTGGCTAAACAATTAGATGATATTGTAATTTCAAACAAAAATAAGCAACCGCAAGAGACAGGCAGACCTTCCGCCGACAATGTGATTAGTGGGGGGCTTACAGCCCTTCCTGTAAGCAGACGGTATAATCAGACTTTAGCAACAATGATTCCAAGGGAAAAATTGAAGCATCATATGGTATTATGCCCGGACTTGGAAAAACGGTTTGATCAAATTGAGAAAGAATACGCCGCTAAAGAAAGGCTTAAAAAGCATAATCTGAAACCACGCACGAAAATTTTGCTCTATGGCCCTCCTGGTTGTGGAAAGACCCTTGGTGCTGAAAGGCTGGCATGGAATTTAGGCCTTCCGTTAATGAAGGTCAAATTCGATGCAATGATTTCATCCTATTTTGGGGAATCGTCGGCAAATCTAAGGGCTATATTTGAATCAAGTATGGATCAACCTTGTGTTTTGCTTTTAGATGAATGTGACTTTATAGCAAAATCCAGAACTATAGGAAAAGATGTTGGTGAAATTCCCCGTATAGTCAACATGTTGCTAATGCTTTTGGATGAATACGACGCTCCCGGATTGTTGGTTGCTACAACAAACTTAGAAGATGCTTTAGATAAAGCACTATTTCGTAGATTTGATGAGGTAATTGAAATAGCACGACCTACAGAAAAAGAGATACTCCCTTTGTTCAAATTGACGTTATCTTCTTTTAATGTAGATAAAGCAATTAACTGGGATGTAATTGTTGAGAAAGTCAAGGGATTCTCGGCTGCAAATATCGTTACAGTTGCTGAGAATGCAGCAAAGATAAGTGTGCTGGACGGTTCTGGTATTGTAAGCCAAGAATACATTGAACGCTCAATTGACGAAATCAAAGAATATTAGGAAGTGGAGGGATTTCGATGGCAGATACCAATGATTTTAGACATCTTGAATTGGTATTTCAAAAAGGCGGTAAAAAATATGTTCCAAAGAAAATGAGTATCCCTTTACCTTCTAGTGTAAAAATAAATCGAGCAAACCGAGGACAACATAGTGGAAAACTATACGGTCAGGCACAAAGTATTATACAATTATGGTCTGAAGAGGATAAACAAAGGATTCTAAACGATTTACCGGAACTATCAGAAAAAAAGCCTTTGTTGATAAACATTCCCGCCGAATTATTAGATACTGATTATTTAAGAAGCACATTTGGCCTTGAACTTGTATGTGAATACGACGATGGTATAGTTATCGTTGCAACAGACCCGAATAATTTCAATGATGGCCTACAAAAAATTCTTGATTTCGCAAACGATATTAAAGGAACTGGAAATGTTGCTAAAATAAACGATTTGATTGTCGAGGAATCAAAGCAACAAAGGCTTAATCGTATCTTATCTGATGAATTGCTATCCAGTTGGGATGCTATCATTCAAGCTTCCGACAAGATAAACATTTTTGAATTGAGTATAGAGTGCCAAGGCACTATTGCTGTTGGGAAAAGGCCTTCAAAAAAGAAAGATGAATCTGACGATCATTACCAGAATAAAATGGCTCGTTGGGAAGAACGAAAGAATAAAGCTTATGAAGAATGGGATGACTTATGTCGTCAGCGCGAAGCAGAGCTTGAGCGGATTATCGAAAGTTATGGAGGAAAAGTACTAGAGATATTTGACTTTATTGATGATATCTCGATACAGGATAGCTTTGAGTTAAAGGTAACCATACCCAACAAGTGCTTGATTGATATTGCTTTAAACTATCCTTTTGTTTTTGAAATAAAGCAGCCTGATGATGTGGATAGCCGTATTAGCGATTCTTCTGAATCTGAATTGTTAAATACTAACTATACAATTCTCCCACCTGAAGATGATTCAGCTACTGTTTGTGTTATTGACAGCGGAATTCAGGAAGGACATGCTTATATAAAAGATGCTGTTAAACAGGATTTATCAAAGTGCTTTTTGCCAAGTCGTACTGATATTGATGACCAGGTTTCAGAAGGAGGACATGGGACGCGTGTAGCTGGAGCTATTTTATATCCAGAAGGTATTTCAAGTTTGGATATGCCGCAATACCGGTTGCCTTGCTATATAGCCAATGCTAAAGTATTGGATGAAGAATGTTCCATGCCTAAATCAATGCTTCCTTCAAAAGTTGTTGGTGAGATTATACAGGAATATGCTATTGGGCATAATATTCGCTTGTTTAACCATTCTATTTCAGCAAGATATCCTTGTCTAACAAAGTACATGTCTTCATGGGCAGCAACAATCGATAACGCTTCCTACGAAAAAGATATTTTGTTTATTCAAGCGGCTGGAAATTTAAAAACTGATAGTAATAATTCTTTTAGGTTAGGCATCACTCAACATATAATCGCAGGGAGACTTTACCCGAGTTATTTGCTCGAAAACTCCTGTAGAATTCCAAATCCGGCTCAAAGCATGCAGGCATTAACAGTTGGCGCGATAAACATCAATGGATACGAAGATGACGATTGGACAACTTTTGGCGGTAGAGGTGCTATTTCTTCATATTCCTGTTCCGGATTAGGTTTATGGGGATCAATTAAACCGGAGATTGTTGAATATGGAGGTGACGTTTTAGTAAACAAATCACAAGTGCAATATAAAACTAACTCCTCCACATGCCCTGAACTAATACGAGTTTCGCCACCAGCATATGCCAAAGACCAGATAGGAACGTCATTTGCAACTCCTAAGGTTTCATATATTGCGTCGCAACTACAGCAACTGTTACCGAACGAACCAGCATTACTTTATAGAGCACTTATTGTGCAATCGGCGCGTTGGACAAGCTGGACTGATAATTTTTCAACCGAAGAGAAAAAAGATGTTTTGCGATTAATGGGTTATGGACTACCAAATTCAGAACGTGCTTTGACTAACAATGAAAATCGCATTACATATATTACGTCGGGTGAAAAATATATTGAAGCAGGATATGTGCATATTTTCCGAGTAAAAGTTCCGCAGAGTATTCGTAATCGTAGTAACACTATACGGATTGATGTTACACTAGCTTTCTCTTCTAAACCAAGACGAACGAGAAAAGGATTTAGAGGATATTTTGCTACATGGGTAGATTGGATGAGTAGCAAGTTCAACGAAGATTTAGATGCATTCGCAAATAGAATTCTCAGCACTCCAGAAGAAACAGATTTACCGGAGCCAGAAGAAGACTCCGATGATAAAAACAAAAGCTCTATCCCGTGGGTAATTGGTGCCAGAGATAGTTGGGGACAAATAAAAGGAGTTAGCCGTAGCCGAAGTGCTACTCAAAAAGATTGGGCGGAAATGGAAGCATACAAATTGCCCGAAGAGTTTTGTATCGCAGTTGTCGGTCATAAGGGCTGGAATACCAACGGAGAATTTCCTGCTAAATATGCTCTGTGCGTCAGCTTCGAATCTGTAAATCATGATATGGAAATCTATGAAACGTTTGCACAGGTTGAAGTACCTGTTGAAGCGGAGCAAGAAATTGAAACAGAAATAGAAGTTGATGATGAGTAAATTGGTTTTGGATATTCACTTTTGTATGAAAGACTTACACACCGTTTTTCGTTGGCAAACAAGCATTTTGTGATTGCACCAATCTTTAGTATAAGTGAATGAGTCTGCATCTAAATCGAGCAAATGACACAAAGGAGGCAGAACAGTCAAAAGACTGTTCTGCCTCCTTTATTATGGTCGGGATGAGAACCCACAGGCGCAACCCGAGGCAATCACTTATAATAGATAATCAGCAGGAAATTAAAGGGATTCGCGGAACGCGCGTGCAGATTGCACAACCTTCGAATTCCACCGCTGCCGTCCGTGAAAAGCCACGCGTTAGGAATTAAACCTACCTGTGGCTTTTTTTGTTCTGTATGGTATACTTAAAGTACAAATTGTTTATCATGTTGAATTAACAGAGCTTTTAAGTGGAGTAAAGAAATGTTTACAAGCAGTGGAATAGGGATGGCAATTGGAGTCGCGTGGTGTATCGTGGCAATAATCACATTTATTCTTTCTCTAATTATAAAAAAGAGTAATAAAAATTGGATTTATGGGATGACAATAAGCATTGTTTTCCTATTATTGGCTTTGTATTTTATACTGGATAGTATGCTAATTGCATTCGTTGCGGCAGTGGTTGCGACCGGTCAGGTATTGGGACTATTGGTTAAAATTGCCACTGCGAAAAAATAGCCCCCAAAAGAATATGAAGCTATGAGCACTTTACACAGTTGTACCCTGCATCTAAATTGAACAAATGATACAAAGTTAGGTGTTTATATGTAAGGAAAATAAGAATACATAAAACCTTATTAAAAATGATCGGACATGCTTTCTTATGAATACACGCCCGCTTTTTTGTTAGATTTGCGACTCCTAATTCTTTATAATATCGAGTTCGCATACCTGACAGTTCCACTTCATATATGATATATTTGTACATAAGAAAAATAAAGGAGTTCAATATGGAAAATAATAAAAATATACCCTGCAGCCACAAATACATTGTAGGCTACTCATTTAGAATGCCTCAACCATTTTTTAAGAACCTGCCGTGTGACAATTGCGGCTGCCGTATACGGTTAAGCTGGCCTTGGCGCCTTGTCTATGGATTGGTTGATATTTTAGGTTTTATCGCTGCTTATTTTATTTCAGCTTCAGTTCATATTGAGCTTTTTGGCAGCACGCTATTTATTTCAATTTTAATCTTTATTTTAGCGATTCAGTTGTTTCAACTACCAAATCGACTGGTTTTGAAATACGGTAAATGGGTCGAGTCTGGAAAAAAATAGCCTCAGAAGATTGTTCCATTTTTATCTCTATGGAAACTGAAAGCACAAAATGCGATCAGCAAAAAAGGTCGAGAGTTTCCCTTTCTATGGATGCTATGATAAGACGCATAAGGGAGTGAAAAAAATGGAGGAACACAGAGAAGCGGTACAGCGAATGCAGGACTATATTGCGGAGCATTTGTGCGAAAACATTACTCTTGCAGATTTGTCGGAGGTATCCTTGTTTTCACCGTGGTATTCTTACCGGCTGTTTACCCAGTGGACGAATATGACACCTGCGGATTATATCAGGCGGTTTCGACTGTCCAAGTCGGCACTGAAGCTGCGTGATGAAACCTGCAAAATCCTTGACGTTGCATTGGAGCTTGGCTTTGGGAGCGTGGACGGATATCAGCGTGCCTTTTTTCGTGAGTTTGGCTGTAATCCGCGCGAATACGCCGCTTCACCCATTCCTCTTTATCTTTTCACACCTTATGGAGTAAAGTACAGAGCCACGAGAAAGGAGAAACAGATGGAAACAGCGAAGAGTGTATTTGTTCAGGTCATCGAGAAACCGGCGCGTAAGGTGCTTATCAAAAGAGGGGTTAAAGCTGCCGACTATTTCGCCTACTGCGAGGAGGTCGGCTGTGACGTGTGGGGTCTGCTGCTGAGTATGAAATCTATCAGCGGAGAGCCTGTTTCACTTTGGCTTCCCAAGAGCTACATCAAGCCGGGCACTTCGGAGTATGTGCAGGGCGTAGAAGTCGCAACGAATTATGCGGATGTCGTTCCGGATGGGTTTGATGTGATTGACCTGCCCGCCTGCAAATATTTGATGTTCCAAGGCGAACCATTTGCCGAGGAAGACTATTGCGAGGCAATCGAGCAGGTTTGGGCGGCAATCAAAAAATATGATCCCACTGTAATCGGCTACACTTGGGACAAGGAAAACCCACGTATACAGCTGGAGCCGGTCGGCACGAGGGGTTATATCGAATTGGTGGCAGTCAAATAATAGCCAGTTGTTTTTAAGCAGCGCAAGGCACCCTGCGCTGCTTTGCTATATTCCAAAATAGTTTAGTTTGTCTTTGCAAATAGATGCTGAACATAAACGAGAAAATCACAATAAAAAATCCGCCACAAAACATGTGACGGATAGTAAAATGATTCCTAATTGTTAAGCATATGCTAACAGAACGTTTTCACAGCAATTATATTTTTGATTTTTTCAAATTGGCTAACCTTTTACTCCTCCTGTTGTCAATCCTGTTACAAAATATTTTTGAAAGCAAATAAACAAAATCAACACGGGAATTAAACTTGCTACAGACATGGCAAACACATATCCCCATTGTGTAAACTGGTGCTGGCCAAAAAATCCGGCGATTGCAATTGGTAACGTTCGTTTCATATTATCGTTAATTACAGTTAGAGCCCACGGGTACTCTTCCCAAGCGGTAAGAAAATTAAAAATGCTGACAGAAGCAATCGCTGGGCTTGCCAGAGGAATTGCTATTTTAAAAAAGACAGTCAATACACTGCCGCCATCAATATATATGGCCTCGTCAAAGTCCTTTGGGATATTTTCAATAAATCCTTTTATCATAAAGGTAGAGAAGGGAATGACCCAGGCGACATAAAAAGGAACCAATCCAAGCAGCTTGTTAATCAGTTTTAAGTATGTGGCCAGTTCATACTGCGTGATAATAAGCGTTGTACCCGGAATAATCATAGTACCTATTACCAACCCAAATAAAAACGTTCGTCCCGGAAATTTGAACCGTGCAATACAAAACGCCAAAGCAGCAGATATTAACGCTGCAATAGCAACCGTTAACAGAGATACCGCCAGACTATTCAAAAAATTAACATAAAATTTTTCTTGTTTAAAGATGTAGACATAATTCTCAGCAGTAATATTATTTGCGTTTGGGAAAAAATGCGGCGGATATTCATATAGAGCCCCGTTTGGCTTTAAAGATGTGCTGATCATGTAGAGCATAGGGAAAACCGACACACACCCACCGATTACCAGCAGTATATACATTACAATTTTTGAAGTCCGAGAGTTTTTAACAGCCAATTTTCCTCACCTCACATTGTTTCATCTTTGTTTTTCATAGCCTTAAACTGCAAAATTGCAAGGAACGCCAAGGTAAGCGCCACAATAAACGACAGCGCCGCCGCATACCCGAATTTTCCCGATGTGAAGGCCTTGTAGTACATCCAAGTAAGAACTGTTTCCGTTTGGTGCATGGGTTTTCCCTCTGTTATCATTTTTACGGATGTGAAGACATTAAACCCACCAATGGTAAGCATGATCAGTGCGAAAAGCACTGTGCTTTTAATAGAAGGAATCGTAACGTAAAAAAATTTTTGGATTCTGCCGCAACCGTCCAAGTCTGCAACTTCGTAAAGCTCCTGTGGAACACTTTGCAGCGCGGCCAAAAACACAACCATATTCCACCCCACGCCCTTCCAAGTGCCGAGCATTTCTGTGACCGCCATCCCGCCCCAGCGGGTGTCCAGCCAAGCAATATTTGTTGAAGTAAAGTGCATGACATTTGTCAGAACGTAATTCAGCATTCCTTCGGTGTTGAAAATATACTTGAACACCAGCGACACAATCACCCATGAAGTGATTACCGGCAGGTAGTACAACACCCGGAAAGACACTTTAAATTTCGGAATATTATGAATCAGCACGGCAGCCAAAAGACCTAAGGCCATTTGCGCAGGGACTGTTATAATCGTATACAAAATTGTATTTGTGAAAGCGGTATGAAAAGTTTCGTCGAACAGGACTTCTTTGTAATTGTCCAGTCCAATAAAAGTTTGCTCCGCCATAGAACTAAAATCCCATTTAAAAAAGCTCATTAAAAACAGCTTTACGATTGGATAGATGGTAAACATGGCAAATACAATCATTCCGGGCAGAAGAAGTAAGAAAATTTGGATCCTGTTTTTTAAGGATTTTGTTTCCATCGCTTAGCCATACCTCCTGATGCCCTTTCACATGGAAGGGCATCTTTATTTAAACCTTTAATACCAATGTCTTAGCTGATTAGCCACACAAGAATCTTCGTTTTCCCATGTATTCTTGTCAACCAATTATTGACTGTCACCCTTTATTCAGTTATACTAATCTATAATATTATTATTCTTTTGCAAGAAGGGCGTCGATTTTTGGAGCCAGTTGATCCAGTACCGTTTTGGCATCCTTGCTTTGTACAATAATGCTGGTTGCCGCGGTTGTAAGTTCATTGTCAATTTCCGGCCAAGAAGCCACCGGCGGTCTTGCTTTCGCAGTTTTGATTGCTTCCAGGAATGGTGCAAAATCTGCACTTTTAACGGTGGAATCCTCAAGAGCAGTTTTGCTTGCGGGAATCAGTCCGCATTTTGCCATTTCAATTTGAGCATAGTCACTGGTCATAAATTGCATGAATTTCCATGCGCCTTCTTTATTTGCAGTTTTGAACATGGCAATGTCTTCACCGCCCAATACTGAGTGAGATCCACCCTGACCCGCAGGTACATCGGCGGTTTTATAAGCAAAGTTCGGATATGCGCCTTTCATTTCAGCGGTCTTCCACGGGCCTTCCAGCAGCATCATATACCTTCCCGTGCCAAAACCGTCCGTCATAGGAATATCTCCGCTGTTGAACCCGTTCAATTGTTTATTCTTGTACAAGTCCGCCAGCATTTGCATTGCTGCAATGCTCTTTTCACTGTTTATGTAGCCGCTGGCTTTGGTATAATTTTCGTCTGTGATTTCACCGCCATTGCTCCAAATGTAGGGTAAGATGTTCCAACCGGCAAGGGCGGGTTCCGTGAGTCCCCATACCTGTTGCCCCGCTTTGTTTTTACCCGACAGTTTCTTTGCGGCGGCAATTAGTTCATCCATTGTTTTTGGAGTGGATAAACCAGCCGAAGCCAAGGCGTCTTTATTGTAAAATAAAATTTTTGTGTTCGTGTTCAGCGCAAGCGCATAGTAATTTCTCTTTACTTTTGCTGTACTCATAGCGCTTTCCAATAGATTTTTTGACACTTTGTCAAAATCACTCATCTCTTTGTCGAGTGGGACCAAAATGTTCATTTTTTGAAATTCCGGCACCCAGGCAATGTCTGCTCTTGCAACATCAGGAAGTGTACCTGCGTTGGCGTTTACCAAAATCTTTTGGTGCAAATCTGCCCATTCGTATGAAACAGCGTTCACTTTGTAGCCTGGATTTTCTTCTTCAAACTTCGGAATAAGCACTTTAGTTAGGGTTTCATTCTCCGGGGATTGAGCACTGTAATGATGCCAAAAGTTTAATGTTACAGTTTCTTTTGGTGTGGTTCCTTCTTTGGAAGCAGTTGACTCGGTTTTCGGAGCTGAACTATTTTCTGGTGTCTTTGATCCACACGCGGTAAGGGCTGTCAAAATCATTACTGCTGTGAGTCCGAGCGCCAGAATTTTTTTTGCTTTTTTATTTGTCATTACATTCACCACTTTCTTTGTTAATAAAAATTTTTACAGAGTACGCAGGCAGCGACGCTAAAATAAAACCTTTGCTTTCCATAATGTCACCATTGTAACAAATAGCCGGGTTTGCTTTTTCTTCAGAGCATACCATTTCTTCTGTAATCACCTCCATAAATCTTGTGTTTTCCTCCCATACCGGAACGCTAACTTTTTGAATGTCTGAAGAACGATTTAACACAATGTAGGCGTTTTGGCTTTCATAACTTCGAATATAACCATAAACTCCTAATTTGTTATCACAAAAGTTGGTGGCAAAACTTCCCTTTGAAAAAATGGGGGATGACTTTCGGATACGAATGAACCTTTTGTACCAATTCTTGAGTGGAAGATTTTGTTTTTCTATGTCCCATTCCATTGCCCCGCGGCACTCCGGATCGTTATCTCCGCTCATTCCGATTTCATCGCCGTAATAGATAGCAGGGCAACCCGGAAAGGTCATCATAAATGCTACTGCCAGTTTAAGCTTTTCAATGTTGCCTTTACAGTCAAACAGGAATCTGCTTGTATCATGGCTGTCAAGCAAGTTGTACATGATTCGTATCGTAGGGGCACTGTATCTGGAAAGCATAAAATTGATGCGCCAGTCAAAGGTTTCCGTGTCAATTCGTTCTTTTGCAATCCAATCGGTTACAGCATCTTTAAACAGGTAGTTCATCGCAGAGTCTAACCGGTTCCCCTGTACCAATTTACTGGCGTCACCCCAAGTTTCGCCGATTAAAATCGTATCTGGATATTTTTCTTTTATCTTGTTGCGGAAGCATTCCCAAAAAGCGCCTTCAACTTCATCCGAAACATCCAGTCTCCATCCGTCTATATGTACTTCCTCAATCCAATATTTTCCGACCGTAAGAAAGTAATTCCTTGTTTCAGGATTTGCCAGATTCAGCTTCGGCATCCACTTGAAGAATCCCACACATTCATAATTTGGCGGCTCGGTTTGAACCGGAAAGCCATCAATGAAAAACCAATCCTTATATTTGGAATTTTTTCCGTTTTTAAATACATCTTGAAATTGAGAAAAATAAAAGCCGCAATGATTGAAAACGCCATCAAGAATTACTTTTATCCCATTCCTATGGCACTGCCTGACCAATTGAGCGAGGTCTTTTTTGGTACCGAAGTCGGGGTCAACCTTAAAGTAATCTTCTGTGTCATATTTGTGATTGGACGTTCCCTTGAAAATCGGATTTAAATATATACATGTGATTCCCAAATCCTTTATATAATCCAGTTTTTCGGCGATTCCTTTGATGTTGCCGCCCATATAGTTATCACGGGTAGGAGGTGAACCCCACGGTTCCAAATCCGAACGGTAGCAAGGGCTGTCTCCATTCTTATATCTTTCCGGAAAAATTTGATAATATATCTGGCTGTCGGCCCACTCCGGTGCGATATATCCGTCGTTCTCATTTGCGTAAAGAAACTCAAAGTGTTCTGTTGTTTCTTCCTGTGCACTCGCGCCGTAGAAACCGTACCAAACGGTTTCCCCCTGGAGTGGAATCAGCTCAAAATAATATTTTATGTAACAAGCAACCTGATTGAAATCAACCTCAATGTAGAAATAGTCATGATATTGATCCCGATAGCAGCAGTTCATTTTTACACGTCGCAACGTTTTTTCCTTGTCATAGCGGTTCCAACAAATCAAGAAGCAGTCTTGCCAATCTTTTTGCGCCGTTTTTAGTTTAAATACAAGTTTGTGTTTCATCTTTGGATACACGTATTCTTTTGTGGCCTGATGGTCAATTGCGGCAATATTCATTGCGCACCTTCCTTTATGATTAATTTCCATTCTGAGTAACACGGAAGCCTTCTCCGATTTTTTCCGTGGATTCTCTTGCGATGATTTTTGTCGAAATCAAGATTTGCCTGCACGGCATTTCTTTGTCCTGGATCGACTGAATAAGAATTTTAGCCGCCTGCTCTCCCAAATCGAAGGTATCAATATCCACCGTAGTAAACGGCGGTTCCGAAAGCTCTGCAACAGGAGAATTATCAAAGCTCACAACTCCAAAATCCCGTGGCACACAAAAACCACTCTTTTTTGCCGCGCGCAAAGCACCGGATGCCAGATTATAATCACTGCAAATCACCGCGTTGGGCTTATTTTGTTGCAGAAAAAGCTCCTCCATAGCCTTCATTCCATAATCGGCGTTGGGAATGCAATGACGAATATAATCTTGATTTACAGAAACTCCATGATTGGCAAGTCCGCGGCAATACCCGGTAATACGATTTTTGTTGAAAACATCATTTTCTCCGCTTGACAAAAATGCAATTTTTTCATAGCCCTTGCTCAGCAAATGTTCGGCAGCGCTTTCTCCGCCTTGAATATTGTTAATATCGACCCAACTGCTGTCTGATAGCTGCTGAGCGGGTTCGCCCAAAATCACATAGGGAAACTTGATTTCTTTGAGTTTGTCAATAAAGCTTCGTTTCACCATAGAAGCTGGCAGGATAATGCCATCTACCTTTTTCCCAAACACCAGCTTTTCTGCTGAACTGATATTTTCCGTATTAACCCGGCCATTTGTGATAATAAGGTTGTAGCCACTTGTATGCGCCACCGTTTCTATCCCGAAAACACTATTGTTGAAAAAATTGTTGGAATATGCTCGAACATCCACCACATCTACAATCAGTGCAATTGCTTCTGTACTGCCGTTTACAAAGCTTCTTGCAGTACTGTTCGGAAAATAGTTCATCTCTTTCATGATGCGCAGAATATTATCACGTGTCTCTTCGGAAATCATCCCCTTTTTGTTTATAACCCGTGACACGGTAGAAGGAGATACACCGGCCTCTTTGGCAACATCTTTAATGGTAACTGACATTTTATTTACCGCCTTTGTGCAAACGTTATCTTTATATATTTTATAATATGGTAATATAAACAGCATATTTCTAAGTTATTTATATATTTTAGTTTGACATAGTAAAGTTTTTTTATAATTATTTTATATTAGTTGTGCAAACGTTTGCTTTGTTTTTATAATACTCGCCTCTTTAACAAATGTCAATATTTTTTAGATGTTTTCCAAAATTATGTTAATATTGCTCAGCGCTACAGCAAACCCTGATAAAACTTCCAAATAACAGCAAATTCGCCTGCCATTGACAACACGACAATAACACAGAAGAAATAACGAAACCAATAAAAAAATCCTCCTCACTGCTATAAAGGAAGAAGTGAGGAGGCTGCATTGCATTTTTGATGTAGTTGGACTGTGCCTTATCTTCTTGAATTTATAGTAATCAGACAGGCTAAAGCTCAAATATCATATCCCAGTTAATACTGGGATCGGCAAGAGATGCCGCATGATAATCCGCTAAAGGATTTTCTTTTTCGGGCCCGAGGGCAAGGGACTTCATTTTAGCCGCTTTCGCGGCCTGTATTCCGGCGGCGGAATCTTCCACGACAAGGCATTCCTCCGGCTTCAGCGCGAGTTTTTCGGCGGCGATAAGAAAAACCTGCGGGTCGGGCTTGGAACGGGTAATATTCAGCCCGCAGCTAACCTCGTCAATCAGTGGATAAAGCCCTGTCCGCTGTAAAATGATCGGGGCGTTTTTGCTTACCGAACCCACCGCGACCCGAATCTTTTTTTCACGAAGTTGGGCGACTGTTTCAGCCGCGTTCGGCAGAATTGCTTCTTTTGTCAAATGTGTCAGCGATTCGATATAATATTCATTCTTTTTTTCCGCAAAACCGGCCTTTTCCTGCTCGGTGTATTGCTGATTCGATTTTTCTAATACGACTTGCAAGGAGGCCATCCGGCTCACCCCTCTTTGCCTTACGTTGTCCTGCTCCGTAAAATTTGTAATTCCCAGCTCCTGCGCAAGTCGTTTCCACGCCAAATAATGCAGTTTATCGGTGGCTACAAGCACCCCGTCAAGATCAAATATGACCCCTTTTATCATTGAATTTACCTCCGGTTTCTTGATTTATCAATTAATTAAAATTAATTTTTTATTATTGAATGGCTGTGCGTTGAAAGCAATCATGCTTTCAATCAGCGATTGCACATTGATAGAAAATATGATACGATATAAAATATAATTAAACGTTCAACTTTATAAAAAAAGGTAGATTTTATGACGACAATTAAAGATATTGCGAAAGAAGCGGGCGTTAGCTATACCACTGTTTCAAATGTTATCCACGGGAAAACCTCCCGCGTATCCGCACAAACAATTGAGCAAATCAATGAAATCATTAAGCGCAGCGGTTATGTGCCCAATATGTCCGCCCGTTCGCTTGTGAATAATTCCTCCAAAGTAATCGGTATTATTAATCACCTTGTGCCAAAAGCATCCGGCGGATTCATCGCTGACCCGTTTCACTCCGCTTTCATCGGTGCTGTCGAGGAAACGCTGCGGGAGAACGGCTATTACCTGATGCTGCGCACGGTGGAAGACAGCACGGATCTTTTGAGTTTTCTGCGTAACTGGAATATTGACGGCATGTTTTTTACCGGTTTATTTGAAGATGAATTTTTCGATACGCTGTCAACGGTTGATGTTCCAGTTGTCCTGATTGACAGCTATATTAACCATCCCAATATGCAGAACGTCGGTCTGGAGGACTTTAAGGGCGGCTATCTGGCAACAAAATATTTGATTGAGAACGGACACCGAAATATTGCTTTTGCCTCCCCGCAAATCCGGAATCACGGCGTTGTTGAAGAACGTTTGCGCGGCTACCGGCAGGCGCTTGAGGAATTTCATATTCCGTTTCAGGACAGATTCCTTTTTCAAGGGGAATTTGATGTGCAGAGTGATATGCTGCTGAGCAGGCAGATTGCTGCGCGCAAGGAGATTACAGCCGTATTTGCCACCGCGGATATTCTTGCCGCCGGTATTATCGCCGGTCTGCACGAAAGCGGGCTTGATGTTCCAAATGATATTTCCGTAGTCGGTTTTGATGATGTGACTCTTTGCCAATTGATTTCGCCGACGCTTACAACCATTCATCAGGATGCCGCCGAAAAGGGCAAGGCTGCTGTTGAATTTATGATGAGCAGGTTGAAAAATAATCCGGTTGAGGAAAATCAGAAGATCTTACCGGTGCATCTTATTGAGAGAAAAAGTGTTAAGAGAATATAATTCGAGACGGGAAATCCCGTCTCATTTTTTGTCTTTCTTGCTTATTTTATAGTCTTGACCCGTTATCTCAACAGAGTAAATGCAGTCTTGAAAATAGATATTAAATTGCATATGTTTCCATTTTGAAGGCAGTTGCGGATGTATTTTCATCACCCCATTTTCGTCAGAAACGCCGGCAAATCCCTGTATTGCCGTCAGCCAAGCACCTCCGCAGGCAGCCGGATGGGTTCCGCCGATATACACCAGCCCAGCCCACTGTTTTCCTCCTCCATTTAAATCTGCAGTTGCACTTTGCATAAAAAATGGATACGCAAGGTCTGGTTCGCCAAATCGACATGCAGACATCGCATACATACAGGCGCTTAAAGATGAGCCGTGCTCCGTGCGTGGTTCGTAATAATCCCAGTTGCTTTTTAAAGTCTTGCTGTCGTACTCTTTAGAAAAGAGATTCAGCATGGTGACAATATCCGCCTGTTTAATCACCTGTGTCTGGGAAGCAACGCCGTAGGCTCCGCCCCAATACTCCCGCTTGTCTAAAAGGCGGCCGCGCACTGCTTCAACAGAAGTATTCTCTAATTTAAAATAGCCGTCAAACTGTTCGATGATTCCCGTTTCTTTGTCTGCCTGCGGCACAAAAAGCCGGTGTTCAGACTCTTCAAATTTTTGAAGCATACTGTTTAAGTCGAATTGCTTTTCCAACTTTGCACGCAGTGGGCAGCAGCCTCGCTGCAATTTACGAATCAGCTCCGCGGCTTCATGGAACACGAATTTTGCCATCTGGTTGGTGTAAACATTATTGTTGACACGCTCATGGTATTCGTCCGGCCCGATTACATCGTGAATTTCGAACTGACCGGAATCCGCGCGTTTCACAAGCGCAGAGCGGTAAAAATTTGCACATTCCAGAATGACCTCAGCTGCTCCTTCATCAAGCAACGATGTATCTCCTGTCACCTTTAAATATTGTACAATACCGTAGACAACGTCCGCGGAGATATGCACCTGTTTATCGCGAAAATAGGTTTTCATCGGACGTTGGGTAAACACATCCGTTACATTGTAATCGGAACAGGCGTCGTAGCCGCCCTCCTGACTTTCCCACGCGTAAAACGCACCCCGATAGCCGTATTCCTTTGCTTTGGCACGCGCACCGGGCAGAGTGTCAATTCGGTACTTCAGCAAGGTCCGCGCAACTTTGGGTTCTGTGTAGAGGTAAAAAGGCAGCATGAACATTTCCGTATCCCAAAACACCGCGCCCTTGTAGGTTTGCCCGGAAAGCCCGCGCGCCGGAATAGACATACTTTCCGCATGCCGCGGAGCAATACAGTGCAAATGGTAAATCGAATAATTCAGCGCCCGCATTGCTGCGTTGTCGCCCTCAATTTCCACGCGTGTATTGTCCCACAGCGCCGACCACTTACCGATATGCGCCGCTTTTTCCTGCTCATACCCTGTTTTGGCAGATTGATTGGAGCAAGCAAGCGCATCGTGCAGCGGATCACTGCAGTCATGCGTGGTATAAATCGAAATGAATTTACAAAACGTATAGCTTCTTTTTCCGTCAGTCTCAAATTGGATTTCACGCAGAATTTTGGTATCGCTGCAATCAATGCGTTGATTCCCATGAAAGTCGCATAAAACAAGTTCACTGACGGCGACCTGCGCTTTGGTTTCCCCTGCTGTGGCAAGCACCGTGAGAGCTTCTCCCTTTACATCCATTTCCGTTTTTTCGTAGTGCGGGCCGTGAATGTCCCAAATATCACAATCGATTCCCGTGTGCAAGGTCACGTGCGTACAAAAATCTGTAGAAACCACATACTCCATACAGATTAAATGCGGGTTCGCCATGCTTGCAAACCGCTGTGCGGTAACGCAAAGCATTCCGCTTTCTGTTTTCCATACGGTTTTACGGCTGTGCAGAGCTTGTTCAAAATCGACCTGCTGTCGGTGCTCAAGCGGAGCACAAATGGGCAGCTGATAAGCTTTATGATCAATTTCAACCCATGTAAAAAGTGCGTTCGGGGCGTTGAGGGGCTCCCTCCACTCCGAGCCGTGCCGGTCGTAGATTCCTGCTAAATTAACAGCTGCCAACTGATCTTTGCCATACTCCTCGAGTGTTCCGCGAACGCCAAGGTAACCGTTGCCGATAAAATATTGATTTCCAAGATCAGCAACCTTCTCCGCGCTGAAATCGCTGCTGTCAATGATCCAGTTACTCATCTGCCGCAGTCCTCCACTGTTCGGGTATTTCTACTGCTACTTCCGCTTGCCCAATTACGATATCCTTATCATAAAGGCGAATTCGTTGCTCCGAACCGTTTTCCATATGAAGCCGCAGTTTTTCCTGCTCTACTTTTACAAAGAGAGTGTCATCCCGTACCATAATCTGAAAGGAGTAACTTTTCCACTGTTTGGGAATGGTAGGGTGAAAACACAGGAGATCCCCGTCGGAGCGCATGCCGCCAAAGCCGTAGATAATGTTCATCCACGCCGCCGCGATGGAAGTCGTGTGCAATCCCTCACCGGAATTGCGGTTATAATTATCCAAATCCAAGCGCGTAGCAAATCCGAAAAAGTGATATGCCTCCTGATGTTTTTTCAGTTCGGAAGCTAAAATGGAATGTACCGAGGGGGAAAGCGAGCTTTCATGAATACATCGCGGTTCATAATAAGCGTAGTTCTTTAATTTCTGCTCCTGCGTAAAAGATGCATTGTACAGGAACATCATCATGAGTACGTCCGGCTGTTTGATCATGTCATTGCGATAAATATGGTCGTAGCTCCAATGGCTGTAGAGCGGAAAATCCGTGACCGGAATTTTGTCCACATCGATATGAGGGAGGGTAAAGAAACCCTCACTTTGCTCAAAGATTCCGGTTTTTTTGTCGTAGGTAATCTCCATATTCTCCGCCATATCCGCCCAGTTGGAACATTCCTGAGCGCTGATGGAAAGCACATTGAACCGGCTTTGAAAATCCGGCTTTTCCTGCATTTGATGAATTGCCTGCAACGTATATTCAAAGGTCTTTTTCGCCATGAAATTGGTGTAGCAGTTGTGATTGACCATCATTTGGAACTCATCTGGCCCCATCACACCATAAAATCCGTACTTGCCCGTTTCCTGACTCCAGTCGCCTCTGGTTGCGAGCATACGGCAGATTTCAACAAGGATTTCCACACCGTACTCATAAAGAAAATTTTCATCCTTGGTCACATTCACATAATGCCAAATGCCATAGGCTACTCCGGTTGAGGCTTGCAGCTGTAAGCTGGCGTGCTGCCATAAATTGCAGCATTCCCGGCCGTCTATCGTGGCAATCGGGTAAAAGGCACCCTCACAGTCCAATGCTTTTGCACGCTCCTGTGCCTGGGAAAGCGAATCATACCGAAACATCAGGAGCTTTTTCGCGGCCTGCGGGTTATTGAAAAGATAAAACGGCAGGCAATAGGTTTCCGTATCCCAAAAGGTGTTGCCGTTATACACTTCGCCCGTCAAGCCTTTTGCTCCGATAACCGACTTTGTATCCGTTCCGTGATAGGTCTGGTGCATCTGAAAAATGCAATACCGGATTCCCTGCTGATTTACCGCGTCGCCATCAATTTGAATGTCTGAGCGCTGCCACGTCTGTTCCCACCATTCGCAACTGCCTGCTTTCAGCGTATCGTAGTTCGTCACTGAAAGAGCACCAGCTTTCGCTGTGCAAACACGCTCAAATTCTTCCGGTGCGGTTGTTTGTTCCGTGCAGGAAAGAATTTGTACAACACGTGAGAACTGAGCCTCCTCGTCCTGTTTTAATGGCAGTGTAAAGGACAGTATGCTCATTTTTTCCTTCGTCTGTACTGAAGTCATCTGCTCCATATCGCCCGAAAAGCAGCATTGGCAGAAAACCTTATGCCTGCTCTGTTTGGTTTGCGCCACCATTTCACAGCAATTTTCTTCGACCCTGCTTGAAATGCAGTTCCACCGATTTTCACCCGCATTCACATGAGGCTGTGAAAAATCCAGCCCTGCCTGTACTTTCAGGCTGCCGTTAAAATTCAGCGCCCGCGCCCGTATCTTTTGACCACCGAAATGCGGCTCCTGCATGGATAAAAAGCGTTCAAAAGTCAATTCCACCTCTTTGCCGTTTCTGGTGCACCAAACAAAGGAGCGGGTTAAAATTCCTGTTTTTAAATTCAATACACGGACAAAATCCCGGAACTCCGCGGCGTTCAAGTCCAGCACCTCGCCGTCAATTTGCAGGCGAGTATAGAGCCAATCCACCGTGTTTACCATATAGGTCATGGTATTCACGATTCCTTTGTATCCGCTTGTTTCAAGGGATTTTTCCTCAAAAACGCCATTGATATAACTGCCTGTCAGGCGGCTTCCGGAATATCCTTCATCAAAATATCCGCGAACGCCGGTATATTCATTTCCAAGTGAAAATATTGATTCAGACACCATCGCGTGTTGCGGCGAAAATCCGTTTTCAATGATTTTCCATGGGTCAACGCAATAGTATGTATCTGCTACTTTTCCCATTGTTACCCCTTAATTCCCGCGGAGACCACGCTCTGCGTAATTTGTTTTTGAAAGATTGTAAATAGTACGATTGGAGGAATAATGGAGAAGACGATTGCACGCAGCACATCCACATCGTTTGTGTTATTCGTGCGGAACTGGAACAGCCGAACCATAACTGTTACCTTATCCGTGTTGGAAAGCACAAGGTAAGGAAGCAAAAAGTCCGACCACGCTGCGCTCACCGCGAAAATTGCCACAACCATTACAATGGAAACAGAAAGAGGAATAACAATCAAATAAAAGATTTTGAAATTGCTGCACCCGTCCAAGGTGGACGCCTCAATCAATTCCTTTGGAAGCTGCTCGAAAAACTCTTTAAAAAGCAGCACATAAAAAGCATTTGCGCCGATTGCAAGCCAAAGCGGAACAAAAGAACCGTCCAGCCCGACACGTGTGATATTAACAAAAAGGGAAACGACGCTTGTGGTAGCCGGAATCAGCAGGCTCCACATAACCAGCCCCGTTACGATTTTATAACCCTTTGGCTTTAAAATGGCAAGCCCGTAAGCCAAAAGTCCGTTAAAAAAGACGGCACTTACTACGCTGCCCGCGACAGCAAGAAAGGAATTAAAGTAATACTTCAAAAAATGAAGGTCATTCCAGGTCTTTACAAAAACACTAAAATCATATTTGCTCGGCAGAATCGTCGGGTTACGGCGAAATTCCTGAATATTTTTAAAACTTGCAAGGCATACCCACAGCGCGGGGAAAATTGCGATAACAATCATGGCGATACACGCAAGAAAAATCAATACACTAATGATCTTTATCCGGGGGGATTTTATATCATAAAATCGGATGGTACCATCCTGTTTATCTCTATATTTGTTAAAAAAAGACATCGTTCGGCACTCCCTTAATCAATTTGTAGAAAAGCTCATGCTTCTTTTCCCTTTGTTGCCTTAAAGTAGATTGCGGTAAGAAACACAAGAATGATGGAGATAATAACCGATAAGGACGCTGCCATCGGATAGTTGAAATCTTCAAACGCATATCGAAACACAAGCTGCATTACCGAGATGCTCGCGTTATTCGGCCCGCCGTTGGTCATAACCAATGGCTCATACAAGATTTGGAATACAGAGATAATTTGTAAAATCAACAATGTTTTTCCCAACCCGAAAATGCTTGGCAGGGAAATGTAGCGAAAGCGCTTCCACGGCGTCGCACCGTCAATGGTAGAGGCCTCGTAAAGCTCCGGGTTAATACTGCTCATGCCAGCCATATAAATCAGCGCGGTTGAGCCCGCACTTTTCCATGTCATGGTAAGAACAATCAGAGGGATCGTCCACATAGGGTTTGCCAGCCAGTCAAACGGCTGAATCTTAAATGCCGACATCAAAATGTTCAGTACTCCGGTTTTCCCCGGCCGAAACAAATAACCCCACATCATTACGGTCGCCAGTCCCGGCATAATATTGGGGAAATAAACGCCGACTCGAAAAAAGCTTTTCATATGTACTGTTTCTGTAATTAAGGTCGCCATAATAATCGGTATCAAAAATCCAATGGCGAGCGACCAGAACGTATATAAAAACGTATTCCGGATAGCCGGTAAAAAATCGGGGTGCTGAATGACTGCAATGTAGTTTTTAAATCCAACGAAATCAATCAGGTTAATTCCCTTGGCAGTATAAAGTGAAAGCCGAATGCTCTCGAGCAATGGCTCCCATACAAAAAAAGCGAATAATATTAATCCGGGCAGCATGATCATCCATGCGGATATACTATTACGCAAAGAAGAAAAAGACTTTTTTTCACTCATTTGAACCCTACTCTCCACCGTAAATCACCTTACAGCAATATCCCTAAGGAACGGGGCCGCGGGGCGGCCCCGTTTAACATCTTTAATCATAAAACAGGGAATTTGCGCGGTGTTATTTATTGACCTTTTCATCGAGAAGCTTTTGATAATTTGCATTGGCTGCTGCCATCATTTTTGGAATATCCGCATTCTTATCTGTAACAACAGCTTGAATTACTTTTGTCAATTCAGAATACAGATCCTGTGCGGAACCAACTTCTTCGAAATGCAGGTTTCCCGTTTTTTCAATGGTATCAAAATAGTTCTGATAAAGCTTCATGTCTACATTGCTGTTCTCTTCTGTAATTTTTTTGTTTGCAGCAAGGAAGGTCGGATCTGTCCATGCAGGGAAGATCGGCAGTACCGGAACACCTTTTGATACTCTGCTTTTCGCATCTGCTTCCATGCCCTTTAACGCGTTTTCACTGGTCATTGGGGATTTACCCATAATTTCAATGTAATCCAGTGCAGCGCTGATCTCTTCTTTTGTCGCATTTTTGGCAAACATGTAAGGTGTGCCGCCGGAGAGGGAATACTGGCCCTTTGGACCCGCCGGAATTGGCACAATTGAAAGATCCTTAATCGGTAATTTATTTACCTGCGTCGGCTGGTTTACCGCATCATTTGCGCCTATGTACATTGCTGCCGTGCCTGTTCCTAAATTCACAAATCCGGATGCCCAGTCTTCTTTTGTCGGATCGGCGGTCAGGCAATCATATTTCCATTTTAAATCTTTAACATACTGCATTGCAGCGATTGCTTCCGGTGTGTTTACATTTGCAGTAAATTTACCATTGCTCTCGTTCGTCAGTGTTGCGCCGAAGCCCCATGCAATATTGCTGAAATGCCAGCCGGCAGCATTGTCCTTACCCAGGAGGCAGAAACCTGCTTCACCGGTTTTCTGTTTGATTTTCTGTGCAGTTACCGCCAGTTCATCCCATGTTTTCGGATAAATCGGGTAGCCCTTATCGTCCACTAAACCTGCGGCTTTAAACATATCGACATTAAGCATCAGGCCCAGCGCGTAGCCGTCCCTTGGAATACCATAGATGCGGCCGTCCTTTGAAAGCAACTTTTTAATGGAATCATTCATTTGATCCGGCCAGTTCTTTTCTTTTAGAACATCCGTAATATCTGCAACAAAACCGCCGGCAATTAGTTTCTGCGGTTCTGTGTACCATGTTTCAAAAACGGTTGGCAACTTGCCGGAAGCCGCTAAGGAAACAAAGGTGTCTGTCGCGTATTTGTAGTATGATGGGACAATCTCAACATTTGGATGAGTTTTCTTGAATTCCGTTACAAAGCCTTCATGCATTTTAACATCATCGGTTAGTGTATCCTCGGGCCAAATGCCGAGTTTAACAGAAACTTTTTTATCTTCCGCCGCGGATTGAGGTGCCGCCGATGCCGCGTCTGCTTTTGAAGCTGTGTCCGCACTCTTTTGGGTTGTGCAACCGGTCGTAAGGGATAAAACCATTGCCAAGCAAAGAATACCGCTTAAAAACTTTTTCATTACTTTTCTCCTCTTTATCGCAAATTTAAAGTATGGCTTAGGTTGAACGTTCAACTACATTATAGTATAGCTATATTGTATTGTCAATAGCACATTTGAATATTTTATTTTATCTATTTTTGCTATGCTTGTCCAAAAAATAAAGACTCTTATCATTTTACCAAAATACAGTGGCAGCAAGCAAGGCCGAAAAAAACAAATGATAAAATTTTTCTCCTTTAAATATTACCATCTATGCATTCCACCTTGGCGTACTTTCCTTTTCTTCAGGACTTCGCCATATCTATGAGCAACAGAATAAAAGTAGACGTTTGATAAAACAGGGTGGGGTTTCGGTCATGCTAAAGTTGATCCCGCAAATGCAATCCGGTATCCGTGAAAATAATGTGATTGAAGGAAAAATTCTACTGCTTTCAGAGAGCTTGCAAAACCCAGGTGAGAAACAAGTTTGTGGCAAATACGAGAAAGGGCTACCGGCGGAGTGCCGATAGCCCAATCATGAAGCCTGCTATCTCAAAAGAGCTTTTGAAGAAAGCAGGTGGTACACGTTGTTTCTTGATTATACTATGCTTCTGTATAAGGGTAACCTGGGTAAACCACCCTGTACTGAACGGTACGTGCGGTGGTGTGAGAGGTCGGGGTTAAGTAATGTTAGTTCCTTCTTCTCGATTTTGGCCTTGGCTTCACAGTCGATTGATTACCGTCTGATGATCAAAACTCAGAGACTGATTCGTTGCGTCTAAAGTTGCTGTTATGCCGATCGGTAAAACCGCATTGTTTTCTCCATGCCCAAAATCATCGCACTTAACAACCGGAATATTGTATTTAGCGGATATCCTTTTTAAGATATCATCTATCTCAGCGTAGTATTCCGTTGCATAATGTCCAAATATTAAACCGGATACATGTGCAAAAAAGCCGCTTTGTTCAATATGGGAAAAACATTTGCTTACTACTGCCGGCGAACTGAATTGTATATGATCTTCAATAAATAAAATGTATTTACAGGAAGTGTCGTAAGGCAGGAACCCTCCGTTCAGCATAAATGCAAAATTGACGAGATAACCCCCGATTAACGTACCTTCACATTTTCCGTTATTTATTGTCTTCCATTGGCTGTTCTTATCAAAACGACCGATATCTCCATCCATCAATCTACTTTTAAACTGATTGAAATTATAATCTGTAAGATTGGAAAATGTCTGAGGACAGGAGCCATAATAGGTAACCAATGAAGTCTTTGTATAAACGGCATTTAATATAGTGGTGCTGTCACTATGGCTGCCAATGATCTTAGAATGCTTTTTGATCGCTTCAAAATCAACATAGGGCAAAATTTCATTGCAGACTTCTCCGCCGCCAAAGAAAACCATCTTTACTTCGTCATCTGCAATCATTGCGTTGAAGTCATCTGCACGTTCTTGCGGTGAAGCGGCATATCCATAAGTGTCTTTGAAAAGATTTTTTGCAAGTTTGACTCTAAAGCCTTTCGCTTCAAGTGTATGCAGAGATATTTCTATCTCTGTGGGTTTCACAGCATAAGAAGGTGCGATTATTCCTATCACATCATTGGGCAAAAGTTTTTGAGGGATTACCATATTTTCAGACTCCTTTTTATTCTTTGAGTGCGCAAACGACGTGCATTGTTAAGGACTACATATAGCTACATGGGAAATGCTAATCATCTATCATACCAACACAAAACCGACCTGCTTCTATCTGCATCTTGTAAAAATCAACGCAGTTTGAATCTGGATCTGTGTCAGAAGGCCACATGCACAAAAATATTATATCAGCGTGATGTGCACTTCATTTGCATAATCAAGTTTTTTTAGCAAAGCATTTTTTTCTATTCTCACGCCGCCCGGGCGGTAAGGATTCGGTATGGTTGTCATCGCGAGGGTCTCTCCGTTTACAGAAACCTCGGAGACCGTTTTCCCTGTGCTGCTCAGATGATACACAAAGGTAATCGGTTTTCCGCAATATTGATATTCAAAGCGCAGTCCGTCAAGTGACAAGGGAAGTACCGGATCGATTTTTAGTGCAGAGGCGTCATCCCGAATTCCAAGCAGGTTGGAAACAACTTGACGAAGATAGATACCGGGGCCGCTGGAATACAGACGCCAGCCGCCTTTCACATCAATTTTTCCGGTTCGCAGCAAATCAAAACGTTCCTGATACTCATAGCGGTCCTTAAAATCACCATCAGAACTACTGAAATAAACGTTGCTTTGGCGCGTAACGGCATTGGGAACGCTTTCGCGGATATTGATGGGATTGACTTGAAAAAGAGCTTTCCACGCACGCTGCGACTTGCCCATTTTTGCCATTGCTTCAATATAACGAATATGAGCGTGCACGTATTGCAGGCTGATTTCCCGCCCAACATTCGCAGCCTGTTCCGCGCGCCGGAACATTTTGCTGACGCCGCCGCTGTACCGCGCCGGACGATCCATCAGCCGAACACCGTCCGGAAAGTTCAAATGCTGATCAATCAAATTGACATTCCGCTCCGCTAAATCCCGATCTGCAAGGCCGCTGATGATACTGCGGGTCAGCGGAAGCAAGCGGTAGTGAATTCCGGTCTCCCGATCTTGCGGATGAAGCAGATAATGGATATCGTCGTCGGATTCACAGTATGCAAATCCGGCAATCACACCGTCTTTGATCAAATAGCGGTGGAAAGAGGATCCAATTTCTTTTGCCATTTTCTCGAGTTCTTTCGCAAAACTGAAATCCGCGGGCGCAATCGATTCGCTTAGTCCGAGGATGACCTGATAGGCCAAAGCCTGTGTCCATGCACTGACAAGCTTTTCTTTCATCTCTTCGCCGACAGGCTGTAAGGTGTCGTCCCAATCGCCCCCGCCGTATGAAATCAAAGCCGTACCAAAACGGAATCTATCATAGATAGATTTGATTGCTTTTCTAATGTGATCAAGAAGAGTTTCCGGTTGTCCGGCTGCCTCCCCATTAGATAATTTTCGATAATCCACCAGAGTATTCAGAATATCAAAATCATCCGTGGCCTTTATATAGTCACTCACGCACTTAAGCGGCCAGAAGACAACATCTCCGTGGCACTCATCCGCACTGGCAGTGTAGCGGTCAAACATAAACCATTGCGGCCATTCACCTGTTTCCAAAAGCTGATGCCCAAAAATGCGGAGCAATACATTTCTGGCAAGCGCGTAATGCTGGGTCGAAAGAAAAAACTCCATTGGGCCTTGACAGATATCACGAGTACCCCAGGCAGCGCCTCCGGGTTGCTCCAAACCGTGGGGAACAGCGAAGTGCACCATAGCATTATGTGTATACCACCATACGGTTTCATTCAGCTTATTTGTTTGGTTTTCCGCTTTCCCTGTTATGGTAAGGTGGAAAGACCGCGTCAAGGAGCGATAGAATCGATGATAACACTCTCGCTCCACATCATAGCTGTAATCGGGAAGCGACTTTGTTTCCTGTGCGTCTACCCTGCCTTGCATCACAATGCGAAATGCGCAGGAGTGACTGACCGAAACTGTAAGAAGCGTACCATTCCTCGTTTTGCCATCTGTGAAAAAAATGCGGTCGTCGCTTACTTCCGCTACACTTGGAACAATCATATGAAAGTGAAAATCAGGGTATGGGCTGTTTTCCCAGAAGGCCGCATCCGGCTTGAAGGTCAAAACAGTTCCGTTCTGCTCCATTTCCACCGGATGGATAAACTCCTGTTCCCCCATTACAAGCTGATTGGTGACAATAAAATCATAATATTTTCTCTGTTCTGAAGCAACCTCAAGTACAAGGTCAGGCCGTTCGGCGACAGCATAAACCGTTACTGTTAGCGTATCATCCGGCAGTTGATAGTACCATCTTGCACTGTTAACATCCATCATGTAAGCCGCCGGAAGAGTCAAAATCCGGTATAAACCATCCATTTTCATATAGATACGCTGTCCGGAATTTTTCAGAATATTTAGCAGTCCCCTCGGCGTAGAAAGAAATTTGTGTAGATTCGTATTTCCGGCAAGAACCTGTCCGTTAAAAAGACCATACATATAATTCGTGGAGCTGAGTAGCCCCTCGCTTATAGTTTCATCATCCATTTTTGTAGTAACGATGTGACCGTGTGGGCGTTCTGTTTTTAATTCTTTTGCCTGGAGTACAACATGCTCATGCTCTGGGGTAAAGAAGGAAAGCAATGTGCCATTTTCGATTTCCTCCAACCTGCGCTCCGGAAACTGCTTTTCAAGTTTCTCTCTGCCCCAAACAGCGGAAACGAAGGGTTTGCCGACATTTTTCAGCTGCGGTTTCGGGACGACCAGTTCGGGGTGACAATCCAAGCGGTAAAAAGCATCCATCAGTTCTTTACCGAATTCAATTCCCGTGACAGCTGAAGGATGATCTTTTTTAAACAAACCGTAAAACGTCAGGTTTCGGACACCATTCAAACTGAATTTTTCCGTCTGCAGCGCAGTGTAGGAAAACTCAAACTGTCGATTTTCATTTTGAAGGTCTCCCGTTAGCGCGGCGGGCTGGTTGGTTGCTTTGTATTCCCTTCCAAAGAACTGCATTCCGTCGGTGGAAAATCCGGTCGCCACAGCACCCAGCAAACCTTGCTGGAGATATGGAAAATCCCCACCCTGCGGCTGGTTTTGGCGGGAACAGACAACATATCCGTTTTTTCCCTGCATCACTGCATGATCAAGATACTGGCTGACATACAGTTCATTCGTGAGAACACCGCCCTTTTCTCCCACACCGATATCCTGCCCGTAGACAACGTCCACAGTTTGCCCGTTTCCCTCTAAGTCAATCTTCCAGAACCAAACGGAATCTTTTGCGAGGCAAAAGCAGACCGTATAGGATATATCATTCACTGTGCCTGAATACTCCATGCAGTTTTTACCCGCACGAAGTTCACTGCTCGAACGAATTCCAAGCAGTGGATAGGCTTGGATTCCATCTGTACCATAGATGCGAAGATAAATATTATTCACGGATCCATCCATGAGGTTTCCCTGAAATCCATTCATTATAAACCTGTCGTTTGTGAATTCATATATATCGCCAGTAGGCAAGAAAGAACAGCGGGTGTCTCCCTCGGTAAATGTAATAAGCTCTGTTTTTTGTTTCAATATCACAAAGATGCCTCCATAAATGATTCTCGTACTATTCGTTAATCTATACTTCTTGCCTAACTACGCTGAGGGAGGAGATACAGCATAAGCCGTAAACTTTAAATTCTACACAATAAAATTTTGCACCGCAATTCAAGTGCGTCAACTGATCAGTCCCGTTACAATCGAGTTTGCAGGAACAAAAAATGAGGCAAGCTGTCCTTCCAAACGAATCGAAACCGGCACCTTCTCACCTGTGCGGTTCAGCAAGACAGTCGTTATAGTGTCATCCGGGTTCCGGAACGCAGTGATTTCCAACTGATCTGTATAGGATGAAGCCGCAATGCGCCGTGCCCCTCGCTGAATAAAGCGGCTGAAATGCCAAATATAAGTATAAGAAACATTTTTGATGATGGTATCATTTTGCGTGTCGCACATAATTGGCGCTTCACAGTAGTTCCCCACATGATTGGGCCCGCCTTTTTCGTCAAGGATGATGTTCCAGTCCAGTGACACGTTCATGCCTGCGTTCAGGTTGCCAATAATATCNNTGTGCATGTGCCAATCGATTTGCCCCGTCAAATCGGGAATATTCCACGCAGCCCTCACTGAAAATCAGCTTTTTGTCCGGAAACACCTCTTTGGTCAATCGGAGTGCGCCGAAGTGGTCGCCGCTGTACCAGTGGAAGGCGATACCCTGCACCATTTTATCCGTTTCTTGATCAATAATTGCTTGCGCACGCTCAAACACACGCTCTTTATTATGATCCCATATACAAACTTGGACATCTTTTAGTCCACTTTTCATTAGCTCCGGATAGAGAAAATCTCTTAAAAAAGCCTTTTCCTGTTCCGCTGTATACAAACAGGAATCCCACCGTTGGGCGGCCTTTGGCTCATTTTGTNNAGTACTCTTGTACATAGCGGCAAAGATAGCGCGCCCACAGAGAACGGTATTCCGGTTTGAGGAAGCCTCCTCCGTTTTTCGCACCGTTGCTTTTCATAAACGCCGGCGGACTCCATGGAGAAAGCATAATCTCAATCGGCTCCCCGGAAATTTCCTGTGCTTTTCGCAGCATCGGCAGAATATATTTTTCATCACGTTTTAGGCTGAAGGTGGAAAGCTCTTGATCACCGGAATCTGTAACGGCGGAATAGTTTCCAAGGGAAAAATCACAGCTATCAATTGCCATGCGCGCAAAGCGGTAGCGGTTTCCATCCGTTCCAAAGTAGGCCTGCAAAATCTCATTTTGCTTTGCTTCGCTCATTTTTGAAAAAGCATAGCCGGCCGCCTCTGTAATTGCCCCGCCAAAACCTTCAAACGCCTGATAACCATGCTTGGGGTAGAGATTTACAAAAGGCATTTCTTCATCATGTTCCTGCTCAAAAGGAATCTGATTCTTTTCTGTATCGACCGAATTATTTCGACATGTGGTTACGATATAATTTAAATTCATTACTGAATTCCCCTCTACTTTTTATAAGCGATTATTCTATTATTGTTCAATTAAGATATAAATTCACCAATACCATTCCCATTGGCGGCACGGTCAGTTCGATTTCCGCACAGCCGCCGGATACGACAACCACTGCGTTTTCCGCAGCCACTTCGGAAGCGGCTTTTAGGGCGGACACCTGCCCGGGCGTAACATATTCCGGGGAGCCCATCTCTTGCCAACAGCGCAGGGCGTTTCCGTGTGTCTCATCCACACGCTTAATCTCAGCCGGCAGCCTAACTGCGTCCGGTACGTTCAATCCGGTCAATGTGATTTTCACGGTTTCTTCGGCAATCGGGTGCAGCAGGGAATGATGGTTTACAATCATTAGCTGAACTGCGCCGGAAACGTCCTTACGTACCGCATATACATCCACCGTTCCATCCGCCATTTTCTGTTCATACATCTTGCCACCCAGCTCTTGTAAAAGCTGGAACGCGCGGTAACTTGCCTTGGGAACACCCTGCATGGTCAGCAAACCGAACCCGCCGTGAAAGGCCGCGCTGGGCATGCCGCCTTCTTCAAAAATATCACTGAAGGTCCAGTAGGAATAGCCTTTTACCAGACCTGCACCGTCCAGCACCGTCTTGGCGATAAAAGATGAACCAAAGGGGCCGTCGGATGGAATCCCGGCTAAACTGTTCCACTCTGTGTAATAAACAGGCAGTCCCGCGGCCTCCCCAACCGCCTTTTTTGTCATATCGGTCAACACGCCGCGGTCCACACGTTCCCACAAGTGATCGTAAAAAACAGATTCTTGCTTTTTATATTCTTCCGTCGCTTTTTCGTCCGAAATATCTTTGCACGGCTTTGCAAAATTCTGGCTGTCCTCCACACCGTAGCCCAGCACCACGTCCGTAGGATAATGGTGAGTGGAAATAAAGTCGATAGGTGCGCCGCTGTTTTTACAAAATGCAACCATTTCCCGAATCCATGCGTTGTTGGAGGTCGCGGGACCGCCGACCTTTACGAAGGAATCGACAGATTTAATTACCTCGGACGTCACTTTGTAAAGCTTAAAATACTCTTCCATGGAGCCGGACCAAAAGCCATCCGGTGAGTCCGAGCCGCCGAGGTTCGGTTCATTCCAGACCTCGAAAAACCATTGGCGTACTTCATCGCGGCTGTAGCGGGAAATAAGGTGTTCCACAAAGCAGCGAATAAACCAACCCCATTTGTCATAATCAGAGGGTGGAGCGGTGTTTCCCTTATAGTGAAAAACAGTTGTATCTTTGCTTTTTAAACAATCTGGCATAAAGCCCAATTCAATAAACGGCTTCATGCCGATTGAGAGCAGAAAATCAAAAATATTGTCTATATTCGAAAAGGATAAAATCAAGTCATTGCTGCCCGGATTCTGCCTTACTACGCTCATGTCGTCGTCGAACAGTCCATGAAAACGCACATAGCGAAAACCAATTTCACGTTGGCACTGTTCAAGCTGGCGCCGATAATCTTCCCTCAGTGCAGTAGTGGCGTGGCAGCTTCCCACACAAAAACTCCAATACTTTTCCAAAGGTTTCATCGAAGAATTTAAATCAAAAGAAAATGTTTTCATAACACATCATATCTCCTCTTTTTTTATATATCGTCTGCTGTATTTTTTGCTGAAACGTTGTTCTAAAATTAGATTCATCTCATTAACCAGTCTTACGAAGTGCTGCTTTATTACGAATTACGACAAAAGGCAGTCTACCACACTTATTGTTATTCGCCCAGCTGAGCTGCCATCATCGATCAGCCGCCTGCAAAGCGACAAAATAGCTTAAGAAAACGTTTCCATTATTCTGCAATGATTATATTATTTTCCTATGGAAATGTCAATGTTTTTTTAAACTTTATACCGTCAAAAATATTTTTTCATTTAATTTAGGCAAATTTTAAAATTTCAGTAGACAAGTTTCATAGTAAAGACAATATCTTAAGGTAATAAAATATTATTTTTTAATAAAAAGTATTGACAAAAGAAAATGTGCAAACTATAATTGGGCACAGGATACAAAAAACAGTTGAAGGAAACGTTTTCATTTGTATGCATCTTAACTTGTCTATATTGTACAGAGGAGGATTTTTAACTATGGCAAGTCCGTCGTACCGCCTGCGCAGCTTTGGTCATGAGCTGAAAAGAAATAAGATTTTATTCCTTATGCTGACTCCCACAATCCTTTTTTTCATTGTGTTCTGTTATATTCCAATGCCTGGTGCTTACATCGCTTTTGTTAATTACAATATGAACAAGGGCATTTTTGCAAGTCCGTTCGTCGGGATGAAGAATTTCGAATTCCTAATTAAAAATGGAGCTTTATGGAATATTACAAAAAATACCCTTTTATATAACTTGGTATTCCTTACATTGGAAAATATAGTTGAAATCACTTTCGCCGTTATGCTTTCAGAGGTTGCCAACAAGTGGTTTAAAAAGATTTCCCAGTCCGTTATCCTTCTTCCTTATTTTATTTCCATGGTTATTGTGGGCGTATTTGCCTATAACTTTTTTAATTACAACTCAGGCTTCGTTAATACAGTCCTTACCTCCCTTGGCTCGGTAAAGCATGATTTTTACAGTGACCCCGGGATTTGGAAATACATTATCGTAGCCTTTCACCTTTGGTCCGTTACAGGGTACGGCATGATTGTTTACCTCGCGACTATCAGCGGTATCAGTACGGATATTTATGAAGCGGCATACATTGACGGCGCTTCCCTTTGGCAGAGAATCCGCTACGTTACCATTCCGATGCTGAAGCCCACCTTTATTTTACTGTTCCTGTTTGGATTGGGCGGCATTTTAAAAGGCTCCTTCGATTTGTTTTATAATTTAATCGGGAACAACTCAATTTTGTATCCGCAGACAGATATTATTGATANNTACCTATGTGTTCCGAAGCCTTGTCGGACAATATAACTTCTCGATGGGTGCGGCGGTCGGATTCTATCAGTCCATATTCGGTTTGATTCTGGTATTGGTTGTGAATTTGATTGTGCGAAAGATCGAGCCTGACAGCGCATTATTTTAAAAAGGAGGCAGAAAAATGGCACGCAGTAATCAAAATACAATTAAGGCCGGTGCCGGCAATACCATACTGAAAGCGATATGCTATATTTTTGTTGGCTCGTTCGCGATTATCTGTTTATTCCCATTTTTGTTAATGATTTCTTCATCCTTCATGAATGAACATGAAATTTTGACAGAAGGCTATAAACTGTTTCCTAATCAATGGACGCTTTCCGCGTACAAGTTTTTGCTGAATAACCCCACAACGCTTCTGGACGCGTACAGAGTGACCATTACCCTTGTTATTGTGGGGACTTCGCTGGGACTGTTCTTCATGTCGATGGCGGGCTATGTATTGAACCGTAAGGATTTTAAATACCGCAACTTTTTCTCGTTTTTTATTTACTTTACAACGCTGTTCAGCGGCGGTTTGATTCCTACCTATATATTGATGGTAAAATACCTCCATTTAAAAGATAGCTTTCTTGCAATGATATTTCCCGCGATGATCAGCGCCTGGTCCATCTTTTTAATGAGGAATTTCTTAAAGTCAATTCCGGATTCCCTGTATGAATCCGCCACGCTGGACGGCGCAGGGGACTTCCGTATTTATTGGCAGATTTTTATGCCTCTTGCGGTCCCTTCGCTTGCGACCGTCGGGTTGTTCCTTGCCCTTGCGTATTGGAACGAATGGTATAACGCGATGCTGTACATTCAGACGGCAGAAAAATATCCGCTCCAGTATTTCCTGCAAAAGATGGTTAACCAGACCAATATCCAAACTTTACTGAAACAGGGAATGTTCATTAAACCGTCAGATTTGCCAACGCAATCTGTTAAAATGGCGACCGCGGTTTTGACGACAGGACCGATTATTCTTCTGTATCCGCTGATTCAGCGTTATTTCGTAAGCGGTCTTACGATTGGTGCTGTAAAAGGTTAAATACAGGATTCGTATAGATTTCAAAAATATTGTAAAATTTGTTTGCGCATCTTGCTTTTCTATGAAAGCTTCTATAAAATTAAAGGAGGAAATTACATGAATCTGGCAAAAAAAGCAATCTCCCTCGTTTTAGCAACCACACTAATGGCAACCGGCTTGGCTGCGTGCGGCAAGGGCAATACGGAAAGTGCCGCGGCAAGCACCCCGGCAGCCACCAGCGCGGTGGATACTTCCAAGGAAGTAAACATTTCGATGTATCTTCTTGGTGATGAGGGCAAGTTCAACAAAGATGTTGTGGCAAAAATCAATGAAAAGCTGAAGAAGGACATCAATACGACCCTTACCATTAAGTATATCAGCTGGGCGGACGTTTCAACCAAATACCCGTTGCTGTTCGCTTCCGGTGAGGATTTCGACATGGCCTATGTTTCGTCCAACGGTCCGGTCGCTTATTCCACGCTTGCAAAGCAGGGTTCCCTTGTCGACATTACACCAATGCTTGACAAAGTGCCCACGCTGAAAGCGGCAATTTCCGACAGCAATTGGAGTCAGGTAAAGGTTAGCGATAAAATATACGGCGTACCCAGCCTTTATACGGAATTTACCCCTTACGGCTTCGTTTCCCGCGATGATTTCGTGAAAAAATACAATCTGAAGCCTGTTACAGATATCAGCACAATGGAAGCGTATATGGACGCGGTTGCAAAGAATGAAAAGTTTGCTCCGTTAAACGGCGGACCGGCCGACGCTGAGAATCTTTATACCCTCTTTGTAGGCTCAACCGGAAAATGGATTCATGCTCCCGGTATCCCGGAGAGTGATATGTTCCTTGTCTCAAAAAGCGCAAGCGACTACAAGACTGTAATGCATCCCGCCTTTACGCAGGAGTTTGAGGATTGGGCAGTCAAAATGCACGATTGGGCGAACAAGGGATACTGGCCGAAGGACGTTCTTTCTGCACAGCGCGGTGCGAAGGATAACTTCACAAACGGTCTTTCCGGCGCTTATATCACACACATGGCCGACTGGACAGGAAACTACGGCGCTTGCTTGAAGACCATGCCGAACGTTACCACCAGCTTCTGGTGCCCACCAGCCGACAACGGCAAAATCTTGAGAACAAGTGCGAACCAGAACGCAACCGGAATCTCCGTAAATTCCAAGAATCCGGAAAGAGCACTGATGGTCATTGAAAAGCTTATGACGGACGAAACCTGCTATGACCTTCTCCAATACGGCATTAAGGGCAGACAGTGGGATATTAAAGACGGAAAAGTCATTGAGCCCTCGACCTATAATAAAGATAAAGACGAAATCGGCTTCTCCGGCTGGAGCTTCCGCAACGACAAGTTCAATATTCCGAACGCTACCGAAGCCCCCCGCCGTTATACACTCAACACAGAATGGGAAAAGGTTGCGCTCGACAATCCTTATTCTACCTTTAACTTTGATCCTGCCAATGTAACGACTGAGATGTCCGCTGTCGCGAACGTGAATGCTACGCTCGGCATACAGCTGATGCTCGGCAAAACATCGGATGACCCGAAGAAGGCAGTCGAGCAGTACCGCCAGCAGTTAAAGCAGGCCGGTATTGAAAAGATTGTTGCGGAAGTCAATTCACAGCTTCAAAGCTTCAATCCAAGTAAATAATTAAAAATTGAAAAGCGAAATGGAAGCCTTCCCGGCTTTCATTTTGCTTACATTTAAGCGAGGTGTTATTTTGGGTTCTGTTAATATAAAAGATATTGCAAAGTTTGCCGGAGTCGGCGTGGCTACCGTTTCCAGAGTGGTGAATAATACTGGCATTGTCAGCCAAGCCACGCGTGAAAAGGTTCTTGAAGTGATTCGAAAATATGACTATGTACCCAATAACAGCGCCAGAAATCTGAAGTTATCCCAATCAAAGACGATTGCATTGCTGGTCAAAGGATTTACTAATCCACTTTTCGTCGAAATGATGAAAGAGGCGGAGCAACAGGTTAACCTTAGAGGTTACACCTTATTGGTGCAGGCAACTGAAGAAGAACGTGACGCTCCGAACTTAGCATTAGAACTTGCAAAAGAAAAAAATTTATGCGGTATTATATTTTTGGGCGGTAACCACAACTGCTCGGATGAAAAGTTCAGGCAAATCGGGATTCCATGTGTATTTGTCAGCAGCACGACGGACTCCTCCATGAACCCCGAATTGTTTTCCAGTATTACCATTGATGACCTGCAAAGCTGTTATGACGTTGTTAACTACTTGATTTCGTTGAATCACAAGAAAATTTGTTTTTTAGCAGAAGACATCATGAAGGAAAACACCGTCGGTTCTCGCCGCTTATCTGCCTACCGTAAAACATTGGAAGCGAACGGAATCGCCTATGACTCGGAATTGATTGAGGAATGCCAATTCAATATGGAATATGGATTCAATGTCATGAAGAAGATTCTTGCCCGTAAGCTCGGTATCACCGCGATTTTTGCAGCGTCCGATTACATCGCGATTGGAGCTGCAAAAGCCATTCTCGTATCGGGCCTGTCAATTCCGGATGATATTTCCATTATTGGTTTTGATGGCATTGAGGTAACCGAGTATTTTCAGCCCTCATTGGATACGGTAAAGCAACCTGCTATTGAGATGATTGACATGGGCGTAAGCAAGCTGTTTGATCTGTTGTCCGGTGAAACGAAAACAGAGCATGTCATTCTGAATGCTTCTATTATTCGAAGAGGTTCCTGCAAAGCACTTCGCAGATAATGTATTTATTTGGCAATGAGAGGCTTTAGAATCACAAAAGAAGGCAAAGAGCACAACTAAAATAAACGTAGGCACAAGGCCGAGCAAGCTATGCCAAACAATCACCCCCCGGCAAAGCCGGGGGGTGATTGTTTTATTCTCCAATAACCTGTATCTGAATCTGCCTCTCTCTCGCCCTGGTCTGATCAAAATCTATGAAATAAACATGTCCAAACTGCCCAAGGTCTAACTCTCCATCAAAGATTACAATGGATTCGCTCCTGCCAAGCAACATAGAGCGAAGGTGTGCATCTGTATTTAAGGTTTCAGGCTTGCTTTCTCCATACCTTGCTGAAAATTCAGTAAGCTCCGGTCCCGGATGCATGTATTGTCCTTCTTTGCGACAGGTCGGAATAATAGGTTCTAAAACGTCCAGTAAATCTTGCTGCAGATATTCCAGACCATTGTAAGTAAGGTCAAAGGAACATTCTTGTGTTGCAACGGAACAGGTGGTGTGATGGGTATAGATCAAGCAAAATCCGTTTTGAACTCCGGAGCGTTCAACGGTTTCCTTTACCTGTTCTGTAATGGTGCGAAAGGTGGGAAGTTTTCCTGTGGAAGATACAGTAATGGACTCTCTGAATATTTTCATTTTGAATTTTCTCCTTTTTCAAATCTAACTGTTAAATCATCATAAGCACGGCGCACACTAAAAATCATCTCTTCAACCATCGCATGTGGATCAGGAGAATTGACAATCCCGGAAGCTGCGCCGACCGCTTGTGCACCAGCGTAAATCAGATCATACACCTGTCTGCCGGAAGAGATCCCGGCGGCAATCTCAACTATGGTATTGGGGGAAATCTCCTTAATCGCCTGGGTGACCTCCTGTATATAGGCTCGGTCGCAGGTACGTCCGGTACCGATCAGCTCGGAGGGCTCCGGATTCATAATATCCGGATGCAATTGTGCGATCGCTTTTGCCTCCGCTGTGGTATCTGCACAGACAAAGGAAATTAGCTCCAGCTCGCTTGCCCTGTCAATTGTCTGTTTGACGGAGGAAAGGGACATGGGACGCTCACAGTGGTTAATGACTACTCCTTTGGCACCGGCTGCTTTCACCGCTTCGGGGAGCACATCTGCCATACCGCGCCCGGGCCTTAAGGTATCCATGTAAGGCGCAAGGACGATCAGTCTGTCGGTACAGTCGGTGACACGCCGTATTTCAGTGTAGGGTGCAATAAATAAGACATCAATATCATACTTCTTTGCACAGGCATCTGCAGTTTTGGCGAGTTCCAGCACTCGATCGCCGAATATATAATTTTTTACGCCTATTTCAAAAAAAGGAGCCTTGATCTGAGGTTTCATATTTCTATTCCTTCCAAATGCTATACTTTCATACTACAAGCGCCTGCGCATTATACTCTTATTATGTTTGCACCTGCATTTTCGCAGTCAGTAAAAATCGCATCATTTAAGTTCCGGTCTGTGATAATGGAAGAGACTTCGTTTAAGTCCACGTAGGAAATCAAGGAATTCTTATCAAATTTACCGGAGTGTGCAAGAATGATGACATTTTCGGAATGCTTTATCAACTCTGCGTCAAAACGAACAGTATCCAGGNNAGGTCCATCGCCATGATACCTCCTTTTGTAGAAACTGCATCAGCACCCATGAAGCAGCAGTCGAACTGAAGTTTCTTTAACGATAGTTCGCTGAAATAGCCGATGAAATCTTTCCGTCGCTCACGGTACTGTCCGCCCAAAAGAATTATTTTCTCCTGTACTGGATGGAGGATTTCAAGGTTTAGTAAGGAATTAGTAAAAATAACAAGACCTGTCAGTTCACCCTTCTTGATTCGCTCAGCCAAGGCGAGCGCCATCTGCTGGATTGTTGTTCCGGCCTCCAGAAAGATAACCTGATTGTTCTTGATTAGGGAAGCAGCATAACTGCCCACTTTTATTTTTTCTTCTAAATGTTCATTTTTTAATTGTTCAAACGAATATTTGTCATCAGGAACGTCCAGAGAGCTGATAGAACCGTGGATGCGATTAATCTTCTCTTCTTCCGACAGAGCGACACAAAGACGCCGTGCGGTAGGAATTGAGATATTTAGCACTTCAGATACTTCCGAAATACGCATTCTCTTTCTGGAATGAAGTATTTCTAAGAGTTCATTCTTTCTAAGTTCGACCTTATTCATAGTCAGTGTTGACCTCTTTCCGATTTTTTGTTGTTTATATCTTATCTTATATGATCGAAAAAATCAACATAATGATTGAAAAAAGTTATAAATATATCTAATTTCTTGGTTAATGGCAGCAAATTGGAAATAACTAATTGCTAAATGATTTTAAATGAGCGATAAAGAAAAAGTAAATAGTCATATTGAGTGATAATCAATCAATAATAAAATATAAAGATAAATAATGACAGAAAATAAGAAAACTTATTGACAAAATGAGTGAAATGGTTTAATATCAGATCAAAAAGAAGAGCGAATAAGAAAAACCCAACAAAACAAAAACGCGCATGACTAAAATAGAATTAAAAGAAAGAGAGAATAATAAATAAATGGGATGTTATCATAATTATTTCACGATTCAGTCCGACAGGCGGGTTACTTTTGATGATGTAACAGACAGGGTAAAGGAATTGGTACAAGAAGCTGGAATTGAAAATGGCCTGCTGACAGTTTATTCCCAGCATACGACCTGTAGTGTATTGATTCAGGAGCAGTCAGATGATGTGAATTACTGGGGTACACAGTTTGTGCTTCAGGACATGGTAAACGGGCTGGCGAAGATTTTTCCTAAATGTGAGACAGAAGGGCAGTATCTGCATCCGGGTCCACTTCATATTGAGATTGCGGGGCGTGAGCGGGCAGAGGAAGCACTTTGGAGCTTGAACACAGAGGCACATCTCAGGTCAGTAATGCTGGGACGTTCGGTAAATGTACCGGTGATTGACGGAGAACTGCAGCTTGGTGAATTTGGCAAAATTTATTTTGCCGATTTTGATCAGGTGCGTGCGAGAGAACGGAATGTAAGGATAACGCTCATTGGGGAATAGAATTCTCAGATGAGTGGTTATTGGAGAACAGCTTACTGGCAATCAAAGCTATTAAGACGAGCGACAGCCTGCTTTAAATAGAGAAAGAAGGGATACGTTTGAATAAGTATTTGACACTTGATGTAGGTACAACAGCGGTAAAAGCTGCTCTGTTTGACAGCGATTTTCAACTTCTGGATCTGGTGATAAATGAATATATGCTGTTGACTCCAGAGGAAGGCATTGTGGAATTGCCTGCGGATGTGTATTGGGAAAATGCAGTATCCGGTATCCGAACGATTTTGAAAAGAACGAAAAGCAGTGCGGAAGAAATCAGGACAATTACCTGTACCACACAAGGAGAAACGCTTATTCCTATTGATAAGGAAGGAAAGGCTTTACATAACGCTGTGGTTTGGCTGGATGCCAGAGCGAAAGAGGAAAGCGAGTGCCTTTCAAACCAGTTCACAAAAGAGGAATTCTTTGCTAAAACGGGAATACCGGAAGTGACCGCCTATTGCCCGGTGGCAAAATTGCTTTGGTTTAAGAATAAGAAGCCGGATATTTATGAGGCGACAGATAAATTTCTGTTGTTGGAGGATTTTCTGATATACAGGCTGACCGGAAAAATGGTGACCAATCTCTCAATCTGCTGCAGCACCGGCTATCTAAATATTGGAACCGGGCAGCTGTGGAAAGAAATATTTTTGAAAAACCAGCTTTCTATGGAGAAGATTCCAGAGATTCTGCCGTGTGGTACCCAGGTAGCTGCACTGTCCCATGAGGTGGCTGTGTGCCTAAGATTGACAGAGAAAACAATCGTTACCACGGGTGCAATGGATCAGGTAGCTTCGGCAGTTGGAGCGGGAAACTGGAAAGATGGCATTGTGTCGGAAACAACAGGCACTTGTTTATGTGTGGCGGCTTCAGTAAACAATCCGCTGCTGGAACAGTGGTCGCCGATTCCGGTTTACAGCCACTGCCTGGAAGGGCTGTATCTAAAGGTAACAGTAGTGCAGACAGCCGGAATGATCTTAAAATGGTTCCGAGATGAGTTCTGCCCTGATTTGTTCATAGATAAGGACAGTGCCTATGATAAAATGTCCGACATGGCAGAAACGGTACCGCCGCTTGCCAGAGGTGTAANNCACGGAAACCAATAGCCGCGTTAGAGGCGCTTTTACGGGGCTTGGACTGGAAACGACAAGAGAATGCTGCATTCGGGCGGTTATGGAAGCAATGGGTTATACCCTTCGCGAGAAATTAGAGGAAATGCAGATGGAAAATGAACAGATCATTTCACTGGGCGGCGCATCCAAAAGTAATGTTTGGAATCAGATCAAAGCGGATATCTGTGGCAAGAAGATAGTTATTCTGGAAGCAGAGGAGTCCACTTCACTGGGGGCGGCGATACTTGGTGCTTTGGCAGTCGGGGATCTGTGCTCGATGGAAACGGCAGCGGAGCGAATGAGGGCGAAGAAAAGTTACACACCTATTACAGAAAATACGGCGCTTTATGAAGCAGAATATGAAAAATTTCGGAAAATCTGTGGATTAATAGCTTCTGTTTATGAATGAAAAGAGAGGAAAAAAGAGAATGGAGATAAGAAAACCAAGACTGGGACTTCTGGGATTGATAACCGGAGGATATGAAGATACTTTCCCCGGTATCCTAAAAAGGCAGACCAAATACGCCGGAGAACTTGTGGATACACTCAGCAAGGTAGCAGATGTTGAATTTGCGGGTCCCGGTGTGGATCGAAAACGAATTGAGGAAATTGTAAAGCAGTATAACGAGAAGGAGCTGGATGGTATCCTCATCGTCTTGCTGGCATATTCTCAGGGTGCATACCTTGCACGCGCCTTAGAGAACAACCGTCTGCCGATTGCGCTTGCAGTTGTACAGCCGGATCAAGAAGTGCTGGATGACTGGGAAGAGTTAGACCTGACGGTGAATCAAGGAATACACGGCGCACAAGACAATGCGAATGTAATTAACAGGCTTCGGATTCCGTGTGAATTTTTTGCGGGAAACAGGCATGATCAGAGATTTCTTAACTTTGTTGAGGACTTTGGAAAGGCTTGTTACACCAGAAACCGTTTGAAAAATATGAGAACGGGAGTATTCTCAAGAATGCGCGGCATGGGAGACATTTTGACTGATGATATGGCTCTTTTGTCTAAGATTGGGCCGGAATCCTGCCATGATACCATAGGAAGCGTTTATTTTAGAATGCAGCAGGTGAGCGAAGAAGAAATTGAAGCACAGATAGAGAAGGACTATGCCAGATTCGAGGTGGATCCTAATTTAAGCAGAGAGTCGCATGCAATTGCAGCGCGTGAATATCTGGGATTTAAAAAGTATCTGGAAGATAAGGGCTACGATGCTTTTACGGCGCACTTTGACCAGTTTGCAGATGACGGGAGATTTCGCCAGCTGCCACTTTATGCCGCGTCTAATCTGATGGCAGAGGGGTATGGCTATGCGGCGGAAGGTGATGTAATGTGTGCCAGCATGGTGTCGGCAGCTCATGCATTGGGAAATAATGATGGGAACTTTACAGAGATGTATGCCATGGATTTTGCCAAACAGGCAATTATTTTCTGTCATGCCGGAGAAGGTAACTGGGCTACCTGCAGGAAAGATAAAAAGGTCCGTCTGATAGACCGGTATCTGGGTGAAGGCGGTCTGGAAAACCCGCCAACCTATATTTTCACGCCGCAATACGGGCGGGCAACACTGACTTCCCTGGTAGCGGTAGAAGGCGGTCATTTCAGGCTGTTGATCGCTAATGGTGAGATTTTACCCAAATCCGATCTAAAACACTGTGATATGCCATACTTTTTCTGGCGTCCGGATGCCGGAATAGAGAATTGTGTGGAGAAATGGCTGCAAAACGGTGGTACTCATCATGAGGTAATCAATCTGGGCGATGTATCCAAAAGGTGGAAAATGCTGGCGAAGATGCTTGGCATTGAATGTGTAGAAATCTGATTCTGTGTGGAAACGATAAGAACAGATACTATAAAATGATTAGAAAGAAATGGAGAAAATAAAATGGGAGTTAAAATTAGTGTAATCGGTGCAGGCAGCGCAGTGTTTTCATTGAGTCTGATCAGAGATATCTGCAGTGCCAAGAATTTGAGCGGCTGTACCGTATCTTTTATGGATATCGATGAGAAAAGACTGAATGATGCATATGCACTTTGCTGTCGGTATGCCAAAGAGATGAAAAGCAATATTGTTATTGAGAAGACCATGGACAGGATCGAGTGCATAACAGGGGCTGATTTTGTTATTAATACAGCACTTCATGTGAACTATGAAATGTGGAGGCGCGGCTGGAAAATCGCGCAGGATAAAGGCTACCGATATGGAGGCAGCATGCACATCATGCATGATGAAGCATTTTGGATCAATTACTACCAGTTCGGTCTGATGGAATCGATTTATCTGGACATTCAGAAGGTATGCCCAGATGCTTGGTACCTCGTAGTAGCGAATCCTGTATTAGCCGGCATCACCTATTTGAAGAGAAAATATCCGGATTCCAAGATTGTGGGTCTTTGCCATGGCTACAATGGCGTGTTTGCAGTAGCTGGTGAGATGGGTTACGAGAGAGAACAGGTCCAGTTTGAACTTTCGGGTGTAAACCATATGGTCTGGATGAATCATTTTACCTGTGACGGTAAGGATGGATTCAAATTACTGGATGAATGGATTGAAAAGGATGCACCGGCACATTTTGAGGAAATCGGTTACTGCAGTTGGACAGGTCCGAAACCGGTTGACTTATATCAGAGATTTGGAGTATTCCCGATTGGAGATACCGGAAATCCGGGCGGCGGTGCATGGGGATACTGGTACCACACAGACGATGAGATTCAGAAACGATGGAAAGAGGATCCGGAGCGCTGGTTCAAGGAGGTTTACTTTGAAGGTAACGAAAATATGATAGCGCAGATAAGCAAGGCAGTAGCTGATGAGAATATCTGCGTCACAGAGATGTTCCCTCCGGTATATCCACCGCATGAACCTATGGTTCCGTTAATTGAATCTATTGCTTGTGATATACCACGTGTTATTATTACCAATATTTTAAATGATGGGGAATTTGTGCAAGGCGTTCCTAAGGATTTTGAAGTGGAGATTCCTACTCTGGTAAGTGGAAACGGCATTCAGGGTATCCGTTGCAAAAAGCTGCCCCAGCCTATTATTGCCCATATTCTAAGAGATAGAGTGGCACCGGTTTTAGTTGAGCTGGAAGCATACGAAAAGGGTGACTATGAGATGCTTTTGGATATGATTATGATGGATCCCTGGACCAGAAGTGAAAAACAGGCACGCGAGCTTTTGGATGAGATTCTATCTCAGCCGGAGCTATCTGAGATGAAGGAACACTATCAGAAGAGAATGCCTGAAGAATAAAAATTGATTAAGTAAAATTTTGCATAAAAACGAATAAGAAACTCCCTTTCATAAAAGAATTCAGTTCCAAAAATTCAAACTTGAAAGGGAGCTTTTTACCGTCAGCAGCATGAGCGAAAATAATAAAAAAGCATGTGACCCCCAGAAATTCAGAAGTACAACCCAGAGCGATTTAATATGCATTCATATTCTTCACCAAAGGCACAATATTGTCAAAAGAAGCCGATTCTTGCAAAAGAGTCGACTTCTTTCCTTTTACATGATAAAATGATCTAAGCGCATTTCGCAAAAAGAAAACAAAATGATCGCAGTCATTACTTCTGTGATTTTAAATGTGTTGCTTATTACTTCAATTTTTGATCGTCTGTACAAATGATGGTGGAATTAGAAAATGTAAGGCTGCCTATCTCTTTTCAATAGCATTTCTATTTGAATCTTATGAATTATGTCAAGCATAGATCAATTGTATTTATGACGGAGGAACCATTCATGCGTAAAATTTTGATTTTAGTTCTGACTTTGAGCACATTATTCAGCTTGTGCGGCTGCGGCAAACAGAGTTCCAGTACAAATAACCCCAATTATTCTTCGGCGGTATCGCAATCTGCTTCATCTTCTGTAAATTATTCTGATTATCAATTCTATACGGTGGATGATAACGGCAATATTTTAGACTCAAAGACAGGGAACCTCATTACGAATGAAGAATTGGCAGTTGACAGCAACGGAAACATTATACTGAAAGAAAACAAACAAGTTGTTGTGACTTCTGAGCAAGTTCAGGAAAATAAAAAAACATATAGTTCCTCAAAAACTGAAAATAAAAAGACAGAAAATTCATCGGCAGCCAAAAAGGTTAGCAGCTCCCCTGCAAGTAAGGCACCCTCTTCTGCAACGTCAAAACCGGCAGTTCCGCCTAAACCGAAACCGCATAGTGAACCAGTTCCGCTTGACAAAGTAAAATACTGGGATTCACTGTACGGTAAAAAGGAATGGATATTATTTAACGATGAACCGAGCAGGCAACGGTATGAGGGTTCCACTGCTTTTATATGCAGATTTACTGCAGGGCAGGATTCGTACGCAACAATTACTGTGGAATCTCTTTGTTTGCTTGACAAGTGGAAATATCCTTTGAACGATGACAATGTGGTGCGAACAATAAACGGTCAAAAATATGTTCAAACCTTTTGGTGCGAGTATAAGGGAAGCCTTTATACTTTTGTTGGCAGCGAAGATGTCGTCACACTTGAACTGAGATGTTATGATGGCACCGGTCGTAACTGGCTGTCAGATGAACTGAAGTTTAAACGTACCGAAAACAATTCTTTACAGCTGACAAGCAGTGATTATAGTGAGTTTGGATTAAAACGCGGAGATGTTTTCACACGATAATCTGCGTTTTTGTACTTGAGGCCAAGTATTACGCTGAAACCGGAAACTACGTCAGAACTTATTCCGCGTGGTCATGCAATATGGATGAATCTATCCACGAATATTAATTTAAAGGGCAGTCTAAATATTAAAAAATTTTAAGCTGTGATGCAAAGTACGCTTGACAAATTATGCAAAGTACGCTATGCTATATCTGCAAAGTCAGCATTGCAAATTGGGGGCGCTTTTTTGAAGACCAAAATTGCAGAATTGCGAAAATCCAAAAAATTATCGCAGGAAGAACTTGCACTTGCCATTGGTGTGACAAGGCAAACGATTACCTCAATTGAGGTAGAAAAGTATACCGCATCTTTACCGCTGGCATTCAAAATTGCTCATTACTTCGGGATGGCAATAGAAGATGTGTTCGATTTTTCTGAGTACACAGATTGAAAGGAACCGTGAAATGGATCATTATAAAAAGGTAATTAAAACAAGAATGTTATTGCTTGTTATTCCCATGGTGTTTGCTGTGTCTTTAGGAATTTATGATGTGTTCTTGGTAAGTCCGGAGCTTAAAGATAGTTTTATTTTTGGCTTTCAATGCGGAGCGGTTACTGCTTGCGGTTTGATGGCGGCAATTCTTTTACTCCGCTACAGAGTGATACTGAAAGATGAAAAAAAGTTAACACTGGAGTTTAATAAAGAAAATGACGAAAGACTGAAAGCGATCAGAGCAAAGGCAGGTCTGCCGATGATTTTCGTTACTTCTGTTTTAATGATACTTGCCGGTATCATAGCCGCATATTTTAATGCAACAATTTTCATTGCACTTACTGCTGCTGCAGTTTGTCAAATGATGATAAGCGCGGTTGTAAAACTGATCTATATGAGGAAAATGTAGGGGGTAACCGTAAATGAAAAAGCTACAAATCATCAGCACACTTGTCTTAATTATTAGCATTGCAAGTTTTATAATTTGGCGTTTTGCGGTTCCATTTCCCGATTGGGTGGTAAGAGAAGTTGGCATTTTTATGTTGGTTTCCATGTTTATGACTGTGTTCAGCACAGTGAAAATTACTGCGGCCAAGAAATAAGCTCATACTAAAATCCATTAAAAAGGTTGATCAATCTTTTTATAGCGCGAAGCGCG